>DASXDW010000109.1:0-6591 GCA_036490435.1 Solirubrobacteraceae bacterium
AGTGGGAGACCGGCCACACGGTCACGCCGTCTCCCCACCATCCGTTCGGGGCCAAGGGGATCGGCGAATCGGCGACCGTCGGCTCCCCGCCGGCGATCGTCAACGCGGTGTGTGACGCCCTGGAGCCGTTCGGGGTCCTGCACGTCGACATGCCCTGCACGCCCGGACGTGTGTGGGACGCTATGCAAGGGAAGGATTGAGTAAATGATTCAGGGCGACCTCGCCATCCACGTACAGAGCCTGCTGTCCGACCGCACCCCGTTCGTGCTGGCGACCGTCGTGCGCGCCCGCCGCCCCACCAGCGTCCGCCCAGGCAACGCCGCGGTGGTCCTGCCCGACGGCAGCATGGAGGGGTTCGTCGGCGGTGTCTGCGCCGAATCCTCAGTCCGCCTGCACGCGCTGCGGGCCATGGAAACCGGCGACCCGCTGCTGCTCCGGCTCGTCCCGGAGGGCGGCGACATCGAGGGTGCCGACGCCATCGAGGGTGCGGTGGTGGAGCGCAACCCGTGCCTGAGCGGCGGCGCGCTGGAGATCTTCATCGAGCCCCACCTGCCCGCCGCGCGGCTGGTGATCGTCGGCGGCTCGCCGATCGCCGAGGCCATCGTCTCGGTGGCCAAGGCCTCGGGCTACGACGTCCTGCGCGCGGCGGGGGGTGCGGCCGCCGCCGGCGTCGATCTGACCGGCGCTGCTGCGGTGATCGTGGCCTCGCACGGCAACGGCGAGGAGGCGGTGATCGCCGAGGCGCTGCGCGCCGGCGTGGGCTACGTGGCCCTGGTGGCCAGCCCCAAGCGCGGCGCGGCGGTGCGCGACGAGCTCGACGTCCCCGCCGAGCTCGTGGCGCAGCTGCACACGCCGGCCGGCCTGAACATCGGCGCCCGCACGCCGGCCGAGATCGCGATCTCGATCCTGGCGCAGATGGTCGAGTGCCAGCACGCCGACCCGGTCCCCGGCCGCCCGGAGGCCTCGGCGCCGGCGCCGGTCGTCGTGGCGGTGGCCACCGACCCGGTGTGCGGGATGCAGGTGGCGATCACCGACGCCGCGCCCCACCTGGAGGTGGCCGGCGATGCTGTGTACTTCTGCTGCGACGGCTGCCGTGACCGCTACGCCGCCGAGCACGCCGACGATCTGGCGGCCCACCGGTCGTGAGGGCGCCTGGCAGCGAGGATCGCTGGGTCACCGGGGTCGTGCTCGCCGCCGGCGCCTCCACGCGCCTGGGGCAGGCCAAGCAGCTGCTGCCCTACGGCGGCGCGCCGCTGCTGGGGCATGTGCTCCAGACCGCCCGCAGCTGCCCGTTCGATCAGCTGTTGTGCGTCGTCGGCGGCGCCTCGGCCGAGGTGCGGCGCTGGGTCGACCTGCACGGGGTCGAGGTGGTGGAGAACACCGCCTTCGGCGAGGGCTGCTCATCGTCGATCGCGGCGGCGCTCGAACACGTGGACATGCGCTGCGACACGCTGGTGCTGATGCTGGGCGACCAGCCTGGCGTGGGCGTGGCCCACGTGGAGGCGTTGCTGGACGGGCGTGGCGACGCTCCGCTGGCCGCCTGCGCCTACAGCGACGGGCGCGGCCATCCGCTGGCCTTTGCGCGTTCGATGTTCGGCGAGCTGGCCGGCTTGCACGGTGACAAGGGCGTGTGGAAGCTGATGGACGGGCACGCCGACGAGGTGGCGGACGTCGCGATGGAGGGTCCCGTCCCGCTCGACGTCGACACCTGGGACGACTACCGCCGGGTTCTGCTGGCCGCCGCGGGTTGACGGCCCTCTACTGAGCGACTCAGTAGAGCTTGCCGTGACGCGGGCAGGGCCCGTGGTGGCGCGGATTGCCGCACGTGCACGCCTTGCCGATCGAGCTCATGTCCGAGCCCACGTCGCGCACGGCGTCCGCGAGATCGCGCAGAAACCGCCAGCGCGGCGCGCGAGGCGGCGGCGGTTCGGGGGCGGAGGGCATGCCTTCCGGACGGTATCGCGTGCGTCGAGCCGGCCGGCTGGTTGATGCCGGCCGGCTCGAGTCCGGGCGCGAGCAGATCAGTTGACGGCGGCGGGCTCGAGCGCCGAGGTCGCCACAACGACGAGCCGCCGCAGCGCACCTGCGGGGCCGGCCTTGTAGAGCGGACTCCAGGCGCCGTCGCTCAGCATCCGCTCGATGAGGGCGGCGCCCTCGGCCGCGACGGGCTCGGGGCTGCGCAGGCGCTTGACCAGCACGTCGATGGCGTCCCGTGCGTCGAGCACCGCCCTGCGGCGGGCGAGACCGAACAAGGCACGCCGCGGCAGCGGGGGCAATGCCTCGTCCACGGCGTGCCGCAGCGAGCGCGCCAGCGTCCGGCGCCGGGGCATTTGGAAAGGCACATCGAGCGTAGGTCCGCCCGCGTGAGGAGCCTGTGAAAGAAGCGGCCGGACACGTGCAGATTTCGTCAAGTCCGCAACGCGCCCGACGCCACACAGCGCACGGACCTGGTTTCGCGACGGCGTGTTCTGGGGCGTCCGCATCACACGTCTTCTGGAGCACACGGCGGCCGATCGTGCGGCGTGCGCTCTGGGGCGTCGGGGATCAACTCGTGGCCGCCTTCATTGCGCCCGGTCGCCCGGCAAGGCTCTTCTTTCAACACGTCAAGGATCTCGACCCCGGCCACGAGCCCTCAGCGACTAGCCTCGCGCGCTAGATGTCCGACCGCGCGCCGGGGGCCCGAGGTCGAGCTCAGGCCGACTCGATATCGCATCCCGCAGTCGCACCTTCACCGGTCCGGCGCATCACGCGCGTCGAAGGTCACCCGGGATGGGCCGACGGCCGCGCGCTCGTGACCCAAGCGCGCGGCCTGCCAAGCCCGCCACGACCGCCGCCGTAGGCGCGGGCCGTGCTCTGGTCGGTCTCGCAGGGGCGAGGACGTCGCTCCGTCGCACTCTGAGAGCCGCTGGCCCCGTGAGGAGCTGCGGCCGTTCGGAGGCGAGGCTCAGGCGCAGGAGCAGATCTTCCTTCCGCACACCAGCCGCAGGCACCTGCCCCTGAGGCGTGGCAGCAGCTGGTGCTCTCTCCACCTGTTGTCATCGACGTTGATTCACACATGAACGATCCCGACCAAACTCGTCAAAACGTTTGTCGTCTGACGGACCGGAATCGACAACCGGACGTGCGATTGCCGTGATCGTTCCGTGTGCTCTCCGCACAACCTCTGCCGTGGTCGCCGACCGCCGGCTCGAAGTCGTTGTCTTTACAGTACCCCGGGTCGAGGCCTTCGAACACCGCAGCTGAGTGCGGGTTCGAGCAACGCGCGGGGAGGGCGAGCCGCGGGGCCTGGGATCCGCGCTGCTGTCCGCAGGAGGTCGAGCAAGCCCCGGACGGTGGGGATGTGCACCCGGGTCACGACGGCCGTCCGGGAAACGCTCGAAACGTCTCGTGGACATCAGCACCGGGAGCAACAGGCTGGAACGGCGCCGGCCGCCGAGGGGTAGGGATGGGCGACCGGCGCCGCTGGGGGTGGGAGGAGAGAGCACCGCCAGATCCCGCATCGCCTGTCGCGGGCGATACGGGGTCTCGCGGCTCCTCCAGCTTCAGAGGTGTGGTGACGAAAGGCAGCGCCTCGGTCACCTGGCAAAGGTCAAACACATGCTGGACTGAGCTGGAGCCGGGACAGATCACCAGGCGCACGTGCTGCGCCCTGGACCGGCCGGCGAGCTCGAGAACGAGATGGATGCCGATGACGTCGATGAAGCTCAGCGCGCCGAGATCCAGGACGATGCACTCGGGATCGCCCGCCAGCGCCCGTCTGATCGCCTCCCGGAAGCTTGCTCGTGCGGTGAGGTCGCACGCGCCGTCGAGCTCGATGCTGGTGGTCGTCCCTCGCTGCGCAACCACGATCCCCAGACCTGACTCCGGGAGGTACGGAGATGGAGCATCGGTGGACACGAAGATTGCTCTCCTCGACTTCGATTTCTCGGTTGTCGTGGAGGCAGCACCGCAGCCCAACTCTGAGCCGGTGCCCACCGTTCCTGCACTGCTTCAGCCGGTCAGGCACTCACCCCACCGAGCCGCGGACCCAATTTACCACCTCTCGGGGCCTCGCGGTGGGGGTTCTGGCGATCAGCGCCGCTGAGCTGCGGCGGGTCAGCTCAGGATCGTGTCGGCTTCGCCTTGCGGCGTGTCGGTGTGGGCGGGCGGTGGTCTTCGATGAGTCGTGTGGCCATTGCCTTGGCGCGTTTGGCGGCATCGGTGTACCCCTCGGCTGCGGCCACGATTGAGCCTTTCATGAGGATGTACCACGAGCGGGTGAACCCGTCCGGGTCCTCGAGGTTGGCTTGGTCGGCCAGGCCGTGAACGATGCCGCGCAGGTTGGCCAAGTGTTCGATGCTGGCTTTGCCGGCGGGGTGGGTCGCGCCGAGTTCGAGCAGCACGTTGACGAATGAGCAGGCCTCGTAGTCGTCGCGGTGAAACCACTCGTCATAGAGGTCGAAGATCGCCAGCAGCTCTTTCTCGGGCGTGTCGGCGCGTCGGCGGGCCTCGGTCTGGACCCAGCCTCGCATCCAGCGTTCCTCGCGGAGATTCAGGAACGCGACGACGAGGTCGTCTTTGGAGGCGAAGTGGTGGTAGAGCGTGGCCTTGGTGATGTGGGCGTGTTCGATCACCTCGTTGATGCCTACGTCGCGGACGCCGCGGGTGGAGAACAGCTCGTAGGCGGTCTCGAGGATCCGTGCGTGGACCTCTGACATCGGCGCGGCGGGTAGCCCGGAAGCAGCTTCCATAACTGTGCAGCGTACCCTTGACAGACCAGTCTGTCTATAGTAGAACGACTTGTCTGTCTAGGTCAAGGCACTGACGCGGCCGCCGGGCTCGGCGCCGCAGTTCGCGTGCCGCAGTCAACCGCATAAGTCCACTCGAGCAGGTAGGCGTCTCGAAAGGAGCAGACCCGGTGTCCAAGGCAGCCACGCGTGACAGCAGGATGAGCAGGCTCTCCCCGACCGTCCGTGACCGCGACCTCCGTCTGCGGCGCGCTGAGCAGGTCTCCACCCAGGCGTTGGCGTTGCGCTGGCGTGAATGCGGTGACCGATGGGCGCGCGATGCGCTGATCGATCGTTTTCGACCGCTGGCGCGTCGGCTGGCGCGCCGCTATCTCAGCAGCGCTGAGCCGTTCGAGGATCTCGTTCAGGTGGCGTCAGTGGGGCTGGTCGCTGCGGTCGAGCGTTTTGACCCGCACCGAGGGATCCCGTTCACCGGCTTCGCCATCCCGACGATTCTCGGCGAACTCAAGCGCTACTTCCGCGATACCGGGTGGTCTGCACACGTCCCCCGCGGCGCTCAGGAGGCGGCCTTGCGGGTCGAGGACGCCTCGCAGCAACTCGCCGCGCGCACCGGGCGCGCCCCCAATGTGGGTGAGCTCGCGCAGTATCTCGAGCTCGACACCGAGCAGGTACTTGCCGGACTGGAGGCCGGCAACGCGCACTTCGCGATGTCGCTCGATGCGCCGGTTGCGACGCCCGACACCGAAGACGCCGAGCCGCTCCACGACCATGTGGGCGAACTGGAGGACGGGTATGCGCTGGTGGAGCTGACCGCGTCGTTGGCGGCAGCGCTGCCGCGGCTGCCTTATCTGGAGCGCCGCGCGTTGACCTTGCGCCTGCGCGACAACCTCAAGCAGACTGAGATCGCCGAGCATCTCGACTGCTCACAGATGCAGGTGTCGCGCCTGCTGCGACGCGCCGGCGCCCGGCTGCGGGAACTCGCCGATCCCGACATCGCATAACGGGCCGACGGCTCTCCGCCCGCCGCCTGCTGGTGAGAGCCATATCCCGACCGCGGCCGTAGCTTCGGTCGCTCCTGAGCATAAGCCGCGTCCAAACTGCGGTCGCGCAGAGCCTCGTCGAGCCGGAGGTCCGCGATCGGCCAAGTAGTCACGCGCGCGCGAGCGGGCTCAGGCCGTACCGCGAAACCGTGCCGGCGCCTCGGGTTGGTCCCTTTGACGCCTCGACCGCAACCGCCACCGGGAGCGTGACCGGTTCTTGGGCAGCGAGGCCCGGTTCGGGCAGCATGAAAGCGCGCCCGGCAGGATTTGAACCTGCGACCTTCCGCTCCGGAGTTAGACGTAACCGTGCCTTACCCCGTGCCAGATAGGACAGATTTGCAGGGACTTCGGCGGTCGTTCATACCGGAGGCCTCGTCCGCAGAACGCGCCTGATTCCGCCGTTACGGGCAGCAGGATTTGCACCGTTGCCCAAACGCCGCGCGGATGGAGGCGACGTGCCCGATGTCGAGATCGCACCGAGCTCATTGTTGTGGGCGTTCAGTCCCGACCAGTTCGAGTCGACGGGCGGCGCGTCTATTGCCATCCCCGGACGGCCAGCCGACACAGATGCGCGCTGCCGCTCGGGCTTCGGTGTTTCACCGCTGCCATCCGAGGCTCATAAGAGCTAACGGTCCCAACTGCCCACTGACAAGCGTGCGGCGTAATTGCTCTGAATAATGGAGGATGGCGGACTAGAGAAGCCTGCGGCGCATGCGGCCACGCTCAGCTGCCCGCACGGAAAATAGGATGTGGGTTGCATTGGATGTCTGTGCGCTTCGGAACCAGCTCGTCGAGGAATACCGGCAATATGCCGAGTCCTTCCT
>DASXDW010000201.1:0-6599 GCA_036490435.1 Solirubrobacteraceae bacterium
CGTCTCACCAATGCTGGTCGGAGACCCCGAACTTGGCATCACCACTGGACCTCCGCTGTCGACGCATCGCAGCATGAGGCTGATCTGGGCCCTTGAGCACGAAGGCAACCTGTTTCTCCGCTACGCCACGACGCCGCCAGGGAACTAGCCCTAAGATCCTCCGTCGCCCAGGCCTCGCGCGGTAGAGCCTCAAACGCAGCCTCATGATCGCGACGATCTGTCGCCGGCTGATCAGCCTCACGCATACTCCTCGCCTGAGAGGAGGAGCGGGCTACCGAGCGTGGGCGATGTCCGCAGGTGACTATCGGTTACCTCGCGTATGGCTCGGCGTCGCTCCAGCGAAAGACAGCGCCGTGTCCGGGCATATCGAGGTTGGGGTAGAGGAGGCCGTCGGTTGCGGTGGCGGCTCCTTCGAAGAGCTTGTGTTCGATGCTGGCATGGTCGTGGAAATACTCGATGTGGACGACGGTTTCAAGCGCGACCGCGACGTTGGCATGAATGGTGGGTGAGCAGTGCAACGACAGGGGCCGAGAGCGGGCGCGGCAGAGCGCGTCGATGCGTTGAAGCTGCGTGATTCCCGCGCATCGGGTCACGTCGGCCTGCAGGACGTCGACGGCTTGGGCGTCGAGCATCCGACGAAAGTAGAACAGCTCATCGCCGTACTCTCCGGCGGCGACCGCCATTCCGGCTGGCGCCGCAGAGCGCACTTCATGTAGTCCCTCCAGGTCGTCGGAGGAGACCGGTTCCTCAAACCAGACCACGCCGGCATCCGCGAGCTCGCGGGACATGGCGATCGCTTCGGCTGGATGGAATGCGCCATTGGCGTCGGCGAAGAGGCGCACGTCGGGACCGACGGCATCCCGGGCTATCGCCAGGCGCTGGGGATCTCGAGATGGCTCACGGCCGATCTTTAGCTTGACCATCCCGAACCCCTGCGCTGCCCACCCACTGAGCTGGTCGCGCAGTCGGCGGTCGGAGTAGGAGGTAAAACCGCCGCTGCCGTAGGCGGGCACCCTTGTATGAACCCGGCCGAGGAGTTCGGCCAGCGGGACGGATAGCAGTTTGGCCTTGAGGTCCCACAGGGCGATATCGACCGCGGCGATCGCCATCGATCCCATGCCCGGTCGTCCGCTGTTACGCAGAGCGGCGGCCATCGCGGTCGCCGCCATCGGAACGTCGGTGGCCGATAGGCCGGTGATTGCCTCCGCGAGGTCGGTGTCGATCACTTGCGCGAGCGCGGCGTGGCCATAGGTCCATCCCAGGCCGGTCTGCCCGCCCGCCTGTGCGGTGGCGACGATCAGGGTGGTGGAGTCCCACTGCAAGGTGCCGTCTGATTCGGGCTCGTCGGTGGGGATGATGTAGGCGCGCGCCTGCAACCCGGAGATGGGAACGTCGACGGGCATCAGAGCAGTCAGCTGGTGCGCCCGTGGGCGAGGCGGTCGGCGCAGCGGTCGGCGAGCGCCATGATGACCAGGGCGGGGTTGGCCGCCCCCTGGGTGGGCAGCACGCTCCCGTCAACGATAAATAGGTTCGGAGTTCCCCACACTCGGTGGTCTGAGTCAACGACGCTGTCTCGCGGGGTGAAGCCCATGCGTGCGCCGCCGACGAGGTGGGCGTAGCGGTCGATCTTCAGTTGGTCTTGGGCGCCGGCGTTCTCCCAGATCTCCTGGATCGTCTTGGTCCCGTAGGCGATGTTGGCCTTGTCGTTGTCGGTCAGGGAATAGGCGAAGTTCACGATCGGCATCCCGTACCCGTCGAGCTCGTCGGTGAGGGTGACACGGTTGTCGGGATGCGGCAGCAGCTCGCAGAACAGTCCGAGGATCGACCAGTGGTTGTAGTCGCGCATGTACTCGCGCAGCGCGGCGCCCCAGTGTCCGTCGGCCTGAACGTGTTCAGCCCAGCCGATGGGCAGCGGCGAGAGCGTCTGGATCGAGAAGCCGCGCGCGAATCCGCGGCCGGCGTCTGTCTCATAGAACTGTTCGCTGGACACTTCGGGCGGTGGCGCCTTGTACATCCGCAGGTCCATGGGAAAGCGTCCGGCGACCTGAGTCGCGCCCTGGACCATGACGTAGCGTCCGACCTGGCCGTGGTCGTTGCCGATGCCGTTCGGAAACCGTTCGCTGGTGGAGTTCAGCAGCAGGCGGGGGTCTCGATCGCGTAGCCGCAGACGGCGACCGCGTCGGCGGGCTGGAACGTCTCCCTGCCTTCGCGGATGTAAGTGACGCCGATGCAGCGGCCTGAGCTCTGGTCGATTTCCAAGCGCACCGCCATCGCGTTGGCGCGCACCTCGACGCCGTGCTCGATGGCGTCGGGCAGATGGGTGATCAGCGGACTGGCTTTGGCGTTGACTTTGCATCCCTGCAGGCAGAACCCCCGGTAGATGCAATGGGGACGGTTGCCGAAGCGTCCGTTCGTGATGGAGACCGGCCCGACGCGCATCTCGATCCCGGACTTTTCCGCGCCCTGCCAGGCAACCGATCCGGCGCTGGACACCGGATGCGGCGCGTGAGGATAGGTGTGCGGATCACCCCACGGCCAATTCTCCCCCGCGACCGGCAGCTCACGCTCGACGCGCTCAAAGGATGCCTTGAGCTCCTGGTAGGAGATCGGCCAATCCACCGCGACGCCGTCGCGAGTGCGGACCTCAAAGTCCGAGGGTTGCAACCGAGGCACGTAACCGGCAAAGTGAGTCATTGAGCCGCCGACACCGACCCCGGAGTTGTTCTTGCCCATCTCGACCGGATCGGCGCCAGAGATGACTCGCTTATCGGTCCAATAGATCGGTCCGGCGCCCTTCTCATCTGATACCCAGTCGCGATCGGGGTCCCAGAACGGTCCCTTCTCCAGGATCACGATCCTCCAACCCGCCCGCGCCAGTCGCTGAGCCAGTGTGATCCGCCCGCTCCGGCGCCGACGATCACCAGGTCGACGGCCTCGCTGGTCTGGTACCGCGCCATCCGGTCGAGGTTCTGTAGCCCGCGGCGGTGGGGATCAAGCAGCCACGCCGAATCGTTGTCCTTGGGCATCCGGGTGACGCCCTTGATCAGACTGCTGAGCGGCGGGCTCATCCTGCCGGAGGTCGTTCGTTACGCCCGCTGACCGGATCCTGATCCAATGCCTCGCGGCCCTCCCAGGACTCACGCTCGGCGGCCTGCAGCTGCGGACTGCCGAATCGGCTATATCCCCGTGGATACGCCGGTCCACCAAACCCGATCTCATTCCACGCCCACGGATGAGAGTAGAAGCACGACAGGGTCACCCGCATCACCAGCGAGAACGTCCGATGGACATTGAGCCGCTCCCATGCGCCGCCGTCCAGGTGACCGTCGGCAAAGGCGCTGACGATCGCCTGCTTGAGGTCGGCGGACGCCACCGCGAACGAGTCGACCTCGCCACGCTCAGCCGCCTGCTCGTCCAGACCCTGCGCGACCAGCCGCCAAGCGTCGCGGTCATCGGGCATGTCGTCGTACTGGTAGCCGTCCAGTTCACCGTTTGCGTACTTCTCGTCGATGAAATTGATGACCGGGATTCGAGGCTCGGCGCCCTGTGCGGTCAGCACGTCCGTCAAAGCCTCGAGCGTCGCGACCTCGCGCACCGAGAAGAACCGAATCTTCGGCACGTCCTTCACTCGCGAGAGGACCAGCCGGCGGGTCACCTCATCCCAATGGTCGACCTGCTCCAGTACGTCGTAATCCGGATAGCGCCCGTGCATTTGCGGTGTGCGGCCGCGGCGTTGCCGAGGCAGTTCGTACGGATCGGTGGGCCGGTCTCCGGTGTGGTGAGGGAGATGGCCGGCCTCGCGGAAGTCGGGAGTCATCGCTACCGCTCGCGCTCGACCACGCCCGCGAGCATCGCGATCGCGCCGATGAGGATGAGCGATCCGGGAGCCAGCAGCGGAGGTCCCATCACCAGGTTGTAGGTCGGCTCTGAGAATCCACCTGGCTTGTTCTTGACCCCACGCAGATGCGTGTAGGTCCCGATCAAGCCGTTGATCGCGTACAGCGCCCCCACCGCCGGCAAGACGGTCTGCGCCGCGCGCCGTGAGCGCAGTCCCACAAGGCCGGCGGCGCTCACCAGAGGCGAGGTGACGATCGGACTCCACATCCAGATGTCACCGAAGGAGCCCTTGTAATGCTCGAGATACATCTCGACTCCCAATGGCAGACCGCTCGCGGTCACAGCGATCGCCAACGTCTTCTGAAGACGCCCCGCGCGCACATTCCACAGCCAGCGCTCTGGACCACCCCGCGGACCCCTCATCGACATACGCACGGTCACCGGTTGAGGAATTCGTCGAGCTTGCCCTTGACCGCCTCGCGCATGATCTCTCCCCGCGCAGGATCGCCGGGCAGCGCGTGAGCCATCTTCTGAGCCTGCTCAAAGCGGATATGCGGCGGCAGCGGCGGCACCTCCGGATCCGTGATCGCCTCCAGCAACACGGGCTTGCCAGCGGCCAACGCCTCATCCCACGCCGGTCCGACCTGATCGGGCGCGTCGACCCTGATCCCCTTCAGCCCAATGAGCTCGGCATAGCGCGCGTACGGGAAGTCGGGCAGCGTCTGTGACACCTCCAGCTTGGGATCGCCGGACATCACTCGCTGCTCCCACGTGACCTGGTTGAGGTCATTGTTATGCAAGACGAGCACGACCAGCTGCTGGTTTGCCCAGCGGTCGTGGTACCGCGCAATGTCGATCAGGCCGTTCATCCCGAGCATCTGAAACGCGCCGTCACCGATCGTCGCGATCACCGGCCGGTCGGGAAACGCAAACTTCGCCGCCAGCGCGTAGGGCACCGCCGGACACATCGTCGCCAGCGTTCCCGAGAGAATGCTCTTCATCCCCTCCCGCATCCGCAGCTGACGCGCCCACCAATCCGTTCCCGACCCCGAATCGCTGGTCAAAATCGCCCGATCAGGCAGCCGCTTGGACAGCTCGTAGAACAGCAACTGGGGATTGAGCGGGTTCGCATCCTCGTGCGCCTGAGACTTGAGGATCTCCCACCAGCGAGTGACGCCCTCCTCGATCTCTTCACGGAAGGAGCGGTCTTCTCGTGACTTGAGCAGCGGTAGGAGCGCGCCCAGCGTCTCGGCACTGTCACCGACGAGGTTGACCTCCATGGGGTAGCGCATCCCGATCATCCGGCCGTCGATATCGATCTGCACCCCGCGCGCCTGCCCCACCTCGGGTAGCCACTCAGAGTACGGAAAACTCGAGCCGACCATCAAGAACGTGTCGCAGCCCTCGATCATCTCGTAGGACGGCTTCGATCCCAACAGGCCAATCGAACCGGTCACGAATGGCAATTCGTCAGACAGCGCGGCGCGGCCGTTCAGCGCTTTCGCGACTCCGGCACCAAGCCGTTCAGCTACCTCGATGACCTCACGCTCGGCACCGATTGCGCCCTGCCCGATCAGCATCGCGACCTTCTCGCCCGCGTTCAGCACATCGGCAGCGCGCCGTAGATCCTCGTCGCGCGGACGGATCACCGGCTGGAGATACCCGATCGAACGAGGGCACCGCCCCGTGAGCCCGGGGAGGCGCAGAGTACTCGGCCTCCTGGATGTCGTTCGGGACGATCACGCACGTCGGCGACCGCGTGGCCTGCGCGATGCGCACCGCCCGATCGATCAGATGCGCAGCCTGCTCAGGCGCCATGCACACCTGCACAAACTCCGACGCCACGTCCTTGAACAGGCCATCGAGATCGACCTCCTGCTGATAATTCGAGCCCAATGACATTCGCGCCTGCTGACCGATGATCGCCACGACCGGTGCGTGATCCAGCTTGGCGTCATACAAGCCATTGAGCAGATGGATCGCCCCGGGACCGGAGGTGGCCATGCACACCCCCACCTCCCCGGTCAACTTCCCATGCGCGCACGCCGCAAATGCGGCGAGCTCCTCATGGCGAGTCTGAACGAACTCGATCTCATCCTCGAACTCATGAAACGCGCCAAGCAGACCATTGATCCCGTCCCCCGGATAGCCGTAGATACGCGTGATCCCCCACGCCCGCAGGCGCCCCAACATGAACGCGCCAACAGACTGAGACATAAACGCTCCTCGATCGCCGACCAACCAGTCCTCATAGCGGTTCCCGTCCTCGACGCCCGGAAAACCAAAATCTCCGCGACCAATCACTTCTGTCTTGCGCAGTTGTGCGAGCACCTCATCGCCCGCGCTCATCGCCCCAAGCAGTGAGCCAGGCCGGGTTTCGCCGAGCCGGTCTGCGACGACTGCTGGCTTCGCAGCCCTTCCCGCCCGCCGCCACTCTTATCTCCACGACGATCACCGATCTGCTCGCCCTTCCGGGACTGATCGATGCCACCCGCAACGCTGGAGCTGCTCCGCTGATCTCAACAGGCTGACCGGCATCCTCATCGGCCCTGACCTGCCATCACTCGAGAAACCCTGGCGTCGACAATAGGGGTGCATCGTGCGGCAGCAATCCGGCTGGGCCGCTGAAGCAGAGCTCCCCTCCGAGCCGGCGGGTTTGCACCGTGAGGACTGGGTAGGAACCGGTCATGGCCACCGAGAAACAGCGGAAAGCGGCGCGCGCGAACGTCAAAAAGGCGCAAACCGCAGCTCGGGACAACCGT
>DASXDW010000230.1:0-3680 GCA_036490435.1 Solirubrobacteraceae bacterium
CGGGCGCCGGCGACACGACCGCCCGCAGCGACAAAGTCCCGGTCACGCCCGAGCAGATCGCGGACTCGGCGCTGGAGGCGGCCCGCGCCGGCGCCGCCGTGGTCCATATCCACGTGCGCGATCCCGCCACCGGTCAGGGCGCCCGCGACGTCGACCTCTACCGCCGGGTGGTGGAGATCATCCGCGGCGCCGACGTGGACGCGATCATCAACCTCACCGCGGGGATGGGCGGCGACCTGGTGATGGGCGGCGCCGAGTCGCCCCTGCCCCTGGACGTCGTGGCCACCGACCTGGCCGGCGCGGCCGAGCGCCTCGCTCACGTCGAGGCGCTGCGGCCGGAGATCTGCACGCTGGACTGCGGAACGATGAACTTCGCCGCCGGGGGCGACTACGTGATGGCCAACACCCCCGAGATGCTGCGGGCGATGGCGCGGCGCATCCAGTCGCTGGGCGTTCGCCCCGAGCTCGAGGTGTTCGACACCGGCCAGCTGGTGATGGTCCGAGACCTCATCGACGAGGGGCTGATCGACGATCCGGTCCTCGTCCAGCTGTGCATGGGGATCCGCTACGGAGCGCCCGACGACCCCGGCACGCTGCTCACGCTGGTGAACTCGCTGCCGGCCGGGACGGTGTTCTCCGCCTTCTCGATCGGGCGCATGCAACTGCCCTACGTGGCGATGGCGGTGCTGGCCGGGGGCAACGTACGCGTCGGACTGGAGGACAACCTGTACCTGGGACCGGGTCAGAAAGCCACCAACGGCGAACTGGTGCAGCGGGCGACCACGATCCTCAACGCGATGAACGTGCGCGTGCTCGGTCCCGAGGAGGTCCGAGAGCGGCTCGCGCTACGTCCCCGTGGTTGACGGAGCGCAGCCGCGCGATGACGGCGCGGGGCCGCGGACGGCGGCCCCCGGCTCAGTAGGGCTGCTCGGTGCGGGCGTCATCGGGGGCGGCTGGGCCGCCCGCTTCGTCCTCGCCGGCGTCGACGTGCGCCTCTTCGACCCGTCTCCGGACGCCGCCCAGGCGGTGTTCGACACCGTCGAGCGGGGGCGGCACGCGTGGCGGCGGCTCACCCTGGCCCCGATGCCCGTCGAGGGCGGGCTCACCATCGTGGACTCCGTCGAGGAGGCGGTCGCGGGCGTCGACCTGGTGCAGGAGAGCGCCCCCGAGCGCGAGGAGCTCAAGCGTGCGCTACTGGCGCAGGCCAGCGCCGCGGCGTCGCCCGGAGCGATCATCGCCACCTCCACGTCGGGGCTGCTGCCCACCCGACTGGCCGCCGAGATGCACGGCCCCGAGCGCTTCGTGGTCGGCCATCCCTTCAACCCCGTCTACCTCCTGCCGCTCGTGGAGGTATGCGCGGCGCAGCGGACCGCGCCCGAGACGGTGGCACGCGTCGCGGCGATGTACCGCTCGGCGGCCATGCGCCCGCTGATCGTCCGTCACGAGGTCGATGGCTTCATCGCCGATCGGCTGCTCGAGGCCCTGTGGCGCGAGGCGCTGTGGCTGGTGGCCGACGGCGTGGCCACCGTCGAGGAGATCGACGACGCCATCCGCTACGGCGCCGGGCTGCGCTGGGCGGCCATGGGCACCTTCCTGACCTACCGCCTGGCCGGCGGCGAGGCCGGCATGGGCCACTTCATGGCCCAGTTCGGGCCGGCACTGAAGCTGCCCTGGACGCATCTCACCGACGTCCCCGAGCTCGATGACGCGCTGCTGGACACGATCGTGACCCAGTCAGACGCCCAGGCCGGCGGTCGCTCGATCGCCGAGCTCACGCGCATCCGCGACGACTGCCTGATCGCCGTGCTGCAGGGTCTCAAGGGCGCAGGCTTCGCCGCCGGAGAGGTGGTGGCGCTCGCCGAGCGCGCGCTCTACGAGAGAGCCGGCGGTGCCCGCACGAGACCGCCGCTCCCCGACGGGCGCCTGCGCCTGCACGAGGCTCTCGTCGAGCCCGCCTGGATCGACTACAACGGCCACATGACCGAGCACCGCTACCTCGAGGTGATGGCCGACAGCACCGACGCGCTGCTGCGAGCGATCGGGATCGTCGGGCCCTACATCGACGGCGGCCGTTCCTACTACACCGTGGAGACCCACATCCGCCACCTCGGCGAGGTCCACGGGGGCGAGCGGATGTACGTCGCCACGCGGCTGCTCGGCCACGACTCCAAGCGCCTGCACCTCTTCCACGAGCTCTACCGCGACGGCGACGACGCGCTCATCGCCACCGGCGAGCACGTGCTGCTCCACGTCGACCGCGCCGCCGGCAAGACCACTCCCGCAGAGCCCGAGATCCTCGCCGCGCTGCAGGAGATCGCGGCCGCCCAGCGCGAGCTGCCCTGGCCCGAGGGCGCCGGCAACAGCGTGCGAGGCCCGCGCGTGGGGGCGGCCTGAGTGCAGGCACGCCGGCGGCCCCCTAAAGTTCCTTTGAACCTATTTGTGCAGAGCGCGCGGAGCGCCTAGTCTACGTGCGCCGCCTGAATACGAACGTGTTGTATGGACAACGAAGAGCCGGAGGAGCTACATGTCCGAGAAGATGTGGGATGGAGAGCCTTTCTGGGGACTCGGCTATGAGTGGGACCCGGACTGGGTTCTGACCGATCGCCAGAAGGAGTTGCGGGACCTGCTGATCGAGCTCTCCCAGAAGGAGATGCGCGCCAACGCCAAGGTCTCTGACGACAACCTCGAGTACCCCCGCAAGAACCTCGAGCTGCTGGGCGAGCACGGCTTTCTGGCCCTGACGGTCCCCGAGGAGTACGGCGGCCTGGGTCAGGACCACGTCGGCTTCCACATGACCTGCGAGACCATCGCGCGCTACGGCTGCGCGTCGACCGCGATGTGTTACGTGATGCACATGGCGGCGGTCAACACGATCATGCTGCGCCCCACCGACGAGTTGATCGACAAGTACGTCCGGCCGCTCGGCACCGGCAAGATCGGCACGCTGTCCTACTCAGACCCGGAGACGGGCTCGCACTTCTGGTACCCGTTCTCCTCGAGCGCTGAGCGCTCCAACGGCGGCTACAAGGTCAACAAGAAGGCCTCGTGGACGACGTCGGGTGGCTTCGCGGACTTCTACGTGGTGCAGACCACCAGCCCGGACTTCTCGGGCTACGACGACCTGTCGGTGTTCGTCATCGACGGCGAGGACGTCAAGGCCCAGCCCTCCACATGGGACGCGCTCGGCCTGCGCGGCAACCAGTCGGGCCCCATCCAGGTCGAGGACGTCTCGATCCCCGGCTCGCAGATCGTGGGCCCCGAGGGTGACGGCGCCGCATCCAACGACGAGGCCGTGGACCCGTGGTTCCTTATCGGCTCCTCCGCGGTGTGGAATGGCCTCGCGCTGGGCGGCATCGACATCGCCAAGCGCCAGACCACCCGCAAGAAGCACGTGGACGTCGGCCTGCGCGTCGCGGACTACCCGACGATCCAGGACTACGTCGGCGAGGCCGTGATGGACACCAACGCCTGCCGGCTGTTCGGCTTCTCGGTGGCCCAGGCCATGGACAACGCCACTGACCACAACACCAAGCGGATGGCGCCCGGCGAATTCGCCCGCGCCAACTTCCTGCACTGGGCGTGGCAGATCAAGTTCGAGGCGGCCAAGAACACCGCCCACGTCGTGGACAAGATGCTCCACGCCTGCGGCGGCACCGGCTACAAGCGCGACATGGAGATGG
>DASXDW010000235.1:0-31206 GCA_036490435.1 Solirubrobacteraceae bacterium
GGCCCGCCCGATCGTTGACCGCGCGGGGGCCCGCACTGAGCCGCGTCGATCCCTGGCGGTGACGGCGTCGCGAAACGCGCCCGGCAGGATTTGAACCTGCGACCTTCCGCTCCGGAGGCGGACGCTCTATCCCCTGAGCTACGGGCGCTCGGTTGATCGGGGAAGATCGCAGGCCAGCTTAGCCTGGATCATCCGGCCCTGCGGTCGGCTCGGCGCATGCACATCGCGATCATCTCGGACACCCACCTGCCCCGCGGCTCGCGCGCGCTGCCCGACCGCTGCATCGAGCGGCTCAAGCCTGCCGACCTCATCATCCACGCGGGTGACTTCAGCCGGCTGGAGGTGCTGGAGGAGCTGAAAGCCCTCGGGCCGGTTGTCGCGGTGTACGGCAACACCGACGACGCGCTGCTGCGAGCCGCGCTGCCCGAGGCGACGGTGATTCCGGTCGGTGACGGCCGCAAGCTGGCGGTGATCCATGATGGCGGCCCGGCCCAGGGTCGCCTCCGACGACTGAGAGCGCGCTTCCCCGCCACAGACGCGGTGATCTTCGGCCACTCCCACATCCCGCTGCACGAGCGGGCGCCCGACGGCTTTCAGATCTTCAACCCGGGCAGCCCCACTGACCGGCGCCGCCAGCCACGGCACACCATGGGCCTCTGCCAGGTTCAGCGCGGCGCTCTCGAGTTCGAGCTCATCGACCTCGACTGATCTGGCTGACACACTCAGGCCGCAGCTATGGAGCTCTCGATCTTCTTCGCCGGCACGGGCGGCTCGATCCCCACCGCACGGCGGGGCCTGCCGTCGATCCTCCTCCGCCGTGGCGGTGACCGGATCCTCGTCGACTGCGGTGAGGGGACTCAGCGCCAGCTGGTGAGCTCCGTGGGGCTGGCCGATCTCACCGAGATCCTCCTGACCCATTTTCACGCCGACCATTGGCTGGGTCTTCCCGGCATGCTCAAGACCTTCGATCTGCGCGGCCGGGAGCTTCCGCTGACAATCAGCGGCCCGCCCGGCCTGCGGGCGCTCATGGGCCTGGCGCTGCGGATGGCGGGGGCTGTGAGCTTTGAGCTGGACCTGGTGGAGCTCGAGGCCGGCGAGGAGCTCGCGCGCGACGGCTACCGGATCGCGGCGGTGCCCGTCTCTCATCGCGGCCCGGCGCTCGGCTACGTGCTCTACGAGGACGAGCGACCCGGCGAGTTCGACAAGGAGGCGGCGCTGCGCCTCGGCCTCCAGGAAGGCCCCGAGTTCGGTCGCGTCCAGCGCGGCGACACGATCCGCGGGGTGACGCCCGACCAGGTCCTCGGTCCGGCGCGGCCCGGACGCAAGGTGGTGCTGTCGGGCGACACCCGGCCGTGTGAGTCGCTGCGCATCGCTTCGCACCGGGCCGACGTGCTCGTCCATGAGGCCACCTTCGCCGAGGAGGAGCGGGAGCGAGCCGCCGACAACGGCCACTCCACCGCCGAGCAGGCGGCGACGATCGCCCGCGAGGCGGAGGTGACGATGCTCGCCCTCAATCACGTCTCCACGCGCCACCCCCTCCGACAGCTGCGTGACGAGGCCCGCGCGGTCTTCCCCAACACCGTCGTGCCGCGCGATTTCGACACGATCGAGGTCCCCTTCGCCGAGCGGGGCGAGCCCGCGCTCATCCGGTGGAACCAGCGCGTGGCCGAGCAACCGGCGACGCCGGCGGCGTGAAGAAGGCGCTCGCCCCCTCGAGCCTGGACACGCCGCGGATGAGCGGCGAGCCCATCGGACCCGAGCACGAGGCGGAGATCGCCGGGCTCATGCTGGACCCGCGGGTCTATCGCACGCTGTGGCCGTGGGCGAGCGCGCCGACTCCCGCCGACGTACGCGCCAGCCTGGCCGACAAGCGCGATCACTGGGAACGCCACGGCTTCGGCCTGTGGCTCCTGCGCGATCGCGAGACGGGCGTGATGGTGGGGCGGGGCGGCCTGCAGTACACCGACGCCATCGGAGGCTTCGCGGTGGAGGCGGCGTGGACGGTCGCGCCCGAGCGATGGGGCCAGGGCCTGGCCACCGAACTGGCCGTGGCCTCGGTGGCCGTGGCCTTCGACGTCCTGCACCTCGACGAGCTCATCGCCATCACGCTGCCTGACAACCTCGCCTCCCGGCGCGTGATGGAGAAGGCCGGGTTCGCCTACGACCGTCCCATCGAGCACGGCGGCCTCGAGCATGTTCTCTACCGCCGAGGGCGCTGCTACGCTCCGCGCCACTAAGCCCGCCCCTTTAACCCGGTCCCGTGAGGCCAGGAAGGAGCCAGTTGGATCCCGTGACGGTCGCGCTCGACCGCGATGACATGCGCCGCACGCTCGTGCGGATTGCCCACGAGATCGTCGAGAAGAATCCCGCGGGCGCCGTGGCCCTGGTGGGCATCCATCGCCGGGGCGCACACCTGGCCAAGCGCCTGCAGCCGCTGACCTCGGAGCTGCTGGACTCGGCGGTACCGCTGGGCTCGGTCGACATCGCCTTCTACCGCGACGACCTCACCCTGCGCGCCAGTTCCCCGGTCGTCCACTCCACCGAACTGGACTTCTCACTCGACGGCCGCACGATCGTCATCGTCGACGACGTGCTCTACACCGGGCGCACGGCGCGCGCGGCAATCGAGGCCGTCTTCGACTACGGCCGGCCGGCGCGCGTCCAGCTCGCGGTGATGGTGGACCGCGGGCACCGCGAGCTGCCCATCCGCCCTGACTACGTCGGTAAGAACCTGCCGACCTCCCAGGACCAGCGCGTCAATGTCCGGGTCGACGAGGTCGACGGCGTCGACGAGGTCACGATCGCGGGTGGGCCGGGTGGGCGGGACACGACTCAGACAAGGATCAAAGCCGCATGAGCACCACTCGTATGCCACGCCACCTGATCTCCATCGACGACCTGGACCGCAGCGGCATCGAGCAGGTGCTCGACCGGGCCGAGTCCTTCGCCGAGGTCTCGGGCCGCGAGATCAAGAAGGTCCCTGCGTTGCGCGGGCGGACGATCGTCAACCTCTTCTACGAGGCCAGCACGCGGACCTCGAGTTCGTTCGAGCTGGCTGCCAAGCGGCTCTCCGCCGACGTGGTCAACATCCGCTCGGTCGGGTCCAGCGTGGACAAGGGCGAGTCGCTCAAGGACACCGTCCAGACCCTCTCGGCGTATGACCCGGCCGCGATCGTGATCCGCTCGCCGCACGCCGGCGCGGCCCAGCTGGTGGCCGGCTGGACCGACGCCGCGGTGGTCAACGCCGGCGACGGCAAGCACGAGCACCCCACCCAGGCCCTGCTCGATGTGTTCACCCTGCGCCGCCGCTTCGGTTCGCTGGACCGCCTGAACGTCTGGATCGTCGGCGACGTCAGCCATTCGCGGGTGGCGCGTTCGAACATCCTCGCCTTCACCCGGATGGGCGCCGACGTCACCGTGTGCGGCCCGCCCACCCTGCTGCCGCGCCAGATCGAGGCGCTCGGCTGCGCCGCCACGCCGACGCTGGAGCGCATCGAGGAGGCGGACGTCGTCTACGTCCTGCGGATGCAGCACGAGCGCATGCACCAGTCGTTCGTGCCGTCGCTGCGCGAGTACGCCAGCCGATATCAGATCAACGAGACGCGATTGCGCCCCGACCAGCTCGTCATGCACCCCGGACCGGTCAACCGCGGTGTGGAGCTATCGGCGGCGACGATCGACTCCGAGCAGGCTCTCATCGGCGCGCAGGTCAAGGCCGGCGTGGCGGTGCGCATGGCGGTCCTCTACGAGCTGCTGGTCGGCTCCCCGGTGTTGGCGGCGGTGGCCTGATGAGTGTCCGGCGACTGTTTCACGCGGCCCGCCCCGGCGAGGACCTCCTCATCCGCGGCGCCCACGTCCTCGATCCGCGTGCCGATCTCGATGAGGCCCACGACATCCTCATCCGCAACGGGCACATCGCCGAGCTGGGCGAGCCCGGCAGCCTCCTCGCCTCTGACGAGGTCGACGTCATCGACGCGGCCGGCAAGCACGTGTTCCCCGGCTTCGTGGATCCGCACGTGCACCTGCGCACCCCCGGCCAGGAGCACAAGGAGGACCTCGACACGGGCACCGCGGCGGCGGCCGCAGGCGGCTACTGCGCCGTTGTGGCGATGCCCAACACCACCCCCACCGTCGACACCGCGGCGGTTCTCGGGTCGCTGGTGGAGCGTGCCCAGCGCGAGGCGCGGGTGCCCGTCGGGTTCCTCGCGTCGATCACGCGCGGGCTGGCCGGCGAGGAGCTCACCGAGATGGCCGAGCTGCGCGACCTCGGCGCCATCGGCTTCACCGATGACGGCAAGCCGGTCGTCTCGGCCGGGATGCTGCGCAAGGCGCTGCAATACCAGCGCCTGTGCGGCGGCGTCGTCGCCCTGCACGAGGAGGATCCGGCGCTGTCGGTGGACGGCGTGATGCACGAGGGGTCCGTCTCGGCGCGGCTCGGGCTGGCCGGGATCCCCTCGGTGTCGGAGTCCACGATGATCGCGCGCGACAGCGCCCTGGCCCTGTACGAGGACGCGCGGGTGCACTTCCAGCACCTGTCGGCGATCGAATCCGTCCAGGCGCTGCATGCCGCCCGCGAGGCTGGGGCGCGGGTCAGCGGCGAGGCCAGCCCGCACCACCTCACCCTCACCCACGACATGGTGCGCACGCTTGACAGCCGCTTCAAGATGAACCCGCCGCTGCGTACGCGGTCAGACCGCCAGGCCCTCGTCGAAGCCCTCCGCAGCGGCGTCATCGAGTGCGTCGCCACCGACCACGCCCCCCACGCGGTGCACGAGAAGGAGGTCCCGTTCGAGCAGGCGCCGATGGGGACGACCGGGCTGGAGACCGCCTTCGCGGTCCTCTACACCGAGCTCGTGCTTCCCGGCGAGCTCGAGCTGGCCATCGTGATCGAGCGGATGACCGCCGGCGCGGCGCTCTACGAGCTGCCCACGCCCCGGATCGCCACCGGCGAGGAGGCCAATCTCTGCCTCGTCGACCTGGAGAGCACCTGGGAGGTCGGCGCGGACGGCTACGTCAGCCGCTCGTCGAACTCGTGCTTTCACGGCCGTACGCTGCAGGGCCGAGTCATGCTCACCCTTGCTGCCGGCGCGGTTGTCTATCGACGCCCGATGCTCGTGCGTGAGGACCACGCCGGCTCGGGCGCCAGCGCGGGCGCGGGCGCGGGCGCGACGAAGAGCGAGGTGCGCTGATGCCGGTAGTGGCCGCCACCGCGTACGTCCTGCTTCAGGACGGCGCCCGTTTTGACGGCATCGCCTGCGGCGCCGACGAGGCCGCGGTGGGGGAGATCGTCTTCACCACGTCGATGTCCGGATACCAGGAGGCGATGACCGACCCCAGCTACGCCGGGCAGCTGCTGACCTTCACCTATCCCCAGATCGGTAACTACGGCGTCAGCGCCGAGGCCATGGAATCGGACCGCGTCCACGCGCGGGCGGCGATCATGCGCGCCGCGGTCGACCGCGAGGACGCCCCCGGGGCCGAGGTGGGCTGGCTGAGCTGGCTGACCGACTGCGGGATCCCGGCGATCACCGACCTCGACACCCGCGCGCTCGTTCGCCACATCCGCGATGCCGGGGCGATGCGCGGCGGGCTGTTCCCCGCGCGGGTGAGCCTCGACGAGGCGCGGGCGCTGATCGAAGCCGAGCCCGACATGGCCGGGCGCGACCTCGCCCGCGACGTCACCCCCGCTCAGGCGACCGTGCTGGACCCCATCGGCGGCGAGCACGGACCGTCCGGCGGCCTCCACATCGCCATGATCGATACCGGGGTCAAGCTCTCGATCGTGCGCAACCTGCGCGCCCGCGGCGTCACCGTGACCCTGCACCCCTGCCACGCCTCCGCCGACGCCCTGCTCGCCTCCGAGCCGGATGCCGTGTTCCTGGCCAACGGCCCGGGCGACCCTGGAGCGCTGGACTACGTCGTGGCCACCGTCCGCGAGCTCGTGGGCCGGCTCCCCGTCTACGGGATATGCCTCGGCCACCAGTTGCTGTGCCGCGCCGTGGGCCTTGAGACCTACAAGCTGCCCTTCGGCCACCACGGGGCCAACCACCCGGTGAAGGACCTCTCCAGCGGCCGGACCGAGATCACCAGCCAGAACCACGGCTTCGCGGTGCTCGGCCCGGGCGGCGCGCGGACCATCGAGGACGACGAGCCGGTGCGCTGGGAGACGGACTTCGGCGCCGCCGAGCTCACCCACATCAACCTGTATGACCGCACCGTGGAGGGCCTGACCTTGCGAGATGTCCCGGGCGCCACCGTCCAATACCACCCCGAGGCCGGACCGGGCCCACACGACTCCCTCTATCTGTTCGATCGCTTCGTCGACGCGATCGCAGCCGCCGCATAGCCCGTGCCCCGGCGCACCGACATCCACAAGATCCTGCTGCTCGGCTCCGGGCCGATCGTCATCGGCCAGGCGGCCGAGTTCGACTACTCGGGCACCCAGGCGTGCCGCGTGCTGGAGCAGGAGGGCTACGAGGTCGTGCTCGTCAACTCCAACCCGGCGACGATCATGACCGACCCCGAGGTGGCCACCACCACCTACATCGAGCCGCTGCTGCCCGGCCCGGTCGCGCAGGTCATCGAGCGCGAGCGCCCCGATGCGCTGCTGCCGACGCTCGGCGGCCAGACCGCGCTGAACCTGGCCAAGGCTCTGCACGAGGACGGCACGCTCGAGCGCTTCGGCGTCGAGCTCATCGGTGCCAACTACGACGCCATCGACCGCGCCGAGGACCGTGAGCGCTTCCGCGACACCATGACGGCCGCGGGCCTGCGCGTGCCGAAGTCCGTCATCGCCCATTCGTTGCAGGACGCGAGTGACGCGCTGCCCGAGCTCGGGCTGCCCTTCATCGTGCGCCCCGCGTTCACGCTGGGCGGGACCGGGGGAGGGGTTGTGCGCACCGAGGCCGACATCGAGCGGATCGTCGGTGGCGGTCTGGCCGCCTCGCCCATCGGCCAGGTGCTGCTCGAGGAGTCCGTGCTGGGCTGGGGCGAGTTCGAGCTCGAGGTCATGCGCGACCACACCGACAACGTCGTGATCGTCTGCTCGATCGAGAATCTCGACCCGATGGGTGTCCACACGGGCGACAGCGTCTGCGTCGCGCCCCAGCAGACCCTCACCGACAAGCAATACCAGGCACTGCGCGATCAGGCCATTGCCGTCATCCGCGCCGTGGGGGTGGAGACCGGCGGCTCCAACGTCCAGTTCGCGGTCAACTCCGCCACCGACGAGATCGTCGTCATCGAGATGAACCCGCGGGTGTCGCGCTCCAGCGCCCTGGCCTCCAAGGCCACCGGGTTTCCCATCGCCAAGATCGCCGCCCGGCTGGCCGTGGGCTACACGCTGCAGGAGATTCCCAACGACATCACCCGCGCCACGCCGGCGAGCTTCGAGCCGGCCATCGACTACTGCGTCGTCAAGTGGCCGCGCTTCGCCTTTGAGAAGTTCCCCGGCGCCGATGCCGACCTCACCACCCACATGAAGTCCGTGGGGGAGGCGATGGCCCTGGGTCGCACGTTCAAGCAGGCCTTCGCCAAGGCGCTGCGCTCGCGCGAGCTGGACACCGGGGCGGTATCCCCTGCCGACGACGAGGCTCTGCTCACGCTGCTGGAGATGCCGGGGGCCGAGCGCTACGACCACCTGCTGGAGGCGCTGCGCCGCGGCCTCTCGGTCGAGGAGCTGCGCGCCCGCACGAGCATCGACCCGTGGTTCCTGCGCGAGCTGGCCGAACTGGTGGCCGAGCCGGAGGGGGCGGGTGGGACGTTTTCCGGTGAGCGCACCTACAAGGCGGTGGATACCTGCGCGGCTGAGTTCGCCGCGCGCACGCCCTACTACTACTCGGGCTGGGAGCGTCCGGGTGCGGATGGCCCCAACCACGAGGTGATCCGCGGAGAGCGTCCCAGCGTTGTGATCCTCGGCTCGGGCCCCAACCGGATCGGCCAGGGCATCGAGTTCGACTACTGCTGCGTGCACGCCGCCCAGACGGTGCGCGAGACCGGCCGCGACGCGGTCATGGTCAACTGCAACCCCGAGACCGTCTCCACTGACTACGACACCTCCGACCGCCTGTACTTCGAGCCGCTCACGCACGAGGACGTGCTCGCGGTCTGTGAGCTGGAGCAGCCGGAAGGTGTTGTCGTCCAGTTCGGCGGCCAGACCCCGCTCAAGCTCGCGGCCGGCCTGGAGGCCGCAGGGGTCACGATCCTGGGCACGAGCATCGACGCCATCGACCTGGCCGAGGACCGTTCTCGTTTCGGGGACCTGCTGGACCGCCTGGGCTACAGCGCGCCGCCCTACGCCACCGCCACCAGCGCCGAGGAGGCGCTGGCCGCGGCGCCCGGCGTGGGCTTCCCGCTGCTGGTGCGCCCCAGCTATGTGCTGGGCGGCCGGGCCATGGAGATCGTCTACGACGTGGACGGCCTGCGCGACTACCTTCAGCGCGTCGGTGCGGACCGGGACCCGGCGCACCCCACCATCTACCTCGACCGCTTCCTGGAGGACTCGATCGAGGTCGACGTCGACGCCCTGTGCGACGGGGAGACCGTGTGGATCGCGGGCATCATGCAGCACGTCGAGGAGGCCGGGATCCACTCCGGCGACTCCGCCTGCGTGCTGCCGCCCCACACGCTGGGCGGGGACATGCTCGACCGCATCCGCGAGCAGACGACCGGGATCGCCAAGGCGCTCGGTGTCGTCGGGCTGCTCAACGTCCAGTTCGCCATCCGCGGCGACGACCGCCTCTTCGTCATCGAGGCCAACCCGCGAGCGTCGCGCACCGTGCCGTTCGTCTCCAAGGCCATCGGCCAGCCGCTGGCCAAGCTCGCCTGCCGGATCCTGTTGGGCGAGAGGATCGCCGATCTCGGGCTGCCGGCCAGGGCGCGGTGCGGGCACGTATGCGTCAAGGAGGCGGTGCTGCCGTTCAGCCGCTTCGCCGGCGCCGACTCGCTGCTGGGCCCGGAGATGCGCTCCACCGGCGAGGTGATGGGCATCGCCGCCGACTTCCCCACGGCCTTCGCCAAGGCGCAGGCGGCAGCGGGGGCCAAGCTGCCCAATCAGGGCACCGTGTTTCTCACCGTCGCCGACGGTGACAAGCCGGCCGCCATCGGGATCGCCAGCATCCTGCACGACCTCGGCTTCGAGATCATCGCCACTCGCGGCACGGCCCAGTCGCTGCGGCGCATGGGCATTCCCGCGGCTCAGATCAACAAGATCAACGAGGGACCCGACAACGTTGTGGACTGGATCGAGCGCGGCGCCGTGGACCTCGTCATCAACACGCCCACCGGGACCCGGGCGCGCTCGGACGGCTACGAGATCCGCGCGGCGGCGATCACGCGCGGGATCCCCTGCATCACGACGATGGCGGGTGGCCTGGCCGCCGCCCGGGCGATCATCGCCGCGCAGCGCGGCGAGCCAGAGGTCGTCTCGCTCCAGGAGTTGCACCGGGTGGGCGCGACGAGCTCTCCCGCGCCGGGCGCCGGCGTGTCCCTGTCGCAGTGACCGCCGCCGTCACTGACCGCGTTCAGGCGCCGTTCGGCGCGCGCGCGACGCGCCTTCTCGCCGCCGAGCGCCACGGCGCCTACACCGTGCTGCGCTGCGCCGACCCCGACGGGCCAAGGCCCGGTGCGGGGCAGTTCTACATGCTCCGTGCGGCGGAGCGGTGGGGGGGAGGCGCCGACGAGCGTCCCTACCTGCCGCGCGCGTTCAGCGTGCTGCGCGCCCCGGCTCACGGCGACGAGCTGCACTTCCTCATCGAGGACGTCGGACCGGGGACCGCGCGCCTGTGCGAGCTCACCGCCGGTGATGGCCTGATGCTCCTCGGCCCGCTGGGCATCGGATTTGCGCGGCCCCGGGACGGTCGCCGGCCGCTGCTGGTGGGGGGCGGTGTGGGGATCGCCCCGCTGGCGATCTGGCAGGACCAGCTGGGCGACGCGCACGCCCTGCTCGGCTTCCGCGACGCTGCGCACGCCCCCGGCGCAGGGCTGATGGACGGCGCGGTGGTGGCCACCGACGACGGCAGCTTCGGGCACCACGGCCTCGTCACGGACCTGCTCGCCGCCGAACTGGACCGGGATGCCCATGCCGAGGTCTACGCCTGCGGCCCGCCACCGATGCTCGAGGCCGTCCGCGCGCTGTGCGTCGAGCGCGAGGTTGCCGCTCAGCTCGCCCTGGAGTCCGGGATGGCGTGTGGGTACGGCGCGTGCTTCGGCTGCGTCGTGGCGACGAGCGACGGCTACATCAGGTTGTGCGTCGACGGGCCCGTCATCGATGCCGCCCGCCTGGAGACGGCCCTGACCCCGGGAGCGGGACATTGAGCGCCGGCCCCGGGACGGCAACGGCGGTGGACTTCTGCGGCATCGAGCTCGCGCATGCGGTCATCAACGCGTCGGGCACGTTTGACGCCATCGCCGCGCGCCGCGCCTTCGGCGACGGGCTGGTGCAGAACTTCCCCTTCGCGGCGTTCGTGTCCAAGACGGTGACGCTCGCGCCGCGCCAGGGCAACCCGCCCCCGCGGCTGTGGGAGCTTCCCGCCGGGCTGATGAACTCGATCGGCCTGCCCAACAAGGGACTTGAGGGTTACCTCGCCCATGATCTGCCCGAACTGGCCCGCCTCCCCGTTCCGCTCATCGTCAACGTGATGGGCTTCAGCCGCGACGAGGTGGCCCGGTTGGTCAGCGCGTTCGCACAGCGCGCGGAGGTGGCCGCGCTGGAGCTCAACGTCTCGTGCCCGAACGTCGAGACCGGGACGGTGATGGGCGCCGACCCCGACGAGATCGCGCGGCTGCTGAGCGCGGTCAGGCCGCTGACGGACAAGCCGCTGATCGTCAAGCTCACGCCCAACGCCTCCGACGTGCCAGCGGTGGCGATCGCCGCCCAGCGCGAGGGCGCGGACGCCGTGTCGCTCATCAACACGATCCGCGGCATGGCGCTGCATCCCCGCACCTCGGAGCCGTGGCTAGGAGGGACGACCGGCGGGGTGTCGGGCCCGGCGGTGCGCGCGGTCGCGCTGGCTCAGGTGCGGTCGGTGACCGAGGCGGTCGACGTTCCGGTGATCGGCATGGGCGGGGTGACGCACGGTCGCCACGCCCATGAGCTCATCGCCGCCGGCGCCTCGCTTGTCGCGGTCGGCACAGAGAGCTTCCGAGACCCGTTGGCGGGCGCGCGCATCGCCTCGGAGTTAGCGCTCGCCGGGGGCGCGCCCCACCATTCCGGGCGGGCCCTTGACCGGCGCTGACGCTCCCTCTGGCGACGTGTTATACAACGCACAAAGCCCCTGCAAACCAACCTGAAATCCGGAACTAGGCTCGACAATGCTGAACCTCAAGCTGAGCTTGAGTCGAATTGGGGGGTTTGGCCTTGATCGGCCCGCCCCAAGATGTATAGTCGCCGCCCATGCCGCCGGTCAGTGAATCGTTCCCCAAGCAGGTCGCCGCGCCCGAGCGTTCACTCGTGCAGCGCATGGAAGCTCTGCAGCGCGCGAACGATATCCGCAGTCGACGCGCGCAGCTCAAGCGCGACCTCAAGGCAGGTCGCGCCCCGATCCACGAGCTCCTGCTCGATCCGCCGGACTACGTGCAGACCGCCAAGGTGTTCGACCTGCTGCTGGCCGTCCCCAAGTACGGCCGCGTGAAGGTCAACAAGATCCTGTCTCAGTGCCGGATCTCGCCGAGCAAGACCCTGGGCGGTCTCTCCGAGCGCCAACGCGGCGAGCTCGTGGCGCTCCTGCGCCGCCGCTGATCACATTTTCTCTGCGCCGGTGGCCAGAGTCTTCGTGATCACCGGTCCGTCGGGCGTCGGCAAGGGAACGTTGATCCGGGGGCTCCTCGAACGCGTGCCCCAGCTCGGCCTGTCGATCTCGGCCACCACGCGCGCCCCGAGGCCGGGGGAGACCCAGGGCGTCGACTACCACTTCCTCAGCACCGACGAGTTCGAGCAACGCGTCACCGGCGGTGAGTTCGTCGAGCACGCCACCTACTCGGGGCGGCGGTACGGCACCCTGCGCTCCGAGCTGGAGGGTCGCCTGCGCCGGGGCGAGCCCGTGGTGCTCGAGATCGAGGTCCAGGGCGCCCGCCAGGTCCGCGACGCGATGCCCGAGGCGCTGCAGGTGTTCATCGCTCCGCCCAGCCGAGAGGCGCTGCGCGCCCGGCTGGTGGGCCGTGGCACCGACACCGCCGAGCAGGTCGACGCTCGGCTGCAGACCGCGGAGGGCGAGCTCGAGGCCCAGTCGGAGTTCAGCCACGTCGTCGTCAACGACCGCCTGGAGGACGCGCTCGAGGAGCTCGTCGACATCGTGCGCGGCGAGGTGGGGGCAGCCTCCTCGGCCTCCGAGTAACCGGGCGGGGCCTAGGCGAACGTCAACGACCACTGTCGAAGAGCGGTTCCGGTTGCCGTGGCAATCCGCAAGGGCGAGGGTGAATTACACCACTACGAGGCGATTCACCCTCGTCGACCAAGGCCGACCCTTGCAGGGCTTTGCACATCTCCCGCTAACCTTGGTCAGCAACCAACCAGCAAAGGGCCAACCTTGATCTCACCCCGCATCGACAAGCTCCTGGACCACGTCGACTCCGACTACGCCAGCGTGCTCGTGGCCGCCAAGCGCGCGCGCCAGATCAACTCGTATTACCACAA
The DNA here is from genome assembly GCA_036490435.1 of Solirubrobacteraceae bacterium. Taxonomy (GTDB): domain Bacteria; phylum Actinomycetota; class Thermoleophilia; order Solirubrobacterales; family Solirubrobacteraceae; genus Palsa-465. The sequence goes on from DASXDW010000235.1 coordinate 12,632, forward strand.
CCTCGGCGAGGGGACGTTCGACGAGTTCCCGCCGCCCATGGTCGATACCCGGTCCAAGAACTATCTGACGATCGCCCTGGAAGAAGTGGCGCAGGGCAAGCTGAAGTACCACTACCGTTAGCGACCCCGCGGGTGTAGGAAGCACTCGGCTCAGATCAGGGAGGCGGTAGACAGGGTGGCGCGGCTGCTGTTCGGAGTGACCGGCGGGATCGCGGCCTACAAGGCGCTGGAAACGGTGCGGCTGGCGATCAAGGCCGGCCATGCTGTCCGGGTCATCCAAACCGAGTCCAGCCTCCAGTTCGTGGGGGCGGCGTCGTTTGCGGGCATCACCGGCGCGCCGGTCCTCACCGGCGAGTTTCAGGACGATCCGATGCGCGGCGCCTACCCCGGTGAGCCGGCGCCCGACCACGCGCCGATCAGCCACCTGGCGCTGGTCGAGAACGCCGATCTGTACCTCATCGCGCCGGCCAGCGCGAACACCATCGCCAAGCTCGCGCACGGTCATGCCGACAACCTGGTGGCCACCGCGGCGCTCGCCGCCGCTTGCCCGCTGCTGGTCGCCCCGGCCATGAACAACCGCATGTACATGCACCCGGCGGTGCAGGCCAACCTCGCCCTGCTGGCTGACCGCGGTGTCACCGTGGTCGGCCCCGGCACCGGTGATCTGGCCTCTCACGGCGAGCACGGCGTCGGCCGCATGTCGGAGCCGGCTGAGCTTCTGCACGCCGTCGAGGCGCGGCTGGTCGAGGCCGCCCGCCCCCTCGACGGGGGGGGTGGCAACTGGTTGGGTGTGCGCGTGCTGGTCACCGCCGGGGGGACCCGGGAGCCGATCGACAGCGTGCGTTACATCGGCAACCGCTCCAGCGGGCGGATGGGCTTCGCCTTGGCCGAACGCGCCGCCCGCCGCGGGGCCGAGGTCACGGTGGTGGCCGCCAACGTCGCCCTGCCCGCACCCCCCGGTGTCCGCGTCGTCGGAGTCGGGACGGCGGCCGAGCTCAAGGCCGCCTGCGACGAGCGCTTTGACTCCACCGACGTGTTGCTGATGGCCGCGGCGGTCGCGGACTTCCGCCCCCGCGACCCCGCCGCCCACAAGCTCAAGAAAGACGCCGGAACGCCACATCTCCAGCTCGAACCCACCGACGACGTCCTGAGCACACTGTCAGGGCGACGCCACCCCGGCCAGATCGTGGTGGGTTTCGCCGCTGAGCACGGAGACGGCGCCATCGACTACGCCCGCCACAAGCTCGCGCGCAAGCAACTCGACGCAATCGTGGTCAACGACATCTCGCAACCGGGCATCGGTTTCGACGCGCCCGACAACGAGGTGACGGTCCTGGCCAGGGACGGCTCCGAGCATCGGCTACGTAGATCGCGGAAGGAGCAGATCGCGGACGGCGTCCTCGATGAGGTGGAGAAGCTGCGAATCAAGGAGTCAGACGATCGAGCCATCAGAGCAGACCCCGCTCGCACCGCAGGAGTCTGAAGCGTTCGCCGCCGTGGGGCGGGCGCTGGCAGCCAACATCAACAAGGCGGTGCAGGTCCGCCCCGAGACGCTGCGCCACCTCCTGGTGTCGCTTCTGGCTGAGGGGCACGCGCTGGTCGAGGACTACCCCGGCGTCGGCAAGACGGCGCTCGCCCGGGCTCTGGCCCGCTCGATCGACTGCCAGTTCGCGCGCATCCAGTGCACCTCGGACCTCCTGCCGGCTGACGTGGTCGGCACCAATGTCTACGACCAGCGCGAGCAGCGCTTCGAGTTCCGTCCCGGGCCGGTGTTCGCCAACGTCGTCCTGGTCGACGAGATCAACCGCGCCTCGCCCAAGACCCAGTCGGGACTACTGGAGTGCATGGCGGAGCGTCGCGTGACGGTGGACGTGCACACCCACGAGTTGGCACGGCCATTTCTGGTACTCGCCACGCAGAACCCGATCGAGTACGAGGGCACCTACCCGCTGCCCGAGGCCCAGGTCGACCGCTTCATGGTCCGCCTCTCCATGGGCTACCCGGACCGCGCAGCAGAGGCTGGGATGCTGGCCCAGCACGAGGCCGGTGACCAGGTGATGACTCTGCGCCCGGTGGTGACCGCCGCTGAGGTGCTCGCCGCCCAGGACGCCGCGGCGCGGGTCCGGGCCACCCCTCCGTTGCGCGACTACATCGTGCGACTGCTGTGGCGCACCCGCGAGGACCCCCGCGTCGACCTGGGCGCCAGCCCGCGCGCCGGGCTGCTCCTGCTGCGCGCGGCCAAGGCGAACGCGATGATGAGCGGGCGCGACCACGCGCTGCCCGACGACGTCCAGGCCCTCGCCGTCCCGGTGCTCGCCCACCGGTTGGTGCTGGCGCCCGAGACCCCGCGCGCGGCGGCGCGCGACGTGATCCTCGACGCCGTCGGCTCGACGAGAGCCCTCTAGGCACCACCATGCAGGCGATGGCGACACCGCGGCTGCTCGCCAAACGAGCCGCCGTCGTAGCCGCCTGCGGTGTGGTCCTGTGCGTGGTGTCGTTCGTCTTCGACGCGGCTCCTCTATTCGTGCCCGCCGTGGGGCTGATCGCGCTCGGGGTCGGCACGCCGGCCTGGGTGTGGCTCGCCGCCCGGGGCGCCGCCACCGAGCGCCACCTGCCCGCCGAACGGGTGATCGAGGATGAACCGGTGGAGGCGGCGATCGAGGTCCGGCGCGGCCCGCTCGGCCTCCCCGGGGCCGAGCTCGTCGATCCGTTCACCGGCTCCCGGTTCGAGCTCACGGGCGAGCTGTCGCCGGTGAGGGGCGATCGGACCACCAGCGTCCGGGTGAGCTCGCGCTTCGCCCGTCGCGGACTGCACCGGCTGCCCGCGCCCGCGCTCACCGTCCGCGACCCGCTCGACCTGGCTCGCGCCGACGCCGTCAGCCGAGCGGGCAGCCAGCAGGTGCTCGTCCTCCCGCGGACCGAGGCGGTCCGCTGGCTGGGCTCCGGCCACAGCCGCCGGCTGCGCCTGCCCGATGGCCACACCGGGTCCGAGGCGCTCGCCGCCGTCGACCTTGACGGTCTGCGCCCCTACCGCAAGGGGACGCCGGCAAGCCGCATCCACTGGCCGGCCCTGGCCCGGGGCGCCGGGCTCATCGAGCGCCGGCTGCAGGCCGACGGCGATGCGCGCCCGCTCGTCGTGCTCGACGCTCGGACGCCGGCGTCTGCCGGTCGGGCCGCCATTGATCTGATCGACGCAGCCGTCCGCGCGGCGGCGTCGCTGGTGCTCGAGTTCAGCGCGGCCGGCGGCTGCGGCCTGCTCCTGCCCGGCGAGCAGCGCCCGACGGTGATCGACCGCGAGCTGATCAGCTGGCCGGCCGCCTACGCGCGTCTCGCCCTCGTCGAGGGCGGGAGCGCCAGCCGCCCGCCGGTACTGGGCTCCGCGGCGGGGCGGGCCGGGGCGATGATCTACGTGGCGGCATCACCGGTGGAGCGCCTGGGGGCGATCCTCGGCGCGCCGGGCGGCGGCCCAACCGTGCTCGTGGTCCCCGAGGCCGACCTCGTGGGCGGCCACCCCCGCGGGGTGCGCAGCGCCGCCCGACCGATGCTCACCGTGTCGGGCTGCCAGGGCTTCGTGCTGGGGGCCGGGCGCCACCACGGGCGCACGCGACCCGAGGACCTGGTGGCGTGAGGGAGATGGCGGCGTGACGACGGATCGCCGGCGATGAGCGCAGGCGTATCCACGATCGGCTCGATCGGCGGGCGCCCGCGCTCTGACCGCGCGAAGGCCGATCCGCGTGCCGCACGGGCCGAGCGGCCGTGGCTGCGTCTGGCCACCTTCACCGCGCTGGCCGGCTACGGGTTGGTGCGGTGGGCGACGCTGATTCGCCCGGAGCCGGGCTGGCGGCTGATCGGGCTGCTGGCGCTGGCGGTCGTGCTGGCCGGCGCCGTGCCCGTGATCGGCCGTTACACGCGCCTGGGGGCGGCCGGTGCGTCGGTGGTCATCCTCCTGCTGGCCTTCCCGGTCTCCGGCCTGCGCTGGCACTGGCTCAAGCACGTGAGCATCGCGCGCACCACCGACCGGATCGAGCACGGCCTCAACCTCCTGCCCAACACGCTCGTCCCCTACCTGGGCTCCAACGCCGACGTGCGCATGGTCATCGTCATGGGGGCCGCGGTGCTCGCGCTCGACGCCGCCGCCGTGCTGGCGTTCGCCGGCGGGTCGGGGCTGGGCGACGGCCGCCGCGCGGCGGCTGCGCTGCCGCTCATCGCGCTCGCGATCGTGCCCTCGACGCTCATCCGGCCCCAGCTGCCCTACCTGCAGGGGCTGCTTCTCTTCGGCCTGCTGGCGGCGTTCATGTGGGGCGAGCGGGTTCGCGCCGGGGCGGCCGCGTCGGCGATCGGCATCATCGCGCTCGCCGGAGTGGGCGGAGCGATCGCGGCGCCCCGCATCGACCAGCACTCGCCGTGGGTGGACTACCGCGCGTGGGCGGGTGCCGCCGTCCCCGTCCATGTGGACACCTTCAACTGGAACCAGACCTACGGACCGCTGCGCTGGCCCCAGACCGGGCATGAGGTGTTCACCGTGACCACCGGCCGGTCTGACGGTGACTACTGGAAAGCTGAGGATCTCGACACGTTCAACGGCGTCAGCTGGGTCGCCGGCCTCCCGCCGCAGCCCACGCTGCCACAGCCCAGCGGGGACGCTCTCGCGCGGTGGACCAAGACACTTCACGTCTCGATCGTCGGCATGACGACCGCTGATGTCATCGCCGCCGGCGATGCCAGCCAGCCCGCGTCGACCGTTCCGGGGGGCCTCGAGCAGGGCGCCGATGCCGGGACCTGGCAGTCGGGGACGCCGATGGGGCCGGGGACCAACTACGCGGTCTCGGTCTACTCGCCCCAGCCCTCGCCCCATGAGCTGGCCACGGCTGGACGCGACTATCCGACGAGCCTGCTGGCCAACTACCTGACCCTCGATCTGCCCCTCTCCGCGCCGGGGATCGCCGCGGGGGCGGCGCCCGTCCTGTTCGGAACGTTTCACAGCGCCGTTGCTCCGTCGGTGCCCACCGGCGTCCTTGCACCGTCGCGCCCGGCCGCGAAGAGATCCGCCCGCGGCGCCCGCGCGGTGCCCACCGGCGCCATCGCCCGCACCGAGATCGACCTCTCGCCCTACGCGCACGCCTACGCACTCGCGCGCCGGCTCGCCGCCAAAGCCAAGACCCCGTACGCGTACGTGATGAGCGTGCGCAACTACCTCAGTGCCGCCCACGGCTTCTCCTACACCCAGACCCCGCCCCGCCATCAGTACCCGCTGGCCAGCTTCCTCTCCAACGACAAGCACGGCTACTGCCAGCAGTTCTCGGGGGCGATGGCGATGCTGCTGCGCATGGGTGGGATCCCGGCCCGCGTCGCCGCCGGGTTCACCTCCGGGACCTACGACAAGGAGAGCGGCCGGTGGATCGTCACCGACGTCGACGCCCACGCCTGGGTCGAGGCCTGGTTCCCCAACTACGGCTGGGTCCGTTTTGACCCCACGCCGGCATCCGCCCCGGCGCGGGGCGGCACGGCCATCGAGCCGATTCTCAAGCCGACCAGCGGCAGCTCCGGCGTCGATGCCGCGCAGGGACGGCGCGATGCCGGCAACAGCGCCTCCTCCGCGACGACGCTGCACCACCACACCGGCGCCGGCACCAGCCTGTGGTGGCTCGTCGCCCTCGGGATCGCCCTCGTCGTGCTGCTGGCCTGGCTCGTGCACCGCCTCACGCGCAGCCACGTGGCGCGCAGCGACCTACTGACCGAGCTCGAGCGCGCGCTGGCGCGCACCGGTCGCCCGCTCCAGGAGGGGATCACCCTCGTGGGCCTCGAGCGGCGGCTGCACAGCTCGCCCGACGCCGAGGCCTACGTCCGTACGCTGCGGCTCTCGCGCTATGGCGCCGCCACCGGGACCCCCAACGCCGCGCAGCGGCGGGCGCTGCGCCGTGAACTGGGCCGCGGGCTGGGGTTCATCGGGCGCATCCGTGCGCTGTGGGCGCTGCCCCCACGGCTCTAGCCGCGCACCGGGCGTCCATCCGTCCTGAAAACGCTGTGCTGGCCCGCCACGGGTCTTAGACTCGTGGGCGTGGAAGAGCTCTATGACCTGTATCAGCGGGGGACCGCGCTGCTGGAGGCCGGCCATCATCACCAGGCGGCCGTCCCGCTGTCGCGTGCGCGAGACCTGGCGCCCGACAAGACCTCTGTGCGCGAGGCACTGGGGCGGGCCCTGTTCCATATCCAGCGCTACGAGCAGGCGGCCGACGAGTTCCGCGCGGTGATCGAGCGCGCTCCCACCAACGACTACGCCCAGTTCTGTCTGGGCCGCTGCCTGCAGCTCCTGGGCCGTCACGACGAGGCTCGAAAGCCGCTTGCGCTGGCCGCCTGCCTGCAGCCTGGGCGCCGCGACTATCGCGTCTACCGGGACCGCGCCCGGGCCCGCGCGGCCGAGCAGTCGGGCGGCTGAAGGCGTTCACCAATGCACCCCGGCGGTGCTAACCTGCGGGGCACAGCTTTCCGGCCGGGCGTTCCCGGTGCCGTTTTTGAAAGTGGGCGCCCGCCCGCTTTTTTTATGAGATTTATGGAGGAAACAGTGAGTGCCCTACAGCCCGAGATCGAAGCCAGACTTGCCGGCGTCGAGCCCGAGGTCGAGGTGCTGCTGGCCGAGTTGTCAGGTCCGACCCTGCGTCTGTTCATCGACCACCCCGACGGCGTGAGCCTCGAGCTCTGCGAGCGCGTCTCGGGGCACCTGACCGAGTACCGACAGCGCTACGCGCTGGAGGTCTCCTCGCCTGGTCAGGACCGTCCGCTCACCAAGCCCCAGCACTACTCGCGTTTCCTTGGCCGCCGCGCTCACGTGCGGCTGCGCGACGCTCACGACGGCCACAAGCAACTGACCGGCGAGCTGGTGGGCGCTTCAGACAGCGACGTAACGATTGCCGCCGGTGACGGGGTCCTCACGATCCCGTACGAGCAGATCGTCCGCTCCAACCTCGTACCCGGAGACTGATTCATGTCCAAGGAGATCGTTGAGGCCGTACGGGGCCTCGCAGCGGAAAAGAACATTTCCCACGAGAAGCTGATGGAGGCGCTGGAAGACGCGCTGCTGTCGGCCTACAAGAAGACCCCTGGCTCGGCGCCCTACGCGAAGGTGGAGATGGACCGCGACAGCGGCGACTTCATCGTGTGGGAGCTGAAGATCCCGCCGGAGCTCGAAGAGCAGCTGCTCATCGAGGCCAGCACCGACCAGCAGCCCACCGTCGACCCCGAGACGGGGGAGATGCGCGACGCTCCCGAGCCCGAGATCGATATGGAGAAGCTCAAGGAGTACGAGGACGAGATCGAGATCGAGGACGTCACGCCGCACGATTTCGGACGCATCGCCGCTCAGACGGCCAAGCAGGTGATCCTCCAGCGGATCCGCGAGGCCGAGCGCGACATGATGTTCGAGGAGTACCGCGACCGCGTAGGCGAGCTGATCACCGGAATCGTGCAGCAGTCCGACTCGCGTTACACGCTCGTGCAGCTGCGCGAGCGCGTCGAGGCGCTGCTGCCCAAGTCTGAGCAGGTGGACGGAGAGCGCTACGACCATTCGCAGCGGATCAAAGCCGTCATCAAGGATGTCTCGAACTCGACCAAGGGGCCGAGCATCATCGTGTCGCGTCGCGATCCGGAGCTGATCAAGTCGCTCTTCGAGCTCGAGGTGCCCGAGATCGCCGACGGCCTGGTCGAGATCACCGGCGTCGCGCGCGAGCCCGGCTACCGCTCCAAGATCGCGGTCGTCTCCCACGTGGACGGGGTCGATCCCGTCGGCGCCTGCGTCGGCCCCCGCGGCTCCCGCGTGCGCATGGTCGTCTCCGAGCTGCGCGGCGAGAAGATCGACATCATCCCTTACAACGACGAGCCCGCCCGGTTCGTGGCCAAGGCGCTGTCGCCCGCGCGCGTGCGCGAGGTGCTGGTCGACGACGCCGGCAAGCAGGCGACGGTCATCGTCCCCGACGATCAGCTGTCGCTGGCCATCGGCCGCGAGGGTCAGAACGCGCGGCTGGCGGCGCGGCTCACCGGCTGGCGGATCGATATCCGCTCTGAGACCGAGTTCGCGGCCGAGGAGGCTGAGCACGGCTACGAGGAGGAGGAGCTCCAGGGCCGCTGCGCCGCCATCCTCACCAACGGGCGCCGCTGCCCCAACGCCGCGCTGCCCGCGTCACGCTACTGCGGCATCGAGGCCCACCAGGCCCTTGCCGGCACCGGCACCGACCAGGTCCAGCCCGATCCGCCATCTGGCAACGAGGCTCCGGCGGCCGAGGCTCCCGCGGCCGAGGCTGATGCGCCCGAGGCACCGGCCGCTGAGGCTCCGGCAGCCCCCGCTGACGCGCCTGAGGCACCGGCAACGGAGGCCTCCGCAGCCGAGGTCGATGACGATGCACCGGCAAGTGGTGCGGCGAGCGCCGCGACCGCTGACAGCGCCGGTCAGGAAGCGACGTAGACTCAGGTACAGATGAGTAACAAGCGCGTCCATGAAATCGCCAAGGAACGTGGCCTCGCCGCCAAGGACGTCCTGGCCCGCCTCAAAGAGGCCGGCATCGACGTGAAGGCGTCTTCCTCGTCAGTCGACGAGGAGGTGGCTTCGCGCGTGCTCGCCAACGGCGGCCAGGCCCGCTCGGCCTCCGCTTCGGATTCGAGTGCGAGCCCGCCGGCCAAGGCCAAGCCCGCTGCCGAGAAGGCTAAGGCCAAGTCCGCCGACGGCGCCAAGGCTCAGGCGAAGTCCGCCGAGCGCCCTAAGAGTGAGGCCGCCAAGCCTGCCCAGAGCTCGGCCAAGGCCACGCCCGCCCCGCAGGCGGCGCCACCCGCCCGCCCAGACGAGAAGAGCGCACCGGCGCCCGATGCCGACGCGAGCGACGCGACCCGGCCCGCCGGCGACGGTGGCCGCGGCCAGGGCGCCGCAGGCGATCAGCACAAGCGTCCGACCCGCGACTCCCTGCAGGGCGAGCGCGCCCCCGGCAATGCCGGCGGCCGGCGCCGGGTCGTCATCGATTCGCAGGCCTCCCGCCGCGGCCCGGGTGGCCCCGGCGGCGGACCGCCGCAGTCAAACCAGCCGCCGCGCCGCCAGCGCCGTGGCCGGCGCCGCCGCGGTGTCTATGACGAAGAGGCCGAATCGCGTCCCTCGCGCACCGCGGTTGCCGACCCCACTGCGATCCAGATTAACTCCGGCTCGACTGTCAAGGACGTCGCCGAGTACCTGGACGTCCCGGTCCCCGAGGTGATGAAGAAGCTGATGGCGCTGGGCGAGATGAAGACGCTGACCCAGACGCTGTCGGACGAGTCGATCACGGTGCTGGCGGCCGAGCTCAACAAGGAAGTGGAGATCGTCCACTCCGAGGATGAGGAGATCGCCGAGCCGGTGTTCAACGACGCCGACGAGGATCTGGTCGAGCGCGCCCCGGTCGTGACGATCATGGGCCACGTCGACCACGGCAAGACCTCGCTGCTGGACGCGATCCGCGAAACGCAGGTGGCGGCCGGCGAGGCCGGTGGCATCACCCAGCACATCGGCGCCTACCAGGTCCGCCACGACGGTCACCCGGTGACGTTCCTGGACACGCCCGGCCACGAGGCGTTCACCGCCATGCGCGCCCGCGGCGCCAAGGTCACCGACATCGCCGTGATCGTGGTGGCCGCCGACGATGGCGTGAAGCCCCAGACTCAGGAGGCCGTGGACCACGCCAAGGAGGCCGGCGTCCCGATGCTGGTGGCGGTCAACAAGGTCGACAAGGAGGGCGCGCAGCCCGACCGCGTCCGGACCGAGATGACCGCATTGGGTCTGCAGCCGGTCGAGTGGGGCGGCGACACCGAGTTCGTGAACGTCTCTGCGAAGACCAGGGAGGGACTCGACGACCTGCTGGACACGATCATCGTGATGGCCGAGGTCGAGGAGCTCAAGGCCAATCCCGACGCTGCCGCCTCGGGCACCGTGATCGAGTCAAAGCTGGACCCGGGCCGCGGCCCGGTGGTCACGATCCTCGTCATCCGCGGCACGCTGGAGGTCGGCGATGCGCTGGTGGCCGGCGCGCAGTGGGGCCGGGTGCGGGCGATGCACGACTTCCTCGGCAACCGGATCGGCCAGGCGTTGCCCGGAGAGCCCGTCGAGGTCCTGGGCTTCGATGGGGTCCCGGAGGCCGGCGAGCAGGTCCGGGTCGTGGAGCATGAGCGTCGCGCCCGTCAACTGGCCGGCGAGCGGGCCACCCGCCTCAAGGCGGAGTCTCTCGCGCGCCAGAGCGGCAAGCGCGTCTCGCTGGAGACGATCTTCGGCTCTGACCTGGCCGAGGTCAACCTCGTGCTCAAGGCCGACGTGGCCGGGTCGCTGGAGGCGATCGAGGACGAGATCGCCAAGCTGCCGCAGGATGAGGTGTCCGTGGTGGTTATCCGCCGCGCCGTCGGCGCGGTCACAGAGTCCGACGTCATGCTGGCGGCTGCCTCCAGCGCCGTGATCCTGGCCTTCAACGTCCGCCCCGTCGGCGACGCGAGGTCCGTGGCCGAGCGCGAAGGTGTGGAGATCCGCAGCTACTCGGTCATCTACCGCGCCATCGACGAACTGCGCAGCGCGATGCAGGGCATGCTGGCCCCCGAGGAGGTCGAGGAGGCCCTCGGCAGTGCCGAGGTGCGTCAGATCTTCCGCGCCTCCCGCGTGGGGACGATCGCCGGCTCCTACGTCACCGAGGGCAAGATCACCCGCGGCTCCAAGGTCCGCCTGGTGCGCGACGGCACGGTCATCTGGGACGGCGAGATCGCCAGCCTTCGCCGGTTCAACGAGGACGCCCGCGAGGTCTCGTCGGGCTATGAGTGCGGCATCGTGCTCCGCGACTACGCCGACATCAAGGAAGGCGACGTCCTCGAGACCTACACGACCCGCCAGGTCGAGCGCGAGCTCGCCTGACGCCGTCTGCCTGACCCCCGGTGACCGGATCGCCCACGGGAGGGTTCGTGGCTGTGCTGGTCATCGATCTGCATTTCCCCGACGCCGGCAGCCTCAAGGCGAAGCGCAAGGAGCTGTCATCGATCAAGGCGCAGCTGTCGGGACGCCTGGGCGTCGCGGTGGCCGAGACGGGGTATCAGGATCTGTGGCAGCGGGCGAGGCTGACCGCGGCCCTCACCGGAGGGTCGCTGCGCCGGCTGGCCGCCGCCGCCGACGAGGTCGAGCGCTGGGTCCTGGCCCGCTCTCCTGACGGGGCGAGCGTGGAGCGGCTCGTGGCCTCGGTCGAGGATTTGCGAGGATGATGCATGAGGTCGCAGCGCGAACGAGTGTGCGGAGGATAGAATGCGCGGTGGCCGTATGCGGCGCGTCAACGAGGCGATGAGAGTCGTCCTCTCTGACGCGATCGCCAAGGATCTCAAGGACCCGCGGATAGGGTTCGTGACAGTGACCGGCGTCAAGACCAGCCCCGATCTCCGCCACGCTCGCGTCTATGTGAGCGTTCTCGGCAACGACCCCGAACGCGCCGCCAGCATCGATGGCTTGCGCTCCGCTCACGGGTTCCTCCAGCGCCGGCTGGCCGATGAGCTGACGCTCAAGCACACGCCATCGCTGGCCTTCGAGTACGACGATACGGTGGACCGGGGAATGCGCATCTCGGAACTGCTTGACGAGCACCTCCCCGAGGAGGCGAGCGATGGCCAGTAACGGCGACCGCTCCTCGCGCGACCGGGTCCTCGCCGAGCTGCGCGAGGCGGGCAAGCTCGTTGTCGTCGCTCACGAGAACCCCGACGGCGACGCCATCGGCTCGCTGGTGGCGATGCGCGCGATCCTCACCGAGATCGGCAAGGACTGCGTCATGTTCATCGATGCCCGCGACCTGCCGCTGCCCCAGGAGTACAGCTTCCTGCCGCTCGACGGCCTGGTCTCCGAGCCACCCGCCGACGTGGCCGACCGCACGATCGTGTTCCTGGACTGTGGGAACATCGACCGCAACCCGGCTGAGGCCTTCCGTGGGGACGGCGGCGTCCGCTTCCACATCCTCAACATCGACCACCATCACGACAACACCCATTTCGGCACGGTGAACCTGGTGAATCCGCAGGCGTCGTGCACTGCGGAGATCGTGTGGGACCTCATGAACGAGCTGGGCGTGACGCCGACGCGCACCATCGCCGACGCCCTGTACGTGGGTCTCATCACCGACACGGGCCGCTTCATGTATGAGAACACCGGCACCCAGGCCCACCTCATGGCCGCCGACCTCATCGAGGCCGGCGTCAGGGTGCACGACATCTACCGCCACGTCTACGAGGGCGTGCCCTACGGCAAGCTGGCGCTGCTGGCCCGGGGCCTGTCCAACGTGCAGCGCTACGACGACGGGCGGCTCACCATCACCGACCTCAGCGTGGGCGACTTCAGCGACTCCGACGCCGAGGAGAGCTACTCCGAGGGCGTCATCGACTATCTGCGCGCGGTCGAGGGCACGCGCCTGGCCGCGCTGGTGCGCGACCGGCTGGGCCGCCCGAGCAACGGCGGCAGTCGCAAGGTGTCGCTGCGCGCCGGCGACGACGCCATCGACGTGTCCGCCATCGCCCGCGCGCAGGGGGGTGGCGGCCACCGCCAAGCCGCCGGCTTCAGCACCGAGCTGTCCTACGACGAGCTGGTGTCGTTCCTGCGCGAGCAGCTCGCCGCGCAGAGCTAGGTTCCGATGCGGCCCCGGCGGGCCCGAAGCCCGCGGGTGGAACCGTGAGCGCGCCCGCCGACCACGTTCTGCTCTACGACAAGCCCGCCGGCGCGACCTCGCACGATGTCGTGGCCAGCGTGCGTCGCTCGCTGCCGCGCAAGACCAAGGTCGGTCACTCCGGGACGCTTGACCCCTTCGCCACCGGCCTGCTGCTCGTGCTGGTCAGACGGGCCACCCGCGCGCAGCGGTTCTTCATGGCCCTGCCCAAGCGCTATGAGGTGGTGGCGCGCTTCGGCGCGGTGTCGAGCACCGGCGATCCCGAGGGGGAGATCACCGAGACGGGCCGCGTGCCCGCCGGGGAGCTGATCCTGCCCGCCGGTCCGATCCGCCAGCGCCCGCCGGCGTACTCGGCGGTGAAGGTGGGCGGGCGCCGGGCCTACCAGCTCGCCCGCGCCGGTGCCGAGGTGCAGCTCGCCGAACGCGAGGTCACGGTCTACCGCTTCGAGCAGTTGTGGCACGACGGTGATCGCCGGAGCTTTGTCATCGAATGCTCGTCGGGGACGTATGTCCGCAGCCTCATTGCCGATCTCGGCGACGCCTACTGCCTGGAGCTGCGGCGCACGCGCATCGGGGACTTCGACGTCGCCGACGCCGACCCGGAACGGCCCGTGGCTCTCTCTGAGGCGCTGTCGTTCCTCCCCGAGGTGGGGCTGGACGGCGACACGGCGCGCCGGGCCGCCCACGGAGTCCGCGTCGACGCTCCGGCCGCCGGCGCGGGCGGGCACGCCGCGCTCGTGCGCCTCACCGACGGCGACGGTCTCATCGCCCTCGCCGAGCCCGTGGACGGCGGCGCGGGCCTGAAGCCGGTCGTTGGCTTCCGGGGCTGAGAGCCCTGCCACCCGGGAGGGGGTCCTGGGGCGGCGCCGATTAGGCTTCGCGGCGATGCAGGTGACGATGCTCGCGGACGCCGAGGCCCGCCCGCGCCGCGTGGCGGTGGGCGAATTCGACGGCGTCCATCTCGGCCATCGGGAGGTCATCGCCGGCAACGACACCGTGCTGACCTTCGAGCCTCACCCGCTGGCCGTGGTCCGCCCCGAGGCCGCGCCCAAGCTCCTCACCAGCCTCGATGCCAAGGCGGAGCTGATCGGCAGCCTGGGGGTGCAGGAGCTGGTCCTCATCCCCTTCGACGCGCAGTTCGCGCTGCAGACCCCTCAGGAGTTCATCGATCACGTGCTGGTGGAGCGCTTGTGCGCCACGCACGTGTCCGTGGGTGAGAACTTCCGCTTCGGCCATGGCGCGGCCGGCGACACCGACATGCTCGCCGCCGATCCACGCTTTGCCACGCGGGTGGTGCGCCTGGTCGAGGTCGACGGCGAGATCGTGTCCTCCAGCCACATCCGGGGGCTGGTGTCGGCCGGGGATGTCGAGCGTGCCGCACGGTTCTTGGGCGCCCCCTTTCAGATGCGCGGGGAGGTGGTGACCGGGGATCGGCGTGGCCGGGAACTGGGCTTTCCCACCGCGAACATCGTGCCCGACGAGGAGCTGATCTGCCCTGGGCACGGGGTCTATGCCGCCCGGGCCGACGGGCGGTGCGCGGCGGTCTCGGTGGGGGTGCGCCCCACCTTCGGGACGGGGCGGGCGGTGCTGGTGGAGGCCTTCATCCTGGACTTCGACGGCGACCTGTACGGCCAGAAGTTGCGCGTCGACTTCCTGGCCCGGCTGCGAGGCGAGCGGCGCTTTGACGCCGTGGAGGCGCTGGTGGAGCAGATGCGGCTCGACGTCGAGCAAACCCGCCGGATGTGCGGGTGATGTCTGCTAGCCTCACCGGCCGCATGACTCTGACCCAGGAACGCAAGCAGGAGCTGATCGAGAAGTTCGGCGACAGCACCACGGACACCGGCAAGACCGAGGTCCAGGTGGCGCTGCTCACCGAGCGCATCAACCAGCTCACCGTGCACCTGCGCACGCACGCCAAGGACCATCACTCGCGCCGCGGGCTGCTCATGCTCAACGGCCAACGTCGCCGGTTTTTGAACTATCTGCGCAAGAACGACCTCGAGCGTTACCGCACGCTCATCCGCGAGCTCGGCCTGCGCCGGTGATCTCCGGCGGGACTCCGGTCCCACAGTTCACCCTCAAGCGCGGTGACGGGAGCGACTTCACCCGCGCCGACCTCGAGGACAAGACGACCGTACTCGTCTTCTACCCCTTTGCCTTCAGCCCGGTCTGCACCGACCAGCTCAACCTCTACGAGGAGGTCCGCGAGGACTTCGAGGCCAAGGGCGCGACGCTGTACGGGGTCTCGTGCGACGCCACCTACTCCCAGACCGCCTTCAAGGAGCAGCTGGGCGTGACGATCGAGCAGCTGTCTGACTTCGAGCCCAAGGGCGCGGTCTGCCGTGCTTTTGACGCCTACCACGCCGGCGGCTTCCCGCAGCGAGCGCTCGCGTTGATCGGGCCCGACTGCGTCGTGCGGTGGTCCTACCAGGCCGCGTCCCCGGGCGACCTTCCCGGGGCCAACCTCATCTTCGACGCCCTCGAGGCCTAGGGCCCTCGACCGCCGGGAGGTCTGGAAGTGAGCGAGCTCGGCTCCGCTCCCGTCCCTGAGCCCTCCGAAGCCGACCACCGCCGCGGTGCGGGCCCGGTGACGATCGTCTACGCCGACTTCGAGTGCCCCTACTGCGCGGCGCTGGAACTGCGCCTGCGCGATCTGCCGCTCCAGGTCGTCTTTCGTCACTTCCCTGTGCGATCCAGCCATCCGCGGGCATGGCCCGCGGCGTGCGCCGCCGAGGCCGCGGGCCGCCAGGGCCGCTTCTGGGAGATGCACGACCTCCTCTTCTCAGACCAGGCCCGGCTGGAGGACCCCCACCTGTGGGAGCGAGCGCGGCGCCTGGGCCTGGACGTCGAGCGCTTTGACGCCGACCGCCGCCGCGACGACTTGCGCGAGCGGGTCAAGGCCGACTTTCGCTCTGGCGTGCGCGCCGGGGTGGTGACGACGCCGGCGCTGTTCGCGTGGGGGGACGGGCGCGCGGAGCCGGTGGAGCTGGCCGAGCTCGAGCGTCGCCGCAGTGCGGGCGGCCCGTAGCCTCGCCGCCGCGTCAGCCCGCGGCGACCTGCCCGGGGGCGGTCGCGCCCCGGGGAGCCTTGGCCTGCTCGAGGTCCTCGAGCGACGGCGGCGTGCCTCGCAGCGGCCGCTCCACCCCCGGAGCGCTGATCGCCGAACGAACGAGGTCGAGCTGGCGCAGCGTCACGTCGGGCTTGAGGTGGTGGAACGAGCCAACCGCCTCGCAGACGCCCTTGACCAACATCAGCACGTCGACCGCGCTGACGTCGGCACGGACGGCCCCGGCGTCCTGCGCCCTTCGCACCAGCGCCTCGAGCACGCCGATGAGCTCCTCGTGGATCTCGCGGATCTCGTCGTTGGCCAACCATGTCTCGGCGATCGCATCGAACAGAGCTCGGTCGGTCTGCTGCCGGCCGACGGATTGCTCGATGAGGTCAAACAGCGCCTGGCCGGCGTCCGGGGCCTGGAGCGCGGCATGGCCGCGGGTGATCGACTCCCGCATGCGCTCGACGACGATGGCCGCGATCAGGTGCTCCTTGGAGGGAAAGTTGCGAAACAGGGTTCCTCGGCCGACGCCGGCCCGCTGGGCGATCTCGCCGACGCCGACGTCCAGGCCGCGCTCGCAGAACATCTGCGTGGCGGCGTCCAGAAGCCGGCGCCGGTTGCGTTCGGCGTCCGCCCGCATGGTGCGGCGCTCCTCCATCGGGTGGGGATTCTGCTCCATATGCATGACGAACGCTAGTACGCGGTGATCGCTTGTGTGTGGGGTCAGGCGGGCAGGGGCTGCACGCCCGCCTCGATGGCACGCTCGACCTCGCGCATGTGCTTCGGGCGCAGGGCCACGTTCAAGATCACCACTCCGGCGGCCAGCATGATGGCCGCCGCCAGGAAGGCGACGTGATACCCGGACACCCGGGCGGCGAGGACCGCTGCCGGGCTCGTGCCGTCCAGCACGCGGGCGGTCTGGCTGGCCGCCAGGGTGGAGAGGATGGCCAGTCCCAGCGAGCCGCCGACCTGCTGGGCCGTGTTGAACAGGCCGCTGGCCAGACCCGCGTCCTCGTCGCGGACGCCGCTGGTCCCCATCAGGGTGATCGGCACGAAGGTCAGGCCCATGCCCAGGCTCATCGGCAGCAACCCCACCAGTAAGTCTGAGACGTAGCTGCCATGCACCGGCAATTGGGTCAGCACCAGCATCCCGAGGGATGCGAGCGCGATGCCCGCGGTGGAGACGTTCTTGACGCCCACGCGCTTGATGAGCTGCTGGGCGAGGCCCGCCCCGATGATGATCCCCGCCGTCACCGGGAGGAAGGCCAACCCCGCCCGCAGCGGGCTGTAGCCGAGGATCTCCTGGACATAGAGGGAGGCGAAGAAGAACATCCCGAACATCCCCGAAGCCACCAGGAGCAGCACCGTGTCGCCCACGGCGAGGGCGCGAACGCGGAAGATGCTCAGCCGCATCAGGGGGGCCTTGCTGCGAGCCTCGATGATCAGGAACAGGCTCAGCAATACAACCGCGGCGGCGAGCAACCCGATGGTCTTCCCCGAGCCCCACCCATAGGTCTGGGCCTTGACGATCCCATAGACGAGCACGATGAGACCGCTGGTCACGGTCACGGCGCCGGCCAGGTCGAACGAGCGGTGCTCGACCTCGACGCGCGACTCGGCGACGTAGCGGAGCGCCAGGGCGATCGTGATGATGCCGACGGGCAAGTTGACGAAGAACACCCAGCGCCACGAGGCGATGTCGGTGAGGACCCCGCCCATGAGCAGGCCCACCGCGGCGCCGCTGGCGGCGATGGCGCTCCACACGCCCAGCGCCTTGGTGCGCTCGCCGGCGTCGGTGAAGGTGGTGGTGATGATGGCCAGCGCGGCGGGGGAGACGAGCGCGCCGCCGAGGCCCTGGAGGCCGCGGCCGATGATCAGCATCCCCGAGGACTGGGCGAAGCCGTTGAGCAACGAGGCCGCGGAGAACAGCAGCACCCCGGCCACGAACAACCGCTTACGCCCGAGGAGGTCCGCGGCGCGCCCGCCCAGCAGCAGGAAGCCGCCGAACACGAGCGTGTAGCTGTTGACGACCCACTGGAGGTTGGCCGGCGCGAAGTGCAGCCCACGCTGCACGGAGGGCAGCGCGATGTTCACGACGCTGGCGTCGAGGACCACCATGAACTGCGCCATACAGGCAATCACGAGCACCAGCCACTTGTTGGTGGTGCTGCTCGGCGGACGTTCGATCACGGTGGCGGTCGGGGCGAGGGCTTCGGTCATCGGCGCTCCTGGGACGATTCGGCGCTTGAGGTAAACTGGACCTGTTGGTCCGGTTACGATAACACAACCGGACCGGACGGTCCGGTTATCTGTGGTCAACGTCACTTAAGTCATCCGGACCCCGAACTCATCGCGGCCCGCCGACACGGCGGAGGCGGCAGGTAACCCGCTAGCATCAGGGGCGTTCGGAACGAATCGAAGAAACGGACTCCGCCGACCGAAGGGCGGAGCAGAAGGGAATTACATATGTCTGACGCCGTTACGCGCGTCTCCGTCGAGATCGAGGGCAAGGAGATCTCGTTCGAGACCGGCAAGCTGGCCAAGCAGGCCTCCGGCGCCGTCGTCGTCCGAGCGGGCGACACCATGGTCCTCTGTACCGCGACCGCGGGCAATATCCGCGACGTGGACTTCCTCCCGCTCACCGTCGACGTGGAGGAGCGGATGTACGCGGCCGGGAAGATTCCCGGCTCTTTCTTTAAGCGCGAGGGGCGCGCGGGGGAGAAGGCGACGCTGACCGCGCGCCTCATCGACCGGCCGATCCGGCCGCTGTTCCCGAAGGGCTGGCGCTATGAGACCCAGCTCGTCGCCCTGCCCATGTCGGTTGATCACGTCAACCCCTA
>DASXDW010000055.1:0-32140 GCA_036490435.1 Solirubrobacteraceae bacterium
CGCAAGAAGACCGTGACCAGCCGCTACTTCTCCAGCGGCCAGGGCTCGGGCAGCTACTTCGTCGAGCGCTGATCTAGCTCTCGGACGTGAGCGCCCGGTAGAGCGCGTTGGCGCTCACGCCGGTGAGCTCGGCCACGACGCCGGCGGCCGGGCGCGGCTTGGCGCCGGACTCGACGAGGCGGCGCAGGGCGGCCAGGGGCGCGTCGATCCCGGGCACCTGCTCGGGGGCCGGGCCCACCACGAGCACGATCTCGCCCTTGGGCGCTTGGCCGCCGTAGCGCTCCGCCAGCTCGGCGGCGGTGGCGCGCACCACCTCCTCGTGCAGCTTGGTCAGCTCGCGGCACACCGCCGCGGGGCGCTGAGGGTCCAACTCGGCGAGCGTGGCGAGCGATGCCCCCAAGCGGCGCGGGGACTCGAAGGCGACCACCGTCTGGGGCTGCGCGAAGACCCGCAGGAGCTCTGAGCGCTTGCGCGGCAGGAAGCCGACGAACTGCCAGCGCTCGGCGGGCAGGGCGCTGGCCACGAGCGCGCTGAGCGCCGCCGACGGGCCCGGCAGCACCTCCACGGCGAGACCGGCCGCCACGCACGCGCGCACGAGGACAAAGCCGGGGTCGGAGACCAGCGGCATGCCGGCGTCGGACACCAGCGCCACCACGGCACCGTCGCGCATCTTGCCCACCAGCTCCGTGGCGCGCTCGGCCTCGTTGTGCTCGTGGTAGCTGACCAGCTTGGCGCCCACGCCGTAGCGGTCAAGCAGAACCCGGGTGCGCCGGGTGTCCTCGCAGGCGACGAGATCGGCCTCGCGCAGCGCGGCCAGGACGCGCAGGGTGATGTCCTCCAGGTTGCCGATCGGCGTGGGGCAGACGATGAGGCGGCCGGTGCTCACGCGTGCAGCTTTGCAGGTGCGGTGGCGGGGCGAGCCTCCGTCGCGGCCGGCGGGCGCAGCCGCTCTCCCGCCCGGGCGACGGCGTCCAGCAGCGCCTCCCGGGTCGCCGCCTCGGCCGCCTCGCTGTGGCGGCTGATCGGCGCCGCCACCCCGATCGAGGCCAGGGCGTGTCCCTCCTCGTCGACGATGGGCGCCCCGACCGCCCACGCGCCGTCGAACGTCTCCTGCCAGCTGATGCCCCATCCGTGGGCGCGGATGAGCGCCAGGCGCTCACGGATCGCCGCCTCGTCGAGCAGCGTCCCCGGGGCCAGCGGCTCGCGCGGGCGCGCCAGCACCTGCTCGATGACCGGCTCGGGGGCGAAGGCCAGCAGCGACCGCGCGGTGGCGCCCGCGGTGAGCGGAATCCGCGTCCCGAGCTCGGCGGTCACCCGCAGCCGCTGGGGTGAGTCGACGGCGGCGATGTAGAGCGCCGTTCCCAGGGCCGGCTCGGCGACGGCGAAGAGGACGAGCTCGCCCGTGGCCTGCCCCAGGGCCCGCAGCTCCGCGTCGACAATGCCGGGCAGGTCCAATGAGGCGCGTGCCCGGTCGCCGAGGCGTACGGCGCCGATCCCCAGGCGGTAGGCGCCCGCCTCGTCGCGCAGGACGTAGCCGGCTCGCTCGAGGCCGCGCAGGATGCGGTTGAGGCTGCTCGATGGCATCCCGAGGTGGCGGCGCAGGTCGGCCTCGCTCCAGCGGTCGCGGGTCTCACCGAAGGCGTCGAGGACGCGCAGGGCCTTGTCGAGGACCTTGGGGGTGTCGGGGTCGGCGTCGGTGCGCGGACGCGCCATCAGGCTTGCCTCGCCGGCTCGGAACTGCTACGTTGGCTGTCAATTTCGGGAAACATTTACCGATATACGGGAAAGCGTATCAGATGATCAGAACGGGCGACGAGTACAGAGAGTCGATTCGCGACGGACGCACGGTGTGGATCGACGGCGAGCGCGTCAGCGACGTGGCCACCCATCCCGCGTTCCGCCCCATCGTCGACGCGCGGGCGCGTATCTACGACATGGCCCACGATCCGGTCACGCACGAGCGCATGACCTACGTCGATGCCGAGACGGGCGAGCGCTGCCCCACCGGCGCCAAGCTCCCCCACACCCGCGAGGACTGGCACGCCAAGCGCGCCGCGGTCGACTGCGTGCTCGACGACCTCGCCGGCATCGTCACCCGCGTCGGCGACGAGACCGTCGGCGAGATGTGGTCGCTGTACGACGGCCAGGACGTGCTTGACGAGATCGACCCGCAGTTCTCCGCCCACATCCGCCACCACGTCCGCCACGCGGAGCTCGCCGACCCGTTCCACGTCTCGGCCAACACCGACCCCAAGGGCGACCGCCTCAAGCGCCCCCAGGACCAGGACCCCGACGTCCTGCTCCACGTCGCCGGCGAGACCGACAACGGGATCATCGTCCGCGGCGCCAAGTTCGAGACCGCGGCGGCCTACGCCAATCAGGCGTTCGTCAAGCCGACGATCGGCGACTGGGGCCAGCAGGAGCTCTCGGACTACGCCGTCGGCTTCATCGCCGACATGGGCGCCCCCGGCGTCCGGCACATCTGCCGCTCCTCGTTCGCCCAACGCGGCCCCACTGAGGACTACCCGCTGTCGGGCCACTTTGACGAGATCGACACCATGATCGTGTTCGACAACGTCGAGATCCCGTGGGAGAACGTCCTCTTCTACCGCCACACCCGCGCAGCCGCCTTCATCCGCGCAACGCTGCATCGCTACAGCATGTTCGCGTTCGTCCAGCGCCACCTGCGCTTCGCCGACCTGCTGGTGGGCATCGCGGCTCTGAACGCCAACCAGACCGGGGTCAAGGCTCACCAGGGCGTGCGCGAGAAGCTGGCCGAGCTGGCCTGTTACCGCGAGGGCATCCACGCTCACCTCACCGCGGCCATCGACCTCGGCGAGCCCAGCCCGGGCGGCCTGCTCATGCCCAACCAGGCGCTGCTCTACACCGGCCGCGTGCTGGCCTGCACCCAGCTGCCGGCGATGATGCACCTCGCCCGCGACCTGTGCGGCGGCCAGCTGTGCGTCACCCCGAGCGCCGCCACCTTCCGGGACCCCGAGGCGGGGCCGTGGCTGGAGAAGTACCTCGCCGTGGGCGAGGTCAGCGCAGAGCAGCGGCGGCGGCTGTTCGCGTTCGCGCGCGACCTGCTCAACTCCGACTACGCCGGGCACCGGCTCACCTTCCAGCTGTTCGCGCAGTCCCCCGCGTTCGCCCACCTGCTGGCCGTCTACAACAACTACGACTTCGCGGGCCCGATGGATCTCGTGCGACGGTATGCGGGCATGGAGACCGGTGCCGTCGCGGCGGCTGCCGCATGAGCGACCTCAACGTCGTGCATGCCGCGCAGGTGGCGCGGATCTCTGACCGTGGCGAGGCACGCCGCGGCGCGTCCCAGGGGGAGCTGGACCTCATCGCCGACGGCGCGGTGGCGATTCGCGACGGCCTCCTGGTGGCAGTCGGCGCGACCGCTGAGGTGCTGCGCGAGTGGGGCGACCCGTCCGTGCCCACGATCGACGCCACCGGACGGTCGGTGCTCCCGGGCCTGATCGAATGCCACTCGCATCCGCTGTTCGCGGGCAGCCGCCATGCCGAGTACGCCAAACGCCTGGCCGGGGCCAGCCTCGCCGAGATCGCCGCGGCGGGCGGCGGGATCTGGGCCAGCGTCCTGGCCACCCGCGAGGCGTCAGACGTTCAGCTCACCGCGCAGCTGGCCGGCGCCTACCGGCGCATCCTGGCCGGCGGCGTGACCACGTTGGAGGTCAAGTCCGGCTACGGGCTGACCGCGGAGACGGAGCGCCACCAGCTCAAGCTGCTGTCTCGCAGTCGCGCGGCGACGTCGCTGAACCTGTTCATCTCGTTCCTGGGAGCGCACGTCGTGCCCGCGGACATGGAGGCCGAGGCGTACACCGATGAGGTCCTGGCCATGCTGGAGACGGTGGTGGCCCACGGGCTCGCCGACTTTCACGACGTCACCTGCGAGGCCGGGCTGTTCACCCCCGCGCAGGCGCTGCGGATGCTCCAGCGCTCCTCCGAGTTGGGGATCCTGACGCGGACCCATTCCGACGCCTGGCAGAGCTCACGGGGCTGGGAGACGGCCGTCGCCGGGGGCGCGCTGTCGGCCGAGCACCTCACCTACACGCCCGACGACGAGATCCGTGCCGTCGGCCAGACCGACACGGTCGCGGTGCTGCTGCCCCAGGCCGAGCTCGTCTACATGACCGACCGACGCGCCAACGCGCGGTTGTTCATCGACACCGGGGTGCCCGTCGCCATCGCCACCGACTACTGCTCCTCGATCCACGCCACCTCCCTGACCGGCACGGTCGCCCTCGGCGCGCCGTGGTTTCGCATCACGCCCGGCGAGGCGATCGTGGGGGCGACTCTCAACGCCGCCTACGCTCTGAGCGCCGCCGGCGACCGCGGCTCGCTTGACCCGGGCAAGCGCGGTGACCTCACGATCCTGTCCGTTGACCATCCCGAGGAGCTGTGCCTGGCCGCCGGCCAGGACGTCGTCTCCCAGGTGGTCATCGGCGGCGAGGTGGTGCACTCCGCCGCTCCGCTCCCCAATCCCGCCACCGTCTGAGGAACTGCACGCCATGGTCCACAAGCGCATCCGCCCCTTCAACACCCGTGACACCTATCCCGAGCAGACGCTCGACAACGACCTGGCCCAGGCCGTCGTCGCGGGCAACATCGTGTTTCTGCGCGGGCAGGTCGCCCAGGATCTGGACACCGCGGAGAACGTTGGGATCGGCGACCCGGCGGCGCAGGCCGAGCAGGCGATGAGCAACATCGCCCGACTGCTCCAGGAGTCGGGCTCGCGGCTGGAGGAGGTGTGCAAGGTCGTCATCTACCTCACCGACATCCGCTACCGCGAGGCGGTGTACACCGTGGTCGGCAAGTGGCTGAAGGGCGTGCACCCGGTCTCGACCGGGCTGGTGGTCGAGGCACTGGCCCGCCCCGAGTGGCTGGTGGAGATCGACGCAACCGCCGTGATCGCGTGATCGACGCTGACGAATTGGCCGCCTTCGCCGCGGTCCCGGCCCCCACCGGCAGCGAGGAGCCGCGGCTGGCCTGGCTCGAGCAGCGGCTGGACGGCGCGCCGGGAGTTCGCCGGCGCGACGCCGCGGGGAATCTGGTGTGGACCTTCGGCGAGGGCCGGCCCGAGCTGCTGGTGATGGCGCACGTCGACACCGTGTTCGACGCTGACACCGAGTTGCGCTTCGAGCGCGAAGGGGACTTCCTCGTCGGCCCCGGCGTGGGCGACAACGCCACCGCGGTGATGGCGACGGTATGGGCCCTGGAGCGGATGACGCCGCCGTCTGGGCTCGTCGTCGCGTTCACCGTCGGCGAGGAGGGCCTGGGCAACCTGCGCGGCGCGCGCCAGGTATGCAGCGACCTCTCCCCCGTGCGCGCCATCGCCGTTGAGGGGCACGGCCTCGACCACGTGGTCATCGAGCACGTCGGCAGTCTGCGGGCGCGGCTGGCGGTGACGGGGCCGGGCGGGCACTCGTGGCGCGACCGCGGGACGCCGAGCGCGCTGCACGCGCTTATCAGGCTCGGCAACGCCCTGGTGGACGAAGGCATCAACGTCGGCCGGATGACCGGCGGCGGCGCGGTCAACGCGATTGCCTCGCACGCCGAGATGTTCGTGGAACTGCGCTCGCTCGACGATGCGGCCCTCTCGGCGTTCGAGGCCCAGCTGCGCGGGCTGACGTTGGCGGCGCCGCTGACGCTTCAGTGTGAGGTGGTGGGCCGCCGCGGCGCGGGTCAGATCGGCGCCGACCACCCGCTGGTGCGCGCCGTGCTGAAGGCGCGGCGGCCGCTCGGGCTCGACGACGCATTCGGAGCCGGCTCCACCGATGCCAACGCGGCGGCGGTGCTGGGCATCCCGGCGGTCGGGATCGGCTGTGCCAACGGCGAGGGGATGCACACCATCCACGAGCGCATCGACCTCCGGTCATTGGAGCTCGGGGTCGCGCAGGTGGAGGCGGTGCTCAGCGCCGCCGCCGCGCTCTAAGCGCGCCCGATCCCCGGGGCTGCGACAAGTAAACTTATAGTTTTACTAGGCCGATGTCCCCCATCGTCGCGTTGATGGGGTTGAGGTCCATCGGGCAGGCCGAGACGACCACCAGTACGTCGATCGCCGCCTCGAAGGTGACGCTGTCGCCGGCGGCCGCGGGCGAGGGCGCGAACTCGAGCTCACCGTCCTCAGACCACGGGATGGCCATGAAGAGGTTCAGGGGCGCCGGGGCCCGCGGGAGCGAGCGCCCGTGCTCGGCGATCGCTTCGGCGAAGTTCTGGGCGCAGCTGCGGTGGTCGGGCGCGCCGCCGAGCAGCCGGTAGCGCTCCGGGTCACACGCGGCGATGAGCGTGTCGTGCACCCCGGGGCTGGTGTCCTCCACAAGGGTGACGAGTGGGCGCCGGCGCGTGCTGTAGATAGCGTCGCCGACGCGGGGCACGAGGCGGCGCAGCGCCGCGCGGGTGTGCTCCATCGAGGCGTACTCGTCGTCGTCGCCGTCGTCGCGCGGGTGCGCGAGCGCCCACCAGTCCACCACCTGGCCGCCATCGCGGTTGACGATCTGCAGGCGCTCGCCGGCCGCGAGGCGGACGGCCGTGCCGTGGCGGGCGGGCAGAATCGTGGCCTCGGTCATCGGGGCGCGATGTTCCCGTCAGGCGCAAGTCGCTGAAGCACGGAGCGCACGGCGGCCACCACCTCGGTGGCCTCGGCCTCGGACATCACCAGTGGCGGGGAGAGCACGAGGGTGTGGGCGCAGTCGCGCACCAGAACGCCGGTCTCGCGCCGGATGACGTCGTGCGGCGCCGCGTGCATCGAGATCGGCGTGCGCGTCTGTTTGTCTGAGACCAGCTCGATGCCGAGCATCATGCCGACTCCGCGCACCTCGCCGACGACGGGCAGTTCCTCGAGCGCCGAGAGCTCCTCGAGCAGGAAGGCGCCGACCTGGCGAGCTCGGTCGAGCAGGCCCTCGCGGTCGATGATCTCCAGGTTGCGCATCGCCACCGCGCACGCCGTGGGGTGGCCGTTGTAGGTGAAGCCGACGGGGAAGCCGTGGTCGCGGGCGAGCTCCTCGGCCACGGGCTCTGACACCAGCACGGCGCCGAGCGGGATGTAGCCGCTGGTGATCCCCTTGGCGGTGACGATGAGGTCGGGCTCGACGCCGAAGTGCTGGGCGCCGAACCAGCTGCCCGTCCGGCCGAATGCGGTCACGACCTCGTCGAGGATGAGCAGGATCCCGTGGGCGCTCAGCAGCTCGCGCACGCGCGGCCAGTAGTCGTCCGGCGGCACGAGCATCCCGCCCACGCCCATGATCGGCTCTCCGATCATGGCCGCGATCCGGTCGCCGCCGAGCTCTGAGATGGTGCGTTCCAGCTCGTCGAGGCAGAACTCGGTTGCGTCGCGGCCGTCGAACAGCTCGCTTCGGTAGGGCCAGGGCGGAGTGAGATGCCGGACGTGAGGCAGCATTGGCCCGAACCCCTCGTGGTAGATGGGCAGCCCGCTCGCGGAGCCCGATCCGTACCCGATCCCGTGGTAGGCGCTGCGCCGCGCGAGGATCCAGTCGCGGCCCTCATGTCCGCGGCGGCTGTGGAAGTAGCGCGCCATGCGCAGCGCGGCTTCGTTGGACTCCGAGCCGCCGCTGGTGAAGTACACGCGGGTCAGCGAGTCAGGCGCGAGGTCGACCAGGCGCCCGGCGAGCTCGATGGCGCGGTCATTGGAGAACTCCCAGAAGCTGGTGAAGTACTCGAGGCGTCGCATCTGCTCGGCCGCCACCTCGGCGATCTCCGCGCGGCCGTGACCGATCTGGGCCAACCACAATCCGCCGGTGGCGTCGAGGTACTCGCGGCCCTCGACGTCCTTGAGCCGGCAGCCCACACCCTCGGTCATGACCACGCGCTCCTCGGTGGCGCCCGGAAGGTAGGGATGGATGAGAAGCTGCCGGTCACGCTCGATGAGCTGCTCGGCCGTGGTCGTGGCGGCAATTGTCGACATCGCTATCCCCTCTGTAGGTCCCGGCTCCCCCGGGCGGCGATTGTATACTCTATGCGCCCGGCGCGAGGACGGCCGGGGCGTCGCCGGAGGGATCGGAGAAGGATGCCTGTCGATTCGCAGGAAGCGCTGGACGCCGTCGTCGGCGAGACGTTCCACGCAAAGATGCGCGCATCGCTGCGCCCGCTGATCACCCCCGAGCTCATCGCCGAGCACCGGCGCGCTCCTCTGGGGCAGCACAGCGAGCCGCTCCAGCGGCTTCTCAACTACTTCGGGGCACTGCCCATCGACGGCAAGCTCATCACCGAGCACGACGGCCAGGATCACTGGTTCGTCTCGCGACTCGTGGGCTTTCCGGCGGTGCGGGCCGACCGGATCTCCGGGCCCTTCGCCACCGAGGGCGAGGCGATGGACGCCGTGTTCCGGCAACGCCTCGCGGATGTCTTCGGCCTGCGGCTCGACGACTGATGACGCGCTTTGACGCCTGGGCCCTGGGCTACCCGGATGAGCTGAGCGTCCGGCCCGGAGAGACCGTGCGGTTCCATGTCAGCGGCGCCGGCGCCGACACGGTCGATGCCCAGTTGGTGAGGCTGATCCACGGCGACACCCAGGCGGGCGGTCCGGGCTTTTGCGAGGTCGAGGTGCCCTCGACGGTGGACGGCACCCATCCGCTGCGCGACCAGCCCACGCACCACGGCTCCTACGCGCGCATCGCCGGCGCGGGCTCGGTCCTCGCCGGCGCGGCGGAGACCGGCATCAGCCTGTGCGCGATGGTTCAGCCCCGCGCCGATACCGGCGTGCAGCCGCTGTTCTCCGCGTGGGACGCTGCGACGGACACCGGCATGGCGCTGGTCCTCGAGGCTGGGCTCCGTCCCGCGTTCTGGACCACCAGCGCACGCGTGGCCCTCTCCGAGTCGCTCCTGGACGGCGTCTGGTACCTCGTCTGCGGTTCGTGGGATCCCGCGCGACGCGCGCTGGGCATCCGTGCCGTGCCGGTGGTGAACTCCTACAACTCGCGCTTTGGCCCGGTGACCCAGGTCACCCCGGGGACCGCAGAGGTCAGCACGGGCGACGCGCCGACGGTGCCCGACGTCGACCTGCTGCTCGGAGCGCTCGATGCCTCCGATGGGCGGATCGTGCGCGGCGCCTATAACGGCAAGCTCGCCCTCCCCTGCGTCTACGCCGGCCCACTCGGCAATGGGCAGATCGCGGCCCTGGCGGGCAGCGGAGCGCAGCCCGCGGTCGCCGATCGCCTGCGCGCCTGGTGGGACCTGACGCGCCACATCGACACAAGCGTCGTCTCATCGGCCGTTCGCGGCATGCCCGACGGCCGCCTCGTCAACCACCCCACGCGGGCCGTGACCGCCCACAACTGGGACGGGTCCTGCTACGAGTGGCGCCAAGCCCCTGAGCTCTACGGCGCCGTCCACCTCCACGACGACGACATCGACGACGTCGGGTGGGACGCGACGTGTGCGCTCCGTGTGCCTGATGACCTCGGGTCAGGGGTGTATGCGCTGCGCCTGCGCGTGGACGGATTCGAGGACCACACGCCGTTCTTCGTGCGCGCCGCGCAGGGGCGGGAGAGCGCCGTGGCGCTCGTCCTGCCCACCGCCAGCTACATGGCCTACGGCAACGAGCACCTGGCCACGGCGGCGCCGAACGGCCAGGCGATCGTCGGGCACACCCCCGCGCTTCAGCCGCTGGATCTGCTGCTCATGGAGCACCCGGAGTTGGGCCTCTCGATGTACGAGCTGCACCGCGACGGCAGCGGCGTGGCCTTCAGCTCCCGTCGCCGACCGATCGTCAACATGCGCCCCCGCCACCGGTTCAGCTTCCTGGGCACGTGGCAGTTCCCGTCTGACCTGTACCTCGTCGACTGGCTCGAGTCGCGCGGGACGCCCTACGACGTGCTCACCGACGAGGACCTGCACCGGGAAGGAGTCGCGGCGCTCCGTCCCTACCGTGCGGTGATCACCGGCTCGCATCCCGAGTACGCCTCCGAGCAGATGCTCAACGCGTACGAGCACTACGTCGTCACGGGCGGCAACGTCATGTCGATGGGCGGCAACGGCTTCTACTGGGTGGTCAGCTACTCGGCGGAGAAGCCCTGGATCATGGAGGTGCGCCGCGGAGAGAACGGCGTCCGCGCGTGGCAGGCGGCCCCGGGTGAGACCTCGCACAGCACCACCGGTGAGAAGGGCGGGATCTGGCGCAATCGCGGCCGCCCGCCGCAGAAGCTGTTCGGGAGCGGCTTCACCTCCGAGGGCTACGCCGGCTCGTTTCACTACCACCGGATGCCGGATGGTGAGAGGCCCGAGATGGCCTGGATGTTCGACGGGGTGATCCCCGGGGAGCCGATCGGCGACTTCGGCCTGGTCGGCGGCGGCGCCGCCGGTCAGGAGATCGACCGGGCCGACGTGTCGCTCGGCACGCCGCCGCACACCTACCTCGTGGCCTCGGCGCAGAACCAGAACGACTCCTACAAGGTGGTCCCCGAGGAGATCGACTTCATGTTCGACGGCGTGGGCGGCACCGAGCATCCCAACGTGCGCGCCGATCTGACCTATTTCGAGGCGCCCGGGGGCGGTGCGGTGTTCGCGACGTCCTCGATCGCGTGGTCCGGCGCCCTGTCGCACGCGGGCTATGAGAACAACGTGTCGCGGATCACCGGCAACGTGCTGGACCGCTTCATCCTGCGAGCTGGCGATGGCTGAGACGTTCGTGCTCCTGCACGGCTCGTGGCACGGCGGCTGGGCGTGGGAGCCGACCGCGTGGTGCCTACGCGAGCTCGGCCACGACGCGTACGCGCCGACGTATCCCGGCCATCACCCGGGCGCGTCACGGGCCGGGATCCGCCACCAGGACTACGTGCGGTCGGTGGCCGACTTCATCGAGGGGCGCGACCTGCGCGACGTGGTGCTGGTGGGGCACAGCTTCGGCGGATCGGTGGTCAGCCGCGTCTCGCAGGAGATCCCACAGCGGCTGGCGCGCCTGGTGTTCCACACCGCGTTCGTCGTCGAGGACGGCCACAGCGTCAACGACAACTTCCCGCCCGACCAGACCGACGCCTTCGGGGAGGCCGCCGCGGCCAGCCCCGACAACACCGTCGCATGTCAGTGGGAGATCTTCCGCGAGCTGTTCATCCAGGACGCGTCGCCCGAGGCCGCCCGCACCGTGTGGGAACGGCTCGTGCCCCAGCCGTTCTCACCCTGGGCGGAGAAATTGGATTTGGCGGAGTTCCACCGCGGCGAGCTGCCGCGCAGCTTCATCGCCGTGGCCGACGACCTCGCGCTCCCGCCGGGGACCTGGCATCCGCACATGTCCTCGCGGCTGGGCACGTTCAAGCTCGTGGAGATGGGCGGCAGCCACGAGGTGATGTTCACGCGGCCGGCCGAGCTGGCCCGGGCGTTGGTGGAGGCCGCGCGGGACTGACGGTCACCGAGGTATCGGCGAACCTCAACTGCCGCTATCGCGGGGGTGGGCTGGGCGGTCGGTGCGGGTTCGCAGGACAGGTGTGGGAGAAAAGGGTCGTCACACAGCCCAAATCGCCCACGACCCCTGCACGGCCCCCGGCCACCTCAACGTATACACTGCACAAATTGGCACGCGGCCGGCTCCGGCTGGCCCATATGCCGCTCTGAGTGCGCGACCGCGAGGAGAGAACGAGTTGAGAGCTGCCCGGCTGGTGGAGATCGCCCAACCCCTTGTGATCGAGGACGTGCCCGACCCGCACCCTGGGCCGCGGGAGGCGATCGTCAAGGTTGAGGTCGAGGGCATCTGCCGCACCGACTGGCACACCTGGCAGGGCGACTGGTCCTGGGTGGGGCTGGCGCCCCCGCTGCCGATCACGATGGGGCACGAGTTCGCCGGCGACGTCGTGGAGGTCGGCAACGAGGTCAACGCGATCCGCGTCGGCGACCGTGTGGCCGTGCCCTTCCACGAGGCCTGCGGCAACTGTGGCTATTGCCGTCAGGGGCGCACCAACCTGTGCGACGCCATGGAGTTCCTGGGGATGACCCACGACGGCGGCTACGCGGAGTACGTGCGCGTGGTCAACGCCGACCTGAACTGCGTGCCGCTGCCCGAGTCGGTCTCCTACGACGCGGCCGCCGCGCTCGGCTGCCGCTTCATGACCGCCTGGCACGCGGTGCAACACCAGGCCCAGTTGCGCGCCGGCGAGTGGCTGGCGGTGCACGGCGTGGGCGGGATCGGACTGTCCGCGGTCCAGATCGGCGCCGCCACCGGCGCCGCGGTCATCGCCGTCGACATCGACGACCGCAAGCTCGAGGCGGCCCGGAGCCAGGGTGCCGCGCTGACCATCAACGCCCGGAACACCGACGTCGTCGCCGCAATCAAGGAGGCGACCAGCGGTGGCGCCGACGTCGCGCTCGGCGGGTTGGGCACGGCGTCGCTCGTGCACGCCGCGATCATGAGCCTGCGCAAGGGCGGCCGCCTGGTCCAGGTGGGCCTGACCAGCAAGGCCGAGCAGGGCATCGTCGGGATCCCGCTCGACGAGCTCATCGAGGCCGAGCTCACCATCGTGGGCAGCGTCGGCAACCCGCACGTCCACCTCCCCGCGCTGCTGAGCCTCGTCGGCGAGCAGCGCCTGGACCCGGCCGGGCTGGTCACCGAGCGCACCGGGCTGGATGGCGCTCAGAGCGTGCTCGAGCGCATGACCAGCTTCGACACTGTCGGGTTCGCATTGATCGAGGATCTCTAGGCGGAGAGGCCGTGCGTTTGTATACACTGCACACTGAACAGACCCGTTGCGCCGACTCCTCGAAAGGCCGCTTCATGTCCATCTCCAAAGGCCGTACTGCGCGGCGCTCGGACCGGTATGGGTTGCGCCGCCGCGACGGCGACGGCGACGCGCCCCCTGAACGCCCACCCTCGCTGGCCGAGCACGTCTGCCGGGTCATCCGCGAGGACATTCTGACCGGGCGCCAGGCCGCGGGCGCGCGTCTCACCGAGGCGATCGTCATGGAGCGCACCGGCGTCAGCCGCACCCCCGTGCGCGAGGGGTTGCGCATGCTCGAGGGGGAGGGCCTGGTCATCACCTACCGAAGCCGGGGCACCTTCGTCACCTACCGCCTCACCGCCGAGGAGGCGCAGTTGCTCTACGAGGTGCGCCTGGTGCTCGAGCCGCATCTGGCCCGGCTGGGCGCCGAGCGCATGACCCCCGAGGTGCTGGCCTCGGTCGAGGACGTGCTGGCACGGTTCGTCGAGGCGCTGGACGCCGCCGAGGCTCGGGAGGCCGGGCAGCTCGACGCCGAGTTTCACCTCACCATCTACGAGGCCTCGGGCAGCGAGCTGCTCAGCGTGCTGCGCGGCTACTGGACGCGCCTGCAGCTCGAGCTGTCCGAGCGGGTCTACACCACCGAGGTGCCGCGGCGCTTCTTGGACGAGCACCTGCAGATCCTCGACGCGCTCAAGGCGGGCGACCCCGAACTGGTGGAGGAGCGGATGCGCAAGCACATCGAGCACGGCCGCACCGTCCTGAAGAAGGCGCTCGCCAAATGACGGCGCTCAAGTTCGGGCTGGCCGTCGAGAACTTCACCCCCGCGCCGCGGGTGCCCGACCTCGACGCGATCGTGGCCTACGCCCGGCGCGCCGAGGAGCTCGGCTACGACTCGCTGTGGGCGTGGGACCACATGTTCCTGGGCACCGGGCGCCCCTTCCCCTTCCTGGAGTCGCTGACGACGCTGACGGTGCTCGCGCGGGAGACCGAGCGCGTCGAGTTGGGGACCGGCATCCTCGTGCTGCCGCTGCGCAGCGCCGCGGTGCTGGCCAAGACCGCCGCCACCCTCGAGCTCGTCTCCGACGGCCGCCTCACCCTGGGCATGGCGGTGGGCTGGTATGAGCGCGAGTTCGACGCGTGCGGGGTCCCGTTCAAGCAGCGCGGGAAGATCTTCGAGGAGAACCTCGAGCTGATGAAGCAGTTCTGGACCGGCGAGCGCGTCACCGGCAAGGCCCGCGGGGTGCCCTTCCGCAACGCCCTGATGCTGCCCAAGCCCTCGCCCCGGGAGCGGCCGCGGCTGCTCGTCGGCGGCTACGTGGACAAGGTGCTCAAGCGCGTCGCCGAGCGCTCGGATGGCTGGCTCACCTACTTCTATGAGCCCGAGGCGTTCAGCACCGCGTGGACGCGCATCCGCGCGTACGCGGAGGAGGCGGGCCGGGACCCCGATGCCCTGGACAACGTGGCCCAGCTGACGCTGTGCATCGACGACAGCTTCGAGGCCGCCGACACCCGCGCCCGCCAGTACATCAACGACTACTTCGACCTCCCCGCGTGGAGCGAGTCCACCGCTGAGTCGGCGATCCGCGGCACCCCGGAGCAGTGCGCCGAGCAGATCTCGCAGCAGGCCGCCGCCGGCGTGCAGCACATCTGCCTGGTCCCCTGCGACTACGAGTCCGAGCAGGTCGAGCGCTTCGCCGCCGAGGTCATGCCACTCGTCTCCGAGATCGCGGTCGGCGCGTCATGACCGGGGCCAACGACAAGCTCATGACGCTGGCGGACGCGGCCGCGCTCGTCAGCGACGGCGACACGGTGGTGGCCGGCGGCTGCTGCTACTCGCGGACGCCGTGGGCGATGCTGCTCGAGCTCCTGCGCGCGCAGCGGCGCGGCCTCACCCTGGGGCGCAACCTCATGTGTTACGAGTCCGAGCTGTTCCTCGCCACCGGCGCCGCCACCAAGCTCATCTCGAGCTGGGTGGGGATCGGGCTGCGCTGGGGAATCCCCAAGGTGTTCCGGGAGTACGTCGAGCGCGACCCCTCGGTGTATGAGGAGTGGAGCCACCTCAGCTTCGGGCTACGGCTCATGGCTGCCTCGATGGGCATGCCGTTCCTGCCCACGGCGTCGCTGCTGGGCTCTGACCTGCTGGAGCGCCTGCCGGCCCAGGAGATGCGTTGCCCCTTCACCGATCAGCTGCTCGTCGCCGTCCCGGCGCTCGTGCCTGACGTGGCCCTCATCCACGTCCACACCGTCGACGCCGCCGGCAACGCCCAGATCGAGGGGCCGGCGTACATGGACGTCGAGCTGGCGCGGGCGGCCAAGACGGTGATCGTGACCGCCGAAGAGGTCGTGCCCGCGGAGGCGATCGTCCGTCACAACGATCGCACCCAGATCCCTGGGTTCGTCGTCGACGCCGTCATCGAGGTGCCCTTCGGCTCCTATCCCCACGAGTGCCACGGCCGCTACGAGGCCGACTTCGCCCACTTCGACGCGTATTCCGAGCAGGTCGTCGCCGATGGGGTGGCGGGCGTTGAGGCCTACCTGGCCGAGGTCGTGGAGCGGGCGGGGAGCTTCGCCGGCTTCCTGGACACGGTCGGCGCCTCGACCCTGCTCGAGCAGCGCCGCCGCGCGCGGGAGTTGGTGCCGGCATGAGCGCAGTGGCCGAGCCGACGCCGGTCGAGCTGATGACCATCGCGGGCAGCCGCCTGCTGCGCGATGGCCGCGTGGTCTTCGCCGGAGTCGGAGCCCCGCTGGAGGCCAGCGTGCTGGCCAAGCGGCTGCACGCGCCGTCGCTGACAATCGTGCTCGAGGGTGGATCGATCGGACCGCGGATGCTTCCGGGGCGCCTGCCGGTGTCCACCAACGAGATGCGCGCCGCCCACGACGCGTTCATGCTCACGTCGATCAACGAGCTGTTCCTCTACGGGCAGCGCGGGTGCTACGACTACGGCTTCATCGGGGCCGGGCAGCTCGACCAGTACGGCAACGTGAACACCAGTTACATCGGCGACCCCGACCACCCCAAGGTGCGCCTCCCCGGCTCAGGCGGTGCCAACGACATCGTCTCGAGCTGCCGCGAGGTGATGATCATGACGCGCCACGAGCAGCGACGCTTCGTCGAGCGCGTCGACTTCATCACCAGCCCCGGGTACCTGAGTGGGCCCGAGTCGCGCGAGGCCGCGGGCCTGGTGCGCAACCGCCCGGTGGCTGTGATCACCGACCTGGGACTGCTGGGCTTCGACGAGGCGACGGGCCGGCTCCGGCTGGACGCCCTGCAGCCAGGGGTCACCGAGGCCGACGTTCACGCCCACACGGGCTTTGACCTGCTCGTGTCCGACACGGTGGCGGAGCTCGCCGCCCCGACCGAGCAGGAGCTCGCCGAGCTGCGCTGGCTGCGCGACGGCGAGCAGAGCAACACCGCCACGTTCAGAGAGGTGACCTCAGCCCCATGATCGGTCCATTCGTCGACATCAAGGGCGCGATCGACGTCCACGTCCATTCAGAGCCCGATCTCTTCCCACGCATCGCCGACGATGTCGGCGTGGCCCGTCACGCCGCGTCGCTGGGCCTGCGCGCGATCTCGCTCAAGTGCCACTCCGAGCGGACCACGAGTCGCGCCTACCTGGCCCAGCAGCTGGCACCCGGGATCCAGATCGTCGGCGGGATCGTGCTCAACCGCGCCGTCGGCGGGATCAACCCGGCGGCGGTCGAGTCCGCGCTGCAGCTTGGCGCAAAGCACGTCTGGATGCCGACGGTGGACGCCGCCAACCACGCCCGGACCTTCGGCTCCACCGGCGCCTACGACAAGCAGAAGAGCACGGTGGCCAAGTCCGAGGACACCGGGATCGAGGTCTTCGACGCCGACGGCAACCCGATCGACGGGCTGATGGAGGTGCTCGAGCTCACCGCCCAGTACAACGCGATCCTCTCCACCTGCCACCTGTCGGTGCCCGAGATCCAGAAGCTGGTGGCCGCCGCCCGCGAGCGCGGGGTGGAGAAGATCATGATCACCCACCCGTTCTTCAAGGTTCCGGCGCTCGAGCTCGAGGACCTCAAGGCCCTGGTGGCCCAGGGCGCCTACGCGGAGTTCGGCTACTGCACGGTGTCGCCGATGTGGAACCACGCGCCGCTCACGCGCGTCGTCGCCGCGATCAAGGAGATCGGCGCCTCGCAGTGCATCCTCATGAGTGACGCCGGCCAGCGCCACAACCCGATGCCGGCCGAGTGCCTGCGGGTGTTCGCGCAGTCCGTCTATGAATCCGACGTCAGCGAGGAGGACGTGGAGCGGATGATCAAGACCAACCCGCAAAACCTGCTCGAGCTGCCGCCCCCGCCGCCGCTGCCCGCCGCCTCCAACGGCTCGGGCGACGGTCTGGGCGCCGCGCTGGCCAGCTCGGCGGCGGACTGAGGCCGGCGGATGAGCACGCGCGTGGGACTCATCGTCCCCTCCTCCAACAGCGTCATCGAGGTTGACTTCTACCGCCGGCTGCCCGCCGACGCGACGCTGCACACCGCCCGCATGTATTTGGAGGAGACCACTCCCGAGGGCGAGTCGGCGATGCTCGACGACCACCTGCCCGTCGCCATCAACGATCTGCGCTCCGCGCGGCCCGACGTGATGGTGTTCGGTTGCACGAGCGCAGGGGCCCTGCGCGGCAACGCGTACGAGGCCGAGCTGATCAAGCGCATCGCCGACGAGACCGGAGCCGAGACGTTCAGCGTCGCCGCCTCGGTGCGCCGGGTCATCCGCGAGGCCGGCGGGCGGCGGGTGGGCGTGATCACGCCCTACGTCGACAGCCTCAACGACAAGATCCGCCAGAGCCTCGAGGACGACGGTCTGGAGGTCGCCGGAATCCACGGGCTGGGCATCACCGAGAACTTCGCCATCGCCGAGGTGGAGCCCGAACGGATCGCGCAGTTCGCCTCCGAGTGCTTCGCGGGCTCCGACATCGACCTGCTGTTCGCGTCGTGCACCAACTTCCGCGCCATCGACGCGCGCGAGGAGATCACAGCCGCCCTGGGCGTGCCCGTGGTCACCAGCAACCACGCCGCCCTGGTGTGCGTTCTGGATCAGATCGGCGCACCCGCGACGGTCTGAGCAGGTGGCCTAGCGATGTACGCCGCCGCGTTTGACTACGTCCGCGCATCTTCGTGGGCCGAGGCGGTGGAGCAGCTGCAACAGCTCGGCGATGAGGCGCACGTGATCGCCGGGGGCCAGAGCCTCGTCCCCATGATGATGCTCCACTACTCCGCGCCGTCGGCGCTCATCGACATCGGCGGCGCCGACGAGCGCACCATCGAGGTCGATGACGGGACGCTGGTCCTGTCCGCGCTGGTGCGCCACGTCGACCTCGAGCACTCCGCGGTCGTCGCCGAGCACGTCCCGATGCTCACCCAGGCGGTGCGCCACATCGGCAACGTCCGCGTGCGCCAGCGCGGAACCATCGGCGGCTCGCTGGCTCATGGCGAGCCGGCAGCCGAGCTCCCGTGCGTCCTCATCGCGCATGGCGCGTCCGTCCACACCCTCGGTCCCGACGGAGAGCGGACCATTGCCGTCAACGATCTGCCGATCATGCAGCTGATCACCTCCCTGGGCGAGGGCGAGCTCATCACCCGCGTCGAGGTGCCCACGCTGAGCGAGGGCCAGGGCTGCTGGTTCATCGAGATGGCCCGGCGCCCGGGGGACTTCGCCATGGTCAACGTGGCGGCGATCGTCACCTGCGACGAAAGCGATACCTGCACCGCCGTGCGCCTGGTCCTGGGCGCGGTCGGCAACCGCCCGGTCGATGTGTCGCAGGCCGCCCAGGCTCTGGTCGGCCACGTCATCGACGAGGAGTCCAGCGAGGCGGTCGCCGCCGCCATCGCGGCCGACGCGGAGGTGACGCCGAGCTCGCACGCGGGCATCGAGTACCGCCGCGAGATGGCCGGCGTTCAGGTGGCCCGAGCGCTGCGCGGCGCGTCCGCGGATGCTCAGCGCCGCCGCAGCGGCGTGGAGGTCCGGGTATGACCGCCACCCGCGGGCACTTCATCAGCGTCACCATCAACGGGCGGCCGACCGACGTCGGGGTCCGCCCCAATCTCTCCCTGCTGGAGATGCTGCGCGACGATGCGGGCTGTCCGGAGGTCAAGCTCGGGTGCGGAGAGGGCGTGTGCGGCACCTGCACCGTTCTGCTGGACGGCGAACCGGTCAACGCGTGCCTGGTATTCGCGGTGCAGGCCGACGGCTGCGCGATCACCACCGTGCGAGGGCTGGCCGGCGACGGCGAGTTGCACGACCTGCAGAACGCCTTCCTGGATCACGCGGGCTCCCAGTGCGGCTTCTGCACGCCCGGGATGCTGCTGGTCACCAAGTGGTACCTGGACCGCCACCCCGAGGCCGATCGGGAACAACTGCGCCACGCGATCGCCGGAAACCTGTGCCGCTGCACCGGTTACACGAAGATCCTCGACGCGCTGGAGGCCTATCGCGATCTCCGGCTCGAGGACGGCCATGGCGACTGAAACCGGCATTGACACGGCCCCCGCCCACGCTCGCGACGTCCCGGTCAAGGCGCCGCCCGCGCAGCCGGTGCCCGCGCGCCAGCCCAACGGCCGCACCAGCCCGGTTCCCCACCGCGACTTCGTCGAGAAGGTCGCGGGCACCCTCCCCTACGCCGACGACTGGAGCTTCGCGGGGATCTTGCACGGGGTGGTGGTCCGCGCCCGCGTCCCGTGCGCGCGGATCGCGAGCATCGATGTCTCGGAAGCCCGAGCGGTGCCCGGGGTCCGGGCGGTGCTCACCGCGGCCGACATCCCCCACAACGCCATCTCCGAGGAGGCCTCGGGCCTGGGGATCGAGCAGACCGTGCAGCCGGTCCTGGCCGGGGCGCGCATCCGCTATGACGGCGAGCCGGTGGCCTGCATCGCGGCTGAGAACATGGTGGCGGCGGTCGAGGCGGCCGGTCTGGTCGACGTCGAGTACGAGGACGACGAGGGTGTCTTCACCATCGACGAGGCGCTCGCCGAGGGCGCGCCCAGCGTGCACCCCGGGGGCAACGCCTACGTCACCTACAACTCGTCGATCGGCGATGTCGACGCGGCGATGGAGCGCGCCGACCACATCATCGAGGAGACCTATCAGACCCCCCGCGTGGATCACGCCTACCTCGAGCCTGAGTCGGGGGTCGGGTGGGTGGATTCCGACGGCGTGCTGACGTTGCGTGTCTCCACCCAGGTGATCGAGCACGCGCGCGCGCTGGCCGAGATCCTGGAGCTGCCCCACAGCAGGGTGCGAGTGATCGCCGCCTACATGGGCGGTGGGTTCGGCGGCAAGGAGGACATGACCGTCGAGCCCTATCTGGCCGCGCTGGTGTGGAAGACCCGCCGGCCCGTGCGCATGGTGTGGGAGCGCCAGGATTCCCTGCTGGCGCGCCAGAAGCGCCACCCGTTCCGGATGCGGTACCGCACCGGCGTCACCAACGACGGGACGATCGTGGCCCAGGACATCAAGATCCTCGGCGACGCCGGGGCCTATCCCCTGCTCAGCTCGCGGGTGCTGTTCGCCGGCGGGGTCAACGCGACTGGGCCGTACAAGTGCCTCGATGCCCGGATGCAGAGCACCGCGGTGTTCACCAACACCGTGCCCACCAGCGCCTTCCGCGGGTTCGGGGCGATGCAGGTGGTGTTCGGCTACGAGTCGCAGATGGATCTCATCGCCGAGCGA
Source organism: Solirubrobacteraceae bacterium (assembly GCA_036490435.1). Lineage (GTDB taxonomy): Bacteria > Actinomycetota > Thermoleophilia > Solirubrobacterales > Solirubrobacteraceae > Palsa-465. The sequence goes on from DASXDW010000055.1 coordinate 20,383, forward strand.
CTGGGCCTCACCCGCGAGGCGGTCCGCGAGCGCAACTTCGCGCAGCAGGGCGACATCAGGGTGACCGGGGAGCCGATCGAGACCGAATGCGGTACGCGCGAGTGCATGCACCGGGCGCTCCAGGAGCTCGGGGAGCTGTCAGAGCCGACCAGCGGCGGGCAGGTCGGGCGTGGCTTTGCCTGCAGCATGCAGCCCTACGGCCGGTCGATGTTCTTCGCCGACCGCGCCTCGGTCTGGATCGGCCTCGAGCAGGACGGGACGATGGTCATCCGCGCCGGCGTCACCGACCTCGGCGCCGGGCAGGCGGCCTCCCTGGCCAACATCGCGGGCGAGATCCTCGGCGTCACCGTGGACCGCACCAGTGTGCACATCGGTGACAGTCATCTCACCCCGCTCACCGGAGGTACCTTCGCCACCCGGCAGCTCTACATGTCGGGCAACGCCACCGTGAAGGTCGCCACGGCGCTGCGCGACAAGCTCGCGCCGGTGGCCAGCGATCTGATTGGTTGCGAGGAGTCCGAGCTTGAGTGGGCCAACAACCTGGTCGGGATGGTCGGAGACCGGGCGCGCGCGGTGACCCTGTCTGAGCTGTCGCGCACAGCGGAGAGCCGCGATGTCATGCCCTATTGCCATGAGACGTTCACCGCCCAGGCCGGTGAGTTCGATCCAAAGAGCGGACAGGGCCAGACCTACCCCGACTACACCCACGGCTGCCACGCGGCCGACGTGGAGGTCGACGAGCGCACCGGCGAGGTCAAGATCCTCAAGTACGTCGCCGTCCACGACGTGGGCCGCGCGATCGACCTGCAGCGCGTCGAGGGCCAGATCCAGGGCGCCGCCGCCCAGGGGATCGGGTACGCGATGAGCGAGGAGATGGAGACCGAGGGCGGGGTGCTGCACTCCACGCTCTTTGCCAACTACCTCATCCCGACGTCGCTGGACCTCCCCGATCTGAACGCGATCGGCCTGGAGCTGTATCTCGGCAAGGGCCCATTCGGCGCGCGCGGAATCGGCGAGCCCCCCATCGGTCCCTGTGGCCCGGCGCTGGCCAGCGCCATTCACAACGCGATCGGGATTCGGATGCTCCGGTTGCCGATGACCCCCGAGCGCGTGCTGGCGGCGATGCGGGCCGGCCGCGACAACTCCGTCCCCGGTCCGCGGGAGCACGACGCGTGAGCGTCGTCGCCGCCGACGGGCCCGCGGTGGCCCTGGTGCAGCCGCACCCTGACCAAGCCCCGGACCTGGCCCCGGCGACCCGGCCCCGCCTCTTTCACGCGAGCATGCCGGGCTACGCACCCACGGCGCTGCGCCCCGCGCCCGCGTCGGCGCGGGCCCTCGGGGTCGCCGAGGTGCTCGTCAAGGACGAGTCCGCGCGCCTGGGACTGCCGTCATTCAAGGTGCTGGGCGCGTCGTGGGCGGTGTACCGGGCTCTGCTGTCGCGGCTGGGCCTGTCGCGTGAGCAGGTGCCGACCCTTGCCGCGCTGCGCGAGGTGGTCGCCCCGCTACGGCCACTGTCGCTGGCCGCCGCCACCGACGGCAACCACGGCCGGGCCGTCGCCCACATGGCCGCGCTGCTCGGGCTCGACGCCGCGATCTACGTCCCCGCCAACATGGTGGGCGCGCGCATCGAGGCCATCGAGGGCGAGGGAGCGACCGTGACTGTGGTCCCGGGCGGCTACGACGACGCCATCGCCCGCTCCGCGCGGGACGCATCGGACCGCTGCCTGGTCATCTCCGACACCTCGTGGGAGGGGTATGAGGAGGTGCCGGCGTGGGTCATCGAGGGCTACACGACGGTGTTCGAGGAGATCGCCGAGCAACTTCAGGGCCGGCCGGCGCCGGAAGTGGTGGCGGTGCCGATCGGGGTGGGCGCGCTGGCAGCGGCGGTGGTGCGCCACTACTGGTCCGCGGGGCCGGCGGGCGAGCGGCCGCGTTTGATCGGGGTGGAGCCGACCTCGGCGGCCTGCGTGCTGGAGTCGGTCGCCGCGGGCGAGATCATCACCCTCGATCATCCCCAGGACTCGATCATGGCCGGCCTGAACTGCGCCACGCCGTCACTCATCGCGTGGCCGACTGTGTCGCGCGGGATCGACGCCTACGTCGCGGTGCCCGATGCGCGCGTGCCCGAGGCGATGCGCCTGCTCGCCGCCGACGGCATCGTGGCCGGGGAGACGGGCGCGGGCGGGTTGGCGGGGATGCTGGCCCTCGTGCAGGAGGCGCAGCTCCAGGACGCCCGACAGGAGATGGGACTGGGCGCGGGCAGCCGGGTGCTGCTGCTCTGCACCGAGGGGGCCACGGACCCCGAGGCGTATGAGCGGCTGACCGCGGGCGCGGCGTGACCGTCCGCGCCGCCACCATGGACCTGCTGCGCGAGCGCGGCCTCACCACGGTCTTCGGCAACCCGGGCTCCACCGAGCTCGGTCTCCTGCGTGACTTCCCCGCCGACTTCCGCTACGTCCTCGCGCTGCACGAGGGGGTCGCGGTGGCGATGGCCGACGGTTACGCGCAGGCCACCGGCCGGCCCGCACTGGTCAACCTGCACAGCGCCTGCGGCGTCGGCAACGCGATGGGCGCCGTCGTCAATGCCTTTCACAACCGCGCCCCGCTGGTCATCACCGCGGGCAACCAGGACCGCCGCCACCTGGAGTCAGAGCCCTACCTGTTCGCGCGGTCGACGGCGTTGATGGAGCCCTACGTCAAGTTCAGCCACGAGCCCTCCCGCGCGGAGGACGTGCCGGCGGCGATCGACCGGGCGTGGGCGCTGGCGCGCACCCCGCCGCAGGGGCCGACGTTCGTCTCGATCCCCAGCGGAGACTGGGAGGCGGCGGGAGACGGCGCGGCGGCGGGAGACGGCGCGGCGGCGGGCGCCGACACCGCAGGCGGCCCGGGGTGGCGCGACGTGCTCGCGGGATCCGAGGCAGGCGAGGACGCGCTTGACCGCGTCGCCGAGCGCATCGAGGCCGCGCGGGCGCCGGCGCTGATCGTGGGAGGGGGCGTGGACCAGGCGGGCGCCTGGGACGCGGTGGCCGAGCTGGCCGAGCGGCTGGGCGCGCCGGTGTGGACCGCGCCCCAGGCCCCGCGCGTGGGCTTCGCCGAGGATCACCCGCTCTACCAGGGCCACCTCGCCCCCGGGCGTGTCAGCGCCGCCGCCCAGCTCGCCGGATGCGATCTGGCGCTCGTGCTGGGCGCGCCGGTGTTCGCCTTCCTGCCCTACGAGTTGGGGGAAGCGGCCCTCCCCCCCATCGTCCACGTCACCGACGACCCCGGCGAGGCGGCCCGCTCCCGGGCGCTGAGCGTGGTGGCCGACGTGGGCTCCGTGGCGCGCGGCCTGTCGGAGCGGATGCGCCCGCGCGTCCCGGCACAGCCGGTGGCGCCGCGGCCCAGACCCGCACCCATCGACGCGCCGGCCGCGGGACCGATCCCGCCGCCCTTCTTGATGGCGGCGCTGGCCCGGGCGCTGCCTGAGAATGCGATCTTGGTGGAGGAGTCGCCGTCGAACCGCAACGACCTGCGCGCACAGGTGTGGATCCGCCGGCCGGCGAGCTTCTTTGCCACCGCCAGCGGCGGCCTGGGCTTCGCCATGCCGGCCGCCGTGGGGATCAAGCTGGCGTGCCCGGAGCGTGCGGTGGCGTGCCTGGTCGGTGACGGCTCCGCGCTCTACGCCGCCCAGGCGCTGTGGAGCGCGGTGCGCCTCGGGACCGCCGTCACCTTCGTGGTCGTCAACAACGGGCGCTACGCGATCCTCGAGTCGGCGGCGCGCTTCGCCGGCATCGAGGGCCTGCCCAGCATGGAGCTGCCCGGAGTGGACTTCCTGTCGCTGGCGGCGTCGTTCGGCTGCCACGCGGTGCGGATCGCCAAGCCCGCGGAGCTGCCCGGCGCGCTGAGCGCGGCCATGCGTTCCAGCGTTCCCGTCCTGCTCGACGTCGTCACCGACCCCGCCCCTGTCCCCCTGCTCACCGGAGCGCCATGACCGACGACGTCCGCATCGCCCTCGATCCCGCCGGCATCGGCGCCACCCTCGACGACATCGCCGAGATCGGCAACCGCTTCTGCGGCACCGCCGGTGAGGTGCAGGCGCGGTCCTATGTGCTGGAACGCTTTGGCGACCTGGGACTGACCGACGTGCGCCTCGAGGAGTTCCCGTACCTCTGCTGGCAACCGGCGGCCGCATCATGTGTCGCGCGTGGTGTGCCCGGCTCGGGCACCATCGGGCCCGCCGCCTTTGACGCCCACCCGCTGCAGTACACCGCGCCTGGGCCCGTCAGCGGTGAGGCGATCTACGTCGGCGGCGCCGAGCCGCAGGACTTCGCGCGTCTGGATGCAGCCGGGGTCGACCTGGCGGGCAAGGTCGTCGTCGCCCACTCGGTGTTCCCGTTCGACCTCGTGGAACTGCTGTCGGCGCGGGCCATCGCCGGCATCGTCCACGTGTGCGAGACGCCGGGTCAGATCGTGGGCAACTTCACCGGCGCGCTCTACCGCCCGCCGCTCGCCCCGCCCTGGGAGGGCCGCCCACTCCCCTACGCCGGCGTGACGATCGGCCACCTGGCTGCGCGCGGACTCATCTCTGCGCTCACGTGCGGCACGCCGGTCGAGCTCACCATCGGGCACGAGGGCGGCTGCGCGCCGGCCACCACGGCCAACGTCGTCGGCGTCATCCCGGGCCGCGGCGAGGAGGAGGTGGTGCTCTGCGCCCACTACGACAGCCAGGCCGAGGGGCCGTGCGTCTATGACAACGGCAGCGGCCTGTCGAGCCTCCTCGAGACCGCGCGGGCACTGCGCGAACTGGCGCCCGAGCGTCGCGTGGTGCTGGTGGCCACGTCGGGGGAGGAGATCGGCGTGTGGGGCGCCACCGCCTACGTCGAGGCGCACCGCGACGAGCTGGCCCGCGCGGTGGCGATGATCAACCTCGACGGGCTGGCCAGCGCCTACCCCGCCGAGCGCGAGGTGTGGTCGATCCACGGCGGGCTGCTCTCGCTGGCGGTGCAGACCGGCGCCGAGCTCGGATGGCGCGCCGATCACGTCCACCATCGGCGCAGCACGTTCTCAGACCACGCGCCCTTCGGTGACGCCGGTGTCCCGTCGGTGCTGTGCTGGCGCCCCGACTATCCGTACTACCACTCGCGCGGCGACGTGCGCGAGCTCGTCGACGAGGCCGCAGTGGCCGAGACAGCGAACGTCTCGGCAACGCTGGCCGCGCGCCTGGCCCTCGGGGCGCAACTGCCCGGCGAGGCGGAGGCTGGGCCCGACGCGGGGGCGGTGGTGGGGGCGTGAGTCTGTTCGGAATGCTCGGGCGCCAGCTGGCCGCCGACCTGCAGCGGTTGCCCGAGACCGCGCGCCGGGAGCTCTCCGAAGGCGGGCGCGCGCAGCGGGCGGTCAACATCGCGGACCTGCGGGCACTGGCGCGGCGGCGGCTGCCGCGCGGCGTGTTCGGCTACGTCGACGGTGCCGCCTGGGACGAGGTCACCAAGGCGCGCAACGAGTCCGACCTGCGCGCACTGGCACTGCGCCCGCGCATGCTGGTGGGCACCACGGAGATCGACCTGTCCACCGAGGTGCTCGGGCGGCGACTGGAGATCCCGCTGCTCGGCGCCCCTACCGGGCTGACCGGCCTCGTCCACCACGAGGGCGAGGCCGGGATCGCGCGTGCCATTCACGGCGCCGGAGGCCTCTACGTGCTCTCGTCGGCTGCGTCGCGCACGGTCGAGGACGTCGCCGCGGCGAGCCCCGGGCCGCGGTGGTTCCAGCTGTATGTCGGGCGCGACCGGGGGGTGTCGCAGGCGCTGCTGCAGCGCGCCCGGGCCGCCGGCTACGAGGCGGTGGTCGTCACCGTCGACGTCGCCCGCGCGGGCGCCCGTGAGCGCGACGTGCGAAACGGCTTCACCGTGCCTCCCCGGGTGACCGCCCGTTCGCTCGCCGATGGAGTGCGCCGCCCCCGGTGGACCGCCAACTTCCTCAGCCGCCCGCACATCCTCTCTGAGAGCCTGCTCTCCAGCGTCACCCAGCAGGGGCAGGCGGGCAGTCTGGGCGAGCTCATCAGCCGCCAGTTCGACCCCGCGCTGAGCTGGCGTGACATCGCCTGGGTCCAGGAGCACTGGGACGGCCCGCTACTGCTCAAGGGCATCCTGCGCGGGGACGACGCGCGCCAGGCCGCGAGCATGGGCCTGGCCGGCGTGATCGTCTCCAACCACGGCGGGCGTCAGCTTGACCACGCGACCTCGTCGATCCGGGCGCTGCCGGAGGTCGTCGACGCCGCCGGCGGCGAGCTGGAGGTGTACATGGACGGCGGCATCCGCCGCGGCGTGGACATCATCCGCGCGCTCGCCCTCGGGGCCCGTGCCTGTTTGGCCGGCCGGGCCCTCGTCTACGGCCTCGCCGCCGGAGGCCCGGAGGGCGCGCGGCGCGGGGTGGAGATCCTGGTCAGCGAGCTGCGGTTGGCGATGGCGCTGCTGGGCTGCCCATCGGTGCGCGACCTGGACCCGACGTGGCTGACCGCCGTCTCCGAGGAGACCAGGAGCGGATGGAGCACCTGATCGACCCCACGCGCGTGCACCACGCGTGGAACCGCGACCGCGAGCCGACGCTGCGCATCGGTGACGGCGACTCCGTGCGCTTCGCCCTGCGGATGGCCGGCGCCGAGCAGATCCGCGAGGGCGACGGCTACGCCGACGCCAACTTCATCGCGGACCAGATCTACTGGCTGCTCGGCCCGGTGTATGTCGAGGGCGCGCAGCCCGGCGACACGCTGCGCGTGGACGTCCTCTCGCTGCGGCCAGGCGAGTGGGGTTGGTGCGGCACCGAGCCCGATCTCGGCCTGTTGCCCATGGACTTCCAAGAGCCGTTCGTCAAGACGTTTGACCTGCGCGGCCGCGACAGCGTGACCGTGTGCCCGCAGGTGGAGATCCCGTTGTCGCCGTTTCTGGGCACGATGGGCACCCACCCCGACGAGCCGGGCGAGCTGCCCTCGTTCCCGCCCCATCGCGGCGGCGGCAACATCGACACCCGCCACCTCACCGTGGGCAGCACGCTGTGGCTGCCGGTGTGGTGCGAGGGAGCGCTGTTCTCCTGTGGCGACCCCCACGGAGCGCAGGGTGACGGCGAGGTGTGCCTGGCCGCGCTGGAGTGCGACATGGACGCGACGCTGCGCTTCACGGTCGAGCGGCGGACGATCGGTGCGCCCCGATTTCGGACGGTGCGGGCGCTGACGCCGCGCGTGGAGGGCGGCGGCCACCACGGGACGATGGGCATCGGCCCCGACCTCATGGAAGGCGCGCGAGCCGCGGTCCGCGAGACGATCGCCTGGCTGGTCGACGAGCACGGCCTCAGCCGCGAGGATGCCTACGTGACCTGCAGCCTCGCCGGGGATCTCAAGCTGCTGGAGGTCGTCGATGCCGGGATGTGGAACGTCGGCTTCACGCTGCCGCTGAGCATCCTCAGAGGGTCAGGATGAGTGTCGCGATGGCGACCGGAGGAGGTCCCTTGGGATAGTCGAGCCGAGCCGGATCCTGGCCCGTCGGCCAGTGCCGGATGGTCGCGGGTCGGCCAAGCTTTCGCGCCGGGTCCCAACGCCACATTTGTTGCATTGGTCTCATGAATCTTGTATACAACACATACTCGGCAATGCCCGAGAGGGCATCTGATGTGAGGGAGAGGGAATGACCACGACTCAGTCGAGGGCTTCGCAGACTGCGGAGAATCCGTCCGAGGGCGTCGAGATCCGGTCGATCGACTACGTCCCCGTCACCGAGCGGCACGGCAAGCCGTGGCATCTCGGACCGGTCTGGTTCCAGGGCAACGCCCAGATCTCCACGCTGGCCGTGGGTCTGCTCGGTGTGTCGCTGGGGCTCAACTTCATCTGGGCGGCGATCGCGATCATTTCCGGCGTTCTCGTCGGGACGCTGTTCATGGCCTTCCACTCCGCGCAGGGCCCGAAGCTGGGCCTGCCGCAGATGATCCAGTCACGGGCCCAGTTCGGCTACTACGGCTCACTGCTCCCAGTGGTGGTGGCCGTGATGCTGTTCATCGGCTTCAACGTGTTCAACACGATCCTCGGCGGCGACGTCATCAAGTCGCTGTTCCCCGGCACCGGCACGTTCGTGGCCATCCTGCCGGTGGTCGTCCTCTCCGTCGTGCTGACCATCGTCGGCTATCACTACATCCACACCGGGCTGCGCTACGCGACCTGGCTGTTCATCGTCGCCTACGCCGTGTTCACGATCGGGGCGTTGTTCAACGTCTCGCTGCCGGCACACTCGTTCGACCTCGGCGGCTTTCACCTTGGCCTGTTCCTGGTCCAGTTCGGCGCGGTGGTCAGCTATCAGCTCACCTGGGCGCCGTATGTGTCGGAGTATTCGCGCTACCTGCCCGAGGACACGCCCACCGGCACGGTGTTCTGGTGGACGTACTGGGGCTCGGCGGTCGGAGCGCTGATGATGCTCTTGGGTGCGTTCATCCTGGCCCCCGACACCAGCCTCGCGCCGGTGGACGCCGTTCACAATACGGCGCAGCAGATCTTCCACGGGTTCGGGCCGATCCTGCTCGTGTGCTCGATTCCGGGCCTGATCGCAGTGACCTCGATGAACATGTACAGCGGTGCACTCTCGACGCTCACCACCGTCGACACGGTGAAGCGCATCAAGCCGACGCTCAGCGCCCGCTGGCTCGGCGTGGGCTTCATCACGGTCGTCGGCACGGTGCTGGCGCTGGTCTTGCCCGACAATTTCCTGGCCAACTTCAACAACTTCCTGCTGATCGTCCTCTACTTCATGATCCCGTGGACGGCGATCAACCTGATGGACTACTTCTTCGTGCGCAAGCACAACTACGCCATCAGGGAGCTGTTCATCCCCCATGGCCTGTACGGCGCCTGGTCGTGGCGAGGACTCACGGCGTACGTCGTGGGCTTCGCGGTGATGATCCCGTTCTTCTCCACGACGATCCTGGAGGGCCCGGTGGCCAAGTCCCTGGACGGCGGCGACATCTCGCCGTTCATCGGCTTCCCAGTCGCCGCGCTGCTCTACCTGTGGCTGTGCCGCGACCTCGACGTCGAGGCGGAGAACAAGATCGCCGACGAGCAGCGGTCACTGCTCGAGGCCGAGGCCCGGGCTCACGTGGAGCTGGGCGGCTTGGCCGCCGAGGACCTGCTCGACGATGTGGGGGCCCGCGTGCCCGACGAGCTCAGCCCGATCGCTCGAGAGATCCCGGACTAGCGCTCATGATGTGACGCTGGGGGCGGCCCCGCCGCCCCCCGTCGCCCTGCGCCGACCGCCGTCAGAGCCGGCTGTCCAGGCCGTCGTAGGCCAGGGCGGCCGCGCCGACCATGCCGGCCTCGACCCCGAAGCGGGCGGGCACGATCCGCAGGCCCTCGTGCAGGAACGGGAGCGTGCGCTCGGCCACCACCGCTCGCGCCGGCGCGAGCAGGAGCTCGCCCGCGGCGATGACCCCGCCGCCGATGACCACGATCTCCGGGTTGAAGATGTTGACGATGCTGGTGATGACCACCCCGAGGCGAGCTCCGATCAGCTCCACGGCCTCGATCGCCGCCTCGTCGCCGTCGTGGGCGAGCTCGGTGACGAGCGGCCCCACCAGCTCGCGGCCGTCGGCGATCGCGCGGGCCAGGCCGGATTGAGGGCGCTCGGCGGCCAGCCGCGTCGCCTCGCGGACGAGGGCCGGCCCGGAGGCGTAAAGCTCGGCGCAGCCCCGCCCAGGGCAATTGTCATTGCACAGCGGCCCGTCGAAGTCGATCTCCATGTGGCCGAGCTCGCCCGCGCCGCCGCGTGAGCCTCGGTAGATCCGGCCGTCGAGGATGAGCCCACCGCCGATCCCCGTGCCCAGCGTGAGCACGATCGCGTCCGAGGTGCCGCGCGCGGCTCCGGCGCGGTGCTCGGCCAGGGCGGAGTTGTTGCCGTCGTTGTCCACGAACACGGGGAGTCCGAGACGTTCGGCCATGACGTCGGCGAAGGCGAGGTCGGCCAGCGGGGTGTGCACGCCGACCCCCACCCGGCCGGTCCGGCGGTCGATCAGCGCAGGCAATCCGAACCCGACGGCGTCCACCTCGGCGCCCGCGGACTCACGGGTTTCGGTGACCGCCTCGACCGCCATATCGAGGAGGGCGCGTTGTTGCAGACCCCTCACACTGCGCTGTACGCGGTGGTGAACGCCTAAGCTTGGGTCAACAGCGCCGGCGAGAAGCTTCGTACCCCCCAGGTCGACGCCGATGGTCCGCCGCGCTGGCATGTCGTCACTATAAGCAGAGCTCGATGTCCAACGACCCCCGAAATCGAGCGCCCACGGAGGACCCGCCGTACAAGGTCTACCGGTCCGGTGAAGAACCCAGACCGGGACGGCCCGGCCCCGATGAGCGCCCCTACAAGCTGTATCGCTCGACCCCCAAGGGTCTGCTTGCGCGGTTGCGCGGCGAGGAGCCGATCGCTGAGCCACGCCGCCACGAGGACGACCGGGACGGCGGGCCGGGGGGTCCTGACCGGCCGGGGCGCCCTGGACGCGGCGCGCCCGGGTCCCCGGGGCTACCGTGGTGGCGCCGGCGCTGGGGCGTGCGCCGGGTGCTCAAGTACCTGGTGCTGGCGATCATCGGCTGGCTCGTGCTCTCGCTGGTGCTGTTCCTGGTCAGCGCCTCGATCCAGAGCGGCTCGGTCCCCGACTCGGTGTCGGCGGCCCTCTCACCGGGCGGCAACATGCTCACCTCCACCAACACGGTGCTGGTGATCGGGACCGACCAACGACCCAAGGGCTCCAAGGAGCCGGGCGCGTTTGCGGGCGGAATCCGCTCGGACACGATGATGCTGTGGCGGATCGGCGGCGGCACGTCGCGGCGCCTCTCCATCCCACGGGACACCGAGGTGCCGATCCCCGGCCATGGCGTAACGAAGATCAACGCCGCCTATTCCTATGGGGGCCCGGCGCTGGCGATCAAGACCGTTGAGAACCTCACCGGGGTCAAGATCAACCACCTCATCATCGTCAACCTCGCCAACTTCCCGAAGTTCATCGACTCCATCGGCGGGGTGACCGTCAAGACTGGGCGGATCTGCTCGAACATCTCGGGCGGCGCGTCGAACGGGGGCTTCTCGCTCTTCCTGAAGCCCGGTACGCACCACCTGACCGGCATCCAGGCGCTGACCCTGGCCCGGACCCGGGAGAACGCCTGCAACGCCGCGTCCAACGACCTCACCCGCGAGGCCTACCAGCAGAAGATCCTCAACGCGATCAAGGGCCGGCTGGTGTCCCCAAGGATCTTCTTCCATCTGCCATGGGCAGCCTGGAACGCACCGAAGGCCGTGCGGACCGACATGGGCGGCCTCACGTTGGCGACGCTGTTCATCGCCGCCGAGGTGGGCGGGTCGGCGCCGACCCAGATCCTCCAGGACCACCACCTGCCGCTGCCCGATGTGCAGTCGGCGGAGGGGCAGGCCGCGATCCACAGGGCCGTCAACAAGCTGATGCACGGGTCCTAGGCGGCCACAGCGGCCACGGCGGCCACGGCGGCCCTCGGACGCCCGCCGCGGACGCGATATGCGTGATTTTTATGCGGATCGCATAAAAAGATCGCGCACCGGTCGCACAGAACCCCGTCTCGCGGGCCACGCCAGCCTGCCAGCCCGCCCACCCACTCGACAGCCGCAGTTGACGTCCCCGATACCCCGCCACAACGCGACAGGCACCCACCCCAGGCCCCTAGCTCTTGGAAGAAGCCTTGCTCTCGGACTTGTTCGAGCCCGAACCCGAGCCCGAGCCCGAGTTC
>DASXDW010000076.1:0-12169 GCA_036490435.1 Solirubrobacteraceae bacterium
GGCCACGGCGCCGGCGAGCTGATCATCCGCAGCGAGTACATGATCGATGACGTCAACACGTTCGCCGGGCTCGCCGCCAAGCGGGTGCCGGTCGGGATCCTCGACCATGCCACCCGCGGCAATCCCGAGAGCAGCCCGCGCTACCGCGATCTCCTGCTGCCGCTCGACATCCCGCACGAGCTCCGCGCCGCGTTCGTCATCCGCGGTCGGGTCTGGGGCGCGGTCCACGTCGCCCGGCGCGGGTCGAGCGGCCCGTTTCAGCGGCAGGACGCCGACGCCCTCGCTGCGATCACCGGGGCGGTCGCGCGCGGGATCCGCACTTCGCTGCGCTTCGACGCGGCTCGGCGCATCAATGGGCTCGAGGCGCCCGGCCTCGTCATCCTCGGCCCCGGCGACGAGGTGGAGATGATCACTCCGCCGGCCCGGGAGCTGCTCGCCTCGATCGCCGCCAGCGACCTCCGTTACACCGATGACGACATGCCCGCCGCGGTGCTCTCGCTCGCGGGGTTCGTCCGTAGCGCGCCGTACGCGGCCCAGGGAGGCGCGAATGTCGTCACAGTGCCGGCCGAAGACAGTTGGGTGACCCTTCACGCGTCGCGTCCGGGTTCGGCTTCCGATGGCCGCGTGGCGATCGTGATCGAGCGCGCCAGCGCGGCCCGCTCGGCAACCGTCCGCCTGGAGGCGTTCGGCGCCACCGCCCGTGAGCGTGAGGTCGCCACGCTCCTCGCGCGCGGGCTGTCGCGCATCGAGATCGCCGAGTTGCTGGTCCTCTCTCCGCACACGGTCGAGGACCACACCAAGAGCCTCTATGACAAGGTCGGCGTCGCTTCGCGCCAGGAGCTCGTCGCCCGGGTGTTTCTAGACGAGTACCTCCCCGAGGTAGCCCAGAGCACGCCGCTCACCTCCCGAGGACGCTTCGACCGCGTCTAGCCTCCGGGTTCACATCCAGCGGGATGCGCCAGAACCGCTGATTTCGCAACGTCCGTCCCACGTGCCGTCCAGCACGCCGAGCACGGGTCGAGCACGATCATCACGTACCTGACCGGGATGATCCCCTAGCACAGGCCTGGTCCGGATTGTCTCGGCGCGGGCGTCAGAGTGACTGGCCGGTCGGGCGGATGAGGATCTCGTTGAGCGACACGCTGTGGGGACGGGCGATCGCGAACGCGATCACCTCGGCGATGTCCTGCGCGGAGATAGAGGTCTGCTCGTACATCTTCTCTGCGCCCGCCTTGGTCTCGGCGTGGGTGATGTGATCGGTCAGCTCGGTCGCGACTGCGCCGGGTTCGATGACGATCACGCGGACTTCGGGCTGGAGTTCCTGGCGCAGGGATTCTGACCAGCCATTCAGCCCCCATTTCGTCGCCGCGTAGCCGGCGTTGCCCGGTCGAGCCGTGCGTCCAGCGACCGAGGAGATATTGACCAGATCGCCCTCGCGCTCGCGCAGCTGGTCGAGAAACACCTCGGTCGCGGTGATCGCGCCGAGCAGGTTGACCTCGACCATCTGGCGCAGCTCGGCGCGTTGATCAGACGAGAACGGCGCCAGCAGCATGACACCGGCGTTGTTGATCAGGATGTCAGCGGCGCCGAGCTCGGTCTTGACGCGCTCAGCTGCGGCGCTAATCGAGTCGCGGTCGGTGACGTCGCCCTCGATCGCGATCGCCTGATCGCCGAGTTCGGCGGCGAGGGCCTGGATGCGGTCCCGGCGGCGCGCCAGCAGCGCGACACGGTGTCCGGCGGCGGCCAGGGCTCGTGCAGTGGCTTCGCCGATCCCTGAGGAGGCGCCGGTGATGACCGCGATACGGCCAGAGGTTTGGTTGCTACTCATGGTTCATCTCCGATGAAGAATGGTGGACGGGTCAGTCGGGGTTGGCGGGCGTGATTCGGATCGTGGTCTCACGGGCCAGCGGCGCGATGATCCGCTGCGTTGCGCTGGATGACGGCCCGTACTTGTCGCGGTAGGCGCTGTCGATCCCCTCCTCAACGTCGCCCGCTGGATCGAGGAACTGGACGTCTCGCTCGATGCCGCCCGACGAGATCCGTCCGATGCCGCGACGCTGCACTGCGTCATACCAGGTCGCCGTGGGGCCGTTGACCGAGCGGACGTAGACGTCATCGTCTTGGCGCACGGCCCAGATTGTCACTGGCGGGCTGAGCGTCCCGTCTCCGCGGCGCGACGAGATCTCCAGCTCTCCGGCCGAGCCAAGGGCGTCGAGTTCAGCATCGGTCCACAATTCCACAGCGGGCTCCTGTTCTCTGACGAGACGACGAGTTCGCGCGCAACGCGTTCGCGCCGTCTTGGTTGCATCGCCAATCAAGCACGCCTCAAGAGAACATGGGAGGCCCTGTCAGAGGGGTACTGACAGGGCACCCATACCCGGCCGAAACGGGTTTACGCTGAATGGCATGGACCCCAGCGAAGACGTCACCGAGTTCATCTCCTCGCGCCGAGCCCGGATCACTCCCGAGCAGGCCGGACTACCGAGCTACGGCATCCGCCGGGTACCGGGACTTCGACGCGAAGAGGTCGCCTCACTGGCCGGGGTGAGCGTTGAGTACTACAAGCGCCTGGAGCGCGGGAACCTCACCGGCGTCTCTGACCTTGTCCTTGAGGCCCTGGCTCGAGCGCTCCGGCTTGACGACGCCGAACGCGAGCATCTCATTGACCTCGCCCGCGCCGCCGGGCCGATCGCGCCGCGCCGGCCGCGGAGCACCCACCGCGCGATCCGCCCAACGATCCAGCGCGTGCTCGACGCCCTGGACACTCCCGCTGTCGCCCGCGCGCCTTACGGGAACTATGTCGCCGCCAACGTGGTCGGGCGTGCGCTTTACGCGCCTCTGTTCGACAGCCCTGAGCAGCCTGCGAACAGTGCCCGCTTTACATTCCTGGACCCGACCGCGACCGAGTTCTACCCCGATTGGGATCGCGTCGCCTCTGACCTGGTTGCTCACCTGCGCTCCGAAGCCGGGGGTAACACCCGCGATCGTGGCCTGTCCGACCTCGTCGGCGAGCTGTCAACTCGCAGCGAGCAGTTCCGCAAGCTCTGGGCCGCGCACAACGTGCGCTTCCACCAATCCGGGACCAAGCGGATCCATCACCCGATCGTCGGTGAAATGCAACTCAGCTACGAGAGCATGCAGCTCTCCGGTGACGCCGGACTAGCGATCAACGTCTACACCGCCGAACCTGGAAGCCGCTCCGAAGAGGCGTTACGACTGCTGGCGAGCTGGACCGCCACCCCGACGGAGCTGACCGCCTCCGGTGACACCGACACCCGCCGCGCATGACGCCGTGACTACCACGTCCTCGCCGCAGCACCCCGGGTAGGGCAGCCCCTCCCCCGTGACCGGCGACTTCCTGCCCACTGGGCGAGGAGGAGTTCAAACAGGCGACTCTCCACCTCGCCCCCTCCACGGGCTCGCCCGATGCCATGTCCGCCATCGGCGTCGCCAAAACGTCCTGGGCAGCTGAACGAGACCTCCCCCCGTACTCAAGGAGAACCTGATGCAAACGCGATATCTCGGCAAGACCGGCGTTCCGGTCAGCAACCTGTGCCTTGGCGCAATGATGTTCGGAGAATGGGGCACCAAGGACCACGATGAGAGCATCCGCATTATCCACCGCGCGCTCGATGCGGGGATCGATTTTATCGACACCGCCGACGTCTATTCCGGCGGCGAGTCGGAGGTCATCGTCGGCAAGGCGCTGGCTGACGGTAAGCGCGACGACGTGTTCCTCGCCACCAAGGTCGGCTTCCCGATGGGTGACGACCCCCGCCAGCGCGGCGCCTCGCGCTGGCGGATCATTCGCGGCGTCGAGGACTCGCTGCGGCGGCTGAACACCGACTGGATCGACCTCTACCAAATCCACCGACCTGACCCGAACACCGACATCGATGAGACGCTCGCGGCGCTCACAGACCTCGTCGCCGCCGGCAAGATCCGATATTTCGGACACTCCACGTTCGCCGCGTCTCAGATCGTGCAGGCGCAGTGGACCGCGCGGGACCGCGGGCACCTGCCGTTCCGGTGTGAGCAGCCGCCCTACTCCATTCTCACCCGCAACATCGAGCATGACGTGCTTCCCACCTGCCAGCAGTACGGCGTGGGCGTCATCCCATACAGCCCGCTGGCAGGCGGCTGGCTCTCAGGCCGCTACCGCAAGGACACCGAAACGCAGGGTCCCACCTCCGCCGCGCGGCCCCAGGCTCGCTTCGACATGAGCGACCCTTCCAACCAACGCAAGCTCGACGCCGCCGACGAACTGGCCAAGCTCGCTGACGATGCCGGGATCACCCTCATCGAGCTCGCGCTCGCGTTCGTGCTGCGCCACCCTGCCGTCACCGCCGCGATCATCGGCCCGCGCACGATGGGCCACCTCGAGTCTCAGCTCACCGCCGCCGACATGCAGCTCACCGACGACGTTCTGGACCGCGTCGACGAGATCGTGGCGCCGGGCACCACGATCAACGTCGCCGACAATGGCTGGACGCAGCCCTCGTTGCAGCCCGCTCTGCGCCGGCGATAGGAGAAGGAACATGCAGATCACGAGAACCAGCATTCCCACCGGGACGGGACCGAGCGATTGGTTCACGGGCGCCGTCTACGTGGACACCGTCACCAGCCCGACGCCCCCGTCGCGGTTGCAGGCCGCCAACGTGCATTTCACCCCTGGCGCACGCACGGCGTGGCACACACACCCCGTCGGTCAGACGATCTACGTACTTGAGGGCGTGGGCCGGTGCCAGCGGCGCGGCGCCCCGGTCGAGGTCATCCGCCCCGGCGACCGAGTGTTCTTCGAACCCGGCGAGGACCACTGGCACGGCGGCGCTCCAGACCGGCTTATGACCCACCTGGCACTGCTCGAAGTTGACGAAGACGGCGGCAGCGCCAACTGGGGCGAGCATGTGAGCGACGAGGAATACAACGCCACCCCGGCTGCAACCTGACCCGAACCCCCGAGGACGATCCTCATGGAGCTACGGGTAGATCAGAACCGGCATGCTTGCTGGACTGGGGAGGAGTCAGCTGCCGGCGGGTCCGGTCCGCTATCGCCGGTTCTAGTGGGCATCGGGATGCACGCGGACTGCGAGAACGCGGCCTTGTCCCCTCCCGACGTTGGTGATGCGATACCGGCCTACGCTGTGGAAGGTCGCGCCCTCTCCGGTCCGCAGGCGGGTTGGTGCTTCGCCCGGAAAGGCCAGCTCGAAGGTGCTGTCGAGAACGTAGATCATGCGTTCGTGTTCGTGCTCGTCGTCGATTTCGATGCTGCCGCCAGGTCGGAAGTTGCTTAGCGTCGGGACGAGTGTCCAGCGTGCGCCGCAGGTGAGGTCGTAGAGGTCGACTCCTTCGGTTGGAGAGTGGAGCATGTGCTCGGGCGCGGTGCGGAGGATCCGTATATGGTCGGCGGGCGCGGTCGGCGGCCCGTTGAGAAGGTCAGCCAGTTCGACGTCGTAGAACTCGGCGAGGCGGGCCAGTCGACCGATCGTGATGTCTGATTGCGCCTGTTCTATGAGCGACAGGAACGAGCTGGAGATGCCGGTGGCGCGGGCTAGTTGAGCGAGGGAGAGGCCGTGCTCGGCTCTGAGCTGCTTGAGCCGGGCGGCCAGCTCAGTCTTGTGCGGAGTCGGAGCTTGTGATTGCTCTGATGGCGACACGGCTCTCCTTTTTAGTCGCGATGATTGCTGGCTCGGTTCGATTTCGAGCCTGAACCTATACAAGGTCGGCCGGGTTGGTCTGCCGGCGCAGTTCGGTGGTTGACAGGAACATCTCAGCCAGTATTTTGGCTGACTGCCGCCACCATTTTGGGGCACGGATGCTGATCGGCAGTCGGCCAAAGCGAGGGGGGACCTTGCAACCCCATGAGAAAGCCGTGAATTTCCGCGGCGCTATCTATCGGTGTGCCCGCGCGCCGCCTGCCACCGGAGGCAAAGGCGAACGCGCGCCGGTCCGCGTCTCCGTTCCGGGGGAGGACTCGGCCCGGCGTCCAGCCGAAGCTCGAGTGCAGCTCCCATCATCCAGTCCAGCTTTCATCAACAGGAGGACGTTGTGCATTTCAGTGATTGGTCGCGAATCCCATCGCGGCGGCTAGCCGCGGTTGCTGCGGTGCTCGCCGTGATTGCTGGCATCGCGGTGCTAGCAGGCTCGAGTCTGGCTACGGGAAAGACGGTGGCCAAGGCCGCCCAGGCTTCCGCGTGCAGCTCGGGCACGAACGTTCAGACCAGCAGCGGCCCGGTCTGTGGCATCTCGTATCCCGCTGGGACTTCAGCGACGGGTATTGCTGCTCAAACTAGCTTTAACCAGTGGCTTGGTATCCCTTACGCGGCCCCGCCTGTGGGGCATCTGCGCTGGCAGCCCCCGCAGCCGTCTCCGCCGTGGACCACGACTCTGCCAGCTGTAACCCAGCCACCCGGATGCCCGGGGTCAGGCACCAGCACCGCGAGCGAAGATTGCCTGCAGCTCGACATCACCGCTCCGACTGGCGTAGGTTCAGCGCTGCCAGTCATTCTCTACATTCACGGTGGGGGGTTCACGGGCGGCACGACATCCACCTATCCCGAACAGGAACTGGCCACCGGAGGGCCAGCGATCGTCGTGGGTATTGAGTATCGACTGGGCGTGCTCGGCTTCCTTGCTGACAAGGCGCTCGGTGCTCACTCCGGAGATTTCGGTCTGCAGGACCAGCAGTTTGCGATGAAGTGGGTGCAGCAGAACATTTCGGCATTCGGCGGCGACCCGGGCAACATCACCATCATGGGCAGCTCGGCCGGCGCCTCGAGCGTGTGCGACCAGATCGCCTCACCGGCGGCCCACGGGCTGTTCGAGAAAGCGATCAACTTCAGCGGCGAGTACAACTCGCTGTTCGGCGCACCTACCTCGCTTCAACCTCAGGATTGCAAAGCGCAACTACCCACCCAGCACCAGGCGAACGCCACCGGCGCCCTCTTCGCAGCCAGCGTCGGTTGTGGTCAAGGAAATGACGCCGCGGTCGCGGCCTGCCTCCGCGCGGTGCCGTGGCAGACAGTATTGACCGCCCAGGCCTCTGGCGGTACGAACTCCCCGATCGTCAACCGCACCACCCTCACTGAGCAGCCCCTGAGGTCGTTTGCGACGGGACATGTCAACCGCGTTCCGGCGCTCCTCGGCGTCAACCGCGACGAGGACCTGACCGGTACGGCAACCACAGCGGCCGCCTACACCTCCCTGATCGATTCTCAGTATGGAGCTGAGTCATCGGAGGTGCTTCTCCACTACCCACTCGCTCGATTCCCGTCTCCATACGTCGCGTCCCGAACGGTCGCCGCGGACTCAAACACGGTCTGCCCTGCCTTGGTACGGGATCAGTACTTGTCGAAGGTAATGCCCCTGTACGCTTTTGAGGGAGACGTCCCCGACCTGCCGCCGTACAGCACCGCGACGGCTAACCCGCCAGGCTCATCGCACGACTGGGAGCCGGGCTACCTCTTCCCCACCGCGATGGGCATCCCAATTGACAGTCAACTGGACGCAAATCAGGCTACTTTCCGCAGCGAACTGATCGCGCAGATCACGGCGTTCGCCGCGACCGGTAGCCCAAACACGACCGGAGTGCCCCTGTGGTCGCGGTACAAGTCCAACACGGGCTACCTGGTGATGTCGCTACAACCGGGAGGCGATGACGAGCTGATGTCGGCGGCCGCCATCTCGTTCGATCACCAGTGCGCGTTCTGGGACAAGATCAGCCCCAAGCCAGTGAAGTAACAGTCGGGCGCCACCCCGCCCACACTCGGACCGACGATCTGGGCAAGGATGCCCAGATCGTCTCTTCGAGGGGCACCCGCAGCAAGCCCCGCGAACTTGCATCGCCTGAATCCAAGAGCGCCGCATGAACGTAGCCGCAAGCGGGTCACTGCTGCTCGGTCCACGACGACACCGTGACCGCATACCCACGCGAAGAGCAGTCGGCACGGGACCAGTGCTAACTCAGTTCGGGCTATCACGTCATAGCGATTTGGACGATGACGTTCCGATCGAGGTGACCGCCCTAGCCGGGCAGTACACCGGGACGGCGAACCTACCCTATACAAACTGGCAGTACCGCGTGAAGTATGGAAGTGGCACTGCCGCCGCTGGCACCGCGGTGGCCAGCCCTTCCAAGGCCGACTTTTCGCTGGACTACAACATCTACGAGCAGCAGAACCCGAAGACCAAGCAAGTCGTACGGACCGTCTCAGAACCCACGCTGCGACTTCGCTCCGTTCCGGGCGACACCCGGGAGATGTGGACGTCGGGTGGCGGGTCCTACAGCTCCCACCTGATGCTGTGGGACGACGTGTGGCGCGACGGGCACGCCATCGAACTGGTCCCGAACCAGCCGACCGACGTCTACGAACTGGACGACTGGCAGACCGTTCCGCCTGGCTCAGGACCGCTGGTGGCGATGAAGACCTACCCCACCCGCACCTACTGCCACAGCCCGGTCCCGGGCTGCGTCCCGAGCTACGACGCCGTCACCGAAACCACGACGCTGAAGCTGTACCACCGCCCTCAGCGCTGACGCGGCCCCCGCCCCTCGGATCCTCGTGCGGCCAAGCGGAGGCGTGGCTCGATGCGGAGGGGCAGTGTCGGGCGCCGAAGGTGGGCGGGCGGGGTGCAACCGGTGCGGGACACGCTCCGTTCCGCCAGAGTGGGGATCGATTCGTCGCCGAGGCAATGGCGTTGCCGTCGACGGCTGGACGTTGAAAGCGATCGTGGGCGGCGTCTGCGGTTAGCGCTCGCGGACGCGACCCGCGGCCATTCGTCCGAGCTCGAATGCCGCCGTTCTGGTTGTCACGACCGGGTCCTGCGCTGCGAACTCACGGAGCGCCTGCTCGTCGTCGGTCTGCACCACAGCGAGTCCGTAGGAGTCCTCTTCGGTGAGAACAGGCCCGAACACGACCATGTCGCCCGAATCGAGGTACGGACTCCAATGGGCAGCATGGCGGCTCATGATCTCGCGTTCGGCGTCGGTCAGCGTCTGAGCGAAGTCCGGGCGCGGCGCGAGGAGGCGCAGGACGAAGGTGGGCATGCTCCGGACTCTACGCCGCATCTGCAACCGGACCGGCCCGACAGACGCGGACAACCCGAAGCGGCGTACGCCTCACAGCACCGAGGCGCTGGGTCAGCAGCATGGGTGGTGAGTGGGAGGGTCGCCTGATCCTTCTCGGGGGATCGCAGACAACCGCGCTGGGTGCGGGTTGCGAAGTGGGTCCGGCGATGGCGCCGGCGGATGACGTGAGAAGCCCGATCGCTTTCCCATACTGACCAGCCGCCGTATCCCCGCCATCGCCCGGGTTGCTTTTCCTCCGCGCATCGAAGAGGGTGGTCCGAGAGGTACCGGCCGGAGTCTGACTGAGGAGGAAGCCGTGAGACCGCTTGGGGGCAGGTTTGTGATGGGAGTGGCGGTGTGCTCTGCGTGTGCGCTCGCTGGGGGTGTCGCTTTGGCGGCGATCCCAGGGGGTGATGGCACGATCAACGGCTGCTACCTGAAGATCACGGGCACCCTGCGCGTGATCGACCCGGCCAAGGGCCAGCACTGCGTCGGAAGCCTCGAGACGGCGATCAGCTGGAACCAGCACGGTGCGCCGGGACTTCCGGGCCCCAAGGGGGACGTGGGTCCCGCCGGACCAAAGGGCGACAGCGGCGCCACCGGCGCGACGGGCGACGCCGGGCCTCAGGGACCCGCCGGGCCCACGGGGCCTCAGGGATCCGCCGGGCCTGCCGGGCCGGCCGGGCCGGCCGGCGCTGGCGTCGGCGCCGGCGCGTTGTGGGCGCTTGTGCGGTCCGACGGCCACGTGCAAGCGGGTAGTACTGGCGTCACAGCGACCCAGATTAAGACCGGCGAGTATCGGATCACGTTCCCGCAGGACGTGTCCCACTGCGGGCTGAGCCTCTCCGCGTCTCAGTACGCCGGCTCTGGGCTCGTCGGTGCCAACCCCAATGCCGTAGACGTGCCCGACGTGTCGCAGGCGTTCTTCACGGTCCTGAACGACATCGGGACCGCGAACTCCATGGCCGTAGGTGAGTTCGACGCGACCAGCCGGGCGCTCACCGACGGCCCGTTCACCATCGAGATGGTCTGCAGCTGACTCGGCGGCCGGCTGGGGGTCAACGCGCATGGGCGGGGTCGGGTCACTGACCGATGCGCGGCGGCGACGGGATCAGTGCTGTAGGGATGGCCAAGGCCATCCGTGAGCGCTTCCTGACCTACGGACTCGCGCCCGGTCAGACCGTCGGAGGCTTAGGCGGGTGCGGCCCCCAGGCAAACATCTTCTTGCCGCTTCGGCACTCTCCCGGGACGCCTCCGCCGAGCGGAATTGACGGCAAGCAGTGCCAGCCCCCTGGACCCTTGAGCTTGGTCTGGGCCTCGCCCTTGTACGGAGTGTGAAGCAGCTTCTTCGCCCACCGGGCGGCGAATGAGCAACTGACGTTGGACGCCGTCACCTTCCAGGCCGTGCCCGTCTGCCCGAACGCCGGGATCGACCAGGCAGGTCCTGTGAAGTCAGGACAGGCCGCTTGGTGTGCAGTGATCGCTGTCGGTGATGCGGATGCGGCGGGTGCGGCAGGTGCGCCGGCGAAGGCAGCCATCGCCGCGACCGCCGCCGTGCATGCCACTCGAGTCAAACATGTCATCGCTGTCCTCCAGATTGGGGTCGCGAGCGTATGAGGCAGCGCTTATCAGGCGCTTATCGGCTGATCTCGTGTGGACGGGTCGCCTCGACGCGCCGTCTCGTCGTCGGCAGCGGTCTACGCGGAATCGCGGCCTCGCCGACGCTCTGCCTAGATGAGTCCCGTCGCTGGCGGGCTGCCGAACCGAGTTCGACGGACGCGGCGGTTAGTCGCTGACCTGCAGTTGGCTCGGCGGGACCTGAGTGAGGTCGGCGATCGCCTCTCGAACGAGGTCCGCGAGTTCCTCTGGGGGGACGTCCTCAAAGGCGGCGGCGCTCTCTCCGAAGACCTCGGTGATCACGCCGACCATCGCGGCCATCCGGACGCGCTCTCGCAGGGCCATCGCCGGGGAGGAGAGGATGCGTTCAAAGCGCACTTCGACGTCCCGGACGCCGTGCGCCATCGCTGCCTCAAGGCTCTCGAACGCGCTGCGGTTGCGGTTGTGGAGGAGCAATAGCTCGCGGTTGTCGACCATGAAGTCGATCATCTCGTTGGCAAGGCGAGGCCAGATCGCGACGCGGGCCGCCCCGTCGGGGGCGGCTTCGAGCTCGGCGATGACAGTCTCGCCCAACGTCTGCAGCCGGAGGTGGAGCTCGAGGAGGATGTCCTCCTTGCGCGGAAAGTAGTAGTAGAGCGCCGCCTTGGTGATCTCGAGACGCTCGGCGATGTCCCGCAGGGAGGTCTTGTCGTACCCCTGTCGCGTGAACAACTCTTGGGCGACAGCGAGGATCCGTTCGCGTGTCTGCGCGCCGTCACTGCCGCGGGGTCGTGCCACTCGGCGAAGTTTACTTGACGCGCGGCTAGTTCTCGCTACCGTATGACTCAGCCAATAACTTGTCGGCCGGTAAGTACGGCTGACTTGACCGAGACCCTGACCGAGAGACGCCATGAGCACCTCGACCATCACCCTCGCATCGCCAGAGCCGGCCCACCCAAGCTCGCAGCCGTTTCGCTTGCGCTGGCTCGTTCTCATCGTCGTCATGACCGCCAACATCATGGACGCGATGGATTCGACCATCGCAACGATCGCCGGCCCGTCGGTACGGCGCGATCTGGGCGGGGGCGCCTCGACGCTTCAGTGGATCAGTGCCGGGTACACCCTCGCGTTCGCCGTCCTGCTCATCGCCGGCGCGCGGCTGGGGGACATCTTCGGCCGCCGCCGCGTCTTTCTCCTCGGGCTCGCCGGCTTCACCATCTTCTCCGCCGCGTGCGCCGCGGCCCCGTCGATGCCCGCGCTCATCGTCAGCCGGGCGCTCCAGGGCGGCTTCGGCGCGCTCATGATCCCCCAAGGGTTCGGCTTCCTCAAGCAGGTGTTTCCCGACCAGGCCGAGTTCAACAAGGCGATGGGTTTCGTCGGCCCCGCGACGGGCTTACCGCTGCTGGCCGCGCCGATCCTCGCCGGCGCGCTCATCGACGCCAACCTGTGGCACGTGGGATGGCGCCTGGTCTTCCTCATCAACGTCCCGATCGGCGTGATCGCGCT
>DASXDW010000159.1:0-28646 GCA_036490435.1 Solirubrobacteraceae bacterium
TGCGGGGCGCTCGGCCTCATCGCCTTCGTCCTGTTGCTGGTGGTCCCTGCCGTGACCAACTACCGCCGTCCGGTGGAGCGCGTGGCGGCGGTCATCCTGTCGTTCTATGTGCTGGCCGCCTTCCTCGGCGGCGGCGTGGTCCTTGGCGCGCTGATCATCCTCGAGTGGCCGCGGCTCTTCTGAGCACCGCCGGGTGAACGAGTTGGCCGACAGCGCGCAGCGCGGCGGATCCCGCACCCCCGACCTCGGGGCCTTTGCCGCGATCACGGATGCGGTCGAGGCCGGCGCCGGCCTGCCCGAGATCCTCCGCGCCGCCGCCCGGGCGCTCGATGCCAGCCTGATCCTCATCGACCGGACAGCCGCCGTGCTGGCCGTCGCCGCGCGCTCGCCCGCTGACGAACGCTCGCTCATGCGCGACACCGACGACGTGACCACCGTCGAGCTGCGCGTCGCCGAGACGCCGGTGGGCCAGCTGCGGATGCGCACCCGCGAGGGCACCCCCGACGGGGCGGTCCTGCGGCTGGTGACGACCCTGATCGCCTCCGAGGTCGAGCGCGTCCGCGCGCCCGAGCGCGCCTCCGAGGAGGCGGCGACGAGCTTCCAGCGTGCGGTGCTGTCGGGCGCGATCAAGGACCGCGACGATCTGGTGGCACGCGGCAAGGAGCTCGGTACCGACCTGTCGGCCGGGGGGAGCGTCGCGGTCGTGCGCGCCCACGCCCGCAGCCCCACCGAGGACGATTGGCGCCGCCGCCTGCTCGCCGTCGCCGCTCGGGGAGGCCGGTCGATCGCCGCGGGCTCGATCGCCGCCCCGACCGAGGTCGAGGCCGGCGAGGTCGTCCTGCTCATTCCCGACGCTGACGGCGACACGAGCCGCCGCGTGGCCGCCGCGGTCCTGCGCGAGCTCGAGGCCGGACTGAGCGGGTTTGCCTTCGCGCTCGGGCGCAGCCGCCGGGTCCAGAACCCGCTGGACTTCCAGCGCGCCTTCAACGAGGCGCTGCTGGCGCTCAACGTCGTCGAGGGCGACGCCGAGCGGACCGAGATGGCCTATGAGGAGACTGGGACCTATCAGCTGCTGCTGCCCTATATGAGCGACCCCGCCGAGCTCAAGCGTTTCTACAACGAGACCGTGCGGCCGCTGGTCTCCTACGACGAGCAGTACGAGACCGACCTGCTTGGGACATTGGCGACGTTCCTGGACTGTGACGCCAACGTCAACGCCACCGCCAGCCGCCTCATCACCCACCGCCACACGATCCGGTATCGCTTCGAGCGCGTGCGCGAGCTCACCGGTCTGGACGTGTCCTCCACCGACGGTCGCGAAAAGCTCTCACTCGGGCTCAAGGCGATGCGGGTGCTGGGCATCGCCGCGCCGCGCGGGCCGGCCACCGAGCCCGGGGCCGGCGGCGGGCGCGTTCGCCACTAGAGCGCATCGAGCGCTCGCTGGGTCGCCTGCGCGCACAACTCGCCAGCGACGTGCAGCGCCTCGGTGCTCTGCGTCGCGCGGGCGAGCACGAACGCGCCTTCCAGCGCAGCGATCATCCCGATGACGAGCTCACGGCTCGTCGCGTCGTCGAGGCCTGCGGCGGTGAAGCGGGGCAGCCCGGCCGCGATCCAGCTCTGAAACACGTCGGCGCACGCTTCCCGCATCGGCTCCGAGGCGCTGGACACCTCGAGCGCGACCGTCGCGATCGGGCACGCGTCCTCGTACTCGCTGTCCTCCAGGTGCGCGGCGGCGCCCTCGAAGAACACCCGCACGGCGCTCACCAGGTCGGGCGCAGGATCGAACACCGCGGGGATGAGCAGCTCATACAGCGCTCCTGACCGCCGGATCGCTGCCGCCCCCAGCTCCTCCTTCCCACCCGGGAAGTGGTGGTAGAGCGAGCCCAGCGGGGCCTTCGCTTCCCGGACGATCTGGTTGACCCCGGTGGACGCGTACCCCTGCCGGCGCAGCAGGTCCGCGCTCACGTCGATGAAGCGGTCCTTCGTGTCCGTCGCCATTCGCCACCCCCTCTCGCAGGTCCCAGCGCTCGGGGCCTGCCGCCGTTGGAGTGATGTCCCCTCGCGACACGGCGCCTTGCGCCACTAGATAGAGCACTCTATTCTATTCACTAGAGCGATCTATCTAGGAGCGACGATGATCCAATCCTGGCTGGCCAAGAAACTGATCACCTTCGTCATGGGGCGCACCCGCGAGGGCGACGTCCGCCCGACGCTGCTGCTCGACGCGCCCGACGTCGAGCTCACCTTCCCGGGCCGCAACTCCTGGTCGGGGACCTTCCGCGGCAAGGACCAGGTCGCTCGCTGGCTGCACCGGTTCGCCGCCGTCGGGATTCAGATCTTCCCCGACGAGGTGGTGGCCATCGGCTTTCCCTGGCGGACCACCGTGTGCGTGCGCGGTCGCGACTACCTGCGCGACGCCGCCGGGACCACCGTCTATGAGAACCGCTACGTGATCTGGGGCCGCATGTCCTGGGGCCGGCTCAAGGCCTACGAGGTCTACGAGGACACCCACAAGGCCGACGCGTTGGACCAGTACCTGGCCCAGAACCGGCCGGAGCTGGCAGTGGCCTGACAACAGCGCTCAAGTTCCCGGTCGCTGAGGTCGATGCGACCGGAACCATGAGGGCACGAATTGGGCGCGCGCTTCCGCGTTCCGCTGACCTGAAGCCCGCCGAGCGCGGGCTATTGGCGGCTGCCTTCGTCGGCCTCGTCGTCCTGCTCATTGTCGCCGCCGCCAATGCTCTGCTCGGCGACGGTGACGGCGGTGGCGCAGGGCCCGTGATCCGCGACTGGGTCAGCTGGGCCATCGGCATCCTGGTCGTGCTCATCGTCTGCCTGCGGCCGCTGCGCATCGACGTCCGCCGGCGCTCCTTCGCGTTCATCGCGGCCGGGGTCACCGCCTACTCGGCGGGCAACGTCCTGTGGACCACGTGGCTGTCGCACCTGTCCCGCCCGCCGGTCCCGTCGGTCTGCGACGTGCTGTGGCTGGCCTTCTATCCGCTGGTGGCAGCGGGCATCGTCGGTCTCACCGGCATCCGCGGCCGCAACCGACCCTCCGCCGGTGTGTGGCTGGACGGCATCGTGGCCGGCGGCGGACTGGCCGCGATCGGTGCGGCAATCATCGTCCCGACTGTCCTGTCGGGTCACGGCAGCGCCGCGACGCTCGCCATGGACCTCACCTTCCCGACGGGCGACCTGCTCCTCGTCGGGCTCGTGGTGGGGATCGTCGCGCTGCGCGGCTGGCGGATCGACCGCGGCTGGGCCGGGCTGGGCACCGCGTTCGCGCTGTTCGCCGCCGCCGACCTGCTCGACGCCGTCCAGGCCACCGGCACGTCCGGGCGCCCGAGCGCCGTGACCAACCTCACCTACCTGCTCGCCCTCTCGGCGCTGGCGTTCGTCACCTGGCAGGTCCCGCCCAGCCGGCCGGAGCCAAAGTTCGCGTCATGGTCGGTCCTGCTGGTGCCCAGCGGGTTCATGTTCGCCGCCCTGAGCCTGCTCCTCCTCGATCACGTGCACCGACTCGGCGCCCTGCCGTTCAGCCTGGCGACGGTCACGATGCTCGCCGCCATCGGCCGCATGGTGGTGGCGTTCCGCGACGCGCGCGGCCTCGCCGAGGCGCGGCGCCTGGCCGGCACCGATGACCTCACCGCGCTGCCCAACCGGCGCCGCTTCATGGCTCTGGCCGAGGAGGCGATCGCGGCCAGCGGGGCCTCCGGTCGCGGACTCGCGGTGCTCATGCTCGACCTCGACAACTTCAAGCAGCTGAACGACACGCTCGGCCACCACGCCGGCGACGAGCTGCTGCGCAAGATCGGCCCCCGGCTCACGCACGCCCTGCGCCACATGCACACCGTCGGCCGGCTCGGGGGCGACGAGTTCGCCATCCTGGTCTACCCGGCGACCGGAGAGGCGGCCATCGTGCAGGTCGCCCAGGCGATCCTGGGGGCGCTGCGCGAGCCCTTCACCGTCAGCGAGCTGTCGCTGCGCGTCACCGGCAGCATCGGGATCGCCACCTTCCCCGACCATGCCCGCGACGCCGCCGAGCTCATGCGCCACGCCGACATCGCGATGTACCAGGCCAAGTCCAGCCGGGACCGCTACGACTTCTACGCGCACGAGCGTGACACTCATTCCCTCGAGCGCCTCTCGCTCGCCGCCGAGCTCGCCGCCGCGCTGTCAGGCGACGGGATCGAGGTCCACTACCAGCCCAAGGCCGACGCGCGCACGCGGCGGATCGTCGGCGTCGAGGCGCTCGTGCGCTGGCGCCGCGCCGATGGGCGGCTGGCCCCCCCGTCGGAGTTCGTCGGTCCGGCCGAGCACGCCGGGCTGTCGCGCGAGCTGACCCGTCGCGTGGTTGAGCTCTCACTCGCCCAGGCCCGCCGCTGGCGCGACGCCGGCCACGAACTGCAGATGGCGGTCAACACGACCGTCGCTGACCTGCTCGACCTCACCTTCCCCGACGAGGTGCAGGCCGCTCTGGCCCGCCACGGCGTCCCCGCCGAGGCGCTCGTGCTCGAGGTCACCGAGTCCTCGGTCCTCGCCGACCCGGATCGCATCAGCGCGGTCATGCGGCGGCTGCGCGATCTGGGCGTCGAGTTGTCGCTCGATGACTTCGGGACGGGGTACTCGTCGATGGCGCACCTCAAGGCGCTCCCGGTGTGCGAGCTGAAGATCGACCGCTCGTTCGTGTCGAGGATGTGCAGCGACGCCACGGACGCGGCGATCGTCTACGCCCTCATCCAGCTCGCGCGCAAGCTCGACATCCGGCTCGTCGCCGAGGGCGTCGAGGACCGCTGGACATGGGACGCGCTGCGCGTGCTCGACTGCGACCTGGTCCAGGGCTACCTGATCAGCCGGCCGCTGCCGGCGGCCGAGATCGAGAGCCAGCTCGAGTCCCAGCGCCGTCAGCGCCTGAGCTCGGGCCTGGCGCACCGCCACGATCAGCTCAACTCACAGCGCCGCTCGATCGATCGCGCGCGCATCGCCGTCTGATGCGGCCGCCCGCGGCGGTGTTGCCCGGTCCATACCCGTGGACAGTTGTGAAAACTGACCGCTCAGGGAATGCTGACGATATGAGCGTCGAGACACCGGGGCCGTTGCTGCGTGTCGGGTGTGCCGCCCATTGCGGCCGGCCGCGTGGTGGCGGCCATCTCATTGTCGAGCCCGGCGCGGTGCGGTTCGAGTTTCACCCCGCCGGGGTCAGGCTCGGGGCTCCGCGGGTCATCCACGCCCGGCCGCCGGTCATGTTCATGCGCGCGCGACTCCTCCCGCCGGGGTTCAGCTCCGGCCTGGTCCTGCGCGGCGAAGAGGGCACGATCACCGTCTTTACCTGGTGTGGCCTGCGCGGCCGGGTCCGGCGCGCCCTCGTCGACGCCGAGGTGGCGTTCTTCGAGCGCGCCACCTGGGTGTCAGTCGTGTGCGCGGACGGAGTGGACGAGGGGGTCAAGTAGGATCGCCCGCCATGCCGCTCGGCATCATCACGGGATCTGGGACCCACGCGCTTCCCGGTTTCGCGGATGCCGAGCTGGTGCTGCATGAGACGCCCTTCGGGACGGTCGAGGTGTCGCGCGGGCGTTTTGCCGGAGCCGATGTTCTCCACGTCTCGCGCCACGGTGCGGGCCACGTGCGGCTCTCGCACCAGGTGCCCCACCGCGCCCACATCCGGGCCCTGCACGACCTCGGCGCCACCGCAGTGATCGGCTGTACCGCCTGCGGCGCGGTGGACCCGAGCCTGGACCTCGGCTCGCTGGTGGTCTTCGACGACCTGCACTTCCCGTCCAACCGGCTGCCGGACGGGTCGCTGTGCACGTTCTTCGACGCACCCGGAGATCCGGCTCGCGGCCACTGGATCCTTCACGGCGGGCCGTTCTCCGAGGGCCTACGCGGCGTGTTGGTGGCCGCCGCCGCCCGCGCCGGCCGCGCCGCCCGCGACGGAGGGACCTACGGCCACGTGGACGGGCCGCGCTTCAACACGCCCGCCGAGATCGCCCAGCTCGCCGCATGCGGGGTGGTGGCCGTCAGCCAGACCGGTGGGCCCGAGACGGTGCTGTGCGGCGAGCTCGAGCTGCCCTTCGCCCTGATCGGCTTCGTCACCGACTATGCGAACGAGGTGGTACCGGGGGAGCCAACGCCGGTGGCGACCCTGATCGACCTCATGGGCCAGAGCACCGGGGTCTTCGCCGACGTTCTGGCCCTGGCCGTCAACGGCATGCCCGGCGATGCTCCTGCCCCGGGCGGCACGATGTACCGCTTCGAGCAGGGCTAGCCCCGGTGGGGGCGCCGCCGGCCCTGCTGGTGATGGAGAGCGCCGCTCGCCCCCGTCCGGAGCTGCGCGAGTTGCTGGGGGCCGAGCGCGCGGCGCGGCTCGAGCGTCTGCTGGTGGCTCGTGCGACGGAGTGGGCGGATGCGTTGAGCGCTGGGCGGACGGCCGTGGCCGGCGCGGAGGAGAGTGTGGCCGATGCGCTGGCGCGGGTGTTCGCCGAGAGCGGGGGTGACCGGCCCCTGGTGGTCGTGTGGCCGGTGCTGCCGTGCTGGCGTGCCGAGCACGCCTTCGCCGT
Organism: Solirubrobacteraceae bacterium; assembly: GCA_036490435.1. GTDB lineage: Bacteria > Actinomycetota > Thermoleophilia > Solirubrobacterales > Solirubrobacteraceae > Palsa-465. The sequence goes on from DASXDW010000159.1 coordinate 6,558, forward strand.
CCTCGACGATCTGGCGGCCGGGTGCGAGGCGTCGGCCGCGCCGGTGTTTGACCACGGGCTCTACCTGCTGGCCTTGGCGCGCCCGATCCCAGCTGTGCTCGCGCTGCCCGACGAGACGTGGGACAGCCCCAGCGCCATCGGCCTGGTGCTGGCGGCGATCAACGAGGCCGAGGCGCCGGTCGGCCTGGTGCGCCCCGAGCGCGCGCTGCGGCGGCCCGGCGACGTGCGTGCCGCGCTGGCCGATCCCCTGCTCGATGACGAGCTGCGCGGGCTGCTGGCGGGATGACCGCGGTCAGCCGCTGACGGAGTCCAGCAGCTGCAGGAGGTCGTGGGCGGCGAGCTCGACCGCCTTGTGGCGCCACTCGCTGGCCCGGTAGACCGAGGCGATGAGCCCCATCCGGTGCACCCGCCGGAAGTCGCCGTAGACGAAGGCATAGCGGGACTTGGTCTCGTCGGTGGCGCCCTCGGTGAGCCCGAGGTGCCATTGCGCGTACTGGACCCACGAGTGGTTCTTGAGGTACGCGTTCTGGGCCTCGGCGCGCGGCTGGACCTGGTTCCACTCGCTCGAGAGGACGTACTGGCGCTTGCGGATCAGCTCCTCCGCGTGCGTGACGGCCGCCTCGTTGAGGGCGTACGAGGCCATGGCTGCCGACCTGCCCGGCTACTGCCGGTAGTTCTCGACGATGCTCTCAGGCCGAACCTGCGCGTCGTCGGGGTTGCCGCCCCCGTCGCGCAGACCCTGACGCTGGCGCAGCAGGTCCCAGCACTGGTCCAGCGACACCTTGACCGCCTCGAGGCGGCGCCGGTCGTCGTCGCTGGCCTGCCCGGTGGACTCGCGGTTCCAGAGCTGGTGCTCCTCGGAGACGAGCTGCTCGATGTGGCCGTGGATCTGGTTGTCGTCCATGGCCGCACACGCTACTCCACTGCATAGTTCTGGTTCGAGTTTCGGCCCGTGGGATACGCTCTTTTCCCGTAGCCACGCTGCGTTGGGGAGTGGTGTAATTGGCAGCACGAGGGGTTTTGGTCCCCTTAGTCCGGGTCCGAGTCCCGGCTCCCCAGCTGTCACGAATCGCTGCATTCAGTTCTCCGACGACGCGCGCGATTTTGGCCGCTATGTGTCCTTTTTCTCGCACGCGGGGGTCCCGGCACTAGCTCCGCGGGAAATGGATTCGCTGGTACGAGCGGGGTTTTGACGGAGAGGGGGAGACAGAAGCGGCGTGAGGTGCATACGATTCTGGTTGTGACCGCGCCCGCCGTCGTCATCCTCGCCGCTGGGCAGGGCACGCGCATGCGCTCAGCCGTCCAGAAGCTGCTGCATCCGCTGTGCGGCCGGCCCATCATTCAGTGGTCGGTGGCGGCCGCGCAGGCGGCGGGGGCCGCCAAGATCGTGGTGGTGGACGGGCCGGAGCGTCGACTGGAGTCGACGCTCAACGGGTCGGTGTCGCTGGCGGTGCAGGAGCAGCCGCTGGGCACCGCGGATGCGGTGCGGTCGGCGATTGACCAGATCGCGGGCGAGGACACGGTCGTGGTGGTCAACGGGGACGCGCCGCTGATCACGGCCGAGTCGCTGCGGGCGCTGGTGCAGACGCACGTGGGCTCCGGCGCGGCGGCGACGATCGCGACGATGGTGCTGGCCGACCCGAGCGGCTACGGACGGGTCGTGCGCGCCGCCGACGGCACCGTGGAGCGGGTGGTGGAGACGAAGGCGGCCGGGGATGCCACCGAGGCCGAGCTGGCCATCCAGGAGGTCAGCACCGGGATGTTCGCCTTCGACGGCGGCGCGCTGGCCGGCGCGCTGGCGGAGGTGCGCGCCGACAACGCCCAGGGCGAGCACTACCTGCCCGACGTGCTGGCGATCATGCGCGCGCAGGACCGGATCGTGGGCGCCTATCAGCTGGCTGATCCCGATGAGCTGCTGGGGATCAACGATCGCGTGCAGCTGGCCGAGGTGGCCGCGGTGGCACAGCGGCAGATCCACGAGCGCCACATGCTCGCCGGGGTCACGATCGTCAACCCGGCGGCGACGGTGATCGACGCGGACGTGACGATCGGCCAGGACAGCGTGATCGCGCCCTTCACCAGCCTGCACGGCACCACCGCCGTCGGCAGCGGATCCACCATCGGCCCCAACAGCACGCTCATCGATGCCACGGTGGGGGATGGCGCCACGGTGCTGCACGCCTACGTCACCGACGCGATCATCGGCGACCGGGCGAAGGTGGGGCCGTTCACCTACCTGCGGCCCGGGACGGTCCTGCGCGAGGGCTCCAAGGCGGGCACGTTCGTGGAGATCAAGAACTCCGACGTGGGCCGGGGCACGAAGGTACCCCACCTCTCCTACATCGGCGACGCGGACATCGGCGAGGACACCAACCTGGGCGCCAGCACGATCACCGCCAACTACGACGGGTACCGCAAGCACCGCACCACGATCGGCAGCCGAGTCAAGACGAGCGTCGACACCACGTTCGTGGCGCCGGTGTCGATCGGGGATGACGCCTACACGGCGGCCGGGTCGGTCATCACCACCGACGTGCCGGAGGGCGCTCTGGGCGTCGCGCGCCCGCGCCAGACCAACATCGATGGCTACGCTGAACGTCGCCGCCAGCAAGCCGCCGCCGAATCGAAGGAGGGCCAGTGAGCACCACGGAGTCGTCGGCCCCCCCACCTACACTGGACGAAGACGAGATGAGCGTCACGGAGACCGCCACAGTGCCCACCATCTTGCGCCGTGACGCTGACAAACGACTCATGCTCGTCACCGGGCGGGCCAACCCGGAGCTGGCCGCGCGGATCGCCGACAAGCTCGGTGTCGAGCTCTCGGACGCGACGACCAAGACGTTCGCCAACACCGAGGTGTACTGCCGCTTCAAGGAGTCGGTGCGCGGCGCGGACGTGTTCATCGTCCAGCCGACGTGTGCCAACGAGGCCGCGGGGATGACCGCCAACGACGCGCTGATGGAACTGCTGACGATGGTCGACGCGGCCGTCGGCGGGTCGGCGCACCGCGTGATCGCCGTCACGCCGTGGTACGGCTACTCGCGGCAGGACAAGAAGTCCGCGCCGCGCGAGCCGATCTCGGCCCGGCTGGTGGCCCGGATGCTCGAGGCGGCCGGCATCGACCGGCTCCTCACCATGGACCTGCACTCCGGCCAGATCCAGGGCTTCTTCCAGAAGCCGTGTGACCACATGACGGCGCTGTTCATGCTCACCCAGTACTTCTCAGACCTCGGTCTTGAGGACCTCGTGGTGGTGGCCCCCGATGCCGGGCGGGTGAAGCTCAACAAGCAGTTCGCCGCCAAGATCGGCGCGGACCTGGCCATCCTCAACAAGGAGCGCCCCGCCCAGCAGGTCGCGGAGATCAGCTACATCATCGGAAACGTGCGCGACAAGACCGCGCTGATCGTCGACGACATGATCGGGACCGCCGGCACGCTGGCCGCCGCCGCCCAAGCGGTGCGCGACGCCGGCGCGCGGCAGATCTACGCCGCCGCGACGCACGGCAACTTCTCCGGCAACGCCTGGCAGAACCTCACTCAGGCGGGCTTCGAGCAGGTGGTCGTGACTGACACCATCCCGCTGCAGCCGGGCGCGCCCGACAACATCCGGGTGCTCTCGTGCGCTGACCTGCTGACCAACTCGATCCGCCAGATCTTCACCGACGGCTCGGTCTCAGACGTCTTCGGCGGCGAGAACCAGCTCTTCTAACCCGCCACCGTGGCCGCTCTCGACGATCCTGGCGCCAGCCGCCGGGTCCAATCGGAGCGCGCCGCCCGGCTGATGGATCTGCTCGGGCTCGCCGACGACGAGCTGTGCGCGGTGCTCGATGTCGACCCGCTGACGCTGCTCTCGGGCCAGCTGGAACACCGGCCCGAGCTTGCCATCCTGCTCGACCTCCTCGCCGAGGCCGAGGAGCGTGCCGGCCCGGCGCTGCTGCGCCGCTGGGTGCGCGCCGCGGGGCCGCGCGGCCGGCCGATCGACGCTCTCCTTGGGCGTGACTTCGCCGCCTTCGAGGACGCGCTGGGCGAGCTCGCCGAGCGCGGGTTCGTGCTGCGCGGCGGCGGAGATGGCTGAGCCCTTCATCCACCGGCTGCGGGTCCGCTACTCGGAGTGCGACCTCCAGGGCGTGCTCTTCAACGCCAACTACCTGGCCTACATGGACCACACCATCACGGAGCTGTGGCGCGCGGCGTACGGCGGCTACACGGTGATGCTCGATCGCGGCGCGGACATCGTGGTGGCCGAGGCCAACCTGCAATTCCGGGCGGCGGCCCGCTTTGACGAGGAAGTCGTCATCGAGGCGGCGGTGACCAACCTCGGGACCACCAGCGTCACCACCAGGTTTCACTTCCGCCGCGCCACCGGCGAACCGCTGCTCGACGCCGACATCCGCCACGTGTGGATCGACCCCGAGACCCGGGCCAAGACCGCGATGCCCGACTGGGGGCGCGAGGGCCTCGCGCCGTGGTACGTGCCCGCCGCGGCAGACCCCGCGGCAGACTCCGCGGCGGACGCCTCGGCAGCGCCAACGCCCCCGGCGACATGAGTAAGGCGCCTAGCTAGTCCTCGTCGGGCTCGGGCGGCTTCTTGGGCCAGATCCCGATCAGGTGGTGGTAGAACCGCGCGAACGTCCGGTCCACCGCCGCGGCGGTTCCCGCCATCACCCCGGCCTGGAGCGCCTGGGCGGTCACGACTTTGAGCGTGCTGGCCTCGCCGGTGCCGGGCCTGGGCGGCGGCTCCTCGTCGATCTTGGCCCAGATGCTGCGGAAGATCGATTGGCCGAGCTTGCCGGCGATGATCGCGCCCATGATCGCGAAGGGCTTGTAGAGGAGCCTGAGCAGGAACATTGGCCTGAACCCTAATGCACGAGATCGTGGACGCCTCGCCCGGTGGACAGCGTTCTTTCTCCAGATGGCGGTTGTGAACGACCGCGCCGCCTGGGTAAATACACGGCAGACGTTGCCGAGTTGCGAAGGAGGGAACCAGTGCTCGACGAGGATCCAATCCGCGACGAAGGCGCAGCGGAGGACCTCCTGCGCCGAGCACTGCTCGACGACAGCTCGGCGGTGACCGTGTCGCTCAAGGTCAGCGGGCTGCCGCTGAGCGAGGCGGTCACGGTCATCTTCCACGGCCGCCGGGACCTCGGCACGCTGCAGACCTACGTCGCCTGTGGCAGCCGCGGAGCGGGGGCGACGGTCTCGGCCAACGAGCTTCTCCGCGTCCCCTGCGACCTGGACCTCGCCGACGCCGATGACCGCGCGGAGGCGGAACGGCTCTACGTGGAGCAGGCGACGGCCCTGCGCGACGCGCTCGTGGGCGCGGACACCGTCCTGGACATCTGGCGCGAGCCGCTGAGCGACCTTCTCGGCAGCGGCGTCGCCATCGACCACTCAGTGCAGCTCTCGGTCAGGCTTCCGGCGCACCGGCTCCTGCCCACGGCGCTGGTCGCGGCGGAGTCTCAACTCGTCGTCACCCCGGTGTGCAGCGCCAGGACCCTGGCGGACGGCCGCCCGCCGATGGGGATCGCGTGCGCCCAGCAGGACCTCAGCCGCGTCTACCCGCTCGCCGATGACCCCGAGCGGTGCGTCGAGGACTTTCTGGAGTTGGCGTCCGAGCACGCGCTGTTGCTGGCCGAGCGTCTCGACCACCAGGAGGCGTCGGTGCAGCGCTTCATGGAGCTCAGCGACTCCTGACGGCGGCGCCGGTGGGGTGGCGTGCGGAGCGCCCGCCCGCCGGCGGATACGCGGGCCGGGTCGGCTACCGTGGCGCCGATGCGCCGCCGCCCCTGGCTCATCGCCGCGATCGTCCTCGGCGTCCTGGTCTTCCTGTTCATCGCGACGCTGCTCACCCGCGCCTTCAACGTCGGCGACGCCGAGGATGCGGCCATCACCAGCCTCGTTCAGGCTGAGGCCCGCGGCGACACCGCTGAGGTCATCTCCCTGATCACGGGCTGTAAGGGCAACGTCGCCTGTCGCGCCCGCGCCACCGCCAACGCCGCCGCGCTGCGCCACCCCGGCCAGGTCTCGATCGCCGAGATCAACCCCTCGTCGACATTCTCGGTGGGCTCAACTCTCGGCACCGCGCGGGTGGCCTGGGTGGCCGGCAACTCGCTGCCGCGCGTGCAGTGCCTGCGCGTCCGCCACGCGGGTAGCGTGCTTCAGGGCTTCACGATCGAACTGCTGCTGGTCAGCCGGCGGATCGCGAGCGACGCCGACTGCCCCAAGCGGTTCTAGATTGGTGCGGCGTGCGCACCGGACGGCGAGCGGGCTCGCGCGCCGTCCGGCGCTCGTGGCGTGGCCGACGCTCGCTGAGACGGCCGTGCTCGCGCAGGCGCCCGCGCGCCGGAACCGCGTCGGGCAGCGGGATGCCGCCGCGCGGCGGCTTGGGGGCCTCGGGCGGACCCTTGGGGCCGCGGCCCCAGCCGTCGTCACCCTCGTCGGGCCGGCGGTCGGGTCCGATCGGACTGTCCTTGAGCGCGGGGAACATCAACAGCGCGACACAGCCGAGTCCGAGCAGGTGGACGCCGGCGATCCAGAGCATGAGGGCAGCCCCGCTCATGGCGCTAGGTTAGCGCACCGTTAGCGCGCCGTGTCCATCATTTCGGGCCATTTCCTGAACGCTCGGACAGGGCCGTTGCGGCTACCGCGCGACTGAACGTTTCGACCACCGCGCGGGCGTTTGCGCCGGATGGCGCTACCATCGAACGCCGCTCATGGCACGCACCGACACCGCCGCACTCAACGTCTCAACCCGCGAGCCCGACGGGTCGCGCTCGGCGCGCCGCCTGCGCCGCGCCGGCAACGTTCCCGGCGTCGTCTACGGCGGGGGCGACGAGCCTCTGGCCTTCCAGATCCACGCCCGCGAGCTGCGCCACGTCCTCGCCGGCGCGGGCGCGGTGCTGAACCTGGCCATCGGGGACGCCGAGGCGAGCCCCGTGGTGATCAAGGAACTGGTCCGCCACCCCATTACCGGCGAGACGGTCCACATCGACCTGCTCCGCGTCCGCCTGGACGTGAAGATCCAGGCCACCGTTGTGCTCGAGCTCACCGGCGCCGAGGACTCCCCCGGCGCCAAGGACGGCGGCGTGCTGGAGCAGATCACCCGCGAGCTCACCATCGAGGCGCTCCCGACCGACATTCCGGACTCGCTGACCCATGACGTGTCGACGATGGAGATCAACGACACGATCACGCTTGAGGCGCTGACACCGCCGGCGACGGTCACCCTGGTCGATGACCCCGACACGGTCATCGCCACGCTCACCCCGCCCAGGCTCCAGCTTGAAGCCGAGGACGAGATCGAGTCCGAGACCGAGGTCGTCGGCGAGGGCGAGGAAGGCGAAGCGGGCGAAGAGGGCGAGGGCGCCGCCGAGGGCGGCGACGCCGAGGCATCCGGCGACTCCGACGCCGAGTAGCACCCGCTCATGCGACTCCCGGGCCGCCGCGGTGGCGGTGGCGGCGGGGCTCCGGTCGACTGGCTGATCGTCGGCCTGGGCAACCCTGGCGCCGAGTACACGGGCTCGCCGCACAACGTCGGCTTCGAGGTCGCCGAGCGGCTCAACCAGCGCTGGGACCTCGGCAAGCCGAAGTCCAGGTATCGAGGCCTGCTCACCGAGGGCCGCACTGGGATCGGCCCCGGCCGGGTGGGCGGGGTCCGTGTCGCGGTCCTCATGCCCCAGACCTATATGAACGAGGCCGGCACGTCGGTGGGCCCGGCGCGCGGTGAGCTCAAGGTCGACCTCGACCACCTGCTGGTCATCCACGACGAGATCGACCTCCCCTTCGGTGACATCCGCACGCGGCTGGGCGGCGGCCTGGCCGGCCACAACGGCCTGAAGTCGCTGAAGGCCTCGCTGGGCAGCGCGGACTTCCGTCGCGTCCGGGTCGGCGTCGGCCGGCCGCCGACCACCGATCCCGATCGCGTCGCCGCCTACGTCCTGGGCAAGTTCAAAGAGCCCAAGGTCGACGTCGAGGCCCTCATCGACGAGGCCGCCGACGCGGCCGAGCGCGTGCTCGAGGAGCCTTCGGAGCGATAAGGCCGGGTGCCTAGACTGAGAAGAGCAGCCGTTGATGCTCTCCTCCCTTCTCGACCACGCCGATGACGACCCGCAGACCGCCGGGCTCCTGCGCGACGGCGGCGAGGCGTTCGTCTCCCAATCGCTGCGGCCCTATCTGGTCTCCGCGCTGCTGGACCGCGACCCCGCCCAGCCCGCGATCGTCGTCGCCGGCGACGACCGCGCCGCACGCGACCTTGCCGCCGGGCTGAGGACCTGGCTCGATCCCCGCGTCGTCCGCTACTACCCCAGCCGCGGCGTCAACTACGAGTCGCACCTGGCGCCGCCCGCGCACCTCGTGGGCCTGCGCATCGCCGCCCTCGACGCCCTGCTCGAATGGCAGACCGCGCCCGGCGACGTCGCGCCGGTCGTCGTGGTCAGCGCCGTCGCTCTGTCAGAGAAGGTCCCCGACCCGGCGATGCGCCCGCACGGCTTCGTCCTGCGCACGGGCGAGCTCATCGATCTCGACGAGACCGCCATGGACCTCGTCGCCGCCGGCTATGAGCGCGTCGATCAGGTCGAGGACCGCGGTCAGTTCGCCATCCGCGGCGGCCTGCTCGACGTGTTCCCGGCCACCGAGGACCGGGCGGTCCGCGTCGATCTCTTCGGCGACGAGATCGAGGCCCTGCGCTGGTTCTCCACCTTCACGCAGCGCTCGCTCGATGACGCCGACTGCGTCGAGGTGGCCCCGGCCGCCGAGCTCGCGCTCGAGCACCGCGAGCTGGCCGAGATCGCCGCGCTCGAGGACGCCTCCGAGCGGCCCGATATCACCGAGCTGCTCCCGGTGGAGAACTTCCACTCGTTCCTGGAGCTGACCTCCACGGACGCGACGGTGCTCGTCGCGGGGTCCGAGGATGTCGCCCCGGCGTTGGCCGACCACTGGCAGGACGTCACTGCCGCCTTCCACGACGAGGACGCCCACCATCTCTACGTCGCGCCCGACGAGATCGTCGACCAGCTCGACGGCCGGGTGCGTATCCGCCTGTCGAGCATCGACCAGGACCAGCGCTTCGCCTTTCGTGCGCAGGCCGCCGACATCGCCGCTCGCGGCCTCAAGGAGGCCGAGCCAGAGCTGGAGAAGCTGGCCCGCTCGGGCTACCGGACCATCCTCACCTTCGCCCGCAGGGGAGAGGGGGAGCGGTTTGCCTACAACCTCGGACGCCTGAAGACGCGCTGGCTGGGCGAGCACGAGGACGGCGTGGTCCCGCAGGCCGGCCAGATCACCATGGCCGCTGCGCGGCTGCAGAGCGGGTTCATCGCCCCGCAGTTCCACCTCGCCGTCATCCCCGACCACCGCCTCTTCCAGCGCCGTCGCGCGGCCGAGAAGCCAGGCCGGGAGCGCCGCCGGGGGGTCCTGCGCAGCTTCGCCGACCTGCGCACCGGCGACATCGTCGTCCACGAGGACCACGGGATCGCCCGCTTCGCCGGCTTTGACACCAAGACGGTGGCCGGCGTCACCCGCGACTACCTGTACCTGGAGTACGCCGGCTCAGACCGCGTGTTCGTGCCCGTCGACCAGCTGGCCAAGATCAGTCGCTACGTCGGCGCCGGGGGTGCGCATCCGCCGCTGTCCAAGCTCGGCGGCACCCGCTGGGAGACGATCAAGTCCCGCGCCCGCCGCGCCGCCCAGGAGCTCGCCGGCGAGCTGCTCAACCTCTACGCCGAGCGCAAGCGTCGCGAGGGCCACTCCTTCCCGGTCGACTCCGACTGGCAGCGCGAGTTCGAGGACGCCTTCCCCTACACCGAGACGCCCGACCAGCGCGACGCCATCGAGTTCGTCAAGGCCGACATGGAGGCCCCGCGGCCGATGGACCGCCTCATCTGCGGCGACGTCGGATACGGCAAGACCGAGGTGGCGCTCCGCGCCGCCTTCAAGTCAGCCCAGGACGGCAAGCAGGTCATGGTCCTGGCCCCGACGACGATTCTCGCCCAGCAGCACTTCGGCACCTTCACCGAGCGCCTCAAGGACTACCCCGTGACGATCGAGCACGTGTCGCGCTTTCGCTCCGGCGCCGAGCAGAAGGACACGATCGCCCGCTTTGCCAAGGGCGAGGTCGACATCCTCATCGGCACCCATCGGCTACTCAGCCGCGACGTGCGCGCCAAGGACCTGGGGCTCCTCGTCGTCGACGAGGAGCAGCGCTTCGGCGTCAAGCAGAAGGAGCTGCTACGCCAGCTCAAGCTGCGCGTCGACGTCATCGCCATGAGCGCCACCCCCATCCCGCGCACGTTGCAGATGTCGCTGGCCGGTATCCGCGACATCAGCGTGATCGAGACCCCGCCCGAGGGTCGGCGCCCGGTCAAGACCTACGTCGGCGAATACGACGAGGAGCTCGTGCGCCGCGCGCTCATCCGCGAGAAGGAGCGCCACGGCCAGGCGTTCTTCCTGCACAACCGCGTCGAGACGATCGAGGAGACCGCGGTGCGCCTGCGCGGATTGTGTCCGGGCATGCGCTTCGAGGTCGCCCATGGGCAGATGGACGAGGGCACGCTGGAGAAGCGGATGCTCAGCTTCCTGCGCGGCGACGCCGACGTGCTGGTGTGCACCAGCATCATCGAATCGGGCATCGACATCCCCCAGGCCAACACGCTGATCGTCGAGCGTTCGGACAACTTCGGCCTCTCGCAGCTCTACCAGATCCGTGGGCGGGTGGGCCGGTCGCGCGAGCGGGCCTACGCCTATCTGCTGTACCCGAGTGCCGCGGCCCTCACCCCCGAGGCGGCTCAGCGCCTGAGCGCGCTGAGCGACTACACCGAGCTCGGCGCCGGCTTCAAGATCGCCATGCGCGACCTGGAGCTGCGTGGCGCGGGCAACCTGCTGGGCGACGAGCAGTCCGGCCACGTTGCTGCGCTCGGCTTCGAGCTGTACATGCAGATGCTCGACGAGGCCGTGGCCGCCATGGAGGAGGACGTGGCGTCTGATGAGGAGTGGGAGCCCGTGCGCCTGGACGTCAACGTCGACGCCTACGTGCCGGCCGACTACATCCCCTACGAGCAGGCCAAGGTCGACGTCCACCGCCGCATCGCCGGCGCCCGCGAGGTCGCGGACCTGGCGGCGCTGCAGGACGAGCTCGAGGATCGCTTCGGCGACATTCCGGACCCGCTGCACAACCTCATCGCGCTCCAGCAGGCCCGCATCAAGCTCGGCCAGGCCGGCGCGCGAGCGGTCACCGTGCGCGGCGACCGGCTTGCGGTGACGCCGATCGAGCTGGACTCCGTGCGTGCCAAGAAGATCCGCGCCGAGATCCCCGAGGCGCTGTATGAATCGGGCAAGTCCCAGCTCTCGGTGCGCGTGCCCAAGGACCCCGCGCAGCGCTTCCCCGCCATCGTGCGCGCCGCCGATGTGCTGCTCTCGGTCACCCGGGAGGCCGAGGCCGAAGCCGAAGCTGCCGCGGCATAGGTGAGCCCGGGCCGCACTTCACTAATACTTACGACTGGTGCGCCGAGGGCCGCTACTATCGGCCAAGTCCTATGAAGTCTTTGCGGTCCATCCTGGCGCTCGGCGCCTTTTTTGTGGCCCTGGTGGTAGCGGTCGCCGGGTGTGGCTCAAGCTCCGGCTCCAGCGCCGGGGTTCCCGGCGACTCCGTGGCCGTGGTGGCCGGCAACCCGATCACCACCAAGGCCTTCAAGCACTGGATGTTCGTCGCGGCGCAGGGCCAGGCGGCACAGTCCCCCGGCTCGCCGGTGATCATCCCCGACCCGCCGAACTACACCCAGTGCATCGCCGATGCCCGCAAGGACATCCCGTCGCTGAAGAAGACGGCGGACAAGACGCTGAAGACCGACTGCAGCCAGCTCTTCACCACGCTCTCTGGCCAGGTCATGGACTTCCTGATCAAGGCCTACTGGTATCAGGCGGACGCTCACAAGCTGGGCATCAAGCTCACCAACGCCCAGGTGCAGAAGGCGCTGGACGCGGCCAAGAAGTCCCAGTTCTCCACTGACGCCCAGTTCCAGAGCTTCCTCAAGACCTCGGGCCAGACTGCGCAGGACATCCTGTTCCGTGTTCGCGTCAACCAGATCTTCCAGAAGCTCACCGCCAAGCACCCGTCCAAGGTGACCACGGCGGCGGTCAACAACTACTACGCCAGCCACAAGTCGCAGTTCGGGACGCCCGAGTCGCGCGACATGGACATCGTCCTGACCAAGACGCAGGCTGAGGCCAACGCGGCCAAGTCGGCGATCCAGGGCGGCCAGAGCTGGGCGGCGGTGGCCAAGAAGTACTCGATCGACCCGAGCAAGAGCAAGGGCGGCGCGCTGACCGGCGTCACCGCGGGCCAGCAGGATTCGACCCTTTCCAAGGCGGCGTTCGCGGCGCCCGCCAACAAGATCATCGGTCCGGTGAAGAGCCAGTTCGGCTACTACGTTGTCCGGGTCACCAAGATCACGCCCGCCACCCAGAAGACGCTCGCCCAGTCCTCCGCGCTCATCAAGAAGACGCTGCAGAGCCAGCTCACGACGTCGGCGCAGACCGCGGTCGACAACGCCGCCAAGAAGGACTGGCTCAAGAAGACCTCCTGCCTCAAGCTGTACGCGATGGCCGACTGCAACGGCTACAAGGCGCCCAAGACGACCTCCACTGCCGGAGCTGCCGGCGCCGCCGGAGCCGCAGGCGCGGCCGGGGCCGCCGGTGCGACCGCTCCTGCGGCCACGACGCCCGCTGCTCCCGCCGGAACCGCCACCTCACCCTGAGCGGTGTCCCCCGAGGACGCGGCGCAGGCCCTGACGACGCTTGACCAGATCACCCGCCGCCTGCGGCGCGAGTGTCCGTGGGACCGCGAGCAGGATGAGCGCACGATCGTGCCCCACACCCTCGAGGAGGCCTACGAGCTGGCCGACGCGGCGCACCAGCGCAACGACCCCAAGATGCTCGACGAGCTGGGCGACGTCCTCTTTCAGGTGCACTTCTTGGCACTGCTGCTCGAGGAGCGGGGCGCCGGCGACCTCACGCAGGTGGCCGAGCATGTCACCGAGAAGCTCATCCGCCGCCACCCGCACATCTTCGGCGAGACCGAGGTGGCCAACGCTGACCAGGTCCTGCGCAACTGGGACGCCATCAAGCGCACCGAAGCCGGTCGCGAGCCGGGGATCTTCGGCGAGGTGCCCGAGAACCTTCCGTCGCTGCTGCACGCGCGCAAGGTCCAGCGTCGCGTGGCCTCGACCGGTTTTGACTTCCCCGGCGTCGAAGGGCCGCTGCAGTCGGTGCGCGACGAAGTGGCCGAGCTCGAGGCCGCCGGAAGCGCCGACGACCGCTTCCACGAGCTGGGCGATCTGCTCTTCGCGGTGGTCAACGTGGCTCGCAAGCTCAAGGTCGATCCCGAGCTGGCGCTGCGCTCGGCGTCGGAGCGATTCCGCGGCGGGGTGACGGCGGCAAGCGACCTCGCGGCATCCGAGGGCGGAAGCTGGGACGATCTCCCGCCTGAGGAGCAGCTCGCCTACTACGCCCGCGCACGCCTGAGCGAAGGAGACACCCCGCCGCAATGAGCCAGATCGAGCATGTGCACGCCCGACAGATCCTCGACAGTCGTGGCAATCCGACGGTCGAGGTGGAGCTGAGCGTGCGCTCCGGCGCCTGGGGCCGCGCCGCGGTCCCGTCGGGCGCGTCCACCGGGGAGTTTGAGGCCGCCGAGCTGCGCGACGGCGGCTCGGACTGGATGGGCAAGGGCGTCACCAAGGCCGTCGAGAACGTCAACGGCGAGATCGCCACCGCCGTCCACGGCCAGGATGCCGCCAGCCAGGCGGCCCTGGACCGCATGCTGATCTCGCTGGACGGAACGCCCAACAAGTCCCGCCTGGGCGCCAACGCCATGCTGGCGGTGTCGCTGGCCGCTGCGCAGGCGTCTGCGGCCGAGCAGCGGTTGCCGCTGTGGCGCTATCTGGGCGGCGAGACCGCCCACATCCTGCCCGTGCCGATGATGAACGTGCTCAACGGCGGTGCCCACGCCGACAACGCCGTCGACTTCCAGGAGTTCATGATCGTGCCCGTGGGCGCGCGGACGTTCAGCGAGGCGCTGCGCATGGGCTCCGAGGTCTTCCACCATCTCAAGAAGACGCTGCACGACGAGGGCCACGCCACCTCGGTCGGCGACGAGGGCGGCTTCGCTCCGGACTTCGAGTCAAACGAGCAGGCGCTGGAGACGCTGATGACCGGTATCCGTGCTGCCGGCTACGTCCCCGGCGACCAGGTGGCGATCGCGCTGGACCCGGCGGTATCCGAGCTCTACAAGGATGGCGAGGGCTACGTGCTTGAGCACGAGGGTCGCACCCTCAGCTCCGAGGAGCTCGGCACCTACTGGGCCGACCTGTGCGACCGCTACCCGATCATCTCGATCGAGGACGGGATGGACGAGGAGGACTGGGACGGGTGGTCGGCGCTGACCCAGCGCATCGGCAACCAGATCCAGCTCGTCGGCGACGACATCTTCGTCACCAATACCCAGCGGCTCAAACGCGGGATCGAGAACGGCGTGGCCAACGCCATCCTCATCAAGGTCAACCAGATCGGCACGCTGACCGAGACCTTCGCCGCCATCCGCATGGCGCGCGAGGCCGGCTATGCCGCGGTGATGTCGCACCGGTCGGGCGAGACCGAGGACGTGACCATCGCCGACCTGGCTGTGGCCACCGGCTGTGGCCAGATCAAGACCGGCGCTCCGTCGCGCACTGACCGCGTGGCCAAGTACAACCAGCTGCTGCGGATCGAGGAGGCCCTGGGCGCCGAGGCCAGCTACCCGGGACGGTCGGCGTTCCGGGCCTGACGCACGCCGGCGCCACGCATTTCCCGCCGCGCGCGGGACCCTCCGGCGTGCACGTCGCCTTGCGGAAGGAAGGAGGACGAGCGCGTCGAACGAAGGGCGCAAGCGATGCCGCCCGCGCGCCCCGCCACCGCAACCCCTCGCCGCAATCCCCGTCCGGCTCCGCGCAAGCGGCCGCGGGTGGTCGCGCGACCGCCGTTGCTGCGCGTCCGCTGGGAGCGGGTCGGCCGGATCGGGCTGCTGGTCGTCCTCGCGGTCGTGGTCGGCCTCTACGTGGAGCACACCCTGTCGTACTTCGCCACGCGCTCGCAGGCGCAGCAGCAGCGGACGGTCGTCACCCGGCTCACGCGTCAGAACGCCGCGCTGACCAAGGAGCAGAAGGCGCTGAACTCCCCCTCCATGATCATCGCGCAGGCGCGGGCGCTGGGCATGGTGCGCCCCAACGAGCGCCCCTACGTGATCACGGGGAAAGCGGCTCCCTGACCGCGACGGGGCTCGCGTGAGCGGGCGTAGAGGCGGGGGCGGGGGCGTTCTCTACGACGACCTCATCGGGCTGTGGCAGGACGGCCAGCGCCGCCTGGCTACAGCCGAGCCCGCCGATCGGTCCGCGATGGACCGCGTCGTGGACGAACTGGTCGTCCAGCTGCGCCGCCGGCTGGGCGGGCCGTTCACGGTCAACGAGCTGGCCCGGCTCTATATCGAGCAGGGCACTGACTGGTGCTTTGACGTCGCGGTGCGGGTGGCGCCCAACCGCCCCGCGGCGTGGGATCTCACCACCGTGGCCGGAGCGGCGTTCGCCATCTACGCCCGCCAGGCGATCGACTACACGACGGGACGTCGGACCGCCGAGCGCGACTAGCGCTGCGGCGGTCCTCGGTCCGCGTCGTCAGTTCATAGAGGCGATTTTTTAGTCGTCGTCGTCTGAATCGGAATCGTTCGAGCCGGCGCGGCGGATGACGATCTGGTCCTCCTCGATCGCCACCTCGACGGGGCGGTGACCCGCCCAGTACTCGGCGTACACCGGGTCATCCTGCACGGCGGGGTCAAGCCACAGTCCGTAGCCCTCCTCGCCGTGGTCAAACGTGGCCTCAAGCGTGCCGGATGAGGGGCGGCGAGTGGTGCGTCCGCCACGACCTCCGCGGCGTCCGCGACGGCGGCGGGCAGGCTTGTCGGCCTCCTCGTCGTCGGCGTCCTCGTCCTCCTCGTCATCGGGCTGCTCGGCAGCTGCGGCGTCGAGCTCCGCGGCGATGAGCGCGTCATCCTCGGCGCGCAGGTCGATGTCATCGTCGTATTCGGCCGCGGGAGTCGTCCCGTCGGTCTCGTCGCCGCCTTCGAGCTGCTGGTCGCGCTTGAAGGCCTGGATCTGCTGCACTGTCACTTCGAGCTGATGGGCGATCCACGCGTCGGTCCGCCCCTGGCGGACCCATGCGCGGATGCGGTTGAGCTCGGGTCTGAGAGATCGGCGTGCCATATCGGGAGCGGAGACTAGTGGTTTCGTCGGCGGGTCGTGCGCTGGCACCGCCCGTCGGCCCCCTGCCCGGGAAGGTGGGCCGCCGCCCGAGTACCCGTGCAAAAGCTTCTGTGCGCTTGATCTTCGAAAAGCGTTGCCGCTATGCTCAATCGAGGGCAGGCGTCGCGCTACGCGTGGGCATGACGCTCCTGTTTTTAGCGGCCAATTGCAGGGAGGCGACGATGTTGGTACTCACCCGCAAGTCCAACCAGAGCATCATGATCGGCGACGACATCGAGGTGTCGGTGTTGGCGATCATGGGTGAGAAGGTCAGGATCGGAATCCAGGCCCCTCGTGACATCCCGGTGTTCCGCAAGGAGGTCTACATCGAGATTCAGGAGGAAGGCTCAGACAGCCACAAGGGCGCGCGCGAAGAGGTCGACGCGGCCTTGCGCACTCTCGGGGACCGGACAGACACTTAGCCCTGGTGGCCGGACTCGCTGCTGCCGGCGGGCCGAGCACTGACGAGCTCGGTTATTGCCGCCGCCGGCACAGCGCAGGGCGTCCGCGGGAGCCGGTCTACCCGAGCAGGCGGTACAACGTCTCGAACATCCCGGCGGTGACGATCAGCGCCGTCGCGATGAGCGAGAGGATGAGCATCCAGTAGCGCACGGAGCTGCGCTTGCGGCGGCGCACGTGCGTCCGCAGACGCGACCGGCGCACGGCCTGACGCCGGAGCGTCTCGCGCCGGTTGCGGTCATCCTGCGTCTCCTGCCGGAACTCTTGCTCCAGCTGCGCAAGGCTCTGGCGCATCTTCATCGCCATCGGCGCGAGCCTACCAATTGGTGCAACCGCGGGGCGCGCATGGGGCCACGCCCCGCCTCGTCACGCCGCCCTCAGGCGACGTGCTGCTTCTCGTAGACGTTGACGAAATGCAGGTAGTTCTCGGCGATCTTGGTCGCCGCCGCCTCACGATCGAGCTCCTTGTCGAGGAAGCCCTTGAGCGCGTCCCACCAGATCGATCGCCCGATGGCAAAGCCGATGAACCCCTGGACCGGCGAGGCCGCCCGCAGCCACTCCTCGACCTTCTCAGTCGAGGCGCCGCGGCCCAGCAGCACGCAGGTCACGCCTTCGCGCCCCTCGCCGGTGCGGGCCTGCTCGGCCAGCATGGCGGCGTCGGACTGCTCGTCGACGCCCTCGATCTTCCAGATGTCGACCTCAATGCCGAACTTCTGGCAGTCCTCGATGGCGCGGCGCATGAGCTCGGGCCGCAGTTCGGCGTCGTAGCGATCAGATGACCCGCCCACCGACTCCAGCTGCGCGTCGGTGGCCGGCACCAGCAGCTCGAAGAGGAACTTGCGGTCATGCGCGTGCAGCCAGTCGGCCAGCTCCTTGAGCCGCGACAGCTGACGCTGGTTGAGGTCGGTGTCCGGGTCGTCGGGGTTGTAGCGGACGAGCACCTTGGAGAAGTCTGGGTTGAACTTCTCGATGTGGGCGCCGAAGTCCGCGCCGTACTGGAAGTCGAACTCGTTCTGGCCCGACTTCTCGACGGGCATGGACAGCTTCAGGCCCTCGGAGCGGGCCTCGGAGGGGATGTTGCCGCCGAACTGCTCGTCGACGAGCACGCCGGTCGCGGCGGCGTCCAGCCCGCGCTTGACGGCGACCTCCATGCCCTCGTAGATGAGGTGCTTGGCGTCCGTGATGGTCGCGGTCTCCTCGGCGGTCGGCTCGCCCTGGATTCCGAACATCTTCTTCTGGAACGACCCCCGGTGGTCGAACGCAAGGATGTACAGCTTTCCGTCGTAACCGAGCGCCATGGCAATCCGCCCTTCTCGTACCGTTTTCGAAGTTCAGCATCCAGTCTAGTGTCGTGGGGAGGGCCATCGGCGTCCAAATGAGATCGTTTCCGGGCGATCCCTTACCCTTGCGCGCAGTGGAGCACCGCTTCGCCGGACACGAATACACCGTGGGGATCGAGGAAGAGCTGATGATCCTCGACG
Organism: Solirubrobacteraceae bacterium; assembly: GCA_036490435.1. Taxonomy (GTDB): domain Bacteria; phylum Actinomycetota; class Thermoleophilia; order Solirubrobacterales; family Solirubrobacteraceae; genus Palsa-465. Next base: position 24,816 of record DASXDW010000159.1, read on the forward strand.
CGCAGTCCTATGAGCTCGTCAACGCGATCGAGGCGATGCTCGAGACGGCGCCCGAGGGCGACATCAAGCCCGAGCTCATGGAGTCCGTGCTGGAGATCTCCACCGACCCCTGTGACGACATCCCCGAGGCGGGCCGCCAGCTGCGCGCGCTGCGCAGGCAGGTCGTGGAGACCGCCGCGAGCAAGGACCTGGCCATCGGCTCGGCGGGCACGCACCCGTTCGCGATGTGGGAGGACCAGCGCATCGTGGCCCGGCCGCGCTACCGCGACCTCATCTCCGCGCTGCGCTTCGTCGCGCGCCAGGAGCTCATCTTCGGCATGCACGTGCACGTCGGCCTCGACGACCCTGACAAGGCCATTCACGTGGCCAACGGCATGTGCGTTCACGTGCCGGTGCTGCTGGGCCTGTCGGCCAACTCGCCCTTCTGGCGCGCGGGCACCACCGGGCTGGCCTCGACGCGGACGCCGATCTTTCGCGCCTTCCCCCGCGTCGGGATCCCGCCCCACTACGAGGACTGGGAGGACTACGAGCGCCGGATCGAGTTCATGATCAAGGCCGGGGTCATCGAGGACTACACCTATCTGTGGCACGACGTCCGCCCGCACCCGATGTTCGGCACGGTCGAGATCCGCGTCATGGACTCCCAGACCCACATCGAGCACTCGCTGGGGCTGGCGGCCCTCGTCCAGGCGATGGTCCGCGAGCTGGCCGAGCACTACGAGGCCGGCAAGACGCTGTCGCCCTACCCGTTCGAGATGCTCGACGAGAACAAGTGGCTGGCGGCCCGCCACGGGCTGGAGGGGCAGCTCGTCGATCTGCCGAGCTCTGACCGGGTGCCGACCCGGGCGCTGGCGCACCGGCTGATCGACCGCATGCGCGAGCACTGCGCCGACCTGGGAACGCTGTCGGAGCTCGAGGCGGTGGAGGACCTGCTGGCGCGTGGCAACGGCGCCGCGCGGCAGGTCGTCGTCTACGAAGCCAACCACGATCTGCGCGAGGTGATGGCCGAGATCGTGGCCGCTACGGTGGTCTGAGGTCGACCACGCGTCGGGTGCTCACGGGAAAGCGCCTCAGACGAGGCCGGGCCGGTTCTACAATCGGATCGTGAGCACCGGTGGACCAGACCTGTTCGTGATCTGCAAGAGCTGCGGGTCTGAGGTCAGCCCCTACATCACCGAGTGTCCGTACTGCGGCAACCGGCTGCGCAAGCGTGCTCCCAAGCTCGACCGCGACCAGCGCGTCGCCGAGCGCAAGGCGCGCCGTCAGGCCCCGCCGCTCCTCACCCGGCTCAAGCGCGACGAGATCCCCGGCATCCGGGGCGACACCCGCCCCTACGCGACCATCCTGCTCGTCGTCCTGGGGTTCGTCGGCTGCCTGCTGTGGCGCACCGACCTCGGCGGCTCCTCGGGCCACCTCATCGTCGTCGGCCAGCCCGGATCGGAATGGTGGCGCCTGTTCACCGCCGCGTTCACCTACGACAACATCGGCTACGCGATGATCACCCTCGGCACAGTCGGCCTGTTCGGCTGGCTGCTGGAGCGCCGGCACGGCCCGGTCCCGGTCCTGGCGCTGTTCATCATCGGCGGCGTGGGCGGGCTGGCCGCCACCACGGCGATCCAGCCCAACGCGATCCTGCTCGGCGCCCAGGGAGGCGCGCTGGCGCTGGTATGCGCCTGGGCGACGCCGGATCTGCTGACGCTGCGCTCCGGCGGCGAGGTTGACGGGGACCTCATCGGCGCCGCCGTGATCGCCGCCGCGGTGGCACTGATGCCCCTGGCCGACGTCGCCGCCAGCTGGGTGTCTGACGGAGTCGGGATCGTCGCCGGCTTCGCGATCGGCATCCCGCTTGCCCTCATCGGCGAGCGCTGAGGCCCTCTCGCGAGCTCTGTCACCCCGTTCTCAGGCGCCCCCTATGATCCGGCGCCAGTGCCGGAGCGCGCCTACACAGACGCCGAGCTCGATGCCGCCATCACCGAGCTCACAGACCCGACGCGGTTGCAGGACGCCCAGGACATCGTCATGCGCGCCGCCCCGTCGCTGCAGCGCGTGCTGGGGGCGGCCATCGCCGAAGGCGGATGGTTTGGCGCCGCGCACGAACAGGCCGTGCGCGAAGCGGCCAATGAAGCCGAAGGCGAGGCCCGGCTGAGAGCGCTCAAAACGCTCCTGGCCGAGGAGACGCGACTGGGCATGCTGGTGGGAGTCGCGGTCGGCTTCGAACTCTCGCGCGCGCTGGAACGCACCGATCCCCCGGACCCGAAAGACCAACAGGAGGACTAGAACCCGATGGACATCCGTTTTCTCGGCCACGCCGCTTTTGAGTTGTCCGACGGTGACACCAGCGTCCTGATCGACCCGTTCCTCAGCGGGAATCCCAAGGCCGCCGCCAAGCCCGACGACCTGAACCCGACCACGATCCTGCTCACCCACGGTCACGGTGACCATGTGGGGGACACCGTGGACATCGCCAAGCGCACCAGCGCGCCCGTGCTCGCGATCACCGAACTGGCCGGGGAGCTGGAGGGCGATGGTCTGGAGGTCGTCAACTGCAACCTCGGCGGATCGCACGACTTCGACTGGGGCTGGGCCAAGCTCGTGCCCGCCTGGCACACCTCCACCACGCCGAAGGGCACGGTCAACACTCCCGCCGGGCTGCTGGTCAACTTCAAGGACACGCTCATCTACCACCTGGGCGACACCGCGCTCTTCTCCGATCTGCAGCTCGTGGGCAGGCGCCGCCAGGTCGATGTCGCGCTGATGTGCATCGGCGGCCACTTCACCATGGACCGCCACGACGCCGTCGACGCCGCCGACTTCGTCGGGGCCAAGACCGTGATCCCCTGCCACTACAACACGTTCCCGCTCGTCGAGACCGACGCCCAGGCGTTCAAGTCCGACGTCGAATCGGCCACGAGCTCGATGGTGGTCGTGCTCGAGCCGGGCGACACCCACACGCCATGACCCACGCCATCGTCCTCATCCAGGCCGAGGGCTCGGCGCTGGCCACGCTCGGCGGGGAACTGGCCGGCATCGAGGGTGTGGCCGAGGCCTACTCGGTCACCGGCGACTGGGACTTCGTGGCGATCCTGCGGCTGCGCGAGCAGGAGATGCTCGCGCAGGTCGTCACCGGGAAGCTCTCGCAGCTGTCCGGCGTTCGGCGAACGCAGACCATGGTCGCGTTTGAGGTCTACTCGCGGCACGATCTGGAGGCGATGTTCTCCGTCGGGCAGTGACCGGCGTATAACAGCGTCCGGCAACCGCGGCGAGGGTGTTTTGCCTCACAGTGATGCAGAACGCCCTCGGCGTGGGGTGGCGCGGGCCGCAAGCAGGGCCTTGTCGAAGGCGTCGGCCGCCGCGTCGTAGGTGTAGGGCTGGACGGCCTGGTGAGCCGAGGCTCCCAGCCTGGTCGTCAGTGCCCCATCCTCCAGCAGTAGATAGAGCGCTCTAGTTAGGGCCTGTGGGTCGTTGGGTGCGATAACGAGGCCGGTTTGGTTGTCGCGGACGAGACCCCCGGCGACGGCGCCGACCGCGGTGGTGGCGATCATGGGACGGGCCTGCTCGAAGGCCTCGTTGCAGACCAGGCCCCATGGCTCCTTGAAGCGGGGCGTGGGGATGGAGGGCAGCAGCGCGAACGACGAGGCGGCGTAGGCGACCGGGAGCTCGGGGCGGGGGAGGGGCCCGAGCGCGCGGGTACGGGGCAGGCCGGCGACCCGGTCGGCCAGAGGGCCGTCGCCCACGACCACGAGCGTGGCCTCGGTGCTCACCGCCGGCCACGCCTGTGCGATCACCTCGACGCCCTTCTCGGGTACGAGGCGCCCGGCGTAGAGGACCAGC
>DASXDW010000160.1:0-15636 GCA_036490435.1 Solirubrobacteraceae bacterium
GGCCATGGCCAGCGTCACCGCCGTGGCGCACCCGGCGGAGAGGACCACCTTCTCGCCGAGCAGCCGGCCGGGTGTCACCAGCCCGCGGATCAGGCGGGGGTACGCGTTCTCGGTGCGCTCGAGCGCGAGCATCCCCGCCGCGAGCAGCATCGTCACGAACATCAGCGAGACGACCACCGCGATCGCCGCGGCATAGGCGTCGGCCGGAGTGGTCCGTCCGTCGACCTCGGTCTGGTTCACGGTCAGCGGCGTCCCGATCGAGCCCAGCACCGGCTTGGCGAAGGCCAGCCCCTGGATGGCGAGGTTGGCGAAGCTGATGACCTGGCTCAGCGCCGGGCGCAGTGGCGAGTCGGCCGGCAGTGACGCCAGCGCCCCCTGAACGATCGTGCGCGAGTTGCGCAGCCCTAGCAGCCGGACGGTCTGGCCCAGGATCTGGACGCTGCCGCCGTTGAGCACCTGTTGCAGGTCGTTGATGGCAACGCGCAGGACCTGCTTGGAGACGGCCTGCTCGACCGCGCTCACGCGCGAGGAGATCGCCTGGTTGACGAACTCGCGCTCGATCGGGTCCTTCCCGTTGAGGTAGAGCTGCACGGTCGGGCTGCCGACGCCCTGGGTGATGAGGCTCTGGATCTGCTGCGGCAGGTCGGCGGGGATGACCACCGCCGCCAGCGCCCGGCCGTCGCGCACCGCGGCGACAGCTTGAGCCCGGGAGTGGACCTTGATCGGCTTCACGGAGCGCAGCAGGTCCGAGGCATAGCTGGCCACGTCGATCTTCTGGCTGCCCAGACTGATCGTGCCGTGGTTCTTGGGCACCTGGTTGTAGAAGGCGACGGCGGGCTTGCTGGGCGGGCTGGAGAGCGCGAACCCGATCATCAGGGCGATCGCGATCGGATAGACGATCAGCAGGCCGACGAGCAGCGGCGAGCGGCGCAGGATCTGCAGGTCCTTGATGAGCAGCCAGCGCACGCGCGGATTGAGTCAGTGCCCGTGTTGGTGTAGGAAGCTGACCAGGGCGGCCTCGAGATCGCGCGGGTCTCCGCCCACCGCCTGCTCGAGCTCGGCCGGCGTGCCGGTGAAGAGCAGCTCCCCGTCGGCCAGCAGCAGCACTCGGGTGGCATAGCGCTCGACCTCGCCGACATCGTGCGTGGAGAAGACCACGGTCGTGCCCAGTCCCGAGATGAATTCCCACAGGCGCTCGCGCTGACGGGGATCCAGCGACGCCGAGGGCTCGTCGAGCAATAGCAGCGCCGGCTCTGAGAGCAGGCCGATGGCGATGTTGACCCGTTGCTGGTTGCCACCCGAGAGCTTGCCGACCTCCTCGTCGGCGCGGTCGGCGAGATCGGTCTGGGCGAGCATCCGCGTCACCGCGGCCTCCGGGTCGGGCACCTTCTCCAGCCGCGCGAAGAGCCGCAGGTTCTCGGCCACCGAGAGCTTCGAGTACTGCGCCGGCTGTTGGGGGACCCAGCCGGCGTCGCGGCCCGAGATGGTGAGCTCGCCCTCGTCTGCAGCCAGGACGCCCGCGAGGATCGAGAGCAGCGTGGTCTTCCCGGCGCCGTTGGGGCCGACGATCCCGACCAGCTCTCCCGGAGCCAGCTCGAAGCTGACTGACTGCAGCGCCGCGCGAGCGCCGAAGCGCTTGGTCACGCCGCGGACGACGAGCGGGCTGGCGGGGGTCCCGACGGTCATCGAGGCGTGGTCACGCGCGGCTCGAGCGAGGCCCCGCAGGCCCGGCAGTAGGCGTCCCCGCCCTCGGCGGGCGCGCCACAGTCCGGACATCGGTCAGGCTCGGCGCCCGAGAGCAGCCCCAACCCGACCCCCCGCGTCCCCCACGGCTCGAGCACGAGGTGGCGCTGCAGGTAGACAACGGTCTGTCGGATGACCGCGATCACCGGGAGAGCGACGAGGGCTCCCACCACGCCGTAGAGCTTGAAGCCGATGAGCAGCGCCAGGATGATGATGATCGGGTTGATCCGCAGCGAGATCCGGAACACCTGGGGCGCCACGATGTGGCCCTCGAGCTGCTGGAGGGCGACGAAGAGGATGATCAGCCACACCGCACTGATCGGGTTATCGAACAGGGCGACGAGGATCGCCGGGATCGGGCCGACGATGGGCCCGATGTAGGGGATGAACTCCATCAGGCCGTAGAAGGCGCCGAAGAAGACCCCGTAGTCCCGGCCCGCCGGGAAGACCCCGATGAGACCGAGGATCTCCAGGCAGATGGCGGCGCTGCCGCCCATGACCAGGCTGAACAGGACCTGGCCGCGCACGTACCCGGAGACCGCGTGCTGGACGAGCAGCGGGTAGTCGTCCTCGGGTGTGCCATCGCCCGGAGGCATAACCCGGCGCGCCAGGTCCCCGATCTGATTGCCGTAGATGAGCAGGTAGATCGAGAGGACGAGGATGAGGATGAGGTCGAAGCCGACGGTGACGATCTGCGACAGCAGGTCACGGGAGAAGGACACGATGTCGCCCGAGCGCTTGAGCACGTCCTTCTGCAGCGTGTCGAGGGCGCTCGAGCCCTGCTGCTTGATGTGGACGTTGATCCCGCGGTCGTTGAGGAACGACTGGAAGTTGTCGAGCTGATGGTTGGCGTGGCGGACGATGTCCGGGACGTTGTTCTCGAAGTGGCTGATCTGCGTGGCGATGGGGCTGGCCAGGAGCAGGCCGATGCCCGCGAGCACGGCAAATCCTCCGAGGTAGACGATGAGAATGGCCAGGCCGCGGGGGATCAGCCGCTCGAGCAGGCGGACGATCGGGGCCAGGATGAGCGCCGCCAGCGCGGCGACGATGACGACCAGCAGGAGCGAGCCGACCGCCCGGGCAAGCGCCCACAGGCCAAGCAGCGCCAGCGGCAGGATGACGAGCTGGATCCAGCGGGGCACCACGACGGGGGCGACGGTCGGCCGGGCCGGCTCGGCTCGGCCGGAATCGCCGGCTGACCGCGAGGGGTCAAGCTCGTCGTCCTCGGACTCCTCATCCACCGGGCCGCCGACCTCGACCGCTTCGGGATCGGGCTCGCCCTCGGGCTCTTGCGGGTCCGCCGTGCGCAGTCGGGCCCATCGACGCATACCTGTGATTATGAGGGCGAGCGGGGTCAACCCTGAACCTGAATGACACGGGCCATCAACATCCTGTTCTGCGGTGACCTCGTCGGAGGGCTCGGCAAGCGCACGCTCCTGGGCATGCTTCCCGCACTGCGCGAGCGCCTGGAGACCGACTTCGTCGTTGTCAACGGCGAGAACGTCGCCGGGGGCCTTGGCATCACCCCCAAGATCGCCGATCAGCTGTTCGCCGCGGGCGTCGACGTCATCACCCTCGGCAACCACACCTACCGACAGCGCGAGATCTACAGCTACCTGGACGACCGCCGGGAGATCCTGCGCCCGGCGAACTTCCTACGCAGCCAGCCCGGCCACGGCTGGTGCGTGGTGGAGCGCGACGGCGCGTCGCTGGGGGTGATCTCCCTGTCGGGCAACCTGTTCATGGACGCCGGCCGCCCCGCGTTCGCCGAGGCCGACGCCGCCGTGCACGCCCTGCGAGACAAGGCCGACCACATCCTCGTCGACATGCACGCCGAGGCCACGAGCGAGAAGGTCGGGATGGGCTGGTATCTCGACGGCCGCGTCACCGCGGTCGTGGGCACCCACACCCACGTACCCACCGCCGACGCGCGGATCCTGCCCGGCGGGACCGCGTACATCACCGATGTCGGCATGACCGGGCCGCGGGGCGGAGTGATCGGGGTCAAGCGCGAGCAGGCGATCGAGGCGATGGCGACCAAGATGCCGGTGCGCTTCGAGACCTCGACCGAGGATCCCTGGCTCAACGCCGTACTGGTCACCACGGGAGAGGAGTCCCGGCGGGCGGTGGCGATCCGGCAGTTGCTGGAGCCGGGCGAGGGGATCAGGTAAGCGCTGGCACCTGCCGCCGTGGCCAGGCATCGGCGAACGTCAACTGCGGCTATCGAGTGGTGGGCTGGCAGGCTGGCGTGGCCCGCGAGGCGGGGTCCCGTGCGACCGGTTCGCGATCTTTTTATGCGATCCGCATAAAAATCACGCATATCGCGTCCGCCGCCGGCGTCCGGCGGGTCGCCGAGGCCACCCGAATCCGCCTTCGATAGCCGTCGTTCGTCCCTCGGGCCGGCCCGGGCAGGGCTACGAGGGGGCGATGCGGATCCCGACCGGCTCCTGCTCGGCCGCGGGCACGGCGGCCGCGTCGTCGTAGACCTGCGCCGCGGACGGCTCGTGCTCCGGGTGGCTGGCCACCAGCGCCACCAGCACCATCGGCAAAAACCAGACGATGTAGGGGTACAACCAGTAGTTGAGGGTGAGCTGGAGCGCGATGAGCACCCCGGCGCCCAGCGCGGCCACGTCGATGACGGTGCGGCGCGAGGGCAGGAAGGCCACGCCGATGGCCAGCGCGAGCACCGCTCCCTGGAGCAGGCTCTGCAGCCAGCCCAGCCCGCCCCACAGGCCCCACACGGAGAACGGGGTGGTGCGATCTGACTGGTAGATGATCGAGTCGTGCCAGAACGCCGAGAGGTCGTGCTTGAGCACCACCGGCAGCATGGTCAGGACGCACGCGACGACGAAGGCGATCCCGAAGCCGACGACGTGGCGGCGGCGCAGCCGCTCCTCGGTCCCGCGCAGGAGCAGCGGCGCCAGAGCGAAGGGCGCGAACTTGGTCATCCCGGCCAGGCCGGCCATCAGCCCGCGCCCGGGCGAGGTGCGGATCGCCAGCAGCGCGAACAGGAGCGCGGCGCCCACGAGCGCGTCATTGGTGTTGGAGTTCAGCGCGTAGAGGGTGAACGGGTATGCCGCCCACAGGTAGGCGAGCACCACCCCCAGCCGGTTGCCGCGCAGTCGGCGCCCCAGCAGGTAGAGGCCGGCCAGGCACAGCACGTCGAAGAAGATGGCCGCGCCGTGGGCGGCGGGGAGCGAATCCCAGGTCCCGCTCCAGCCGAACACCAGGCGGAAGGGGACGTACAGGAAGTAGCTGACGGGCCCGTAGGTGTCGCCGTACATGTTGTCGTGGGGCCAGTGGCCGTACAGGGCCACGTTGTGGATCAGCTTGTCGGCACCGATGACCCCCGAGTAGCCGACGTCGATGACGTTGGAGTTCAGGATGTTCAGCCCGACCCGGAAGGCCATGAGGAACACCGTCCCGATGGCCAGCCACGTCGTCGGCACGATCGTGGTCAGCGGCCGGCGCGGGATCCCGCGGCCGCCGGCCAGCAGCAGCAGCCGGATCATCAGGTAGATGAGCGGCGGGTAGATGAGCGGAACCGAGAGCCCGATCTTCGCGTGGTTGAAGAAGGCCAGCGAGACCGAGAAGCTGGCCAGGACCAGCAGGTCCAGATGCCACAGCGACGGTCGCCGCCGCCACGGCACGAACGGCGCGACGAACAGGATGAGCAGCGGGATCCAGATGTACCAGGAGTTGACGCGGCGGCCGAACGCGCCGGCGTACCCCCGAGCCATCGTCCACGCCACCTGAAAGCCCGTCCACGCCTGCGTGACGGCGCCGGTGTTGTCGTCGACGTAGACCTGGAGCAGCTCGCGCTGGGGCTTGGTGTCCGAGAACCAGCTCACCTGCCAGGTCGGGAATCCCTTGGTGTACTCGTAGGCGATCGCCTTGGGGTGTCGGCGCAGCTCCGCCTTGACCCGCGGATCGGCGGAAGCTCGCTTCAGAACCTGGTTGGCGGTGAGCCGGTAGCCGCTGGGAGGCGTGTTGGGGTTGGTGACCAGCACCGGCGAGTCCGAAGCGGCGACTGTGGTGGTGACGGTCTTGGTCACCGTGGTGACCGCGGGAGCCGAACCCTGGCTCGCCGCCGGACCGGCCAGGCCGGTGAGGCCGCTCTGACTGGCGCTGGTCGTGGCGGCCGGCGCTACAGCGGGCGCGGCCAGCGCCAGCAGCGTCAGCAGGGCCGACAGGACGACCAGCCGAACCATCTCGCGCGAGCCGGTGGGCCGGGGGCGGAACACAGTAGGCGGGGGCAGCCCCGGTCTACCCGAGGCCTACGCGGCGAGGACCTAGGCCCTGAAGCTCCACAGCTTCTGTCCCACGAAGGACAGCGGCGTCGCGGCCACGATCGAGATCGCCTGGGCGACGACCTTCGGGAACCCGGCGCCGTCGACGAGGGAGACCAGCACGACATAGCTGAAGCCGAAGGCCACGAGCGAGATGGCGAAGAACTTCAGCGCCTGCTCGACCGGATGCGCCTCGCGCTGGCTACGGAAGGTCCAGTGCCGGTTCCACCAGAAGTTGTTGAGGACCGAGACCGCGAACGCGGCCACGGCGGCGATCTTGTAGTTGATCCCGATGCCGTGGACGCACAGCGCGAACACGACGAGGTTGACGGCGTAGCCGCTCGCGCCGACGGCGACAAACCGGGTCAGCTGCAGCCAGTTGTCGGGCTTGCTTACCCCGTGCCGTACGCGGTGGCGAAACGGCAGCTCGACGAGGGTGGTCAGCTCTTCAGGCATCGGGTCAATGTAGCCAGGAAATGTTGAGAGTCCGTAAGCGTTGTCGACGGACTACTCGACGCCAGGATCAGATCCTAAACCGAAGTGTGCCCGGATCATCGGTGCGATGTCGCGCAGGGACCATTGGTCCCGAGCCGCTCTGGAATCCGGTCCTGTCCCGCACCACAGCAGCGCGCCCAGGGAGTCCGTGCGATGCAACGAGCCGTGCGACCCGCCGCCCACATGGTCCGATCCCCCCCAATCGACGAACTCATACCCCGGCGCAGCGGACAGCAGGATGTCACCCGCCGTGGGGCAGCTCAGCGCCGACCAGGCGCGGGCCAGGGCGTCGGGGTACTCGGTGGAGAGCACCCGCCCGTCCTGGACCTCGGCCCGCAGAACACCGAGCTCGCCCTCGACGCTCCACGTGTGGCCGCGCGCATCGGAGAGGTCGCCGCCCGGCGAGAAGTGCAGCTCTCCCCGGCGACTGCGAATGATGGCCTCCCCCTCATGGCGCCACATCACCAGGTCCACGCCCTCGACCCCAGCCGCCACCTCGCGCGCCCGGGCGCACGTGTCGCCAGCCTGCTCTTCGTCCAGTGCGTAGATCATCGCCGAGCGCTGTGCCGGGCTGAGCGCGATCTCCCCGCCCGAGGCGCGGGCGCTGGGCCGCGCCACCTCGAACTCCTCAAAGGCGAGATCAAGGCGGATGCGCTCCTCCACCGGGGCCTGGGAGTGGTCAGAGCAGACGATCACCGCGTACTGCTCCAGGAACTCGTCCGGACCGCCCGCAGCGTGCATGAGCCGCTCGATCTGGCGGTCGGCCGCCGCCAGCGATGTCACCTGGGCGTGCGGGCCGTTGCGGTGCGAATAGGCGTCGTTGTCGGGCAGCGAATAGAGCAGGAAGTCGAAGAGGTCGTTCTCCACGAGGTAGGAACCGACGCAGCCGGTGTGCTGGTCGCGCGCGCCGGGCAACCCCAGTTGGCCGCGGCACCCGGTCCGCCGCGAGGCGTAGAGGTCGGCGTAGAACAGTTCCTGGGGACCCTCGATGGTGCGCCTGAAGAACGTCGAGGTGGCGATCCGCGCCAGCGCTGACTCGTTGGCGACCTCGTGCTCGTGGCGCCCGCGGTAGATGAGGTAGGTGGTCCCGGCAGTGCGCACCTGTGCGTCATCGAGGGACTCGAACACGGTCTCCACGTCGTGGGACAGATGCTCGGCGTTCATGCGGTACACGGTGTCGGTCAGCGAGCGCAGCACGCCGAACTGCCGCGAGGCCGAGAAGCTCGAGCCGTACTCCACGTAACGGCTCTCCTCGCGGTGATACCAGTTCATGCTGGGGATCAGGTGACGGTCGGGGCCGACGCCGGTCGTGATGGTGGCCGCGCACACCGGAGTCACCGATGGGAACGCGGCCACACAGTCGCCGACGTACACGCCCTCCTCGGCGACGCGCGCCATCGCCGGCGCCCGGCCCGAGGCGATGACGCGATCGAGCATCGCCGGCTTCATCGCGTCGACCACGACGAGCACAAGCTTCTTGGGCGCGGCGGCCACCGTGCGCTATCTGAGGATTCGCAGGCCCGCGTACTTCTGCTCGGCCCGGCTCCGCCCGGCATAGAGCAGCCACAACAGAAGCGCCAGCACGATCAGGCCGACCGGGGGCAGGAGCACCGTGAACACCGCGGCCAACAGCGCGCCCGACTCCGTGAACAGCGGGAGCGTCGCCGTGGCCGTCTCGTCGAGGCGCTCCCGGACACGGTCGAGCAGCGGGCGCGTGGCCATCAGCCCCACTCCCGCGCAGATGACCCCGGCGATGAAGCCGGGCCACACCGCGCGGTGATCCTGGGCCAGCGCACCGGCGAACATCAGCGCACCGATGATCAAGCTGATCGCGGCCAGGGTCAGCACGACGAGCCGTCCCTGGAGCAGCTCGCGGGTGGCCCGGCGCTCAGTGACCCCCAGCAGCACGACGCCGATGACCATCACCAGCAGGAATGGCCCCTGCTCCAGGAAAGAGTAGGGGGTGTGCGAGAAGTTGATCTGAACGTCGGCGGCGCCAAGCGCGCCGACCGCGATCGCCGGCAGGAACGGCCGTATCCCCACCGCCGCGGCGATGCCGATCCCCTGGAAGATGTCAAAGGCGAGGTGCACCGTGCTGTACCGTGACCGTGGTGACGATAGACGAGACGGCAGCGTGAGCCCCGACGGGCTCGGGCCCGAGCCGGACCCCGTCCTCCCCGGCCGCGGCGGCCGTGATCAAGACCGCACCGCGCCGCGCCGACGGTCGTCCGCCCGAGACATTCAGCGCTATGCCGCGCTGTTCGCGCAGCGGACCAAGGTCATGCGCTCCTCGGCCATGCGCGACCTGATGGCGCTGACCGAGCGCGAGGACGTCATCTCCCTGGCCGGCGGGCTGCCCGACACCTCGACCTTCCCCGCCGACTCCTACGCGGCGCTGATGAACTCGATCGCGGGCGACTCCTGCGCCCGGGCGCTTCAGTACGGGCCGACGGAGGGCTTTGCCCGCGTCAAGGACTGCATCGCCCGCGTGATGGCGGCCGAAGGGATGGAGGTCGATACCGACGAGCTGCTGGTCACCAGCGGCGGTCAGCAGGTGATCGACCTGGTGTGTAAGACGCTGCTGGACCCGGGCGACGTGGTCGTCGCCGAAGCGCCGACCTACCCAGGTGCGATCCCGACCTTCTGCTCCTACGAGGCCGACGTCGTGCAGGTGCGGATGGATCGCGACGGAATGCGCGTCGATGAGCTCGAGGAGACGCTCGACGACCTGGAGCGCACCGGCCGGCGGCCCAAGTTCATCTACACGGTCCCGAACTTCCACAACCCGGCCGGCGTGACCATGTCCCTGGACCGCCGGCGCGAGCTGGTGCGGATCGCCGGCGAGCGCGAGCTCATCATCCTGGAGGACAACCCCTACGGGCTTCTGCGCTACGAGGGCGAGGCGCTGCCGCCGCTGCACTCGCTCGACGACGAGTTCGTCATCTACGCCAGCACCTTCTCCAAGATCCTCTCCCCCGGCGTGCGTCTGGGCTGGGCGGCGGCACCCGCGCCGATCCTGGCCAAGATGCAGATCGGCAAGCAGGGCTCGGACCTGTGCTCGTCGTCGATCTCTCAGTACTTCGTCGCCGCCTACTTCGACTCCGGGCCGTGGGATGACTACGTCCGGTCGCTGCTGGAGATCTACCGGCGGCGGCGAGACGTGATGCTCGACGCGATGGCCGAGCATTTCCCGCGCGAGGCCGACTGGACCCACCCGCAGGGCGGGCTGTTCATCTGGGCCACCATGCCCGACTACATCGACACCACCGACCTGCTCGCCCGGGCGCTGCGCGAGCACGTCGCCTTCGTGCCGGGGCGGGCGGCGTTCGTCGACGGCCGCGGCGGGTCGGCGATGCGCCTGAACTTCTCCGGCGTGGACGAGGACGCGATCCGGGAGGGCGTGCGGCGCATCGGCGACGTCGTGCGCGAGCAGGTGGCGATGTACGGCACGCTCACCGGCGTGCAGCCGGCACGGCCAAGCGCAGCTCAGGCACCGCAGGCAGCGCAGGCCGCCGCGACGGCGGCGACGGAGCGAGCACCCGACCAGGACCGGGAGCGACAGGGCGAGGAGGAGCTGGCCAAGGTCCTCCACATGCCCGTCACGCACAAGCGCGCGGGATGAGGAGCCGCTGAAGAGTGCGCGTCGCCGTGCTCAAGGGCGGGCGGTCGCTGGAGCGCCAGGTGTCGCTTCGTTCCGGCGCCCGCGTCCAGGATGCCCTGGAGCGCCTCGGCCACGAGGCAATCCCCATCGACGTGGGCTCAGACCTGGTCTCGCAGCTCACCACCCACCGACCCGAGGTGGCCTTCGTGGCCCTACACGGCTCCGACGGTGAGGACGGGACCGTGCAGGAGCTCCTGGAGGTGGTGGGCATCCCCCACACCGGCTCCGGGATCTCCGCGTGCATCCGCGCCTCGGACAAGGTGCTGGCCAAGCACGCGATGCGCGACCGCGGGATCCCGACTCCGGACTTCTACGCCTTCAACGAGACGGCGCTGGGCGCGCTCGGCGCCGCGCAGGCGCTGCCCGCGATCGAGGACCGCCTGGCGTTTCCGATCGTCGTCAAGCCGGCGCGCCAGGGATCGGCGCTGGGGATCAAGTTCGCCCGGACGGCCGCCGACGTGCCCACCGCGCTGGTGGCGGCCTTCTCCTATGACCGCAAGGTCCTGCTCGAGCGCTACATCGACGGTCGTGAGCTGGCGGTCTCCATCCTTGAGGAGAACGCCACCCCGGTGGCACTGCCGATCGTGGAGGCGGTCCCTGAGCAGGAGGACTTCTACGACTTCGAGGCCCGCTATGAGATCGGGCGCACCCGCTTCGTCTGCCCCGCCGAGCTCGACGAGGAAGTGGCCGCGCGCGCCGGTGAGATCGCGCTGGAGACCTACGGGCTGCTCGGCTGCGCCGGCTTTGCCCGCGTCGACCTCATGCTCGAGGCGGCCACCGGCGAGCTCTACGTGCTCGAGGTCAACCCCATCCCGGGCCTGACCGAGACGAGCCTTCTGCCGCTGGCCGCCGAGGCCGCGGGGATCTCCTTCGACGAGCTGGTGGAGCGCGTGCTGGCCGCCGTCGTCGTGCCCGCCTGAGCGTCCAACGCGACTCCCGAGCCGGCGAGCACCGAAGCGAGCTTCCTCTCCGCGCGGAACAGCACGCCGTCGGCGAACCCGTAGTAGGCGTCGACAAGGGACCGCATGCGGGTGAAGGCGATGCAGTCGTGCCGGGTGGCGGTGGGCAGGTCAAGCCCGATGTCCTTCTTCAGCTCGACGAACAGCGGCGTGTGCGAGCCCAACGCGTCCAGAAACCGGGTGACCAGCCGCCTGGTCGCCGCAGGGACGTGCTCGTAGTGGTTGGACGCGGCGGCCCTCAGATCGGCGCACCCGTCCGAGGGTCGCACCGCGGCCATGAGCGACTGGCTCCGAGCCAGAGGTCGGCGCTCTCCTCCACTGTCAACTGGTGGGCAACGCTCAGCTGGTGCTCCGTCCCGGAAACGGCCTCGAATGGGATCACGTGCGGGCACCGTCGCTCGAAGTCGACGATCACGTGGTTGACATCCGCCCTCGCCTGATGGCGCGTGCGGAGGCCCGCCTCGTAGAACCCGCTGACGGAGGCGATCAAGCTGCGGGCCGATGGCGCATCGGCCCGGGTCGGGGCCGCCGCCGACGCGGCGGTGGGCGCAGCGGCGGTTGCCATGAACGCCGCGGCGAGCAGGCACACGCCCGCCGCACCCCAGCCGCGGCCGCCGCGGCCGCGGCCGCGGCCGCGGGTACCCCTCATCGCCCCTGACTGAGCGCGTCGGCGAGCCTGGTCCCCGCCTGGATGCCAAGGTTGACCACGAAGTTGGTGTAGCGGCCGCCCACAGCACTCAGGTGCTTGATCGCCGCCGCATCGCGACTGCGATGCAGGAAGGGCCGGGCGTCAGAGACGAGGTCGTTGAAGGACGGGGCGGGTCCCGCGAGGACGTTCTCGACCCGAGCGACGAATCGCGTCGTCGTGAGCGGTACCTGGCTGAAGCCATCACTGGCGGCAAGGGTGATGTCATCGCACAGGTCCTCGGGCGCGAGCGTGAGAGTGGCGCGCTGGGAGCGGGCGAGCTCGCGGACGTCGAGGTTCGCGGATCGCTTGCTGAAGTGGATGCGATCGAGCGCCTGGGCCTCGGTCGCGGTCGCGTCGCCGACCGCCTGGAGCGCGACCAGCCCGATGTCGATGGCGCCCTCGGTGAAGAGTTGCTTGTACACGGTTCGCTGATGGGGGGTGCCATCGAGCAGCGTCGCGGGCAGGGCGTGCGGGCACCGCTTGTTCACGTCGGAGATGAACGCCGTGACGTTGGCGTTGGCCTCCCGTCGCGTCGCCAGTCCGGCCGCGTAGTAGCGCCCGAGCGTCGCGACGAGTGCCCGAGCCGGCGCAACGTCACGCCGGGTGGATGCGTGCCCCGTCGCGGCGGCGCGTGCAGAGGCGATCGGCAGGGTCAGGACACCGGCCAGCAGCACCGCAGCGCCCCACGGCCACAGCCGTGGACGCCGTGCATCTCGCACAGTCATGTGGTCACCTCTCGCCGCCCCGGTGGGCGTCGGTCTATGAGTTGAGGATCGCTCGGGGCTGCTCCCATCGAGACAACCCGAGCGCGAGCAGCCTAACCCGCGGTGGGCCACCCCAACTGTGAGATGCGTCCGCTCAGCCGGCGGACAACCCGCTTCTCAGATCGCTGCGAACGCCGACAGGACCCGCGCGCGGCGGAGCGCGCCGGTGGCGGGCGGCGGTGGATTGGTCGGGAAGCCTCCGGTGCCACCGCCCGGCGAACGCGGGCTGAGCACCGCGGCCAGCTTGCGCGCCCACTTGGACCCGAGCTTGTTGGAGAACTTGTCCTCGCGCGTGCTGAGCTGCTGCAGACGCTTGAGCGCAGTCTTATCGCGACGGGTGGTCAGCAGGTCCTTGACCTTCTTGAGCACGTTCGGAGGCGACGTGGCCGCGTCGCCGATCACCCGGGCAAAGCTGTTGAGAAACCGGTTCGTTCCTGGCGGGTCGGCCGTGAACCCGTTGGCCCCCGCCGCCTTGACATCGGCGCACAGATCGCTGGGCTTGATCTTCAGCAGGACGCCCGAGAGCTTGGCCACCTGGCGGATGCCCCGGGTGAGGGTGCGCGTGGCGAAGTGGACGTGAGCGAGGCGCTTGGACACGCTGACCGTCGCGGCGGCGAGCGGGCGGTTGACGTTGAGCGTGAGGTCGAACGCCGACTCGAAGAGCACGTCGAATGCGACCGACTGCTGCTTCTCCGTGCCGTTGGCCAGCGACGCGGGGATCCCGCCGGGACAACCGGCCTTCACCTGGGCCACCATGGCCCGCGCCGCCGCGGTCATCGCGCCCTCGTGGCGTAGCGAACTCTGGTCAAAGTGTGTCAGGGCACGAATGACGGTGCGCGCTGCCTTCACGTCCTGGGGCTTGGGCGCCTTGGCCGGTGTCGCGGCCATCGCGGACCCGCCCAGCAGGTTGAGCGCGACCACGCCCGCCACCACGCCGCGGAGCGGCATCCACCTCACACCCATCCCCACACCGCGCCTTTCGTGACGATCTGACCGGTCAAATCCGGTCAACCATTCAGAACTCTACGGAACGCCGCCGCTACGGCGCAACGGGTCATTTGTCCAGAGCCGACCCCAGCTTGCGCTCCCAGGTGAGCTCCCCGCCCTGGATGGCGGTGACGTAGCGCGCGTTGAGCGTCTTGAGATGAGCGAGCGCGCCGCGGTCGCGCGCGGTGACGAGGTAAGGCGCGAGCTTGGACGGAATGAGGCTGAGGCCCAGTCCGTGCGCCGAGGACAGCCTCGCGATGCGCTTCAGAGCGGCCGTCGTCCCCGGCGGATCGGCGGCGAAGCCCGCCGCGGCGGCGGCCTTCACGTCGGCGCAGAGATCCGTGGGAGTGAGTGAGAGGACCAGCCGATTGGCCCGCGCGGTGTTCTGGAATCCGCGCGTGAGAGCCGGGGAGGAGAAGTGGGCGGCCGCCAGGCGCGTCGCCACCTGGCGCAAGGGGGCCGCCAACGGATGGTTGGCGGCCAGCGAAACGTCGAGGGCACCCTCGACCAGGACATCCTGCACGACGCTCTGCTGGGTGCCGGTCCCGTGCTGCGCGGCCTTCGGAATGGCGGCCGCGCACCCGGCCTGGACCTGCGCGACCGCGGCTTTCGCCGCCGCCATTACCGCGCTCTGGCGCGCCAGCGCGGCCTGGTCAAACCGCACGAGGGCATTGACCACAGGGCGAGCCGCCGCAACGTCACGCGGTTTGGGCGCCGTGGAGGGGGCGGCGATCGCGGGCCCGCTCAGCGCGGCGACCGCCACCACAACTCCGACCCCCAACCGGATCGACCTCATGTGCCGCGACTGTACGGCACGCCGGAATACGGCGCAACACTGGCGGCTGCCCGACCAGGACGCTGAAGAGACGCCCGACCTGGTTCAGGGTGAAATTGTCCGTAAAGGTCGTCTGGCGCTTGTCCAAGACGCGCAATGTCTTGAAGGCGGCGCGGTCGGCGGGAGTGATCAGATAGGGCTTCAGGCCACGTGGGACGTAGGTCGAGGCGCCGGCGGACAGGTCCGAGACGCGCTTGAGCAGGCGTACCGTCCCTGCCGGCTCGGCCGCGAAGTCCGCCGTCCGCGCGGCCTTGATGTCGGCGCATGCGTCGTCGCCCGGCGCCGCCGGTCGATTGCCCAGCTCGATCGAGGCCACGATCGCGTCCAGGCGCGGCTGGGTGAAGTTGACGCGCCGCAGCGCGCGCTCGAGCTGGTGTTCGGCGGGCAGGATCGAGCGCGTGGAGACGGCGTAGAGGTCAAAGCCGACCTCCTCGGTCAGGGCTTTGACCACCTTCTGCGCGCGGCGCGTCAGGCTGCCGCTCGCCGCGACGGCCAGGTCGCCTCCGCAGCGCGCCTTGACCACCTTCACATAGTGCTCGGCCGCGCTGGTGATCGCGCCGCGCTGGGCCAGTTCGGTCCGATCAAACCTGCTCTCGGCCGCGACGAACCTGCGGGTCGCCGTGACATCACGGGCATTCGGGGTCTTCGCTGACGCGGGTCCGCTCAGTGCGAGCGCCGCGATCACCATGAACCCCAGAAGCGCCCACCTCATGTGGGCGCGCAACCTACTCGTCGGAGGCGAAGTCCTCGGGGGTCACCTTGTCGAGGAAGTCCTTGAACTTCTCGACGACCTCTTCGGTGTCCTCGACCTCGTGCTCGAACTCGATGGCGGACTCGGTGATGACCTCATCTGCGGCGAAGATCGGCGCACCCGAGCGCACGGCCAGCGCCAGCGCGTCGGAAGGACGGGAGTCGATCTCCAGATCGCGCCCGTTGGCGCGCAGTGAGATCGACGCGTAGAAGGTGTTCTCGCGCAATTCGGTGACCGCGACCCGGGTACATTCGACCTCCAGCTCGCCGAGCATGTCGGAGAGCAGGTCATGGGTCATCGGTCGTGGGGTGGAGGCGCCCTGGAGCTTCATCAGGATCGCCGCCGCCTCCGGATGACCAATCCAGATCGGCAGGAACTTGTTGCTCTCAACGGTCTTGAGCAGCACGATCGGTTGCTTGCCGACCATGTCGAAGCTCACGCCGTAGATCACCATTTCCTGCAAA
>DASXDW010000178.1:0-6549 GCA_036490435.1 Solirubrobacteraceae bacterium
CGGCGTGCCTCGGCCGAGTCGTGGGATAAAAGGGCTCTCTGACGACCTTTTTCTCCCGAGACCCCTCTGTCGCAACCCTCATCGCTACCCCACCACCACCGCCCGCCCATAGATCGACCCCACGAACAGCTGCGTGAGGGGCTCCACCACCGTCCGCGCGTCCACCAGCGTCGGATGCTCGCCGCCCACGGCGACGTGAAAGGCCCGCTCGGCGGTCCACACCAGCGACGCGGCCAGCGCCCGCGCGTCAGCACCGGCAGGCGCGAGGCCGGCCGCGCGCTCTGACTCGATCATCCGGGCCAGCCGCCGGGTGAAGTTGCCCTGTAGCCGGAACCAGATCTCCTTGAGCTCAGGGACGGCGGGCCACTCCTCGGAGACGGCGATCAGCAGCGGGGCGTAGCGGGCGGCGGTCTCGATCAGGTTGCCCAGGCCCAGCGCGAAGGCCTCGTCGGCAGAGCGCTCGCCGCGCTCGAACATCGGGGTGAGCCCGGCGGCCATCTCGTCGGAGAGGCTGTCCATCAGCTTGACCAGCACGTCCTCCTTGGAGGAGAAGTGCTCATAGAAGGACGTGCGGCCGACATCGGCGGCGGACAGGATCTGGGCGACGCTCATGTCTGCCAGCGAGGTGGTCTCCAGCAGCCGCGCGGTGGCCTCCAGGACGGCCCCATAGGTGCGCGGACGCCGGCCGCGGCGCGGCGGAGGGTCGGGCGCGGCCTGCGCCGGCACGGCTACCACTGCCCCCTTGCGCCCACGACCGCTCAGACGCCCAGAGCGCGCCCGACGATCTCCTTCATGATCTCGGTGGTGCCGCCGTAGATGCGGGTCACGCGGGCGTCGACGAAGGCGCGGGCGATCGGGTACTCGAGCATGTAGCCGTAGCCCCCGTGCAGCTGCACGCAGCGGTCGATGACCCGCCCCTGCAGCTCGGTCGCCCACCACTTGGCCATGGCCGCGTCTGAAGCCGACAGATCGTCGCGGTTGAGCGCCAGCACCGCCTGATCGCAGAACGCGGTGGCCACCTCGATCTCGGTGGCCATCTCGGCCAGGGCGAAGCGCGAGCTCTGAAACGAGCCGATGGCCTGCCCGAAGGCGGTGCGCTGCTTGACGTAGTCCAGCGTCCAGGCCAGCGCGCCGCGAGCCGCCGCCAGCGCCGAGAGCCCGATGCTCAGCCGCTCCTGGGCGAGGTTGGCGGTCATGTAACGAAAGCCCTGGCCCTCCTCGCCCAGCCGGTTCTCCACCGGGACGCGCACGTCGCTGAAGAACAGCTCAGCGGTGTCCTGGGCGTGCTGGCCCACCTTCTCCAGATTGCGCCCGCGCTCGAAGCCCTGCATCCCACGCTCCAGGATCAGCAGCGAGATCCCCGCGTGGCGCTGGCTGGGATCGGTCTTCACGGCGGTGATGACGAGGTCTGAGTTGATGCCGTTGGTGATGAAGGTCTTTGAGCCGTTGACCACGTACTCGTCCCCGTCGCGCAATGCGGTGGTGCGCAGCCCGGCCAGGTCGGAGCCCATCTCGGGCTCGGTCATGGCCACCGCGGTGATGAGCGAGCCGTCGCCGATGCCGGGCAGCCACCGCGCCTTCTGCTCGTCGTCGCACAGATCCAGGAAGTAGGGCAGGCAGATGTCGTTGTGCAGCGTCAGGCCCAGCCCGCTGCCGCCCGCCCCCCCGGAGCCCAGCTCCTCGCCGACGATCTGGTTGAAGCGAAAGTCGTCCACCCCCGGCCCGCCGTACTCCTCGGGGACCTGCATGGCCAGCATGCCCTTGGCCGCGGCCGTGGTGAACAGCGCTCGGTCCACGATGCCGTCGGCTTCCCACGCAGCCTGGCGCGGTGTGACCTCCTCGGCGACGAAGCGGCGGGCGGACTCGCGGAAATCAACGTGCTCGGGCTCGAATAGGCAGCGGCGCATACTGCGAACGTAGGCGGTGTCAGGGAATGAGCTGGTGGAGGTGGCGAGTGGCTGGGCGTGGTTGACGTCGCCCGCCCGACCCGATCGTACTGGTGGTCCGTGAGGGAGGGTGGGCGCGGTCAGGCGCGGCCAGACGCCGCCAGAACGCCAGGTAATTCCTTGACCCCGCCGTATAGCCTGACGAGGGTGTCCGTTGCCACCCAGCCCCGCGCGCAGACGGCGATCCTCGAGGCCACCGAGCGCCTCTTGCGCGAGCGTCCCCTGAGCCAGCTCAGCGTGGCCGACATCATCGAGGCCGCCGGCGTCTCGCGGACGACCTTCTACGCCTACTTCGCCTCCAAGACCGCCGTGATCGCCGAGGCTCTGCGCGAGGTGATGGATCAGGTGATCGTGGCGGTGCGCCCGTTTCACGCCCAGTCGGGCGGCGACACCGAGGCCGCCATCCGCCTCAGCCTGCGCCAGTGGGTCGAGGTGTGCAAGACCCACGGCGCGCTGCTGCGGACCGTGAGCGAGGAGTGGCCCCACGACGCCGACATCCGCGCGCTGTGGTTCGAGACGCTCGAGACGATCACCGCGGGGACGGCGCGGGTCATCGGCTCGGCGCGCGCCAGCGGCCAGGCGCCGGCGGGCGCCGATCTGCCAGCCCTGGCGGCATGCCTGATGTGGGGATATGAGCGCGTGCTGCACGTAGCCCTGGTCGGCGACGCCGCCGGCCTGCCCGACCCCGATGCGATAGTCGAGCCGCTGACCCAGATGATGGTCGGCGGGCTCTACGGCCAGCCGCCCGCGGCTCCCCCGAAGATCACGCTTTAAGGCCTGCTTGGAGCACCGAGCCGCGTAGGATGAGTAGGTGGTGCGACGCCTGGACCCGACCTCGCTAGGCCAGCACCTGGACGCGCTCTATCGCGCGGCCTGGGCGCTGTGCGGATCCAAAGAAGACGCTGAGGACCTGGTGCAGGAGACGTTTGCGCGGGTTCTCGCCCGTCCGCGTGTGATCCGCGGCGACGAGCGCGGCTACCTCATGCGCGCGTTGCGCAACACGTTCTACTCCCGCCTGCGCACCGCCTCGCGGCGGCCGCAGACCGGCCCTTCGCTGGACGACATGCAACCGCCCGACCCGCGGCGCACGCATCAGCCTGAGCGCGCGGTGGAGGTGAGCGAGCTTCTCGAGGCCGTCGCCGAGCTGCCCGAGGACTTCCGGCTGGCGCTCGTGGCCGTCGATATCGTCGGCCTCTCCTACGGCGAGGCCGCCAAGGCACTGGATACACGAGAGGCGACGATCACCACCCGGCTGTATCGCGCCCGCCAGAGAATCGCCCGTCAACTTTCCGACGAGTCGACCGATCCAAAGGGCGACACGCGGGAAGGATCTGGGCCCGAACGGAGTCTTGCCTGATGGACGGAAATCATGACGGATGAGCGGAAGCACCCCGAAGGTGAGCTGACGCGCCTCGCCGACGGCTCGCTGCCGGCGGACCGGGAGGCCGAACTGCTCGCCCAGATACGGCAGTCACCCGAGTTGACGGCCGCCCTCGCCGAGCAGAAGCGCGCGGTGACGATGCTGCACGCCCTCGACGCACCCGCGCCCGCCTCGCTGCGCGCGCACGTCGACGAGCTCACCGGCGCCGGCGCCACACCGCGCCGCGCGCGGCGCTGGCGGCGCGCCTTCGTCCTGCCCACGGCCACCGCTTTGGCGGCGGCCGTCGCGGCCGTCGTCATCCTCGTGAGTGGAGGTAGCTCGACGCCCACGGTGCCGGCGGCGGCCCACGTCGCGCTGGCGTCAGCGACACTCCCGGCGCCCGCCGTCGATGCCAACGAGTCCAAGAACCTCAACCTGACCGCCGCGGGGATCCCGTTCCCCGCCTGGGGTCCGCAGGCCGGCTGGACGCCGGACGGCGCGCGCACTGACAACGTCGACGGGCGCAAGATCACCACCGTCTTCTACAAGGGCCGCAACGGCAGCCACATCGGCTACGCGATCAGCGACGGCGCGCCGCTGACCGGCGTGCACGGCCAGACCGTGATGCGCTACGGGGTGGCCTTCACCCTCCAGAAGTCGGGCCCTGCCCGGCTCATCAGCTGGGTGCGCTCCGGCCATACGTGCGTCATCGCGGGCCGATCAGTGTCCTACGCCGCCCTGTTGGCCCTCGCGACCAGCGACGAGAGGCTCGAGGGCATCAGCTCTCAGGCGAACGTGACCGGCGCGTCCGAGTATCTGTAGCCCCGCCCGCCGGGCCCGCGTGCGTCACAGGACCGCGGTGAGCGACACTAAGCGCCGATGAGCGCTGAGCGTGACCGCCTGAACGAGGACCCCGGGGGCTCGTCGCCGTGGCGTCGCGGGGGCTGATCATCGGCCGGGGCCGGACGTGAGGCGGCTCGCCGGCGCCATGGTCGCCGCGGCCTGCCTGGGCGCTACGGCATGCGGCGGCCACACGGTCACCAAGAAGGACGTCGTCGCCCGCGCCAACGGCATCTGCATCAGCACGCTGCGTGCGGTCCGCTCGGTCCCCCCGCCGTCCGGTGGCGCCGGCTCGCCGTCAGCGCTTGCCCGATACCTCCAGAAAGTGGCGCCGATCGTCGGGCAGGAGGCGTCCGACACCCGGGCGCTCCCGCGCCCCGCCCAGGATCGCGCCCTCCTGAACCGCTACGTCACCGCCGTCACGGCCAGCGCAGATCAGTATCGCGCGTTGGCCTCCGCGGCCAAGAGGGGCGATTCAGCGGCCGTGTCCCAGGGCCTGGCCGCGCTCCGGGCCAGCCCGGTATCGGCCCTCGCGGCCCGGTACGGCCTGACGCGATGCAACGTGTCCGCGGGCTCGGGCGTGTCCTGACACGCAGCTTATGTGTCGTCTTGGGGACCTAGGCATTACATAAGCAGCCTCTATATGCTGGCCCGATGACCCATCCCGTTCCCACTGGCCAGCGCATGCTTCCCGCCGGTCCTTCGGCCCGCCCCGGCATCCGCCGGCTGCTGGCCCTCCCTGTCCTCGGCCTCCTGGCCGCGCTCGCCCTGATGCTGACTCCCGCGCTCGCGAGCGCTGATAGCGCAACATCCCTCTCGATCGTCGGCACCAGCGACGTGAGCGACTCGGGCCTGATCCCAGGCCTGATCCAGCCGCAGTTTCAGGCGGCGTTTCCGCAGTTCACCTTCAAGTACACGGGCTCCGCCACCGGTACCGCCATCCAGAACGCCGAGAGCGGCAATGGCGGCCCCAGCATGCTGATCGTCCACGCCCCATCGCTCGAGAACCAGTTCGTCGCCGGCGGGTTCTCGCAGAACAACGACTTCGGCCACGCGATCTTCACCAACGACTTCGTCCTGGCCGGCTTCACGGCCGATCCGGCCGGCGCTGCGCCGGACGCTCACAACATCGCCAAGGCGTTCGCGGACGTCGCCACGGCGGGTGTGGCGGGCCACGCGACCTTCGTCTCGCGCGGCGGCACGACGACCGCCTCGGGCACCACCGTCGAGGAGCACGCCATCTGGCAGCTCGTCAACGATGCCGGCCTGACGCCGGCCGGCGTCACGCTCTGCACCGTGACCGCGCCCAACGGTGGCGGGATGGCGCCGACAAACACCGGCGCCCAGGGAGCCGCGTGCCCCGATGGCGGCACCGTGACGACCAGCGTCCCGTCCTGGTATCTGATCAACAACGTCAGCCAGGGCGCGAACATGATCGCCACCAACGCGTGCACGCTCACGGGCGCCGTCGCGAACTCGTGCTACACGCTCACCGACCGCGGCACCTACGACTACCTCAACACCAAGCCTGCCGCCACCGGCGGGCTCGGGAACCTCTCCATCATCGCGCG
The DNA here is from genome assembly GCA_036490435.1 of Solirubrobacteraceae bacterium. Lineage (GTDB taxonomy): Bacteria > Actinomycetota > Thermoleophilia > Solirubrobacterales > Solirubrobacteraceae > Palsa-465. Next base: position 5,718 of record DASXDW010000178.1, read on the forward strand.
TGACAACAGCGCCTCGTCCCCCGGTGGGGCCAACGCGCTCGTCAACTACTTCCACATCTACATCATCAACCCGAACAAGCCCGGAGAGACCGTGAACGTCACGGCCGCGCAGGACTTCATGGACTTCATCACCTCTCCGCAGATCCAGTCTGAGCTCAAGGGTTACCTGACCGGCACCGCGGGGGACAACGGCACGACCGTGTTCAACGCCACCGCCTCGCCGAAGATCACCGCCTCGGGCTTCCCCAGCACGATCACCGCGGGCAAAACCGCCACGGTCACCGGAACCGTCACGAACCTGCAGCCCGGGTTCGCGACACCGTCGGGCCAGACGGTGACGATCAGCGAGCTCGAGGGGCTCACGAGCGTCCCGGTCGGCAGCGGGAAGACCGATGGCAACGGCAACTACAGCATCACGTTCACCCCGCCCTCATCCGGCGCGTATCAGGTCTCGACCGGAGACATCTCGCTGGTCGAGAACTCCACGCTGAACCCGGTCTACGGCGACATCCTGTCGCCGGCCAATACCCCCGCCACGCCGGTTGCGGTGACCGGAACGATCTCGATCACCAAGGCCACGGCGTCGACCGGTGGCGTCTCGGTGACCGGGTCGGTCGGGCCCAAGGCGCCTGACGCAAACGCAACCGTCGAGGTTCTGGCCCGCAAGCAGGGCTCCAAGGGTGCCTTCAAGACAGTGGGCAGCTCGTCGCTGAAAACCGGCGCCACGACCTATGGCGTCAATGGCACCCTCGGCGCGGGCAAGTGGCAGATCCAGACGCGCTACCGCGACGTCGGCCAGTTCACCACCGTCACGAGCGCCAACAAGAATGTG
>DASXDW010000002.1:0-108032 GCA_036490435.1 Solirubrobacteraceae bacterium
CTGGAACCGGTTGCCGCTGTTCGTCTGGACCCTTCTGGTCTACGCGATCCTGCTCATCATCGCGCTGCCCGTCGTCGCGGCCGCCGTAACGATGCTGCTCACCGACCGCCATTTCGGCACCCACTTCTTCGACCCCACCGCTCACGGGTCGCCGGTGCTGTGGCAGCACCTGTTCTGGTTCTTCGGGCATCCCGAGGTCTACATCATGATCCTGCCCGGGTTCGGCGTCATCTCGGAGGTCATCCCCGTGTTCAGCCGCAAGCCGGTCTTCGGCTATAAGGCGATCGCGGCGTCGACGGCGGTCATCGCCTTCCTGGCCACGCTGGTGTGGGCCCACCACATGTTCGCCTCGCCGGTGCCGGTCGTCGTGCTCGGCTTCTTCATGCTGAGCTCGTTCCTCATCGGGGTGCCGACCGGGGTCAAGATCTTCAACTGGATCGCGACCCTGTGGCGGGGCTCGATCGTGATGACCACGTCGCTGTACTTCGCCGTGGGCTTCATCGCGATCTTCATCATCGGCGGCATCACCGGGATCTTCCTGGCCGTCTTCCCGGTCGACTGGCAGCTCAATGACACCTACTTCGTCGTCGCCCACTTCCACTACGTGCTGATGGGCGGCGCCGTCTTCACGGTCTTCTCCGGGCTCTACTACTGGTTCCCCAAGATGACCGGTCGGATGCTCAACGAGGGCGTGGGCAAGCTGTCGTTCTGGTTGATGTTCATCGGCTTCAACGCGACCTTCTTCGTCCAGCACGCCCTCGGGCTCTCGGGGATGCCGCGGCGCGTGTTCACCTACCAGCCGGGGCTGGGGTGGTCCACCTACAACTTGATCTCGACGATCGGATCCTTCATCCTCGGCCTCGGGGTCCTGGCGACCATTCTCAACGTCGCCCGGAGCCTTCACAACGGGCGGATTGCCGGCCCCGATCCCTGGAAGGGCAACACGCTGGAATGGTTCACAACCTCGCCGCCGCCGGTCAACAACTTCGACGAGATCCCGCGCGTGCGATCCGTGGAGCCGATGCGCGACATCCGTCGCCAGGTCGAGCGCACCACCGGCGTGACCCAGAAGCGCGGCGGCAGCGAGCAGTTCGCGCGCTCGGGCGGATGATCCTTCCCGGGGGTCGCGGATGACGGCCGTTCCCGCCACCGTCACCTCCGGCGCATCGCGCCGGCGCCAGCTGGTCGCCGACTACGTCGACCTCACCAAGCCCAAGGTCCAGTCGCTCCTGCTCTTCACGACCGTGATGACCATGGAGGTCGCCGGCGACCCGAAGGTGTCCCTCGTGGCGCTGACCTGCGCCGGGGGCTACCTCTCGGCCGGAGGTGCCGGTGCCGTCAACCACTACTGGGACCGCGACATCGACGCGCGGATGCGGCGGACGGCCAATCGGCCGATCCCGTCCGGGCGCGTCAGCCCGGCGGCGGCCGTCCGCTTCGGCATCGCCCTCCAGGTCGCCTCGTTCCTGCTGCTCTCCCTGACCGTCAACGTCCTGGCGGCGGCGCTCGCCCTCGGCGGCTTTGTCGGCTACGTCGGCGTCTACACCATGTGGCTCAAGCGCCGCACACCGCAGAACATCGTCATCGGCGGCGCCGCCGGGGCGATGCCGCCGCTGGTCGCCTGGGCGGCCACCCGGGGCTCGCTGTCGTGGACCGCCGTCTATCTGTTCGCGATCGTCTTCTACTGGACCCCGCCCCACTTCTGGGCGCTCAGCCTCCTCATGAAGGACGAGTACGCGGAGGTGGGCATTCCAATGCTGCCGGTGGTGCGCGGCGAGGACACCACGCGGCTGCACATCGTCCTGTACTCGGCGCTGCTCTATGCCGTCAGCCAGCTGCCGTTCTGCGTCGGCGAGTTCGGCGCCGTCTATCTGGCCGCCTCGATGGTCCTCGGCCTCGCCTTCGTCGGAGGCGCGGTCTGGCTCTATCGCCGCCCTGACCGCCGCACCGCGCTGCGGCTGTACCTGTTCTCGATGCTGTACCTGGCGCTGCTGTTTGCCGCCATGGTGATCGACGTGAAGCTGTAGTGGCCATCCCGGCGCGCGCGGCGCAGACCACTCAGACCCCCGCAACCACTACGATCTAGGACCGCAATGGATCGAAAGCTCGCCCGCAAGAACCTGCGTTCCGGCCTCTTGGCGGCCGCGGCGTGCCTGTTCATGTTCGGCATCACGTTCGTCGCAGCCGCCATCTACGTCCACTCGTGAGCTCAGAGCACGACACGCCGCCCGTCGGTGAGGAGATCCACCTCCCCGGTCCGACGTTCCTGCCCGTGGCCTGTGCGGCGGGGATCACGCTGATGGTGATCGGGACGACCATCAACTGGCTCATCTCGATCGCGGGGCTCATCCTCTTCGTCGTGACCACTGCCATGTGGATCCGCGACACGCGCCGCGACATCTCAGAGCTCCCCGAGGAACACCACCACTAGCCGCCGGCCGGGCGCGCTCGGCCGTCCCTGGCAGGCGGCCAGCCGGCTACGGACGGCGAGCTACCCGGCCGCGGCGGGCACGTCGCAGTCGGCACCCTCGCCGCACCACACGCGCACGATGTCGCGCATCGATAGGACCCCGACGACATCGGAGCCCTCCACGACCACGAGATGGCGGAATCCGCCCGAGACCATGGTGGCAGCGGCGTGCTCCAGCGACCAGTTGCGACGCGCGAAGGTGAGGTTGGCGGTGAGGTGCTCAGCGACGGTCTCGGCGTCGGGATCCTTACCCTGCGCGACCGCCTCCAGGACATCGCGCTCGGTGATCACGCCCGGTGCCTGAGCCTCGGGATCGTGCACCACCGCCGCTCCCACCTGGCGTGTCCACATCGCCGCCGCTGCCTGCCGCAGGGAGTGGCCGGGACCGATGGTCAGCACCTCTTCGGACATTCCCTCTGAAACGAGCATTGTGCGCCTCCGCTCGGCGTTTGCAACGATTGACTCAATCATAGGCGTCGCCGTCGGCGGCGTGCATGGCTGGTGCCATCCGTCGCTCAGAACCCATAGGATGCAGGGCGGAGATGATGAGGACACAAGGCGGGAGACGTGCGTAACAAGCCCTTGCTGCAGATGGGGCTGATCGGCGCCATCGGCATCGCTATCGGCATTCCCGTCGCGCTCTCGATCCCGTGGTTCCCCGCCGAGGCATCGACCCAGGCCCAGCACATCCACACGCTCTACGACGTGCTGCTGATCGTGTCGGTGCCGGTCTTCGTGCTCGTCGAGACCGTCGTCCTCTATTCGGTGTGGAAGTTCCACATGAAGCCGGGCGAGGAGGAGAAGGACGGCCCTCCGATCCACGGCAACACGCGGCTGGAGGTGGTCTGGACCGCGATCCCGGCGATCCTGCTGGTGAGCCTGTGCGGCTACGCGTACTCGGTGCTGCGCACCAACGAGAAGAATCACCCCGGGGCCATGGTGGTCAACGTCACCGAGCGCCAGTTCGCCTTCGAGTTCGGCTATCGGGGCGCCGGCGGGAAGCAGATCCTGTCCTCGGACCTGTACCTGCCCAATGGTCGGCCCGTGGTTTTCAATCTGCGCTCCTATGACGTCATCCACAGCTTCTTCGTGCCCGAGTTCTCCGTGAAGCTCGACGCCGTGCCCGGCATCACCACGACGGTGCGCGTCACGCCGATCAGGCTGGGCAACTACCCGGCCGAGTGCACGGAGTTGTGCGGCGCGGGACACTCGCTCATGCGGGCGCCCGTGCACGTGGTCACCCCGACGGCGTTCACGGCATGGCTGGGCAAGCAGAAGCCCGGCGGGCCGCCGCCCGTCGGAGCGCCGCCGCCGGCGGTCCTGAACTCAGGCGAGCCGGGATACGCCACCGGGACCGGCGGGGCGAGCGGGTCAGGAGGATCAGCAGGATGAGCAGGACTGAGAGCACACTGAGGAAGGAGAGCTGATGGCCATTCCGGCGAAGCTCCGCGCCCCCGGCTGGTACCGGGCCGCGCTTTTTGACGTCATCGGATTCGCGTTTACGTTCGGTCTGACCGTCCTCGTGCGATGGCTGATGCACGAACACCCGATCATCGACGGCGACGCGATCACGATCGTGTCGCTGATCGGCGTGCCGCTGTTCTTCCTGGTCGGCATCGGCACCGCCGACTACTGGTTCTATTGGATCTCAGGCAAGCCCACGCGCCCCGAGGACCACTCCGCGCACGGCGCCCACACCTGGCGCGACTACTTCCGCGTCAACACCGACCACAAGGTCATCGGGATCCAGTACACGGTCACGTCGTTCTTCTTCCTGCTCGTCGGCGGCCTGCTGGCCATGCTCATCCGCGCCCAGCTGGCCAAGCCGGGCATGCAGTTCCTCACCCCCGAGCAGTACAACGGCGTGTTCTCGGTCCACGCCACCGTTCTCATCTTCCTGTTCGTCATCCCGGTCTTCGCCGGCTTGGCGAACTTCGTGCTGCCGTTGATGATCGGCGCCCCCGACATGGCCTTCCCGCGCCTGAACGCGCTCTCGTTCTGGATGCTGCCGGTCGCCGGAACCATGATGCTGATGAGCTTCCTGGCCCCGGGCGGCTCGTTCGCCGCCGGCTGGACCGCCTATGCCCCGCTGTCGACGACGATGCCGATCGGACAGCTGTTCTTCTCGATCGCGGTGCAGTTCGCTGGCGCCTCCTCGATTGCCACCGCGCTGAACTTCCTGGTGACGATCATCACCATGCGCGCACCCGGCATGAGCTTCTTCCGGATGCCGCTATTGGTGTGGGCGAACTTCTCGACCTCGCTGCTGGTCGTCATCGCCACGCCGTTCATCGCCGCCTCGCAGTTCTTCGTGCTCCTCGACGTGTCGTTGCACTTCCACTTCTTCGACGCGTTCGTGGGCGCGGGCAAGAACGGCAACGTGATCATGTACCAGCACGTCTTCTGGTTCTACTCGCACCCGGCCGTCTACATCATGATGCTGCCCGGGTTCGGGATCATCTCCGAGATCATCGCGGTCAAGTAGCGAAAACCGATCTTCGGCTACCGCATGATGGCCTTCTCCCTGCTGGCCATCGTCGTGCTCGGCTTCACCGTGTGGGCCCACCACATGTTCGTCAGCGGCATGGCCCCCTGGATCCGGATCCCGATGATGATCACCACGGCCATCATCGCCGTCCCGACGGGGATCAAGATCTTCTCCTGGCTGGCCACGCTGTGGCGAGGGGTCCTGCACCTCGACACGCCGATGCTGTTCGCGCTCGGCTTCCTCACCATGTTCACGCTGGGCGGGATCAGCGGCGTGATGCTGGCCATGATCCCGTTCGACATCCACGTCAGCCAGACGTACTTCATCGTCGCCCACATCCACTACGTGCTCTTCGGCGGGTCGCTGTTCACGATCTTCGCCGGCGTCTACTACTGGTTCCCGAAGATGACCGGGAGGATGTTCGACGAGCGCCTGGGCAAATGGCACTTCTGGATGACCTTCATCTTCTTCAACCTCACCTTCGGCCCGATGCACATCATCGGCATCGAGGGGATGCCGCGCCGCGTGGCCGAGTACGCGCAGAAGTTCGCCGCCTGGAACCTGTTCATCTCCCTGTCGTCGTTCGTGCTCGGAGCCAGCACGCTGATCTTCCTCTACAACATCGCCGCCAGTTGGAGGTGGGGACCGCGCGCGGCGGCCAACCCGTGGCGCGCCATGACGCTCGAGTGGCAGGTGTCCTCGCCGCCACCGATCTTCAACTTCGACGCCGTGCCGACCGTGGTCGGCGGCCCGTACGAGTACGGAGTGCCGGGCGCCGTGCACGGGATCTTCAAGCCGCCCGCCGAAGCGCGCCCGGTCACGGCCGGAGCCGGAGCGACTGCCGGGACGACTGGGGGCGGCAGCAGCGGGGGTCATCACTGATGCGGACCATCCTGGTCGTTGCCAACGAGACGATCGGCGGTAAGCCGCTCGTCGACGCGGTGCGCCGGCACGCTGCCGAGGAGCCGTCGCGGTTCGTCCTGTGCGTGCCCCAGACCCAGCCACGAGCGGGCTACGTCGTCTACGACGACTCCGTCTTCGACGCTGCCCAGACGCGCGTCGACCTGGCGGTTGGCTTCGTCCGCTCCGAGGGGATCGACGCGGTCGGCGAGGTCGGCGACCCCGATGCCTACGCGGCCACGATGGACGCGGTGCGCGAGTACAACCCCGACGCGATCATCATCTCCACGTTCCCCGAGTCGCGCTCCGGTTGGCTGCGGCGCGACCTGCCCGAGCGCCTGCGGCAGGCCACCGGACTGCCGGTGGAGCACGTGGTGGCCGACATCGACTCCGACGGGCTCGAGTTCAAGGTCACACTTGCTGTGGCCAACCGTTCCGCGTCGAGCGACGACCTGTTGGAGGCACTGAAGGCCAAGGCCGCGGCCGAGGCCGACAAGCACGAGCGGCTGTTCATCGTGGTCGTGCCGCAGGAGGGCGGTGGTGGCGTCTCAGCGCAACGGGCGCGGACGCGGCTGTCGCTGGTGCTGGGCCGGCTGCGCGATGCCGGATTGACGGCGGCCGGCATGATCGGGGACCCGGACCCCTACACCGCGATCACCAACGCGCTGCAGTACTTCCGGGTCGACGACATCGTCATCTCGACGCTGCCGGAAACCAAGTCCGGATGGCTGCGCGCGGACCTCGTCGAACGCGTGCGCAATGCCACCGGCAAGGACGTCCAGCACGTCGTCGCCCAAGACCCAGTCCGCGCCACCGCGTAGTGGCTTCCACAGCGAGGAGGAGACAGATCTGATGGAAGCCGCTTCGATCGCTCACGCCGAGCCCCACCACGGCCCGCCCCCGGCGCACCAGTCGTCGCGCGTGCACGCGCCGACGCTGGGCATGCTGCTGTTCATCATCTCCGAGGTGATGATCTTCGGGGCGTTCTTCACCGCCTACTTCTTCATCCGCGTCGTCAGCCACGACCCGTGGCCCGCGGCGGGCACCAAGCTGCCGGAGGCGGTGGCGGGCATCAACACCGCCATCCTGCTGTCCTCATCGCTGACGCTCCACTGGGCGCTGACCTCGATCAAGCGCGGCAACCGCTTCGGGCTCAAGGCCGGGATGACCGCCACCTTCCTGCTCGGCCTCACCTTCCTGTGCGTCCAGATCAACGAGTACGTCCACATCGGGTTCGCGCCCCACGATGCAGCCCAGGGGACGATCTTCTACGCGCTCACCGGCCTGCACGGAGCCCACGTCTTCATCGGTCTCTGCATCCTGCTGATGGTCACCGTACGCGCGTTTCGCGGGCACTACTCCGCGGAGGCCCACGAGGGCATGGAGGTGCCGGGGATCTACTGGCACTTCGTCGACATCATGTGGGTGATCGTCTACACGACGGTCTACGTGATCTGAGCGCTCGTGCGGCGTGCCGATCCCGCGCGGATCGCCGTCGCGTTGCGATGAGGCTCCGGCTCACCCCGCCCAACCCGCTGCGCTCCGAGGCCGACGCGTTCGGCTTCCTCATCTGGTTCGTGTGCGTGGTGGCGGCGATCGCCATCATCGTGCTCATCATCCAGGCGCTGTAGTGACACCATAGGTGCGGTGCTGATCCCGCCCCTCCCCCTCGCCGACGCTCCGGTCCAGGCGATCGGCTTCCCCGTGCTCATCGTGCTGGCCTGGGTCCCGTATCACCTGCGGGCACGGACGCTGGCCCAGCACGGGCGGCCGGTCCCGCGGTGGCGTTACGCCTGCTACGTCGCCGGCCTGGTGGTGCTGGAGATCGCCGTCAGCCCGCCGGTCGACACCCTCTCAGACCAGCTGCTGGTCGCACACATGGCCGAGCACCTGCTCATCGGCGACATCGCCGCGCTGCTGCTGGTGCTGGGGATGACGGGCCCCTTGATCGCGCCACTGCTGCGCAACCCGGTGGTCGCGCGCCTGCGCATCCTGACGCATCCGGTGGTGGCCTTCGTGGTCTGGGCGACCAACTTCTACGTCTGGCACACGCCCTACCTCTACCAGGCCGCGCTGCGCCACGACGCCCTGCACGCGCTGGAGCACGCGACCTTCCTGATCTTCGGCATGTCGGTCTACATGGCGTTGCTGGGGCCCCTGCCCAAGCCGGCGTGGTTCAACAACGCCGCCCGGCTCGTCTTCATCGTCGCCGTGCGGCTGGCCGGCACGGTCCTGGCCAACATCCTCATCTTCGGCGGCACCGTCTTCTATCCGATCTACCGCTCCGGGGATGCGCTGTGGCACATCAGCTCCATGGCCGACCAGGTGGCCGCGGGCGGGCTGATGATGGTGGAGGAGAGCTTCCTGACCATCGGTCTGTTCTGCTGGCTGTTTTTGCGCGTGGCGCGCGAGAACGAGGAGCGTCAGGCGCTGCTGGACTTCGCGCTCGCGCACGACCTCGAGCTCGACAGCGTTCGCGCGGGCCGCGCGGTGGCCGCCGGCCGCGGCGAGGAGCTGTGGAGCCGCCTACGCGAACGCGCGGCTGCCGGCACCGGGGCGGCAGCGGCACCCGGCACGGGGGCCGGGCCCGGGCCCGGCGGAGCGCCTACTTCGCCGCCGTCGACAGGAAGTTGACGAGCGCGGTGATCTCGTTGGGTTTCAGCGTCGTCCCGAAGTTGGACGGCATCACGCCCGCCTTATAGCCCGACGGGAGGTACTTGTAGGGCGAGACGATCGCGGTCTTGATGCACTCCTGAAGCGTGGCGCCGCGGAGTTGCTTGGACTGCGGGGTTGCGCAGTTGGTCTTCAGGTCGGTATCGAGGTTGGGCCCGACCGTGCCGGTGGTGGCGGCTGCGGCCAGGGTGTGGCAGCTGCCGCAGCCGCCGACCCCTGTGAAGACCTGCTTGCCGGCGGCGGGCGAGGTCCCCTGCACGCCTCCGGCGGCGGCCAGTGCGCCCGTGTCCTTGCCGGGCCGGGCCGCGACCGCCGCCACGTAGGCGGCCACATCCTGGGCGTCTTGACCCTTGACCAGGCCGGCGGGCATGACGCCCTGAGTGTTGGGATAGCGGATCCAGGAGTCGATCAGGCCCTGGATCGAGGTCTGCTTGACGCCGTCGGACTTGTCCTGGCGGAAGGCGTCGTCGAGGTTAGGGCCGGTGCTGCCGCTGGTGCTGGCGTGCGACAGCGTGTGACAGGAACCGCACGCCTTCTGGAACATGACCTTGCCGCTGACGAGGTTGGTGGTGGGGTGCTTGACGTTGCAGCCGCCGACGGCCAGCATCACAGCAGCACCGGCGATGAGCCGGATCGCGGTGCGACTGAGCTTTGTCGGGCAGCGCAGCATCTCCCAGGCGGCACTCTATCCATTCAAGCGGCGCTCCGGCGCTCCCACGAACGCCCGATGTCGTCCGACCCGCTGGTAGGATCAGGCAGGATGAGATTGCACCAGAGATACCGGATGCGGGCGCCGTCAACGGGCCGCGAGGTGATCATCCAGGCCGAGCCGGATCAGATCTACCGCGACCGTGACACGGGCGAGGAACTGGAGGTCATCGCGCAGCTCCTGCCGCTGGCTCCCACCCCCTCCGAACTGCCGTGGACCGTGGACAATCTCCGGTTTTGTAACTGGTGCGAGCAGCTGTCGCAGAAGGACCTCAACGACTGCCCGGTATGCGGCAGGCGCATGGAGCCGCTCGGCTCCTGAAGAGGGCGTTCGTGGCGCACGCCGCAGGTCATCGCGGCACCGGTCCCGAGGGGACGACCCCGCCCGGCGCACGCACATCCAGATCGTTGCCCGCGGTCGTGCTGGCGGTCGCCTTGGGCCTCGGCCTGGCCGCCTGCGGCGGCGGGGGTACCGGCACCGCCGACACCGCGGGCGCGCCCGCGTTCACGGTGCCCACCACCCCGCCCGCCGTCGCGGCCACGACCACCGTCACGAGCTCCAGCAGCACCTCCACCAGCGGCACCGACACCTCCAGCAGCGCCGCGACCTCGCCCTCCAGCGGGGCGACGTCGCCGTCCAGCGGCGCGACCACGCCGGCGAGCACCACCCCGTCGGGCGGCGGTTCGCCCACCACCCCCAGCGGCGGCGCCGGTGGCGGCACGGGCGGTGGCACCGGTGGTGGTGGGACGGGTGGCGCGACCGGCACCTCGGGTGGCGCCGGCCTGGACTCGTCGTTCTGCCTGCAGAACCCCGCGACCTGCTAGTGGGTCCCCACTAGTCCGCGGGCCAGGGCGCGCCCGCCCGGCGCGCCCGGCTCACATCGGTGCCTCTACTTCTTGGTCGGCGTCGGTCCGCCGACGTACGTCTTGGGGTAGGGCTGGTTGACGACCTCGGTGGCCGAGTACTGGACCCGCGTCCCGGTGTAGTCACACAGGTACTGCTGGGTCGACTTCAGCGTCGTCTGGGCCGTCTGTGAGGCGGCGGCATGAATGCAGTTCGCCCTGCGGCTCTGGCGGTAGGAGTACTTGTTGGACGTGAGGTTGTAGGTGAGCACCGGCGCCCAGGTCAGCACGGTCAGCCCGACGACCTCGCCCTTCTTGACCGGCAGGGCGGTCATCGTGGTGAAGGTGGGCGGGAGCGACAGGGGCTCCTGGAGCACCGAGCCCAGGAAGGGCAGCACGTGGAAGGTGGCGCTCTGCGCCACCACCGTGTAGCTGTTCTTCGGTCCAGGCTTCAACACGCTCAGGACGAGCTGCGGCGGTCCTCCGAACTTGGCGTCGAGGCCCTTCAGGAGCCCCAGCTCGGTCTTGGCATCCGAAGTGAGCTTGGATAGCCCGACGGTGAAGGCGACGATCCACCCGTCCTTGGTGACCTTGGTCGGATTGATCACTCCGTTGGTCTCGGTCTGCACGGCGGTGGTCCGCGTGAGGACGATGAGGCAGTTGGCCAGCGACACGTTGGGTGGGCAGGCAGGCGCCGCCACCGGGGTGCTGGACGTCTGGCCGAGCTCCACGATCTGGGCGGAGGCCACGCCGGCGATGACGCAGAAGGCGCTCAGACCGGCTGCGAGTGCAAACGAGAAGCGTTTCATGTTCCTCAGTGAACACCACCAGGGGTCGTCAGTTGCGGAGTGACGGCAAGCCTGCAAGAAGGCGCCATGGCCTCAAACCGCGGCATCACGGCCCCAGAGGAGCCCGTGTGTGATGGCCTGGGGAGGCTAGATCTTGTTGACGTTCACCGCTTTGGGGCCCTTGGGCCCGGCCTCCTCCTCGTAGGAGACCTTGGAGCCTTCGGCCAGCGAGCGGTATCCGTCGCCGTCGATCCCCGAGAAGTGCACAAACAGGTCGCGACCGCCGTCGTCGGGCGTGATGAATCCGAAGCCCTTGTCGTCGCTGAACCATTTGACGGTACCCGTTGCCATGAAAATCCCTTCGTTTTCCCCGTAGTGCAGGCCAAAGCCCGTCCAGATGGCGGGAAACGTACCAGGGTCTGTCAAGCAGCGGTAGGTATTTTCTGCGCTCAGCGTCCGTGGAAGGTGGCGCGCCCCGGGCCCTGGTCCAGAAATGAGCGCACCGCGGCCTGGAGGTCCTCGGAGGCAAACAGCGCTCCCGCGACCCCCGGGACCCGCTCGTTGGCCAACTCGACGCCGCCCTCGAGGTAGTCGCGGAGCACCTGCTTGGTCGCCCCGTGGGCCAGGGTCGGCCCCTGGGCCAGCTCACGGGCGTACTCGCGCGCGGCGCCGTCGAACTCCTCGTCGGGCAGCACCCGGTTGATGACGTTCCACCGCTCGAGCTCTGCTGCGCCGAACGGCCGGCCCGCCATCACGAACTCGCGCGCCCGCCCGGTCCCGGCGCGCTCGGCCAGCCGTTGCGTGCCGCCCATCGCCGGAGTCAACCCGATCACTTTCTCCACCAGCCCGAAGCTCGACGACTCGGCGGCGAGGATGAGATCGCAGGCCAGAGCCAGCTCAAAGGCCCAGGTCAGGCATAGGGCATGCGCCGCGAACACGGTGGGGCAGGGCAGCCTGTCCACACGTCGCGCCACCGCGACCAGCCCGGCGAACACACCCTCCGCCTCGCGTGGGCCCGACAGCGCCGCGAACAGCGACACATCGACGCCGGCGCTGACCACGCGGCCCTCGGCGCGGAAGAGGACGGCCCGCGGCGGGGCGGCCTCCAGATCGGCGACGGCGGCGTCCAGAGCATCGGACATGGCCGCGTCGAACAGGTTGAGTGGCGGCGAGTCGAAGGTGACGACGGCGAGCCCGTCCTCGCGGGCGACGAATACGCCCCCACCCACCCCGCCACCGGTGGCGCCGCTCATCGCAGCTGCGCCGCGGCGGCCGCGATCTCCTCGGAGTCGCCCGGCGACGGCGACCACGGCAGCGTCAGCGGGTCGCCCTCGTAGCGCGGGATCACGTGGATGTGGAAGTGAAAGACCGTCTGCCAGGCTGCCGCGCCGCAGGAGTTGAGCAGATTGACGCCGTCGGCACCGAAACGTTCGGTGGCCGTCCGCGCCAGCCGCTGGGCCGCGGCCACGGTGGCGGCGAGGTCCTCGGCGTCGATCTCCAGCAGGTTGGCCGCGTGCCGGCGGGGGATGACCAGGGCATGGCCGCGCGTCGCGGGGTTGATGTCCATGAAAGCCACGGTCCGCTCGTCCTCGTCGACGCGCTCGGACGGGATCTCACCGGCGACGATCTTGCAGAACAGGCAGTCGGGGTCTCGGTCGCTCATTTCCGCCAGCTTATTGATTCGAGTTGGCGGCGATCAGCTCACGCGCGCGCGCGATCGCCTCCTCGCGCGTGGCCACCTCCCCGCTGAAGCTGGCGGCCTCGAGCTCGGCCAGTAGATCCCCCACCATCGGGCCGGGCTTGATGCCGAGCGCCTGTGCCAGCTCGTCGCCCCGGACCGGGGGACGTGGCGGGTCGGCGATCCACGCCAGCCCCTCGGCCAGCATCTGGCGCGCCAGCTCCACGTGCGACGCGATGGCGCGATCGGCGTTGTCCCCGCGCGTGGCCAACCGGTCGGCGACGCTCAGCACGGTGACGTCGACGGCCACCGGCTCCGTGGCGTGCAGATAGTCATAGACAGCGCGCCGGCTCAGCGGCATCTCGTGGACGAGGAACCCGAGCCGCAGGTGGTGGCGCGTCAGCGCTGCGACATGCTCGCGCAGCCGTTCGGACGCCCGCAGCCGACCCAGCATCTCGGCGGCCAGCCGGGCCCCGGCCTCGTCGTGACCCATGAAGGTGACCCGCCCCTGCGGCGTCACGGCCCGCGTCCGGGGCTTGGCGATGTCATGCAACAGCGCGCCGAAGCGCAGCGCCTGGCCTCGGGTGAGGTCGTTGGCCAGCGGTTCGTCAAGGAAACGCGCGAGCACCGGCGCGTGCTCGCCGGCCAGGCGGCCGGGGTCGGCCTCCAGTGCGATGACCTCGGCCAGCACCGAGCGGGTGTGATCGGCCACGTCGAGGTGGTGAAACCGGCTCTGCTCCACCCCGCGCAGCGCCGACAGCTCCGGCAGGATCACGTCGGTGACCCCGGTCGCATCCATGAGCTCGAGCCCCGCGAGGGCGTCGGGAGCGCAGATGACGCGACGCAGCTCGGCGAACACCCGCTCCGGGGCAACGTCGCCCAACCGAGGGGCGGCGGCCCGCGCCAGCCCCTGGGTCGCGGGGTCGGCCTCGAACCCCAGCTCGCAGGCCAGCCGGGCCAGCCGGAGCGTCCGGAGCGGATCTCGCTCGAAGGCGACGGGCGAGACGGCTCGCAGCCGGCGCATGCTGAGGTCCTCCAGCCCGCCGAACGGGTCGACGTAACCCACGGCCCGCAGAGGCGCGGCAATGGCGTTGATGGTCAGATCGCGGCGGCCCAGGTCCTCCTCGATCGTGGCCCCGTTGAGCGGCAGCATGTCGACCTGCCACGTCCGGTCGTGGGCGACGATCCGCCACGCGCCGAACGTCTCGGAGAGCTCGAAGGCAAAGCCGCCCGCCGCTCGGCCCAGCGCCCGCGCCACATCACCGGCCGATCCGGCGGTGGCCACGTCGAAGTCGGCGGTCTCGCGCCCCAGCACGCGATCGCGGACGGTGCCGCCGACCAGCCAGGCGTCGGGGACGATCTCGGCGAGCACGGCGACGGGATCGGTCACCGCACCGGCATCCCATCACGGTGGTACTGGCGCGGCACACGCGCCGAGATCCCGCACAGCACCTCGTGGTTGATGGTGCCCAGGCGGCGGGCGATGTCCTCCACCGTCTGGCGCTCCTGCCCCGATCGCCCGATGAGAATCGCCGGCGCTCCGACCCGGACCGCCGGCTCGCCGTCGCTATCGCCCGCGCCCTCGCCGAGGTCGGCGGTGATGTTGTCCATGCTCACCGTGCCGATCAGCGGGTAGCGATGACCATCGATGAGCACGTCGCAGTCGTTGGTGAGTCCGCGCCGCACGCCGTCCGCGTAGCCAATCGGCATGGTGGCGATCCACGTCGGTCGTTGGGCGATGAAGCGACGGCCATAGCCGACGCTGTCGCCGGCCTCGGCGCGCTTGACCGCGGCCACGTAGCTGCTCAGCTCCATGGCCTGCTCCAGACCGGTGGAATCGGGATCCTCGTTCATGGGGTCACAACCGTACAGGGCGATGCCGCAGCGCACCATGTCGAAATGGCTGGCGGGCACGCGCAGGGTCGCGGCGCTGTTGGCGGCATGGATGCGCAGCCGGCCGAACCGCCGCTGAAGCTCGGTCGCGAAGGGGCTGAACACCGCGAGCTGCGCGGCGGCGAAGTCCAGATCGCCGTCGGCGGTGGCCAGGTGCGTCATGGCCCCGGCGAGCCTCAGCCCGGGCGCCCGCTCGCTGACCGCTGCCGCGACGGCAAACGCCTCCTCGGCGTCGCGCGTGCCCAGCCTGCCCATGCCGCTGTCGAGCTTGATATGGACGTCGACCGGCCTGTCGCCACTCGCGGCGGACGAAGCGGCGGCAAGCTGCTCCACAAAGCGTTCGTTGAAGGCGACCACCTCGGCGCCCGCGGCGAGCACCACCGGCAGCTCCTCGGAGCTGATCGCCCCCAGCACGAGCAGCGGCGCGGTCAGGCCGGCGGCGCGCAGTTCGGCCGCCTCCCCGGCGGTGGCCACCGCCAGCATGCTCGCCCCGCCGGCCAGTGCGGCCCGCGCGACCGGCACCGCACCGTGACCCGAGGCGTCGGCCTTGACGACCGCGCACAGCTGCGCGCCGCCGTCGAGGCGACCGCGCAGCGACACGACATTGCGTTCGATCGCGGCCAGGTTCACCCTGGCCAGTGCGCGCAGCGCCATGGTCAGATCTTGTCGGAGCGGGCGGCGGGGCGGCGTCTGCTCACGCGTCGTCGCCGGCGCGGGCCCGAGGCAGCAGCGCGATGACGTCTGACGCGATCACGCCCTCGGTCCCGATCGTCCGCGCCGCCAGCCGCCCTGCCCGGGCGTGCACGAACACCCCGGCACAGGCGGCGTGGAACGGGTCCATCCCCTTACTCAGGTACGCGCCGATGACCCCGGAGAGCACGTCGCCGGTCCCTGCGGTGGCCAGAACCGGCGTGGCGCCGCGGCTGACGCCGGCGCGGCCGTCGGGCGCTGCGACGATCGTGTCGTCGCCCTTGAGCAGCACCACCGCGTTGGCGCCAGCGGCCGCGTCGCGCACACAGCGCAGGCGATGGGCGGCGATCTCCGCACTGTCGGTCTCCAGCAGCCGCGCCAGCTCACCGGCGTGCGGCGTGAGCACGGTGGCCGCCGAGCGCTCGGCCAGCGCCTCCAGGCGACCCTCGTGGGCATTGAGGCCGTCGGCATCGAGCACCAGGGGGATGGACACCGCCGCGGCGAGCTTGCGCACGAGCTTGAAGGTCCCCGGCTTGCGGCCCAGCCCCGGTCCGAGCACGAGCGCGTCGGCGCGCTCTGTGCGCTCCAGGACCACCTCCAGCGCGGGCTGGGTCAGCGTGCCGTCCTTGTCAGGGAGCGGCACCGACATCACCTCGACCAACCGCTGCTCGAAGACGACGTTCAGCGACGCGGGGACGAGCGCGGTGACATAGCCGGCGCCGGCGCGCATCGCCGCCTCGGCGGCCATGCTGGGCGCCCCGGTGAGCCCGGTGGACCCTCCGCAGACCATCAGCGCCCCGGCCGCGAATTTGGTGGAGTCGTGCGCGCGGTGCGGCACGCCGTCGAGCACCTGCGGCGCGATCAGACCCACCGACGGGGCCACCGGCGCGCCATCGGGGATGCCGATGTCGATGACGGTGACCTCGCCGGAGTGCGTCTTGCCCGGCGAGATCCACAGCCCCGGCTTGGCGGCGTGGAAGGTGACGGTGGCGTGGGCGCGGACCGCCTCGCCGGCGATCTCGCCGGTGGAGGCGTCGACCCCGCTCGGGACGTCGCAGGCGAAGATCGTCGCGTCCCCGGCGGCCTCGTTGATGGCAGCGATCGCCGAGCGCGCGGGGTCGCGAGGTTCGCCGTCAAACCCGGTGCCGAGAATCGCGTCCACCACGGCCGCGGCGCCATGCAGCGCGCCGCTCTCAAACGGCCGGGCGCCAGGCCAGGGCAGGCGGTCGAAGTTCACGCGGGCGTCGCCGGTGAGCTCCTCCCCCGGGGCGAGCAGGAGGACGTCTACCTCCCGGCCCGACTCGCGCAGCAAACGGGCCACCACCAGCCCGTCTCCGCCGTTGTTGCCCTTGCCGGCCACAACGACCACCCGGCCCTCGGGGACGCGCTCGCCGATCGCGTCCGCCAACCCGGCGCCGGCCCGCTCCATGAGCTCGAGCGCCGCGATGCCACGGTCGCCGATCGCCCAGGCGTCGGTGGCGCGTTGCTGCTCGGCGTCGGGCAGCGGCTGAAGCCAGGCGGGCAGGACGCCGTCCGGCGCCGGGACCTCAGTCATGGGCAGCCGCGACGGCTACGGCGCCCGCATCGGTGCGGGTGTGCGTCAACGAGACCCGGACACTGACCCCGAGCGCGGCGGCGCGCTCGGCCACCGCGCCATGCAGCGTGACCTCGGGCGCGCCGCCGGCCGAGGTCACCTCCACGTCACGGAAGCTCCACGCCTCGAGTCCCAGGGCCTTGGCGACGGCCTCCTTGGCGCAGAACCGAGCCGCCAGGTGCTGTCCGGGGCGCGCGCGCGACGCCGCGTAGGCGCGCTCGGCGTCGGTAAAGAGTCGATCGGCCAGGCGGGGCCGGCGCTCCAGCGCTTGCTCGAGGCGCTCGATCTCGAGCAGGTCGATTCCGACCGAGTAGCCGGACGTCGCAGGCTCGCCGACCGCGGCCACCGCCGTCACTCGACCGTGACGGTCTTCGCCAGGTTGCGTGGCTGGTCGACGTTGAGGCCGCGCAACCGGGCGATGTGGTACGCCAGCAGCTGCAGCGGGATGACCGCCAGCAGCGGCGCCAGCATCCAGTCGGTGCGGGGAACCCGGATCACCTCGTCGACGTGGGCTGTGATGGTCTCGTCGCCCTCGGTGGCCACGGCGATGACACGTGCGCCGCGGGCGCGGACCTCCTGGATGTTGGAGATGACCTTCTCGAGCACGGGGGACTCGGTGGCCACCACCACCACCGGAGTGTCCTCGTCCAGCAGGGCGATCGGCCCGTGCTTCATCTCGCCCGCCGCGTAGGCGTCGGTGGCGATGTAGGAGATCTCCTTGAGCTTCAGGGCGCCCTCGAGCGCGATCGGCAGCCCGACATGGCGCCCCAGGTAGAGGAAGAAATCGGCCTGGTAGTGGGCCTTGGCGATTCCCTCAATCCCGGCAACATCTGACTCCAGGAGCTCGGCGATCATGTGCGGCAGCCGCTTGAGGTCGGAGATCGGCGGCTTGAGCGCAGCTCGGTTCATGACCCCACGCACCTCGGCCAGGCGCAGGGCCAGCAGGTACATGACCGTGATCTGACTCACGAACGTCTTCGTGGCCGCGACACCGATCTCCAGGCCGGCGCGGGTGTAGAGCACGCCGTCGGCCTCCCGGGTGGCCTGGGCGCCCATCACATTGGTCACCGCCAGCACCTTGGCGCCGGCCGCGCGCGCGGTGCGCATGGCGGCCAGCGTGTCGGCCGTCTCGCCTGACTGCGAGATGCCGATCACGAGGTCGTCAGGGCCCACCACGGGATCGCGATAGCGGTACTCGGAAGCGATGTCCACTTCCACCGGGACGCGGGCCCATTGCTCGATGGCGTATCGGCCGATGAGCCCGGCGTGGTAGGCGGTGCCACAGGCGACGATGACGACGCGGCGGATGCCCTTGAGGAGATCGTCGTTGATCGGCCCCAGATCGCCCAGGTCGATGCCCCAGCCACGGGCAGCGCGCTCACCGATGGTCTCGGCCACAGCGTCGGCCTGTTCGTGGATCTCTTTGAGCATGAACGTCTCAAAGCCCTGCTTCTCCGCTGTGTCGGCGTCCCAGTCGATCTCGACGACCTCGTGCTCGACCGGCTCGCCGGCCGCGGTGTAGAACTCGGTGCCCTCGGGGCGCAGCACCACCAGCTCGTCGTCGCCGATGTACTGCACCCGGCGGGTCTCACGCAGAAAGGCGGGGATCGCTGACGCGATGAACGTCTCTCCGTCACCGCGGCCGACGACGAGCGGGCACTCCTTGCGCGCGCCGACCAGCACACCCGGCTCGCGAGCCGTGAGGGCGACGAAGGCGTAGTGGCCGCGCAGCTCAGCGTAGGCGGCGCGCACGGCCTCCAGGAGGTCGCCGTCGTAGTGGTGGGCGACGAGATGCGCGATCACCTCGGCGTCGGTCTCTGAGGTGAACACGGCGCCTTCCTCGACAAGCCTTACCTTCAGCGCGATGTAGTTCTCGACGATCCCGTTGACGACGATGTGGACGCTGTCGGTGGTGTCGTAGTGCGGGTGGGCGTTCTCCTCGGTCACACGGCCGTGGGTGGCCCAGCGGGTGTGGGCGATCCCGGTCTCAGGAACCGGCCGCTCGGCGACGGCGACCGTGGCGGAGGCAGCGGCCGTGTCGTCGGGACCCGCCGCGGCGTCGCGCTGGGCGATGGCGCTGCGCAGAGCGGCCAGGTTGCCCACCGCGCGCACGGCGTCGACGCGGTCTCCGTCCAGCACGCTGATCCCGGCGCTGTCGTATCCGCGATATTCGAGCTTCTGAAGCCCCTCCATCAGCAGGGGCCGGACCTTTCTGGGACCGACGTAGCCGACGATTCCGCACATGTTGCGATTCCTCCAGGGGTAGCGCTGCCCAAGACCCGGTCCGCTCGCCTGCCCAAGCGGTCGGTCTCTGCGACAGGGAAGGACCTTCGATGTTAACGACCCGCGACAGGCGTTCTTGCCACGCGCCTGTCAGGAGCTTTTGACGGCGCTGGCGCTAGGCGCCGGTCAGCACCGTCTTGACGACCTCGCTGAGCCTCCCGCAAACGTCGTCGGTCTCGCGCTCTGAGGGCGCCTCCACCATGACCCGGATGAGCGGCTCGGTGCCCGATGCGCGAACCAGAACGCGTCCCCGGCCCGATAGCGCCGACTGCTCGCGCTCAACGGCATCCCCGAGCGCGGGCGCCTCCATCGCGGTGATCAGAGCCTTACGGTCGGCGGCGCGGATGTTGACCAGGCGCTGAGGGAGCTTCTCCATCGCCCCGCGGTCGCGCAGATCCCGACCCTGCAGCGCCTCCAGCGTGAGCAGCGCGCTGGCGATGCCGTCGCCGGAGGGCCCGAAGCCCAGCTCGATGATGTGGCCCGACTGCTCTCCGCCCAACGCCCAGCCGCGGCGGCGGAGCTCGTCGAGCACGTAGCGGTCGCCGACCGCGGTCACCGCCACCTCCACCCCAGCCTCGCGCATAGCGGTGTGGAAGCCGTAGTTGGTCATCACCGTGACCGCGACGCCGCCGCCGGGCAGGCGATCGCGTGAGTGGAGGTGCAGCGCGGCCAACGCCACCAGCTCGTCGCCGTCAACGACCTCACCGGCGCCGTCGACGGCCATGACCCGATCGCCGTCACCGTCGAAGGCGAAGGCGACCTCGAAGCCACCGGCGCGCGTGCGCTCGATGGTGGCATCCAGATGGGTGGAGCCGCAGCCATCATTGATGTTGCGCCCGTCGGGCTCGTCGGCCAACGTCTCGACTTCGGCGCCAAGACGGCGGAAGATTTCCGGCGCCGCGCGGAACGTCGCGCCGTTGGCGCAGTCCAACAGGACGCGCCGGCCGCTGAGGTCCAGCCCGGCGAAGCGCTCGTGCAGAGCCCGCAGGTAGTCCTCCAGCGCGCCGTTGAGGCGCCGCACGCGCCCGATCTGCTCCGGGACGGCTGGGGGCTGCTCCAGCGCCGCCTCGATCTCGTGCTCGGTGTCGTCGTCGAGCTTGAAGCCATCGGCGGCGAACAGCTTGATGCCGTTGTCCTCGAACGGGTTGTGGGAGGCCGAGATGACGGCGGCGAGCGCCAGCTGATGACGGCGCACCAGCAGCGGAGCCGCCGGCGTGGGTAGCACGCCCGCCAGCAGGGCGTCGCCGCCGGCCGCGGTGACCCCGGCCGCGATCGCCGACTCGAGCATCTCCCCCGACTCTCGGGTATCACGCACGATGAGGACCTGCGCCCGCTCGGGGGGCCCGTCCGACCCATCCGCCGGAGGGCCGGCGGACCGCGCGTAGCGGGTCACCGAGGCTCGCGCGAGCTTGAGCGCCAGCTCCGCGGTCAGGAACTCACCGGCACGGCCCCGAACACCGTCGGTGCCAAAGAGCTGGCGGGCCATGGGCGACGAGCGGCGTCGCGCCGCTAGCGCTTGGAGAACTGCGGCCGCTTGCGCGCCTTCTTGAGGCCGGCCTTCTTGCGCTCCTTGACCCGCGGGTCACGGGTCAAGAACCCGCGCCGCTTGAGCTCACCACGCAGGTTGGGATCGGCCTCCAGCAGCGCGCGGGAGATCCCGTGGCGCAGCGCGCCGGCCTGCGCGGCGACGCCGCCGCCATGCATCCGGGCCACGACGTCCATCCGGGAGTCGTAACCGACCGCCTCCAGCGGCTGACGGATGATGCGCTGCAGCGTCTCGCGGGGGAAGTACGCGTTCAGTTCCTTGCCGTTGATGGCATAGGTGCCGCTGCCCGGCTTGAGGATCACGCGCGCGACCGCCGTCTTGCGCTTGCCGGTGGCCGTGTAGCGCGCTCCCGCGGCGAGGTCGATGGCGGCGTCGGCGATCGGCTGCGACTCGTGATCGGAGTCCTGCTCCTGCGCCCGGGCGGCGGCCTCCTCGGCCGCGGCCTCGGCGGCGGCGCGCGCCTCGGCGTCCATGAACTCGTCGCTGTCAGACACGAGGTCCGGGATGAGGTCGGCACCGGGGATCTCGGGCCGGAGGCGCGGTGCGAGCTCCTCTCCCTCCTCGTCATCGCCGGCGTCAGCCTCGGCACGGGGCTGCTCGGCGGCGGCGGGCTGCTCGGCGGCGGCGGGCTGCTCGGCAGCGGCGGGCTCCTCGGCAGCGGCGGGCTCCTCGGCAGCGGCGGGCTCCTCGGCAGCGGCGGGCTCCTCCGCGGCGGCGGGCTCCTCCGCGGCGGCGGGCTCCTCCGCGGCGGCGGGCTCCTCGGCGGCCGCGGGCTCCTCAGCGGCTGCGGGCTCGGCGTCCGCCACCGGCTCGGCGGCGGGCTCAGGCTCGGCGTCCGCGGCAGGCTCCTCGGCGGCCTCGGGCTGCTCGGCCGGCTCAGGCGCCTGCGCGGCGGGCTCCTCGGCGCTCTCGGCGGGAACCTCGTCGGCGGCGGCCTCGCCCTCGGGGCGCGTCTCGTCCTCAGGATGCTCTGCGTCGCTCACTGCGAAATCTCCATCGGTTGCGGCTGCTGGGCGGCGTGCGGATGCTCGGGACCGGCGTAGACCTTGAGCTTCGTGATCTGCTTTCGCGCCAGCCGGTTGCGCGGGAGCATGCCCTTGACGGCAAGCCGGATGACCTCCTCGGGACGGCGCTCCAGCATGTCGTTGAGCGTCCGGGACTTCAGTCCGCCGGGATATCCCGAGTGGCGGTAGTACATCTTGGCGGCGCGCTTATTGCCGGTCACCGCGATCTTCTCTGCGTTGACGACGATGACAAAGTCGCCGGTGTCGATGTGCGGGGTGTACGTCGGCTTGCGCTTGCCACGCAACGCATCGGCGATCTGGGTCGCCAGCCGCCCCAGGGTCCTGCCCTCGGCGTCGACGATCAGCCAGTTGCGCTCGCGGTCGGTGGGTTTGGCTACGTAGGTCTTCATGGCACACGCGAATGTCGCACGCACAGTTCGCGCAACAGGCGACGATGATAGCCAGACCTCGGGCCAATGAGCGGCGAGAACGCCCAGCGCCCGCGAGGAGCGAGACGAAACGGGTATCGAAACCTCGCGATCGTAAGCCGAGCAGGCCGTCTGGCGCCCGCCTACCCTGTAGTTGTGACCGTCACGCTGACGCTGCGCCGGCTCGGCTACCGCCTCGCGTATCGGGTCCTGCAGGTGTTCTGGTTTGTCAGGCGGCCGCCCAAGGCGGGTGTCAAGTGTCTGGTCACCTGCCGCGATCGGGTCCTCCTGGTGCGGCACACCTACGGCAGCCGCGCGTGGGACGTCCCAGGCGGCGCGATCAAACGCGGCGAGCCGCCGCTGGCTGCCGCCCGCCGCGAGATGGGCGAGGAGCTCGGGCTGGCGAGCGCCGAGTGGATCGGCATCGGCGAGGTTCGCGGCAACGTGGACCACCGGCGCGACACGATCCACTGTTATCGCGCCGAGATGTGCGAGCCGGCGCTGACCATCGACCGCGGCGAACTGGCCGAGGTGGACTGGTTCGCGCGCGACGCGTTGCCGGAGGAGCTGGCGCCCTACGTCGGCTCGGTGATCGCCCGCGCACCGGCAATCGGCTGAACGCGCGCCGGCCGCCACCGGGCGGCCACCACCGCGCGCCGCCTCAGCCGGGCGCTACTCCCACTCGATGGTGCCGGGCGGCTTGGAGGTGATGTCCAGCACCACACGCCCGACCGAGCGGATCTCGTTGATCATCCGGCTGGCGATCTGCTCCAGTAGGTCGTAGGGCAGGCGCGCCCAGTCGGCGGTCATGGCGTCGTCGCTGGTCACGGCGCGGATGGCGTTGACGTTGCCATAGGTCCGCTCGTCGCCCTGGACACCGACGGTGCGGATGTCGGGCAGGACGCAAAACGACTGCCACAGGTCGCGGTACAGGCCGGCCTTGCGGATCTCGTCCTGCAGGATGGAGTCGGCCTCGCGCAGGATGTCCAGGCGCTCTTTGGTCGCCTCCCCGCCCACGACGCGGATGGCCAGTCCGGGTCCCGGGAACGGCTGGCGCCATACCAGGCGCTCCGGAAGGCCCAGCTGAGCGCCAACCGCGCGCACCTCGTCCTTGAACAGGGCGCGCAGCGGCTCCACGAGCTTGAACTGCAGGTCATCGGGCAGCCCGCCGACGTTGTGGTGGGATTTGATGGTGGCCGCGCCGGTGCCGCCGCCGGACTCGATCACGTCGGAGTACAGCGTGCCCTGGACCAGGAACTCCACGTCCTGCAGCGCGGCGGCCTCCTCCTCGAACACGCGGATGAACTCGGCACCTATGAGCTTGCGCTTGCGCTCGGGGTCGCTGACGCCCTTGAGCTTGGCCAGGAACCGGTCCTCGGCGTCGACGGCGACCAGGGGTACCTCGAACTGGTCGCGGAACGCCTGGATCACCTGCGCGCCCTCGTTCTTGCGCATCAGCCCGTGATCGACGAACACGCAGGTCAAGCGGTCCCCGATGGCCCGGTGGACCAGCAGCGCGGCCACCGAGGAGTCCACGCCCCCCGAGAGTCCGCAGATGGCTCGCCCATGCTCGCCCACCTGGGCCCGGATCCGGGCGATCTGGTCCTCGATGACCGAGGCGGGGCTCCAGCCCTGCTCGCAGCCACAGATGTCGGTGAGGAAGTTGGTGAGGACCTGCTGTCCATACGGGGTGTGGACGACCTCCGGGTGAAACTGGATCCCGTAGACGCCGCGCTCGTCTGACTCAAAGGCGGCCACTGGCGAGGCGGTCGACGCCGCGAGGGCGGCGAAGCCCGGCGGCGGCGCGAACACCGTGTCGCGGTGTGACATCCAGCAGGTCTGCTCGCCGGGCGTGCCGGCCAGCAGGCGGCCCGGTTCGGACACCGTCAGCTGCGAGCGCCCGAACTCGCCCACCTCGGCGCCCTGGACGCGCCCGCCCAGCTCCAGTGCGATGAGCTGCATGCCGTAGCAGATGCCCAGCACGGGCACGCCCAACTCCAGCAGAGCCGGCTCCAGCGGCGGCGCGCCATCGGCGTACACCGACGCGGGGCCACCTGACAGGATCACGCCCTTGGGCCGGCGGCGGGCCACCTCGGCGGCACCGACGTGGTAGGGCAACAGCTCGGAGAACACCCCGCATTCGCGCACGCGGCGCGCGATCAGCTGGGAGTACTGCCCGCCGTAGTCGAGCACCACGACCTCGTCGGTCTTGGCACGAACCTCCTCCAGGCCATCGTCGGCCGGCGCCCCGCGAACCTCTGCAGACTCCTCAAGAGTCTGGAGCGCCGCGGCGGCCGACGGCCCCGAGCTAATCGGCCACTCCCACGGCTGCGCCGCGGCTGCCGGCGCCCATGCCGACACCCTGCTCGCGCTGCAGCTGCTTGCCCTCAGTCTGCAGGGAGGGGGCGACCATCAACTCGGCGCGGTTGAACTCGGCGATGTCCCGGTACCCGCACGTGGCCATCGACGTGCTCAGGCCGCCCATGAGGTTGAAGGTGCCGTCGTTCTCGCGAGCCGGGCCCTTGATGATCTCCTCCAGCGTGCCGTTCTGCTTGGTGGCGACGCGGGTGCCGCGCGGCAGCGTCGGGTGGAAGGTGGCCATGCCCCAGTTGTAACCCCGCCCGGGCGACTCATAGGCGCGGGCCAGGGCCGAGCCGAGCATGACCGCGTCGGCGCCACAGGCGATGGCCTTGGCGATGTCACCGCCGTTGCGCATGCCGCCGTCGGCGATCACCTTCACGTAGTCGCCGGTCTCCAGCATGTGCTGGGAGCGCGCGGCGGCCACGTCGGCGATGGCGGTGGCCTGCGGGACGCCGATTCCCAGCACCCCTCGGGTCGTGCAGATCGCGCCTGGGCCCACCCCGACGAGCACGCCGGCCGCGCCGGTGCGCATGAGGTGTAGGCCCGTGTGGTAGGAGGCGCAGCCGCCGACGACGACCGGCGTCGGCGCCAGCTCGCGGATGAACTCCTTGAGGTTGAGCGGCGGGCGGCTCTCATCGCGCGAGACGTGTTCGGCGGAGACCACCGTGCCCTGGATGACCAGGATGTCGAGCCCGGCCTCCAGCGCCGTCTCGTAGTGACTGCGCACCTTCTGCGGGGTCAGCGACGCCGCGGCGACCACGCCGTGGGCCTTGATCTCCTCGATGCGCCTGGCGATCAGCTCCGGCTTGACCGGCTCGCGGTAGATGTCCTGCATCTCGCGCGTGGCGATGTCCGGCGAGAAGGTGGCGATCCGCTCGAGCTGCGCGTCAGCGTCCTCGTAGCGACAGTAGATGCCCTCGAGGTTGAGGACAGCCAGACCGCCGAGCTTGCCGATCAGGCCGGCCGTGTCCGGTGAGACCACCCCGTCCAGGGCCGCGGCCAGCAGCGGCAGCTCAAAGCGATACGGACCCAAGGTCCAGGAGATGTCGACGTCGTCGGGGTCACGCGTTCGTCGTGAAGGGACGATGGCGATGTCGTCGAACCCGTATGCGCGGCGAGCCTTCTTTCCGCGACCAATCTCTACTTCCATTCACGCATCCTAGAACTCGCGGCGGACGATTCAGCGAGGCGGCAACGGCCGCCCTCTCCTGGGCGATCCTAGCAGTGGCATATCGCCGTCCAGAGAGGCCTCGAGCGCGATTAAGACGGAGGTTGCGAGGTCGCCCGAGCCCGCGCGTCAGCCGATCTCGGCAGCGATCTCGACGCGCTCGGACTCCACCTCGCCCAGCAGGCGATCGACCCGCGCCGCGTCGAGGATCCCGGCGCCGAAGTGCAGCGTGGACTCCGCTCCGCACGCCACCCCGAAGCGCAGGCACTCGGCCGGCTCTCGGTCGCTGTAGCGCGCGCAGACGTAGCCGGCCAAAAACGCATCGCCCGACCCCACCGCCGATCGCGCCTCCTGCTCGGCGATCCGCACCCGGTACAGAGCGGGCGTACCCGCCTCAAAGATGCGCGCGTAACACCCGTCCGAGACCGTCATGATCGCCTCGTGGGCCCCCAGCCGGGTCATCTCGACCACCGCCTGAGCCCGGTCGGCGGCGTCGTTGAACTCGTGCCCCACGAGCTCCTCGGCCTCCAGTTCGTTGGGCGAGACGATCTCGGGCTCAGCCCGCATCGACAGGCGCAGCGGCTCGCCATCGGTGTCGATCATGGTGGTGACGCCCAGGCGCCGGACCTCACGGATGAGCGAGAAGTAGATGTCGGTCTCGATCCCTCGTGGCAGGCTGCCGGCGAACACGCAGATGCTCGCGCCCTGGGCCAGGTAGAGCAGCTTCTCGCGGAAGAGCTCCAGCTCTCCGACCGACACCGCCGGGCCGCGCTCGTTGATCTCGGTCTGCAGCCCGGTGGTGGGGTCGAGTACCGCGGTGTTGGTGCGCGACTCGTCGGAGATGCGGACGAAGTCGTTGAGGATCGATTCGTCGTTGAGCGCCTCGACGATGCGGCTGCCAGTCGGCCCGCCGGCGAAGCCGGTCGCGATCACCGGCTGCCCCAGGCGCTTGATGGCACGTGCGATGTTGACGCCCTTACCGCCGGGCATCGTCGTCTGATCGACCGTGCGGTGGCGGCGGCCGGGGGTGAAGCTGGGGACCTCGAGCGTCTTGTCCATCGCGGCGTTGAGCGTGACGGTGATGATCATGTCGCCTCCAGTTCCCTACCCCGCCGACCGATGCGCCGGCGCCGACGTACGTTACGCAGCAGGAGCGCGGCGCTCGCCGCCGCGGCGGCGATGACCACCAGCGCCAACGGCCGGGTGACAAAGCGAGCGAATCGGGTGAGCCCGGACACCGCGGGCAGCCTCCGGGTGAGCACGAGGGGGATTCTGGCCAGCACCCGCCTGCCGTCGGCGACCGTGGCGGTGCCGACCACCGCCTGAGCGGGCAGCGGGCCGATCAGTTGATGCGGGACGGCCACCTTGACGCGCACGTGAGCCGAGCGGGGCAGGATCCGGCTGTACCCGGACGCCGCGGTGACGTCGGGGCGCAGGTCCGACTGGTCCTTGACCGTCGGCCGGGCCATCAGTTGCCCCTTGCGTACCGGCGTCCACACTCGGAAGCGGGTGCCGTAGTTCAAGAGCGTCAGCGTGTTGGCGTCCCGCGATGTCTCCGAGTCGGTCCCGAGCACGGCACTGATCAGCGCCATGCCCCCTCTTTGCCCGGACGCGACCAGAACGTAACCGGCATCAAGGGTATGGCCGGTCTTGACCCCGTCGATCCATGGGTAGCGGCCCACCAGGTCGTTGCGATTGGTCACCTCGCGCACGTGGCTGCCCGAGTACAGCGTCGCCCGGGGCAGCGCGACGATGCGGGCGAAGTACGCGCTGTGGGTCAGGTCGTAGTCCGCCAGCTTGACCAGGTCCGCCGCAGTCGAGTAGTTGCCGGGTGTATCGAGCCCAATGGGCGTCGTGTAATGGGTGTGGCGCAGACCCAGCGCTCGGGCCTCGGCATTCATCATGCCGACGAAGCGCGCCACCGACCCGTGGCCGACGTTGTACGCCAGGTCCTCGGCGGCATCGTCGGCGGAGGGCAACATCAGCGCCAGCAGCAGGTCGTGCACGCTCATCCGCTCGCCCGGCTCGAGGTCGATCTGGGAGTCAGCCGCGGCCGCGGTGTAATCGTTCTGAGTGAAGACGGTCGAGAGCTTGTGGACGTGCTGGAGCACGATGAGCGCCGTCATCAACTTGGTGGTGGAGGCGATGGCCACGCGCTTGTTCGCATTGACGCCATAGAGCAGTTGATGGGTGGCCGGCGCGTAGAGCGCGGCCGCGCTCACCGACAGGGACGGCCGGGCGGGTGCGGACGGGGTGTCGGCGAGGGCGGGGGTCACGCTCCACAGGCCCAGACCGCACGCCACCGTCGCGATCAATCGCGCGGCGATGCGACGGCTCAACGCCTCAGCCTCAGCCGCTGGCCTGTCTGCAGGCTGTTCGGGTTCTGAGCCAGCGACGAGTTCAGTGTGGTCAACACGGAGACGGGGACATGCACACGCGACGAGATCCTGCCCAGCGTGTCGCCGGACTTGACGATGTAGAACTTCGGCACACGGTGCTGCTTGCGCGGCTTTTGCTTGGGGCCGTTGGCCACCGTGGAACTGGTGCGCGTGACGGCAGTGGCCTGGTGCATGAGCGTTGAATGCACGATGAGGTAGACCCCGACCCCTACCGCAGCAAGTGCGATCGGCGCCAAGAAGCGCGCGATTTTAGCCACCATCCCAGGGCGATCATACTGGCGGCCCCGACGCCTTCCGCGTGTCTCGCCGAGACGTGTTCTTACGCGTACAGGCCCCAGATGAGCTCGCGCAACCGCGCAGCCGCGTCCCGCGCGGATGCGCTCGGGGCCCCGCCCGTCCCCGCCTGCTCGAAGGCGTACACGATGGCGCGCGAGGCTGAGACCAGGCCGCCGGCGGGGCCAGGGGCAAAGGCCGGCGCAAGGTCGCGTCCGCTGCCGCCCTGGGGGCCAATGCCCGGCAGCAGCCAGACCGCATGGGGCATCAATGCCCGCAGCACCTCGAGTCGCTCCGGGACGGTGGCCCCGGTCACGGCCCCGACGTCCGACAGGCCGGCCTCGCCCACGCCGGGCCGCCCGAGGTCGTCGATCATGCGGGCCACCGCCTCGCTGACGGTCTCGCCGTCAGCCAGCTCACGGTCCTGGATGTCGGCCGCGCCGGGGTTGGACGTGCGCGCCAGCGCGAACAGCCCCGCACCACGCTCGCGCGCCGCTTCGATGAGCGGTGCCAGCGAGTCGCGGCCCAGCAGCGGGCTCACGGTCAGCGCATCGGCGCCCAGGCCCTGCACCTCCCCGAACGGTGTGGCGGTGGCGCCGAAGAACGCCTGGGCGTACGCCCGCGCCGAGATGTCGATGTCTCCGCGCTTGGCGTCGGCGATGACCACCAGCCCGCGCTGGGCGGCGTCGTGCATGACCTCGCGCAGCGCCGCCCACCCGGGCGCGCCGAGGCGCTCGAAGCAGGCAACCTGCGGCTTGACCGCCACGCACTGCTCGGCGACCGCGTCGAGCACCAGCCGGCAGTGCGCCGCGACGGCGTATGCCGCCCGTTCGGCCGGAGGCAGGCTGGACCGAGCCCGGGAGCCGGCCCCGCCCGCCAGCTCCAGCTCCAGCGCCTCAGGCCAGAGACGAGCGGGATCGGGATCCAGCCCCAGGACGATCTGCGATTGCCGACGCTGAACGCAGCCGGCGAGGTGGTCGCCGAACGTCGTGTGCTGGGTGCGGCCGGAGAACGAAGTGCCCTCCCCCGGCGGTGCCGCCGCAGCGGCCGCCTGCGGTCCTTCGGCCACGCTCCTTCGGCGAGGGAAGGACGTTTAGTTGACGGCCTTCTTGAGGGCCGCGCCCGCGGTGAACTTCGGAACCCGCGATGCGGCGATCTGGATCTTCTCGCCGGTGGCCGGGTTGCGGCCCTCGCGTGCGCTGCGGTCGGACACGCTGAACTTGCCAAAGCCGGAGAACACGACGTCGCTTCCGCGCTTCAGGGCGCCCTCGATGGTCTCGAGCATCGCGTCGACGGCGTCGCCAGCGTCCTTCTTGCTGAGTCCGGCACGGTCTGCAACCTGGTCCACGAATTCAGATTTGGTCACTTGCTCCTCCTTCTACTTTGGTAGGAAACACCGACGCTAACACGGTCTGCGGACAGCGATGGCCCTCCCGGAAGCGTGCGCGGACCCCATTCTTGCCACGATTCCGGCGGAAAAACGTGCGGTGGCGTCGTTTTTCCGCAATTTGCGACAATCCGTCGGCGCGTGCGGAGCGCGGCGATGCCGCAGCCGTCCTGGCCACAGGCGAAAATATCTCCCGTGGATACTGAAGAAAACACCGTGAACATCGGTCGCGCCGCGTGGCTCGTGACCGTCGGCGCATGCCTGATCGCCGTCCTCATCCTCCTCCTGAATGGCTACTACGGCTACGCCGGCGTGACCTTGGCCGTCGCCATCTCGGCCGGCATCAACCTCCTGTAGCCGCCCGCCCCCGGCGGGCTCCGTCGGTGCAGCTACGCGCTCGGGGACCTGGGCAACCACGCCAACAGTTGCGCCACCGCCCCGGCACGGTGGCTGACGGCGTCCTTCTCGGCGTCGGTGAGCTCCGCCATCGTGCGGCCGTCGTAGTCCCCGTCAGGCAGAAACGCGGGGTCATAGCCGAACCCGCGTGTGCCGCGGGCCTCCTTGGCCAGACGCCCAGTGCAGTACCCGAAGAACACATGCTCGTCGCCACCGCCGGGGTCGACGTAGGCCAAGGCACAGACGTAGCGCAACGGGCTGCCCGCGGGAGCCTCCGCCATCAGCTTGGCCAGGTTCTCCTCGTCGGTGGCCTCAGGACCCGCGTAGCGAGCCGAGCGCACGCCGGGGCGGCCATCGAGCGCCGTGGCCTCGATCCCCGAGTCGTCGGCGATGGCGATCCGGCCGGTGGCGTGGGCGGCCGCGCGCGCCTTGGGCAGGGCGTTGTCGGCGAACGTGTCGCCGTCCTCCGGAGGCAGGACGATGTCATCAGGCAGCGGTTCGACGGCGATCGCACCCGTCTCATTCGCCCTGAGCAGACGATTGAACTCGCGCACCTTGTGCGCGTTGCGCGTGGCGAGCAGTATCGAGCGCGGGCTGGGCACCGGCAAGCCCCTCCCTTACGCAGCGTCCTGGAGGGCGCGCAGCGTGTCGATGCCGCCCGCGGCGAGCGCGAGCAACTCGTCGAGGTGCGCACGCGAGAGCGGTGTGCGCTCGGCCGTCGCCTGCACCTCGACCAGGCCGCCGTCGCCGGTCATGACGACGTTGGCGTCGACCTCGGCGGTGGAGTCCTCGGCGTAGTCGAGGTCGAGCAGCGCCGCTCCGCCGACCATCCCGCACGACACCGCCGCCACCGACCCCGTCAACGGGAGCTTGCCCAGGGCCCCCTTCTCGATCAGGCCCTGGCAGGCCAGGCGCAGCGCCACCATGCCGCCGGTGATCGAGGCGCAGCGTGTCCCGCCGTCGGCCTGGAGCACATCGCAGTCGACGTAGATGGTGCGCTCGCCCAGCGCCTCGAAGTCCACCACGCCGCGCAGCGAGCGGCCGATGAGTCGCTGGATCTCCACGGTGCGGCCGTCCGGGCGTCCCTTGCTCACGTCGCGCTGCTTACGGTCCCCGGTGGAGGCCGGGAGCATCCCGTACTCCGCGGTGACCCATCCCCGGCCGGAACCCGCCATCCACCGCGGCACCCCGTCCTGCACCGAAGCGGTGCAGATCACGCGCGTCTCGCCCATCGAGATCAGCGCCGAGCCCGCGGCGGTCCGCACGAAGCCGGGCTCGATCGTGGCCGGCCGCAGCTGCGACGGCGTGCGCCCGTAGCTGCGCTGTGCGCCGGTCATGCCGCCACGCTCGTGCTGAGCCGCGCCCCGGCCACCTCGCCCAGCGGCATCTGGAGAAAGCGCGTGCCCAGCGCCTGGAAGGCGGCGACGTCGCCGGTGCAGCAGAAGCGGTAGCTGCCCTCGCCCTCACGCGGATTGAGCAGGCGGCGCGACGCCAGTGCCCGCTCGACGCTGCGGGCCACACCGGCGCCGGAGGTGATCAGTGCCACCCCGCGCCCAAGGATGCGCTGGAGCATCGGGGCCACGAGCGGGTAGTGCGTGCAGCCCAGGATCACCGTGTCCACCCCTGCCGCGCGCAGCGGAGCGCAGTAGCCGCGCACCGTCTCAACGATCTCCTCGTCGAAGAGCAGGCCGCCCTGGATGATCGGCGCGAGGTCCGGGCACGCCACCGCCTCGACGTGGACATGGCGGTCCGCGGCCCACACCGCGCGCTCATAAGCGCCGCTGGCGACCGTCGCCGGGGTGGCCAGCAACCCGACGCGGCCGTTGTGGCTATGCGCGACGGCGAGCTGCGTGGCGGGCGCGACCACGCCGATCACGTCGACGTCGCGGCCGCTGCGCTCCAGATGACGCTCAAGCGTCTCCAGAGCCGCCGAGCTGGCGGCGTTGCACGCCACCACCAGGAGCTTGGCTCCGAGCTCGAGGAGATGGTCGGCGATCTCAACCGCAAAGCCTTGCAGCTCGGCCTGGCTGCGCTCGCCGTAGGGAAAGCGGGCGGTGTCGCCCAGGTACACGTAGTCCTCGCCCGGCAGCGACACGAGCAACTCGTGCAGCACGGTGAGGCCGCCAACGCCCGAGTCAAAGACGGCGATGGGAAGCTCGGCGGGTCCGGACACGGTGACCATGGTGCCAAAGGGTGCGGCGGGGACGTCGGCCCGGTGCCCTTCCCACCATCTAGGCTCGCCGCCACCGGTGCGCGCCCTGATCGTCACCAACATGTACCCCTCGACGCAGCGGCCGGCGCTGGGCAGCTTCGTCGCTGACCAGGTGGCGGCGCTGCGGCGCACGGGCGAGGCTGACGTCGAGGTATTCGCCTTCGCACCGGGGGGCTACGTGGCCGGCGCCAGAGCGTTGCGGTCCCGCCACGGCCGCGACCGATTCGACGTCGTCCACGCCCATTTCGGGCTGACCCAGTGGCCCGCGCTGGCCGCCAGGGCCCGGGCGCGGGCGGTCACGCTGCACGGCACCGATCTCGTCCACGCGCGCTCGCGGCCGGTCACGCTCGCCGGCTTGCGCATCAACGATCTCGTGGCCGTCGTGTCCGAGCCGATGGCGGCGGCGATCCCGGGCTGGGCGGTCCGCGGACGCCCCGCGGTCCTGCCCGCCGGTGTCGACGTGGAGCGATTTGCGCCGATCGAGCGTGCCGATGCTCGTCGCGAGCTTGGCCTGGAGCCCGAGCAGCCCTATCTCCTGTTCGCCGCCGACCCGGCGCGGCCCGAGAAGCGCTATGACCGCGCGCTGTCCGTCGCGGGCGATGTTCCCCTTCTGAGCCTGGGCGACGTGGCCCCGGAGCAGGTGCCGCTCTGGGTCAACGCCGCCAACGCGGTCCTGGTGCCCTCCGAGCGCGAGGGGTTCGGCCTGGCGGTGCTCGAGGCGCTGGCCTGCGACGTGCCGGTGCTGGCAACGCCGGTCGGCGTCCATCCCGAGGCGCTCGCGGGCGTCGCGGGGACGTTGTGCGCCCCCTTTGACGCCGCGGTCTGGGGCGCCGCGCTGGCGCCGCACCTGGCCGAGAGCGATCCGCGGGTGTCGGGGCGGGAGCGCGCCGAGATGTGGTCCACGGACCGGATGGCCGTGCGGGTCATCGAGGCGTGGCGGAGCGTGCTGAGGTAAGCAACGGCTGGGGTGTCAGCGCTGGGCGGTGGCGCGAACTTCGGCTATCGAAGGAGGGGCGGGCGGCGGCGGCGACCCATCGGACGAAGGCGACGGACCTGATGTGCGTGATTTTTATGCGGATCGCATAAAAATCACGCATACCACCCCCGTCTCGCGACCGCCGCCCCCTCGAACCCGCTCCTCGATAGCCGCCGTTGACGTTCCTCTCGCGCCCCGTGACCGCCCAATAGCTACGTCAGGCCCGGCCAGAACTCGCCCAGCCGCTCTAGCGCCTGCCCGGACACCTCGGCCACCCCCACTGACCCATCGGCCACGTCCACCCCAGCCAGCACGCCCATCGTCACGGCCACCGACCGGGCCAGGGCATCCAGCGCGTAGCCGCCCTCCAGCACCGCCCCCACCGGCACGCCGAGCTCGGCCGCCAGAGCGCGCAGCGACCGGGCCATCTCCCCGTAGCCGTCCTCGGTGACCCGGCACTCGGCCAGGGGGTCCTCGGCGTGGGCGTCGAACCCCGCGGAGATGAGCAGCAGTTGTGGCGCGTACATGCGCGCCAGGGGCACCGCGACGTGGTCGACGAGGGAGCGGAACTCGCGGTCCCCGGCGCCCGGCGCCACGGGCAGGTTGACCGTGAACCCTTCGCCAGGGCCGCTGCCCACATCGGACGCGGGCCCGGTGCCGGGATACAGCGGGGACTGATGGATCGAGCAGAACAGCACCCGGGGCTCGGCGTGAAAGATGTCGTTGGTCCCGTTGCCGTGGTGCACGTCCCAGTCGAGGATCATCACCCGTTCCAGGCCATGCGCGTCCAGGGCGTGCTGCGCCGCCACGGCGACGCTGTTGAAGAGGCAGAAGCCCATCGCCCGGTCGGCCGCGGCGTGATGGCCCGGCGGGCGGTGGATCGAAAAACCCGTCGGCGCTCGAGCAGAGAGAAGCCGGTCGACCAGGGACACCGCACCTCCGCAGGCGTGCCGGGCGGCGGTGAACGAGCCCGCCGAGACGACGGTGTCGGCGTCGATCCGTGCCCCGCCGCGTGCGGCCAGGCGCTCGATCAGCTCCACGTGGCGGGCGGGGTGCACCGCCTCGAGCACTGAGCGCTCCACCGCCGGTGAGCTCACGCGCTCGAAACCGAACCACCCGCGGGCCTCCAGTTCGCGGTCGATCGCCAGCATGCGGGCGGGCTGCTCGGGGTGCGGTCCGGTGTCGTGATCCAGCGAGGACGGGTGCTGGAGAAGCACGGGCGGGGCGGCGGCCATCGCCGAGTACCGTACCTGCCCGTGAGCGCACAGCAGAGCGAAGTCGCCGTCGTCGGCGCAGGGGCCGCGGGGCTCTATACCGCGCTGTGCGTGGCCCGGGCTGGCGTCCCGGTCACGCTCATCTCAGCCGGCCCTCTGGCGGGCGCCTCCAGCTACTGGGCGCAGGGCGGCCTCGCCGCCGCGCTCGCCGACGACGACACCCCCGACCGCCACCTCGCCGACACCCTCGCTGCCGGACGGGGCTCGGTGCGCGAGTCCGCGGCCCAGGTGTTGTGCGACGAAGCACCGGCCGCGGTGCAGGACCTCACCGAGCTCGGCGTGACCTTCGACGCCGACCGCACCGGGCGGCTCGCGCTGGGCCTCGAGGGCGGGCACTCCGCGCGGCGGATCGTCCACGCCGGCGGGGCCGCCACCGGCCGGCGCATCATCCGCCAGCTCTCGGCGCTGGCCGCCGAGGACGATCGGGTCGCGGTGCTGGAGGGCCGGCGCGCCATCCGGATCCTCACCGCCGACGGGCGCGCTGTCGCCGTGGGGTTGGATGACGGCACGGTGATCGCGGCCCGCGCGATCGTCCTGGCCACGGGCGGCGCCGCCGCCCTATGGCAGCGCACCACCAACCCGCCCGGCGCCGTCGGCGCGGGCCTGCTGCTCGCCTACGCGGCGGGTGCCCAGCTCGCCGACCTGGAGCTGATGCAGTTTCACCCCACGGTGGTCAGCGCGGGAAACGGATCCCACCCACCCATCGACGGCTTCATGGTCACCGAGGCGATCCGCGGCGAGGGCGCCCGATTGCTCGACGCCGCCGGCGAGCGGTTCGTCGACGAGCTGGCCCCCCGGGACGAAGTGGCCCGGGCCGTCCAGCGCCAGATCGACGCCAACGGGGGTAAGCCCGTGGGGCTGGACATGCGCGAGGTGGACCCGGCGCTGTTTCCCAACGTCGTCACCGCGCTGCGCGAGGCCGGCATCGACCCCGAACGCGAACTGATCCCGGTGGCCCCGGCAGCCCACTACATGATGGGCGGCGTGGCCACCGATCTGAACGGGCGTGCGTCGCTACCCGGGCTCTACGCCGTGGGCGAGTGCTCCTGCACCGGGCTGCACGGCGCCAACCGCTTGGCCTCCAACTCGCTGAGCGAGTGCTTCGTCTTCGGGGCCCGCGCCGCCCGCGCGGCCCTGGAGGAGCCCGACGCGGTGCCATCCTCACAGGGTGCAGCGCCCGCGCTTGGCGCGCCGGCCGCGATCAGCGCCCAGTCGCGCGCGGCACTGTGGCGTCATGCCGGACTGCAGCGCGACGGCGAGGGGCTGCGCAGCCTCGCCGGGGACCCCCATCCGTTGGTTCGCCTCATCGCCGCCGGGGCGCTGGCGCGCCAGGAGAGCCGCGGGGCGCACCAGCGTCTGGACTTCCCGGATCGATCGGCGCTTCTCGACGGTCGGCATGTCACCATCACAGCTGGGTCAGAGCCCACTCTTCACAGCTGGTCATAGACCTCGCGCGCCCTGGACGCACCAAGATTCCGCTTAACGTGGAATTAATAAAAGCGGCGGGCCGAGCTTCACACGGCGACGGGATACTCGCCGGTAGATAGGCATGGCTCTCCCCCTTCGGGACGGAGCCGAAAGGAGTGAAGAGACCCCCCCATGTATCGGTTCAGTCGCGCGATCTACCGGGAGATCGCGAACGAGATCATTGAGGATCCGCACGCCGGCTGCCCGCACGCGAATCATGAGCGTGTGCTGCGAGCGTGTGAGGCCACCGTGGAGCGGATGGCGACCGATCGGCATTACTTCGCGCGCCCCGCGCGGACGCTGTTTCATGACATACGCGCGTATTTTCCGATGAGCGCACAGCCGCGCGTCCTGCACATCGTCGAGCACTACCTGAGATTCGCCGACGAGTTCCTGCGCTCGCAACCGCACAACGGGTTTGACCTATACGGCAACCCGCTGCAGTGCCGCGCCAGCACCCGCAAGGGCACCCCGTGCCAGCGGATGCCCCTGCGCCACAACGGCTACTGCCCGTCGCACCAGCATCTGGCCGAAACCGAGGAGGTCCCCGCGGCGCTCGCCGCGTAGTGCCGTGGACTGTTCACGACACTAGATCGCCGGACTCGTCTCCGGGGTGAGCTCCGTAGGCCTCCGGGCGGAGCCCCGTATCGGCTGACCGTCGGACCGATAGGGTGCGCCGAATGCTCCTGGGGGTCGACGTCGGCGGCACCTTCACCGATGCGGTGCTCGCCGTTGACGGACGGCTGATCACCGCCAAGGCCCCCACCACCCCTGAGGACCAGTCTGAGGGGGTGCTGGCCGCTGTCCGCGCCGTGCTCGAGCGCGCGGGCGCCGAGGCGAGCGCGGTGGCGGAGTTCTCCCACGGGATGACGGTGGCCACCAACGCCCTGCTGGAGGGCCGCGGGGCGCGGACGGCGTTCATCGCCACCGAGGGCTTCACCGACATCATCGCCCTCGGGCGCCAGGACCGTCCTGAGCTCTACCGGCTGTGCGCGGGGCGCCCCGAGCCGCTCACCGCGCCCGAGGCCCGCTTCGGGGCGCCGGAGCGGATGACCCCGGACGGCCCGCTGCGTGAGCTCGACGGCGACGCGGCGGCACAGCTCGCCCGCCAGGTCGCCGGCGTCGACGCCGAGGCGGTGGCCGTCACGCTGCTGCACTCCTATCGCCACCCCGAGCACGAGGCGGCCATCGGCCGCGCCCTGGCACAGGAATTACCGGACGTCCACGTCTCGTTGTCGCACGAGGTGGTCGGGACCTTCCGCGAGTTCGAGCGCGCCAGCACGACCGAGGTCGACGCCGCCCTCTCCCCTCTGGTCGGCGGCTACCTGCGCCGCCTGGTGGCGCGCTGCGACGACGCCGGCCTGCCAGAGCCCGCGATCATGCAGTCCAGCGGCGGCCTCATCGACTCCGAGGCGGCGGCGAGCCACGCCGCGTGGACGGTGCTTTCGGGCCCGGCGGGCGGGGCCGCCGGAGCCGCCTACATCGCCCGGGCCAGCGGCACGGCCGATGCGGTGTGCTTCGACATGGGCGGGACCTCGTGTGACGTGTGCGTCGTCGATCACGGCGCCGTCCAGGAGCAGAGCTCGGGGACGATCGCCCGCCGGCCCCTGGCGCTGCCGATGGTTGCCGTGCACACCGTCGGCGCGGGTGGCGGCTCGATCGCCTGGCGCGACCCGGGCGGGGCGCTGCGCGTCGGGCCGCGCTCGGCGGGCGCGGACCCGGGTCCCGCGTGCTACGGGCGCGGAGGGACCGAGCCCACCGTCACCGACGCCAATCTCGTGCTCGGCTACCTCGCCGGCGACGCGCCGCTGGCGGGGGGCGTCGCGCTGGACCGGGAGGCCGCGGAACGGGCGATCGGTGGGCTGGCGCGCGAGCTGGAGCTCGACCCTCAGCAGTGCGCCGAGGGCATCATCCGCGTGGCCAACGCCGAGATGATCCGTGCGCTGCGGGTGGTGACGGTCCAGCGCGGCATCGACCCGCGTCGCTACGCGCTGCTGGCCTTTGGCGGGGCCGGGCCACTGCACGCCGCCGCGATCGCCGGCGAGCTCGGGATCACCCAGATCGTGTGCCCGCGGGCTTCGGGGGTGCTGGCGGCACTCGGCCTCGTCGTCTCCCCACGGCGGCGCGACGTCCAGCGCAGCGTGTTCCTGGCCGGCGACGGGCTCACCGCCGAGGCGGTGGCCGAGGTGGCCGCCGAGCTCGGCGCCGCCGCCCGTGAGCAACTGCATGAGCCCGACGCCCAACTGCGCGCCGTCTATGAGCTGCGCTATCGCGGCCAGGCCTTCGAGCTGGCCGTGGAGGGGTCGCTCGAACCCGAGCCCGCTGAGCTGCGTGAGTCCTTCGAGACGCTCCACGAGGAGCGCTACGGCTACCGCGACGGCGACCAGGAACTGGAGCTGGTGACTCTGCGGGTGTCGGCCACGATGCCCGGAGCCGACGTCTCGCTCGACGAGGCCGGCGACGGCGAGGCTGAGCTGGAGCGTGGCCGGCGCACGGCCACCCTGGACGGCGAGGAGATCGAGCTGGCGGTGCTGCGCGGCGCGCCGCCCCCGGGAACGGCCATCGAAGGGCCCGCGGTTGTCGAGCTCCCCGAGTCCACCTTGCTCGTCCCGCCCGGCTGGGCGGGCGAGGTCGACGACACGGGCACCGTCCACGTCCACACGCAGGGCGACGACTGATGGACCCCGTCGAGCTGCAGGTCCTCACCGGAGCGCTGCACGCGATCTGCGAGGAGATGGGCGCGGTGCTCATCCGCTCGGCTCACTCGGCCAACATCAAGGAGCGACGCGACGCCTCGACCGCTCTCTTCACGTCCGACGGCGAGATGGTCATGCAGGCCGAGCACATCCCCGTGCACCTGGGAGCGATGCCCGCGGCGGTGGCCTCCGTGCTGGGCGAGGACCACGCTCCCGAGCGCTCGTGGATCCTCAACGACCCCTACCGGGGCGGCACCCACCTGCCCGACATCACGGTCATCACCCCGGTCTTCGCCGGCGACGAGCTCATCGCGTTTGCCGCCAGCCGCGCCCACCACGCCGACGTTGGCGGACCGACGCCGGGGTCGATGCCGGCCGACAGCGTCACGCTCTCCGACGAGGGCGTCGTCATCGAGCCGCGCGTTCTGAACGAGGACGCCATCGCCGAGTTGGCCGGGCAGATGCGCCGGCCCGACCAGCGTCGCGCCGATCTGCGCGCTCAGCTCGCCGCCGGCCGCGTGGGCGCGTCGCGCCTCGCCCAGCTCGCCGAACGAGTCGGCGTGAGGGCACTGCGCGAGGCCTACGACGAAGTACTCGATTACGCCGAGCGGCGCACCCGGGCGTGCTTGGCCGAGCTCGACGACGGGGAGCGCCGTGCGGAGGATGTGCTCGAGGCGCGCGAGGGTGACCTGCGCATCGTGCTGCGCGCGACCCTCTCCGGGGATGAGCTGACGCTCGACTTCACCGGCACCGACGACCAGCACGAGGGCAACCTCAACTGCCCGGAGGCGGTGACCCGCTCCGCGTGCTACTTCGCCGTCCGCGTCCTCTCCGATCCTGACATCCCGGCCAATGCCGGCGCCTACCGCCCGATCACCGTCATCGCTCCCGAGGGGTGCCTGCTCAACGCCCGCTCACCCGCCGCGGTCGTAGGCGGCAACGTAGAGACGTCCTCGCGGGTGGCCGATGTCGTGCTCGGGGCCT
Organism: Solirubrobacteraceae bacterium; assembly: GCA_036490435.1. Taxonomy (GTDB): domain Bacteria; phylum Actinomycetota; class Thermoleophilia; order Solirubrobacterales; family Solirubrobacteraceae; genus Palsa-465. The sequence goes on from DASXDW010000002.1 coordinate 39,580, forward strand.
TCGGCCGGGCGCTGGGGCAGGGGACGATGAACAACGTCACGCTCGGCGACGAGGACGTCACCTACTACGAGACGATCGGCGGCGGACAGGGCGCGTGCCCGGACGCGGACGGCCCCAGCGGCGTGCATGTGGCCATGAGCAACACGCTCAACACCCCCATCGAGGCCTTGGAGCTCGAGTTCCCGATGCGCATGGTCGAGTACTCGCTGCGCCGCGGCTCGGGCGGCGCCGGGCATTTCCACGGCGGCGACGGGGTGGTGCGCGAGATCGAGGCGCTGGCGACGCTGCACTACTCCCTCATCACCGAGCGCCGCCGGCACGCCCCACCCGGGGCCGACGGCGGCGAGCCGGGGGCGCCGGGACGCAACCTGCTCGACGGCGAGGAGCTCGGACCCAAGTCGATCGGCGAGCTGACCGCAGGGCAGCGCCTACGGATCGAGACCCCGGGCGGCGGCGGTTTCGGCCGCCCCGACTGACCCCGAGGGCGGCGGCGGTCTCAGACGCGAGGGCTGCGCGGCCGGGGCACCGGGGCAGGAAGCTGTCCCCGGTTGGCGTACCATTTGTTGCAACCACGCTGTAGTCACCGCAGCTTGGGGGCCAGGGACTTCGTTCCCGTCGCGCCCGAGGGAGAAATACAGAGGCGTAGGTTCAGCCCGCTCTGCGGAAGGAATGATTTCGCGATTTTGCAGGCAGGTTTGGCGATTTCGGGTATGTCGCCTATTATCTCCTGCGTCCTGCGCTGCCGTTGCAACGTAAAGGCTGCGCGCGCAGGACCCTGACAACCCAACCGTCTCCCCCTTTATCTCTATGCCGATTGCTTTCAAAGAATGGGCCGTCACTGTGCGGGCGCTCGCCGAGGGCGAGCAGCTTCTGACGCTCCGCAAGGGCGGCATCCGTGAGCCAGAAAAACATTTCAAGCTGGACTACGAACGGTTCTTTCTGTACCCGACGTTCGATCATCAGCGCACCGATCTGGTGCGCGAGTCCCACCGCCCCGAGCTGTCACGTGCGCTCGAGGAGGGCGTGTGGTCCGACGGCGAGCCGCATCCGCAGGCACTGCACGGCGGAGAGCCGCTCAACCAGCCCGACCGGGTCCGTATCCGCGCCTGGGCTGAGGTCGCGGCACACTTCACGATCACCGATCGCCGTGCCGTTGACGCCCTGTCCCCGTTCTACGTGTGGACGCCCGACTACGCCGAGAAGCGGCTGGCCTGGAAGCGCCGGCACCCGCTCCACGTAATCCTGCTGCGGACCTACCGGATCCCCCGTCCGGTGACCGTCAAGGTGCGCGAGGAATACGGCGGCTGTCGTTCCTGGCTGGAGCTGACCCGCGACCTCCCGTTTGAGGGCACCCCGGTGCTGTCCGACGAGGAGTTCGACCGGGCGTCCGAGGCGATCTCGTCGATCGCCTCTGACCGCCAGCCGGTTCTCGTCTGACGTCGTTTCACTTTCGGAGTCGCCGGGCCCGCGCAGTGCACGGGCCCGGCGGATCCGTGCCATGACCTGGGTGGAGTCGGTCTCGGCGTCGTTCACGGCGCGCCATGACCAGGCCGCGACCGACGACGCGCGCCGGGTCCTGCAGTCGCTCGAGCGCACGCGCCGCTACCTGGAGGGCTACTTCCCCCGGACGCCCGGCGACGTCACCCTCGTCCTCCACGGCGGGCCCGCGGGACTCATCGCCTCAAACCCGCTGATGCCTTTGGTGTGGCTGGCCACCGCCCCGGCCGCCCGCCGCTACGTGGTGGGCTGGGCCGGGCGCAACGTAATCCACATGCTCGAGCCAGAACTGCTGCGCGGGCGGGCCTCCAACGGGGTGGGTGGGGGCGGGCTATCTGAGATGCTCGAGTACGGCGCCGCCTGCCTGTACGCGCGGCGGGTGGTCATCGCGTCCAACAAGGACCTGGCGCCGGTGATGCCCGCCCTGAGGCTCCGGCGCGAGCTGCGCTGGGCGTGGCTGCTGGAGGGCGCGGCCCGCTGGTTCGGCGGCCAGACCGCTCACGCCCGGCCGGCCATCGCCAGGCGCCTGCGTGAAGGCGGCCCGCCCAGCTTCCCGCCCGGTCCCCGTGACGCAGCCCTGCTGGGCGGGACGGTCATCGACCTGCTCGCGCGCGAGGAGGGCGCGCAGGCAGCCGCCCGCTTCGCCTGCCGCCTGCACCCACAGGGGCCGCGGGCGGCACTGACGCAGGCGTTCGCTGGGCGCGCGCTGACCCACACCGAGGGGGCGTGGCGCTCGCACCTGGCGCGGCTGGCCGGCGCCCAATAGTCGGCGACCCACTGACAGCCGGCCACGGGCTCAGTGGATGGCGAGCGAGAGCACCCAGACCAGCAGCGCGCCGACGGCGAGCGCCACCACCAGGCCCACCAGCAGCCGCCGGGGATCGACGGGGCGGCTCGGTCCGACCGGGCTGATGACGTCGGCCTGGAGCAGGACCTCGCGGGCGGTCTGGGCGCCGGAGGCTGGCACCATCACGTCGCGTGGCCCGGCGGCGAGGAAGTCAGGAACGTCGAACCCGGCGCTGCGGCGCAGCATGCTGGGCACCCCCTCCTCGAGCAGCAGCCCCTGGATGAACTCCCCCTCGGACTGGTTGCGCGCCCACGCCACCTTGACCAGCTCGCCCTCCGACAGCTGCGGCTTGACCTTGCGCAGCCGCCGATGGCGGTCTGACTCATAATCGGGCTCCTCACCGGTGCTCTGCAGGACAAGGGGCAGCTTGCAGTCGGGGCAGAAGCGCTGCTCGGCGTCAAACCGCGACGCACACTGCGGGCAGACGAGCTCGGGCTCGCGCACCCGCTCAGTCATGACCTAGAAGATCTCTAACTCCGCGCCGGCGACCTCGCCGTCGCGGATCTCGTAGGTCCTGACCTCCGGCTCCCCGTTGGCCAGGCCGATGATGACCCAGAGCACGCCCGGCCAGTCCTTGGCGAAGTTGATGTCGGTCTGCGACGGATACGGCTCGCTCCGGGTGTGCGAGTGGTAGATCGCCCCGAGGTCCAGCCCCGCATCCTCGATCTCGTTGTAGATCCGCAGTTGCTCGGCGGGATCGATGACAAAGCGGAACTGGCTGGCCTCGGTGTTCGTTGTCCGGTACACCTTCACCGCCTCGCCGTCGCGCCTGGAGACCAAGCCGCAGCACTCGTGCGGGTTGTCGGCACGAGCATGGCCGACCATGTCGTCAACCAGAGCCTTGGAGATCCGCATCGCGGTGCTCACTGTAGCCCCTGGACCATCCCATACGGGACGGCGTTCCCCGGCTTGCCCTTGGGCATTGAGAGGCCGATCATCGCGTCGTGCTGCGCCTCGTTGGCCATGATCTGGCAGACCAGGCTGATCAACTTCGAGTCGTTGACATTGATCAGCGCGACGAAGTAGGCGCCGATCATCGTCTGCTCGAGCCTGAGTAGTAGGTTGAGCGCGTCGCGCGAGCCCTTGAGCTGGCCCAGTCGCCCGGCGACGTTGCGGTGAGCGAGGTAGCGGTTGGCCGTCTTCACGCTGTCGGGGCCGGACGAGGCGGCTCCCCCATGCGCCCTCAACTGCGTCTGGAGCGCGTCGATATGCGCCTGCTCGTGGCCGACGAACGGTGCCAGCGTGCGGCGCGTGCCGGGCTTGAGGATCGAGGAGTCCAGTACGTGGTGGTAGCAGTAGAGCAACAGCAACTCCAGGCCGATGAGCCGCTGCAGGCGTTCTGTCTCCGTGAGCGGGGGTTGGCCGGAGGTCGAGGTCGACTCGCTCGTCGTCGTTGCCGCGGTCGCGGTCGCGGGTAGCGCCAGCAGGCCGGCCGCGCCCGCGGCGCCGGCACCCAGGAGCTCGCGCCGGGTGGGCTCGCGGTGGCTCATGCCGATCCCGTGACAAACGGCCCGGGGACGGGGTCTTGGCCTTGCAGGACGCGACACATCGTCAGGTGCTGCGCGTCGACGGTGAGGACCGAGGCGACGGCAGCGCGCACCGGCCCGGTCGACAGCCGCGGGATCCAATCCAGGTAGCTGGAGATCTGCAGCGCCTCCAATGAGTGGATCACCGCCAGGGCGGCCGGCCCGTCGGTGGGGTGCCCGATGGGGTAGCTGTCGGCACGCGGCGGAGGCGTACTCCCGGCGGCCGTGATCAGCGAGGCGAGCTCTCCGGTGTGCTGGAACTCCTCGTTGAGGAACTGCCGGAAGGCCTTGCGCTGCGGGCGGGTCAGCAAGGGGATACAGGCGATGTAGGCGGCCACCGTGCGCCGTTCGAGCTCCAGCGCGCGTTCCAGGATCTCGATGTCCTGGTGGTCCAGCTGCACGGACGACTTCTTCACCGCGCTGTTGCCTGTGGCCGCCGAGCCACACCCGGCCAGGACAAGCGCACCTCCGGCGAGCGCCGTGCCGGTGCCCGTCAACAGCGCGCGCCGTGACGACGCGCGGTCGTCGCTCACCACCAGACGGTGGAGTCCAGGTTCTCGATCTCTTCGACCGGTCGTGTGTAGATCCCCGACGACAGGTACTTCCAGCCGTCGTCACACACGATGAACACGACGTTGCCCTCGTCCAGCTCGTTGGCGATCCGGACGGCGACGCGGGCGATGGCGCCCGACGAGACTCCGGCGAAGAGCCGCTCCTCGTCCAGCAGCCTGCGCGTCCACACGATCGCGTCGTGGTTGGTGACGAAGATCTTTCGATCCAGGAGAGAGAGATCGATGATCGGCGGGATGAAGCCGTCGTCGAGCGAGCGGAGTCCTTGGACGGGCTCGCCCTGCATCGGCTCGGCGGCGACGATCTTCACGCTGTCGCCCAGCTCCTCCTTGAGGCGCCGGCCATTGCCCATCAGCGTCCCGCCGGTGCCCAGACCGGCGACGAAGGCGGTGACCTCGTCGAGCTCCTCGAGGATCTCCAGCGCCGTGCCGTTGTAATGCGCGTCGGGGTTGGCGCTGTTGCCGTACTGGTAGGGCATGTAGTACGAGGCGTCCTTCTCGGCCATGTCCAGCGCCTTCTCGACCGCGCCGTTGGAACCCTTGGAGCCCTCGGAGTAGACGATCTCGGCCCCGTACATCTGCAGTAGCTGGGTGCGCTCGGGCGTGACGTTCTCCGGCATCACGACCTTGAGGTTGTAGCCCTTGCGCCCGCAGATCATCGCCAGCGAGATGCCGGTGTTGCCAGATGTGGGCTCCAGGATGGTCTGACCCGGGCGGATGAGACCCTTGTCCTCTGCGTCCTCGATCAGCGCGCGGGCGACACGGTCCTTGACCGAGCCCGTGGGGTTACGGCTCTCGAGCTTCGCCCAGATCCTCACCCCCGGCTTGGGACTGAGGCGCTTGAGCTCGATCAGGGGTGTGTGCCCGATCGACTGGACGATGTCGCCGTAGCGTCCCCCGCAGGGCTTGTTCTGCAAGCTCTCGGCGGCCATTGCTTCACGAAGTGTAGCGAGGCCGTCCCGGCGCGGGCCCGGTGTCAGAGCACCGAGCCCGCGCCAGATGACTCAGGACTCCTTGAACACGTGCCAGACGCCGCCGAAGTTCCGGATGCCGTCGCCTTCGGCCTCGCCGCGCCGGCCGCCGTCCTCCACAAACGTGTAGACGGGCTTACCGTCGAGCGTCACCTGTGTGAAGCCGTCACGCTTGATCGTTCCGAGCTTGCCCGTGACGCCGGCCATCTTCGTCACGGCGCCCTTGGCCTTGACGGGCGGCCAGGCCGCGAAGCACGTCTGGGACTTGCACACCAGGTGGCGGCTGGTCTCCGGGCCCAACTCGTAGATGGTCACGCCCTTGGCGTTGACCGCGACCGACTCCTTGTGACCATGGACGCTGGCTCTCCCGATGCCGACCGTTGCCGACTTGGCGACGGCGATCGCGACGACGGCCAGGAGTCCGGCCACGGCCATCAAGGCCGTCCTGCTCCATCGGATTCTCATTCAGGGTCCTCCTTGGTTGGGGGTCCGCACCCCTCAAGGACCCCGGTCTGAGGAAAACCCTTCCCGGCTCAGCCGCCGGCCATGGCCGGCAGGATGACCAACGTGTCGCTCTGGCCGACTGCCGTGTCGAGCCCGTCGAGAACGCGCACGTCCTCGTCGTTGAGATAGACGTTCACGTAGCGGTTCAGACCGCCGTCGGCGGCGAACAACTGGGTTTGGGTCTCGGGATGATCGTCGGCGACGGAGCGCAGGATCTCCCCGACCGAGGAGCCCTCCGCGCTCAGCTCCTTTTCCCCGCCGACGGCAGGGCGAAGCACGGGTGGGATGCGAATGGTGGCCATGTGCGTGAGCCTATCTAGTGCGCGCCGGCGCAGAACGCGTCGTAGTCGGGGAACACGCCCATCTCCTCGTCCGAGATGGCCTCGGGGTGGCGCGAGCAGATCGGGCACTCCGGGTCGCGCCGGATCTTGACCTCGTTGATGGTGGCGGCGAGCGCGTCGTAGAGCAGCAGGCGGCCGATCGTCGGCTCGCCCTCGCCGAGGATCAGCTTGATGACCTCGGTCGCCTGGAGCAGGCCCATGGTGCCGGGCAGGACCCCCAGCACGCCGTTGGCTCCGCACGACGGCGCCAGCTCGGCCGGCGGCGGCGTCGGGAACAGACAGCGGTAGCACGGGCCGTCGTAGGGCTTGAACACTGACAACTGGCCCTCGAAGCCGAGGATCGCCGCCGAAACCACCGGGATCTGCAGCCGCACGGAGGCGTCGTTGAGCAGGTAACGCGTGGGGAAGTTGTCCAAGCCGTCGACGACGATGTCGTAGCCGGGCAGGATGTCCATGATGTTCTCGGGGCCCAGCCGCACCGGGTATTTGTTGACCTTGACGTCGGGGTTCAGCGCGTTGATCGTCTCTTCCGCGGAGTCGACCTTGGGGACGCCGACGCGGTTGGAGTTGTGGATGACCTGGCGCTGGAGGTTGGAGAGGTCGACGGTGTCGTCGTCGACGATGCCGAGCGTGCCGACTCCGGCGGCGGCCAGATAGAGCCCCGTCGGAGAGCCCAGGCCGCCCGCGCCCAGCAGCAGCACCTTGGCGTCCAGCAGCTTCTGCTGGCCCTCCGCTCCGACCTCGGGGAGCAGGAGGTGGCGGCTGTAGCGGTCGCGCTGCTCGGCGGTCAGCGTGCGCGGCGTCTCGACGTCGTAGCCGCGGTCCTTCCACAGGGTGAAGCCGCCGGTCATCGACTCGACGTGCTCGTAACCGAGGTCGTCGAGCATGGTGCGCGCCGCCCAGGCAGAACGGTTGCCCGACTGGCAGTAGAGGACGACGTGCTGCGAGCGGTCCGGCGCTGCGCCCTCGATCCGGGACTCCAGATACGACTTGGGCACGTGCTTGGCGCCGGGGATGTGCCCGGTGCCCCACTCCTCGGGCTCGCGCACGTCGACGATCAGCGCGCCGTTGGAGGACTGCTCACGCACGACGGCCGGATCGACCTCGTCGATCCTGCTCTTGATCTGGCGGAGGACTTCAGCTCCGGACGGACTCATCGTGTGAAACTCCTCAAAGGCGACATGGATTCCAATACTTCACGGAGTATAGCGCCGCGGAAGTTGCCCGTTGGGGCGTCTGCGCTTACTCCGGAATCGCAGCAGTAGCAGGGAATCCCCGGCGCTTGTACTCATCGTAACGAGCGCGCCAGCTCTCCGGCATCCACGGCCGCTCCGGGGTGTCCCCGGAGATCACCATGGCGAGCATATCCAGGCAGTCATCCCACCCCGCGGAGTCCCGGGCGGCCTTCTCGGCGCTGTCGAGCGCCACGCTGAACGACAGGCGGCAGGCGGCACCTCCGTCGCGGCCCTCGAGCTCGAAGGTGAGCACGTCCTCGCCCCACGTAAAGCTCAGCCGGCGGGGCGGGCTCACCTCGCGGAAGGTCCCGCTCATGGGGTCGATGGGGTGGTCGGTGAACTGGAAGGTGATCGGTGCGCCGGCGCGCAGCTCCTCGAACTCGACGGTGGTGGGAAACCAGGCAGCCAGGCGGGCCGGGTCGGTGATGGCGTTCCATACCTCCGCGGGAGCATGCGGGAACGTCCGCTCGAAGCGCACGACAGGGCTGCCGTCGATCTGCTCGTAAGTACCGGTGGCGGTGGGCATCGGAGATCAGTCCTCCTTGTGGGGGTCGGTGTCATCCAGATGGCGGCCCAGAGCATCGAGGTGGCGGTCCCAGAAGCGCCGGTAGGGCGCCAGCCACGCATCCAGCTCCTCGAGCGGCCCGGGGTCGAGCTCGTAGTAGCGGCGCTGCGCGTCGGCGCGGACCCGCACGAGGCCCGCCTGGCGCAGCACCCGCAGGTGCTTGGAGGTCCCGGGCTGGGTGAGCCCGAGCTCCGCGGTGAGCTCTCCCACGGTCCGGGGCCGCTCCTTGAGCAGCGCCAGGACATCTCGGCGGTGGTGGTCGCCGAGAGCGCTCCATGTGGCCGTAGATGCCATAGTAGAAATATAACCGATTGGTGATGTGCGCGATCTTGGCCGCTATGTGACCAAAAACGCGCACGCGGCGCCTCTACCATCGCCCGCGCACCATGAGACCGCCCGTCGACCACATCGAGGCCCCCGCGTTTCCCGCACGCCTGCCGTGGATCAACGTTGCGCCGCTGCGGATGGACCAGCAGCGCGGGCGCCCGGTGCTGGTGGAGTTCTGGGACTTCTGCCGCCCCCATTCCATGCGCACGCTCCCCTACGTCCAGGGCTGGCATGAGCGTTATGAGTCCGTGGGGCTGCGCGTGATCGGGATCCACTCCTCGGGGTTCGCGCCCTCCGCCGACCCCGAGGCGGTGAAGGCGGCGGTGGCCCGCCTCGCGGTCGTGCATCCCGTGGTCGTCGACATCGAACTTCAGATCTGGGAGGAGTACGGCAACCTCGGCTGGCCGGCGCGCTACCTGTTCAACCAGGAGGGGCGCCTGTTCGACTTCCACTACGGCGAGGGCGGCTATGACGAGACCGAGGCGGCGATCCAGGAACTGCTGGGTGTGGAGCGCCCGCCCCTTCGGCCCCTCCGTCCCGAGGACGTCCCCGGGGCAAGGCTCGTGCCCCAGACCGAGGACGTCGAGGGGCTCTGGAGCGGGCCGTATGAGGCCGGCGGGGTGTGGGCGGTCCTGGAAGGCGCCGGGACGGCCACCGCCAACGGACGCGAGATCCCCGTCAGCCACGCCGGGGCCTACGAGCTCATCGCCCACCAGGTGAGCACCGCCGGGGTGCTGGACCTCGCGCTCTCAGTGGACGTGACGTGCCACGCCGTGTGCTTCACCCCAGGTCTGGCCGACCCGGATCGAGAAGGTTGAGCAGCCGCGGCGGGCCGTCGCTGTCGACGACGACGGCGAAGCCCGTCCGATAGGGGCTCTGCGACGCGTCGGGGCCCATGAACGCCGGCTCGTGGACCCAGCAGCCGCTGTTGACGAGCCGGCTGCCGTGCGCGCCGAGCCACTCGGGCTGGTCGTCGCCCGCCAGCGGGCCAGCGCGGTGAGTGTGGCCGAAGATGACGTAGGGGGCGGTCACGCCCAGCCGGGCGCAGACCTCATCCATGCCCCGCAGCCCAGAGCGTCGCAGCGCAGGGCCTGACACCTCCGCCTGCAGGGGCCCAAGGCCGGCCCGGTTGAGCGCGGCGATCGCCACGCGGTAGGCCGCCGCGATGGCCAGCCCGCGCACGCTCCGGCGTCCCCGCGGCCCGGTCAGCGCCCGCCAGCCCCGTACCGACCCGCCCTGCAGTCCGCGTCCGCGCCCCGGGGCCGCGCCCTGGGCCACAGCATGCAGCCAGGCGTAGATGGGCGTGAGGATCGCCTCGTAGTCCTCGGCGGCGACGGGAGGCCGCGATCCAGATGCCCGCCCCCGCGCGCTCACGATGCGCCGCATCACCCCGGCGCCCAGGCGTTCGATGCTGGGCACGGTCATGTGCACGTCGAGATAGTGGCCGTGAGTGGCCCACACGTCGGGGCGTAGCCATACCCCCGGATAGGCGGCACGCACCCGCGCGGGGGCGAGCATCGCCGCTAGGTCAGCCAGCGGGTCCCCGGCCACCCAGTCCACCGCCGTCTCGGGCTCCAGAGCGCGCGGGGGACCTCCGGCGGCGCGACGCTGGCTCCACGGATGCACCAGGTAGTGGTCGTGGTTGCCGGCGAGCAGAACCACCTCGCGGTCTGGCCCGAGCGCCGCGCCGATCTCGGTCAGGGGCTCGCGGGCGGCGTTCAGCGCCTCGTGCATGGGGCCGTGTCGGAGCTCGAGGATGTCGCCCAGCAGGACGAGGCGTTCGCAGTTCTCAAGTGCCGACAGAAACGGCGCGCGACGGCGGGGGTCGCGCAGAACGTCCGTGCCCGCGTGCGTGCCGAAATGCAGATCGGAGACGACCAGCGTGCGCAGCGGCCCGCCTCCGGCCTAGTGGCCTCTCCCGTGAATGACCACGGAGGCTCTTACGCCGCGGCGGCCGGCGCTTGGCGGATCGTCTTGGGCAGCATGAAGCGCACGTCCTCGCGGACCGCCTCGAGCTCGCGCACGTCGTCCGTGCCCCGGTCGCGGAAGAACTGGACCAGGCGCTGCACGAGCTCCTCGGGGGCCGAGGCGCCGGAGGTGATCCCGACGACGCGCTTGCCGTCCAGCCACTCCTCCCGGACCTGGCTCTCGTTGTCGATGAGGTAGCTGTCGGCGCCGAGTTCGCGGGCCACCTCGACCAGCCGGTTGGAGTTCGACGAGTTGCCCGAGCCGATCACCAGCACCAGGTCGGCCTGCTGGGCCAGCCGCTTGACCGCCGCCTGCCGGTTGGTGGTGGCGTAACAGATGTCGTCGGTGCGGGGCCCGACGATGGCCGGGAAGCGCTCACGCAGGCGCGCGATGATGGCGCTCGTCTCGTCCACCGACAGAGTCGTCTGCGAGATGTAGGCGACCTTCTCGGGGTCGCGTACCTCGAGCGCGTCGACGCCGGCCTCGTCCTCGATGAGGACGATGTGATCGGGCGCCTCCCCCATCGTGCCCTCGACCTCCTCGTGGCCGGCGTGCCCGATGAGGACGATCGTGTAGCCGTCGGCGGCGAACTTCAGGGCCTCGCGGTGCACCTTGGTGACCAGAGGGCAGGTGGCGTCGATCGTGTGCAGGCGGCGCGCCTGCGCGTTGGCGTGGACGCTGGGCGCCACGCCGTGGGCGGAGAACACGACCGTCGCACTCTCGGGCACCTCGGTCTCCGCGTCGACGAACACCGCGCCGCGGTCGCGCAGCTGCTCGACCACGTGCTTGTTGTGGACGATCTCCTTGCGGACGTACACGGGCGCGCCGTAGAGCTCGAGCGCGCGCTCGACGGTCTGGACAGCACGATCGACGCCGGCGCAGTACCCGCGTGGCGCCGCAAGCAGCAGCGTGTCTGGGACGTGTCCCACGGACCGGAGTCTAGAAGGTGGATTGAACGGTCGCCGAGGAGCGCCGACGCGCGGTCAGTCGTTGGCGGTGACCGCGTCGAGCAGATCGGCGAACTGGCGGCGCGCCGCCTCTCGGCGCGCGGGGATGAACTCCGACGGGACCTCGTCGGCGGGGGCCTCGTAGCCGCGCAGCACCTGGCGCGCGACCGAGGCGCGGTGGACCTCGTCGGGGCCGTCGTAGATGCGGGCCGCCCGCGCGAAGCGGTACATCGCCTCCAGCGGCAGGTCGGTGGAGTAGCCCAGGCCGCCGTGAGCCTGAAGCGCGCGGTCCACGACGTTGTGCAGGACGTTGGCGCCGTAGAACTTGATCAGCGCGATGTCCTTGCGGGCCGCCATTACTCCCTGGGTGTCCATCTTCCAGGCGGCGTGCAGCGTCATCAGCCGGGCCGCGGTCATCTCAGCCTCGGAGTCGGCAATCCAGTTCTGGATGGTGCCGTGCTTTGAGAGCGTCGAGCCGTGGGCGTAGCGATACAGCGAACGCTCGCAGAGCATGTCGAAGGCGCGGCGGGCGACGCCCAGCCAGCGCATGCAGTGGTGTATGCGGCCGGGATACAGGCGCTGCTGGGCGATCAGGAAGCCGGCGCCCTCGGCACCGAGCAGCGCCGAACCCGGAACCCGCACGTCCTCGTAGCGGATCTCGGCGTGGTTGCCGTAGCGCCCGAAGCTCTCGTAGGGATGCTCCATGGTGGCAACGTCACGGATGATGTTGACCCCGGGGGCGTCGGTGTCGACGACGAACATGGAGGCGCGAGCGTGCGGGCGCGCCTCGGGGTCGGTGACGGCCATCACGATCACGAAGTCCGCGATCGATCCGTTGGAGGTGAACCACTTGTGGCCGCTGACGACCCAGTCATCACCGTCGCGCACGGCCCGCGTCTTGAGCAACGTGGGGTCCGATCCTGCGCTGTCGGGCTCGGTCATGGAGAAACCGGACTTCAGGTCGCCGGCCAGCAAGGGGTGCAGGTAGCGGTCCTTCTGCTCCGGAGTGCCGGCCATGGCCAGGATCTCGGAGTTGCCCGAGTCCGGCGCGGCGTTGCCGAACATGAGGGGCGCGATCGGGCTGGAGCCCAGGACCTCGTGCATCAGGCCCAGCTTCACCTGCCCGAACCCCTGCCCGCCCAGTTCGGGGTCAAGGTGCTCGGCCCATAGGCCCTGCTCCTTGACCTGGTCCTGCAGGGGCTGGGCGGCGCGCCGCAGCCCCTCCCAGCCGAGCTCATCCATGAGCGTCTCCAGCGGCCAGACGTGCTCGCGCACGAAGCCGCGCATCCACTCAAGCTTGGCCTCAAACTCCGGCTCTGTCGAGAAATCCCAGGGCATCCGCGCGTGGTCTCACACGCTACTGCACACGGCTACCTTCGAGTAGGCTTGGCGTTCGGAGCCACTCTTTCCGGGAGCGGGATTTTGCCTCAGCAGCACCTCGACCGCCTCACCTCGATCGACGCATCGTTCCTACACCAGGAGGGGCATGCGTCCCACATGCACATCGGCGGCGTGCTCATCTTCGAGGGGCCGGCGCCGGCGTTTGAGGACTTCCTGGACCATGTCCGTGGGCGCCTGCACCTCGTGCCGCGCTACCGGCAGAAGCTGGCCACGCCGCCGCTGGAGACGGGGCGGCCGCTGTGGATCGACGATCCGGACTTCAACCTCGAATACCACGTGCGCCACACGGCGCTGCCTCCGCCGGGCACCGAGGATCAGCTCTTCCTGCTGACCTCGCGGATCGCCTCCCAGCAACTGGACCGATCCAAGCCGCTGTGGGAGCACTGGCTGGTCGAGGGCCTCGAGGGCGACCGCTTCGCACTCATCTCCAAGACCCACCACGCCCTGGTGGACGGCATCTCCGGGGTCGACCTCGCCTCGGTGCTCTTCGACGTCGAGCGCGAGCCCGAGGGTCAGAACGGAGCCGACCTCGAGCCGTGGCGACCCGAGGCCGAGCCCTCCTCGGCCGAACTGGTCGTGGCCGGCGCCCGCGGCGCGGTCACCACCACGGCCTCGCTGGTGACGCGCGCAGTCGTCGCCGCCACCCGGCCGGCGACGTCGCTACAGCTGGCGCGCGACGTGCTGGAGGGACTGGGCGAGCTGGTGTGGGCCGGGCTGAACCCGGCGCCCGAGACGCCGCTCAACGTGCCGATCGGCCCTCACCGCCGCTTTGCGGTGGTGCGCCAGCAGTTGGCCGACTACAAGGAGATCAAGGACGCGCTCGGCGGCACGGTCAACGATGTCGTGCTCACCGTCGTCTCCGGCGCACTGGGCCGCTGGCTGCGTTCGCGCGGTGTGCGCACCGAAGGATTGGAGATGCGCGCGCTGGTGCCGGTCTCCGTGCGGACCAAGGATCAGCGGGGGAGCCTGGGCAACCAGCTCACGGTGATGCGCGGCCCACTCCCGGTCTACATCGACGACCCGGTGTCGAGACTGCGCTTCATCCGGGCCGAGATGGACGGCCTCAAGGAGTCAAAGCAGGCCGTGGGCGCGGCCACGCTGGCGGCGGTCAACAACCTGGCGCCACCGACGATCCTCGCGCAGGCCAGTCGCCTGAACTTCTCCACCCGGCTATTCAACCTGCTGGTGACCAACATCCCGGGTCCGCAGCTGCCCCTCTACCTCCTGGGCCGTCAGCTTCAGGACCTGTTCCCGGTCGCGTTCCTGCCCGAGGACCACGCCTTGGCGATCGCGATCATGTCCTACGACGGGAGCTTGGACTACGGGCTGTTGGGCGACTACGACGCCATGCCGGACATCGAGATCGTCGCCGACGGCATCGAGGCTTCGCTGGCCGAACTGCTCGCCGCCGCCCGCGACCGGCGTGGGCGGGGTGGGCGGGACCAGGTCTCCCCCAACGGCAGCGGGACCGGCACGGCGCCGGCCGACACGCCCGCGGTCGAGGACGGCGGCCCCGCGCCGATCATCCCTCCCGACCACATCCGCCGGACCAAGCGCGGGCCGGCGGCGGACATGCGCGCCAAGCGCGAGCGAGGCTCCCGCCCCGCGCGCAAGCGAACCCAGGACTAAGGACGAACACCCAAAGGAGCCCCTGTGGAAGACGACATTCTGATCAAGCCGGGGGAGGTTGCCTTCCACCTGGAGCTCACCGCGGCTCAGCTCAAGATCGTGCACACGGCGCTGAAGTCGCTGGTGGACGATCTCGGGCGCCAGGAGCACGACGTGCGCGGCGTGGCGCTGTCGGTACTGGCCAAACTCCCCGGCGAGCACGACATCCGCGCAATCGACCTCAACCGGGAGCTACGCCCCCAGGCGTGAGCCGCGCCGGCGCGACGGCGGGGATCAGTTGAGTTTCGGCGCCGGCCTTAGAAGCCGAGCGCGAACTTGGCGTCTTCGCTCATGAGCTCGGGCGTCCACGGCGGCGTGAAAGTCATTGTCGACTGGACGTCCTCCACCCCGTCGAGATCGATGACGAACTCCTCGATCTGCTCGGAGACCTGAGGTCCGATCGGGCAGCCGGGGCTGGTGAGCGTGTAGGTGACGTGCACCTGGCCGCCGTCGACCGCGACCTCGTAGATGAGGCCGAGCTCGACAAAATCAAGGCCCAGCTCCGGGTCGATCACCTCGCGCAGGGCGTCCGTCACTTCATCAACTGTTGCCATGCCCAACAGTGTAGAACGACCGGACAACGGTCCCCGAATGGCCGGACAGGGATCCCCGAAAACCCCTCTTGTCATCCAGATGTGCCCGCTCACATGACATTTGATCGATCGGCTGGACAAGGACCGGTGGATTTGAGTAGGTTTCCGGGATCGTCGTCTTTGATGACACACCGCCCGTACTGCGCTGCGCCGGCGACGAGGACCGCACGACGCAGGGCCCCCGCCGCCGGGCACTGATCAGGGCCATCCGTGCGCAGAAGGACGTGCGGGTGGACCTGTCCGAGCTCGTGTTCGCCGATGCGTCGCTGATGCTCGACCTGGTCATGCTGGCGCGGCGGCTGCGGGCCCACGGGTGCGGAGTCCGGCTGTGCGGGCCCCAGCCGCAGATCCGGACACTCATCGAATTGGTCGGCATTCACAAGCTCCCGGGCGTCAATCTGGAGCTCGAGGGCCCGGCCGCCGCGTTGGCCTAACGGCCCTCGCAGCACCCGCGTCGCAGCCCGGCCGGCCGAACCGCCGCATCGAGCGCGGGCCGATCACGTCCGGTCTGCCCGCTATTCGCGCCCGCGCGGCTCCGTCCGGGGTCATCCCTACCTTTCGCCGCATTCGCATTCCCTAGGTGAGAGCTGCAATGACCCTCTGCTTCATAGAACCTCAGAACGCGATCCGCGTGATTGCCGACTCCGTCGGCCGCGAGGCGCGCCGTCAGATCCTGGGCGAGGTGGTCCGGGCGTGGGTCGATGAGATCCCGGAGAGCGAGCTGGACTCACACTACGCCAAGGCGGTGGCGGACCTCGACGAGCACGACCTGTCGCTGCTGGCCGCATGGCACGTGTCGTTGGAGGTGGGGCATCCCCTGCCGAGCAAGGAGTTCCTGGTCAACGTGTACCCCACGCTTGGCGAGAACCGGCGCGAGGCGCTGAAGATCGCCGCCGGGTTCCGCGGCGAGGAGGCGTTCGAAGCCGGCGTCGGCGAGGAGCAGGCGTTTGACACCGTGTTGCCGTGGCTGTCGGACGAGCGGTGCCGGTCGCTGGCCGCCGAGTGCCTGGAGCTGTACTGCTGGGACCGGCTGGGCGCCGAGAACTGACGGTGTCCTGAAGCGCTAGCCGACGGTGAGCAGCGCCGCGCTCGCGCTGGGCACCGAAAGCGTGACGCGATGTCGCGCCACGGTGGCGGGCGCCAGTTCGGCCGGGCGCAGCTCGCCGGTCGGCGTCGTCGCACCGTAGCTGCGCGCACCGAGCGACACGCCCTTCTTGGCGGCAGCGCTCGGGGCCAGCATGCGCTCCACGGTCGCGGTCCTGCCCGCGCCGGCGGGCAGGGTCACCGTCACCGTCTTGCGCCGCGATCGGCTCTTGTTGATCACCACGACGCGCACGCGGTGGTCAGGCGCCCGCGTCGCCCACACGCTCAGGCCCGCGTCGGCACCGCGCCGCGACACCGCGAGCAGCCGCGCGCCCGGAGGCGCCGCCTGCGCGAACAGCTGTAGCCCGTAGTAGACCGGGCGCACCTGGGCCTGCCAGTGACCGCCGTGATGGCTGAAGGCAAACAGCTCGTAGGCGGCGTCGGGCAGCGTGTGCAGGTTGACCCCGTCCACCCCCACGCGGGCCAGACTGAACAGCGCGTCGGTCACCCACAGCGCGCTGGCGAAGCTGTCCGACACCCCGGCCTTGCCGCGGCAGGCGACCGAGTTGAGCTCATCGACACGCAGCCCGCGGCCCTGGGCGTGCGCCAACGCGACCCAGCGCTTGAGGCCGGCGGCCAGCGTCACCGTGGAGTAGCTGGAGAGCAGATGGGCGATCGTCGGGTACTGGGGCGAGCTTGGGGGCACGAAGCAGTTGCGCAGCGGATAGCGGTGGACGGTCATCGTCGTCAAGCGGGGCTGGCGCCGCAGAAGATCCGACACGCTGTCGACCCAGGAGCCCGGGCCCGCCGTCGGCCCGACCGCGAGCGCGGGCCCCGCCAGCTTCAGCGGCAGCGTGCGGCGCGCGATCGCCTGAAACTGGTTGCGGAACTGCGCGTAGCCAAAGCTCCGGGGCCGCGCGGGTACGGGGTCGCCGGCCGCCGTGTGGTAGACGGTGACCTTGTTGTAGATGTTGGGCTCGTTGCCGATCTCGACCGCCGCGATGGAGCCCTCCGGCAGCGCCTGCGCGTAGTCACGCACCTCAGCGGCGTCCAGCGCGGGATCGTTGGCCGCCAGGTTGAGGCCCATGATCATCCGCGCGCCGGTGGCCTTCGCCAGCGCACCCGTGGTGGCCATCCAACTGGGGGTCAGGTGGTAACCCACATACGGGAGGCGCTTGATGCCCGGACCGGTCACGTAGGAGACGTCGGTGCTGTTGCCGCCGATCCGCAGCACCGGGGCCTGGCCCGGGGTGAGGTTGCGGATGAGTTGGACGAGCACCGGGTTGAGCTGCGCCGGGTCAGAGCCTGTGTAGGACCGTACGCCCTGAAACTCGAAGGAGAAGCCGAGGAACCCCGACGGTATCGGCGCCCCTGTCGTTCGGCTCCGCACCGCCACGAAGACCTTCGGGTCCCGGGGATGCGGCGGATCGGCGGGGAGGGTGGGCGTCACGGTGCTCGCCAATCGGGCCGGCTTGGGGTCCGGAGCCGACCGCGACGAGTCGCTGAGGACGATCGCGATCACGGCAGCAGCACCGCAGAGCAGTGCCGCGGCCCCGCCGGCCACCCAGGCAAACCGCCGGCTCACCGCTGAAGAGCCGCCTCGGTGTCGCCGATCGCCTGCTCCGTACTCTGAAACCACACCGCGTCCAGCCCCACGGCACGGGCGCCCTCGCAGTTGGCCTCGACGTCGTCGATGAGCAACGCCGAGCCGGCGTCCACTCCGAGGGCCTCAAGCGTCAGCTCGTAGATCCGCGGTTCGGGCTTACGTGCCCCCACGAAGGCCGAGTCCACGACGACGTCGAAGATCTCATCGACCGGCAGCATCGCGCGCCACCGATGCGTCCACTCGCGGACGTTGTTGGTGCAGATGGCCAGCTTGTACCCGCGCTCGCGCAGCTCGCGCATGTAGCCGATCATCGGGTCATTGGGCTCCAGCTGGGCGAAGTAGCGCTCGCCGAAGGTGCTCATATCCACCGTCCGCCCCAGCTGCCCGGAGAGCTGCTCGCCCAACTGCGCCAGGAAGTCGCTCTCCGTCAGCCGGCCGGTCTCCAGCTCGAAGAGCGGGTTGACGCCGCTGCGCGCGGCGATCGCGGCCATCGCCGTCCCGAGCTCGGCCAGGGGCACCGCGGAGGTCTCCTGGAAGGCCTGAAACGCACCCAGCAGCGGCGAGGTGAGCACGCCTCCAAAGTCGCTGATCACCGCGGCCACGGTCATCCGTGACCGGCCACTAGAACGTGGCGAGCACGTACACGCCAGTGCCCTCGCGCCCGCGGCTGTGACAGCGCAAGGGGATGACCCGCAGCTCCGTCTCCTCGGTGGCGAGAACCGCACCGTCGCCTGCCGCCTCCCCCGCGACACGGCGGGGAAACTCGTTCTCGCCCTCGCCCACCCACAGCTCGAGGTTGGTGCGAGACGGCAGGCCCGACTCGGCGTAGGTCGTCGACAGGCGCGGATCGTCCACCGGCACCCAGCCCTCCGGATCGAACAGGGTCGCGGCGACGAGATCGGACTCGTTGCCGATCGCTTCAGCGGCGCGCAGCGCCAGCAAGATGAACGCCTCGTCGGAGTCAAACCAGCCCGACACCATGCGCGCCGATCCGAGCGAGCCCGCGTCGACGCCGCCGATGACGCACCGCGTGCCGACGCAGTCGATCGTGCGGTCGGTGCCCTGCACTGCGATGGTGCCGCGGACGCGGCAGAGCTCGTCACAGCCGCTGAGGTCGGCGCCCGAGTCCTCGGGCTCCTCCGATTCCATCTCCTCCGCCTCCCCACCGGGGACGACGTGCAGCTCCACGCCCTCGCCGGTCAGCCTCCAGCCCACGCCCTCGGCGCTCCAGCCTTCGGACGACAGCGCGGCCGACCACGTGGCGCCGGTGGAGTCCCCGAAGACGAACACGGGGTGGGCAGCGTGCACTGCCGCACCCCAGAACCCGCCCTCGATGTCGCCGAAGGCCAGCGTTCGCAGGTGGTTGGCGGCGCTGAGGCTCATCCGTGCAGCTGCGGGCTGTCGAGGTCGGTGGCGGTCGAGTCGACGTCGTAGTGCGAGCCCGGCGACCCAGAGAACCGCGTGGCCGCCACCACCAGCCGACTCTGGAAGTTGCGCACGATCGCCCCGCGGGCGAGCGCCCGCGTCGGCGCCAGGAGCGCGAGCCCGAGCACGTCGGTGATGAAGCCCGGGACGATCAGCAGGATCCCGCCGGCCAGTACGAGCGCGCCATCGATCACCTCGCGGCCCGGGGGACGCCCGGCAGCGACGGCGGCGCTGAGGCGCCGCCAGGCCGCACGTCCCTCGGCCTTGGTCAGCCACATCCCGACCGGCCAGCTGACGAGGAGCAGGATCACGGTCAGCAGGACACCGATCGCGTCCGCGACCTTGATGGCCACGAACAGCTCCACGACCGGCCACAGGATAAGCAGCAGAAGGGCGAACATCTCCAGGTCCTAAGGCTAGACGGCCGAAGGTAAGCGGTGCGTCAGAGTCCCAGCGCGGCGAGCGCGCCGCGGAGCAGCTCCGGGTCCGGCTCGCTCTCGGGGTTGATCCCCATCCCGGTGCGCGACCCGCGCTCCCAGTTGAACAGACCCAGGTCGAGCGCCGCCAGGGGCAACTCGCAGGCCGCCGCCAGTTCTGCGGCGCGGCGCTCGAGCAACAACGTGTCGCCGATGCCCAGGACGCGCTTGGCGGCCAGGGTCACCGGGTCGTTGCCGCCAAACCCCAGCACGCCGGCGGTCAGGTCGTACACGCCCAGATGTCCGAGCGTCACGAGCAGATCAAAGCGCGCCCCGCGATGCAGGCCGGGCAGCGCCAACCGCTCGAAGACACGGGCAAAGCGGCGGTCAGGCGTCCAGGCGGCATCGCCGCTGAAGGCGGCCTCCTGCGATCCGGCGCGCTGCGCCCAGGCGCGGTAGGCGTCGATCGTCCGTTGACCCCGCTCGGGCTCGTGGGCGGTCCGGGGCCCCATGGCGACGTCGTCGAGATGCGGTGCCTCGCCGCCGCTCCAAGGCGTCCGTGCCTGCGCGATGGCGGCGAACGGATCCGCGCCGTCGACCGGGCCCACATAGGCGATGAGGAAGGCCAGCCAGGTGCGCTCCTCGATCGGGCCCGAGGGGTCCCCCACCTCGGCGTAGAGCCCGGGTGGATCGCTCTGCAGCACCAGCAGCCGGGTCGCCGCGAAGGCCAGCTCCTCGGCCAGGCGCTGCGCGTCGTCGCCCGAGCGCAGGCCCGGCACGAGCGCCGACCGAAACCCGTCCTCGGCCGAGCGCGACAGACGGCGCACGGTGAGTCCGCCCGAGGTCCGCCCGGACCCCGAGCGCGCGCCTCTCCGGCTCGACGTGCCCGCGCCGGAGGATCCCACCGGCCGCGGGGCGCGCGCGCCCTGTCCCGCAGGGGACACCACGGGACGCATCTCCACGTCCTGCTCCTTGGAGCAGATCGGGCAGTTTTGAACGAGGCGGTTGTGGCGGCAGAAGGTCGGCATCGGCGATGGGGTGGGCGGGGACCGTGTCAACTATAGGTCCGCCTCCCGGGAGGCGACCGGCGCGCGGCTCAGGCGCCGGCCGGCCGCCCTCAACGCGCCCGCAGCCCCACCGCGTCGTGAGGTATGGATAGGATTGTCCAGGTTTTCGCGCAACGTGGACACCAGCGTGAAGGGGGATCGATGCTCGCTCGTCGCAACGTACACCGACTGTCGTCAGCCGCGGCCGCCATCGTGGCCGTGGCGGCGCTCGCGGCGGCCATGGCGAGGGCGACGTCCGCGGCCGCCCCGGCGGTCCCGCCGGCCAAGCCCACCCCGCCCGCAGTCGTGCCCGGACAGGGCCGGCCGTTCATCCCCGTCCAGGGCGATTGGGAGGGCACCGCCGGCGGCTTTGCGGCCAGCTTCAACCTCGTCCTCGATGCGGTCCACCAGCAGCGTGCGGGGGTCCCCCAATACGGGATCCAGGACCTCGTCATGCTGCGGCCGAACGCCTGCCCGACCGATCCCGCGCACTACCGGGAGTCGATCATCACCGGACGGCTGCCCTCCGTCCTCGGCGACCACGGCGACCTTGGCCTGCAACGGTTCGGCCTGGAGGGGGCGCTCACGGGCCAGGGCTCGGCGACGCTCGGGAGCCGATTCGCCCTCCCCACCTGCCACGGGACGATGACCTGGCACATGCGTCCGGCGGTCCGGCGCACCGTCGCCAACGGGAACTGGTCCTTGCGCTACGGCGGCGGCGACGAGCACTCGACCTTCAACGTGCGGGCCGGCGGACGGCTGGCAACCGCGATCCGGCTGCCGGCCGCGATCGCCAAGTGCAATGGCCTGCAGGGCACGCTGGACCTGTTCATCGGCACCCAGGGCGGGGCGTCGGTCACGCAGTCGGGCGTGAGCCTTCGGCTGCGCTTCGCCAACTCGAAGGCCACCGGCAGGCTCACCGCCAGCGGCTGTAGCGGCGGCCCGCTGCAGATCAGCGCCACTCACAGCGCCGGCTGACGAGCCCCGCGACGGCCGTCGGGACTCGCGCCGCCATCGGGCGGCTCCGGTGGCGCCGCGTCCCCGCCACGCCGGTCCGCCCGGGCCCGCGCCATCACCTCCTTGAAGCTGCGGAAGCGGAAGATGAACACGAGCGCCCCGAACCCCAGACCGGCGCTGAGGGCCGCCGTGGCGATCTGCTGCCCGACGGAGAACGCGGCCACGTAGGGGTTGTGGGCGAAGATCTGCAGCAGCAGCGCCTGCTGGACCCCGGCGCCGCCGGGGGTAAAGGGGAACACCGATGCGATCACCTGCACGGCCAGCACGAGCAGCGCATTGCGAACCGAACCCCCAATGTGAAACGCGTCGAGCAGCGCCCAGTAGGCGGCAAAGCGCGCGATCCAACTCGCGAACTGCCACCGGCACATCTCCCGCTGATAGCGGCGGCGATCCGAGAGGATCGTCAGGCCCTGGCGAATGCGCTGCCAGAAGGCGCGCACCTTGGCCGACAGCAGAGCGAAGCCGGTGACGAACACGACCCCCAGGACCGTGACGAAGAAGAGCGTGAAGCGCATGTGTGAGGCGAAGAAGCTGATGTCGAAGGCCGGCAACCGGGAGAAGTCCGGCGGCTTGGGGAACACGCCCTGCGTGAAGGCGAAGCACATGACCAGCAGGCCCATGAACCAGTCGAACAGCGTGCCTGTCCACAGCGCGCTGGCCAGCGTGGGGTAGCTCGAGGCTGGGATCGAGATCCGCGTGAGAAACAGCTGGACCACGTTGCCCCCGCCGAGCGGGAACACGTTGTTGACCGCGTAGCCGACCATGTAGCCGCCCCACACGTCTCGCCAGCGGATGCGCTCGCCTGGATAGGCAGCACACACCGCGTTGAAGAGCGCGCGCGAGCGCAGCAGCAGATAGAGGCTGTAGAGGGCAAGGCCGAGGAGCAGCGGCAGCCAGCTCAGACTCGCCAGCTGCGAGAAGAACGTCCCCGCCGACGAGAAGAAGTTGCTGATCGTGTCGGCGATCGAGCTGCCGTGACGCTGGATGGCGTGCTGCCCGTCGACCACCGCGGCGAGGACCGGGGCGAACACGGGAGATCCCATTCACACACGGTCGCATACGCGGCAGTCGGCCGAAAAAGGACCGGGGGGCCCAGATCCATCTGGGCCCCCCGGAGAGTCAGGGAAGTGGGGGCGCAGTTCCCTGACCGACAGGGGCGAGTTTCCCCGTCCCAAGCCTTGAGTAAACCTCAATGCCCCAAACAATTTTGGCTAGGCACAGCGGACGGGCCGCACCACCGCAAGTTAACGTATCAGCTTCCATCGCGTCCGTGGATAAGAATCCGATCAGCGATCACGGGTCGCGGGACCGGTGAAGAACTCCTCCCCGGGACGGACAGTTCCGGCAGCTTCGGCTTGGTGGCGCAGGCTCTGATCGGGGTCCCCGCTCCACGCCCCGACGGCCAGACGCTCGCGGTCGGCGTCCATCGGGCTGCCCCCCAGATCGGCGTTGACGACCCGGGCGCACTTGCGTCCCTCGGAGATCGCGGTGACCACCAGCGACTGCCCGATGCGCGCGTCACCGCAGGCATAGACGCGGCCCAGATTGGTCCGGTAGGTCAGGTTGGTCTCGATGTTGCCGCGGTGGTCGAGGACGACGCCGGCCTGCTGGACCAGGCCCTCGTACTCGGGGTGCTCAAAGCCGATGGCGATGAGCACGAGGTCGGCCTCCAGCACGAACTCGCTGCCCGGGACCGGCGTCAGATCTCGCGACGAGCTGCCGGTCACCTGCCGGGCGTAAACGTGGCTCACCGAGCCTTGGCCGGTTCCGCCAAACCCGGTCACCTCGGTGCCCCAGCGTCGCTTGCCCCCTTCGTCGAGCGCGTAGGTGGTGGCGGTGCGCTTGGGCGGCAGCGGCCACGGCGCGCGCGGGTCGCGCTTGGGGTCGCCCAGCTGGGCGTAGACGTCGAGCATCACGACGCTGCGCGCACCCTCGCGGTGCGAATTGGAGATGCAGTCCATTCCCGTGTCCCCGCCACCGATGACGATGACCTTCTTGCCGGCGGCCGTGATCTCCGTGCCCGCCTCAGGGGGCCGCGACGGGCGGCCCTCCTGTGCGGCGACCCAGCGGTTGCGCTGGTAGAGATAGTCCATCGCCGCGTGGATCGAGTGAAGCTCCCGGCCGGGGACGTCGAGGTCACGCGAGACGCGGCTGCCGATAGCGATGACGACGGCGTCGAAGCGCTCGTCGAGCTCCTCGGCGGTGATATCGGTCCCGACCTCGGTGTCGTAGACGAATTCGATGCCCTCCTGTTCGAGGATGGCCACCCGCCGGTCGATGATCCACTTCTCGAGCTTCGCGTCAGGCACGCCGAAGCGCAGGAGGCCGCCGGGGCCCTCGTCGCGCTCGAAGACGGTGACCGAGTGCCCGCACTGATTGAGCTCGGCGGCGACCGCCAGGCCAGCCGGGCCCGATCCCACGACGGCCACGGTCCGGCCCGAGCGCCGATCGGGCGCGTGGGGCACCACCCAGCCCTCGGCGAAGGCGCGCTCGATGATCGACAGCTCGATCTGCTCGATCGCCACCGGGTCGTCATTGATCGCCAGCACACACGCCGATTCGCACGGCGCCGGGCAGATCAGCCCTGTGAACTCCGGGAAGTTGTTGGTGGCGTGCAGCTGCTCGATGGCGTCGCGCCACTTGTCGCGGTAGACGAGATCGTTCCAGTCGGGGATGAGGTTGCCCAGCGGGCAACCCTCATGGCAGAACGGCACCCCGCAATCCATGCAGCGCGCGCCCTGGCGGCGCAGCTCGGTCTCCGGCTGGAGCCCGAAGTACTGCTTGTAGTCGCCCACGCGGCGGCGCGGGTCGCGCTTGTCAAAGCCGACCCTGTGGATCTTGAGGAATGCGCCGAGTTCGCCCATGGAGCGCTGGAGGGTAGCCGAGCCCTACTCAGGCTCTGACTCTTTCCCCCTCCTCGGACTGCTCAGCGTCGCGACGCTCCTGCAGCACTCGCTTGTAGTCGCGCGGCATCACCTTGACGAACCGCTGGCACTCGCGATCCCACGAGGCCAGGATGTTGCGCGCGCGCAGCGATCCGGTCCGCTGGGCATGCTCGGAGATGAGCATCTTGACCTCGGCGGCGCCGGTCTCGTCGAGCTCCTCCAGTTCGACGAGTTCGAGGTTGCAGCGGCCCTTGAAGCGATTGTCGCGGTCGTAGACATACGCGATGCCGCCGCTCATGCCGGCAGCGAAGTTGCGCCCCGTCGTCCCCAGGACGACGACGCGGCCACCGGTCATGTACTCGCAGCCGTGGTCGCCGACCCCCTCCACGACTGCGTGGGCGCCGGAGTTGCGTACCGCGAAGCGCTCGCCGGCCAGACCGCGGATGAACGCGCGCCCGGCGGTGGCGCCGTACAGCACGGTGTTGCCGACGATCGTGTTCTCCTCGGCGCGGAACAGCGCGGTCTCGGGCGGGCGCACCGACACGATGCCCCCTGACAGCCCCTTGCCCGTGTAGTCGTTGGTCTCGCCCCGCAGCGAGAAGATCACGCCCGGCGCGAGCCACGCTCCGAAGCTCTGGCCCGCCGAGCCCGAGAACGAGATATCGATGGTGCCCTCAGGCAGCCCGGCCGCCCCGTGGTGGCGCGCGATCTCACCGGACAGGATGCCGCCGACCGTGCGGTTGACGTTGCGGACCGGGATCGGGCCCTGGCGCACTTTCTCGCCGCGCTCGATGGCGGGCAAGCACAGCTGCACGAGCTCCCAGTCCAGCGCGTCGTCGAGCACCGGTGCCTGCTTGCGGGTGCACGAGCGCGGCACCTCGGGCGGGAGGTCGATGGTGCCGAGGATCATCGACAGGTCGACTCCCCGCGACTTCCAGTGGTCCACCGCGTCGTCGGTCTCGAGCAGGTCGGCGCGCCCGATCAGGTCCGCGAAATGCCGTACGCCGAGCCGCGCCATCAGCCCCCGGACCTCCTCGGCGATGAACATCAGGTAGGCGACGACGTGCTCGGGGGTCCCTTCGAAGCGCGCCCGCAGTTCGGGGTTCTGCGTGGCGATCCCCACCGGGCAGGTGTTGAGATGACAGACGCGCATCATGATGCAGCCCATCGCGATCAGCGGGGCCGTCGAGAAGCCGAACTCGTCGGCGCCGAGCAGCGCCCCGATGACCACGTCGCGCCCGGTCTTCATCTGACCGTCCACCTCGACGGTGATACGGCTGCGCAGGTCGTTGAGCAGCAGCGTCTGCTGGGTTTCGGCGAGGCCGATCTCCCACGGCACCCCCGCCGACTGGATGGAGGACTGCGGCGACGCGCCCGTGCCGCCGTCGTGTCCGGAGATGGTGACATGGTCGGCGTTGGCCTTGGCCACGCCCGCGGCCACGGTGCCGACCCCCACCTCGGAGACGAGCTTGACCGACACCGAACTCGTGGGGTTGGCGCAGCGCAGGTCGTAGATGAGCTGCTTGAGGTCCTCGATGGAGTAGATGTCGTGGTGCGGGGGCGGCGAGATGAGGCCCACCCCGGGCGTCGAGTAGCGGATCTTGGCGATGTAGTCGTCGACCTTGTGGCCGGGCAGTTGGCCGCCCTCGCCGGGCTTGGCGCCCTGGGCCATCTTGATCTGAAGCTGGTCAGCGTTGACCAGGTAGTCGATGGTCACGCCGAAGCGCCCGGAGGCCACCTGCTTGATCGCGGAGCGGCGCAGGTCGCCGTTCTCGTCGGGAGTGAAGCGGGAGGAATCCTCTCCCCCCTCGCCCGTGTTGGACTTGCCGCCGAGCCGGTTCATGGCGATGGCCAGCGTCTCGTGGGCCTCGCGCGACAGCGAGCCGAGGCTCATCGCGCCCGTGGAGAAGCGCTTGACGATCTTCTCGACGGACTCGACCTCGTCCAGCGCGATCGGCTCCTGAGCGAAGCGGAACTTCATGAGGCCGCGCAGCGCGGCCGTGCGAGTGGACTCGTCATTGGCCTGGCGAGCGAACTCGTCGTAAGCCTCCTGAGGGTCACGCGCGATGCCGCCCGCGGCCACGGCGGCGCCGTTGCCATTGCCATCGCCATTGCCGGTCTTGGCGCGGACCGCATGCTGGAGGTTGGCGATCGTGTCCGGGTTCCAGATGTGGCGCTCCCCGTCGCGCCGCCACTGCAGGACACCGCCGACGGGCAGCACCTCGCGCTCGGTGCGCGGGTAGGCGCGAAAATGGCGGCCCAGGGCCTCGGCCGCGAGCACTTCCAGACCGATGCCGCCGATGCGACTGGCGGTCCCGGTGAAGTACTCGTCGATGACATCACCCTCGAGCCCGACGGCCTCGAAGATCTGCGCACCGCAGTAGGACTGGATGGTGGAGATCCCCATCTTGGAGATCGTCTTGAGCAGGCCCTTGCCGATGGCCCTGACGATCCGCTGCTCGGCCTCCTCGCGCTCGAGGTCCTCCGGCAGCAGCGAGCGGTCGGCGAGCTCGTCCAGGGACTCGAACATGAGGTACGGGTTGATGCCGGACGCTCCATAGCCGATGAGCGTCGCCATGTGATGGATGTCGCGTGGCTCACCGGACTCGATGACCAGCCCGGTGCGCAACCGCGTTCCGGCCCGCACGAGGTGGTGGTGGACGGCGCCGACGGCCAGCAGCGAGGGCATCGCCACCCGCTCTGGCCCGAGGTTGCGGTCAGACAGGATGAGGATGTTGGCCCCGTGGTCGACCTGGTTGTAGGCCTCCTGGCACAGGGCATCCAGCCGCCGCTCCATCCCGTCGGGACCGTCCTCGATCGGCCAGGTGATGTCGAGCGTGGCAGCGGCGAAGATCTCGTGCGAGACCTGGCGCAGCTTCTCCAGCTGAGCGTTGCGCAGGATCGGCTGGGGCATGACCAGCTGGTGGGCCTGCTCGGGCGTCTCGGCCAGGAGGTTGAGCTCAGCGCCGACCCCGGTCTGCAGGCTCATGACGACGCTCTCGCGCAGCGGATCGACCGGCGGGTTGGTCACCTGCGCGAACAGCTGCTTGAAGTAGGAGAACAGGGGCGGCTGGCGGTCGGACATCACCGCCAGCGCGGCATCGTTGCCCATGCTGGCCACGGGCTCCTCGCCCATGGAGGCCATCGGGGCGATGATCAGACGCAGGTCCTCCTGCGAGTAGCCGAAGGCGAGCTGCTTGGAGCGCAGCGGCTCGACGCGTGGCACGCGCGGCTGGCGCTCGGGCAGGTCGTCGATGGCGACCATCGACCGCTCGTACCACTCGCCGTAGGGCTTGCGCCGGGCGACGCGGCGCTTGACCTCCTCATCCTCGACGATCCGGCCGTCTTCGAGGTCGAGCAGGAACAGCTTGCCGGGGGCCAGTCGCCCCTTGCGCTGGACGTGCTCGGGGGCCACGGTGATGACCCCGGTCTCTGAGGCCAGGACCACGTAGCCCTCGGTGTCCTGGACCCAGCGGCCGGGCCTCAGTCCGTTGCGGTCGAGCACCGCGCCGGCCATGCGGCCGTCGGTGAACGCCACCGCCGCGGGGCCGTCCCAGGGCTCCATCAGGCAGGAATGGAAGTCGTAGAAGCCCTTGACGTCGGGGTCGATGTCGGTCCGCGTCCGATAGGCCTCCGGGATCATCATCATCATCGCGTGGGCGATGGAGCGTCCGCTGAGCACCAGGAGCTCCAGGACGTTGTCCAGCGTGGCCGAGTCAGAGCCGCCAGTGCGCACGACCGGCAGCACCTTGGCCAGGTCCTCGCCAAACAGCTCGGAGCTGAGCTGCGACTCCCGGGCGCGCATCCAGTTGACGTTGCCGCGCAGGGTGTTGACCTCGCCGTTGTGGGCGACCATCCGGTAGGGATGGGCCAGCTCCCAGCTAGGGAAGGTGTTCGTGGAAAAGCGCGAGTGCACCAGGGCCAGGCGCGAGGCGACACGGGGGTCGCGCAGGTCCGGGAAGTACCGGGGCAACTGGGGCGCGGTGAGCATGCCCTTGTAGACCATCGTCCGGCTGGAGAAGCTGGGGAGCGCGATCTCGGTGCCGGCAGCCCGTTCGATCACCCGGCGGATCACGTACAGCTTGCGCTCGAACGTGCCCTGATCCTCGACGTCGTCGCCGGCCTGGACGATCACCTGGCGGATGACGGGGGCCGACAGGCGCGCGGTCTCGCCGACGTAGCGGTCGTCAACGGGCACGTCGCGCCACCACAGAACCTTCTGGCCCTCGGCGGCGACGGTCTGGTCGATCAGCTGCTCGAACGCCCGGCGACGCTCGGGATCGCTTGGCAGGTAGCAGACGCCCACGCCATAGCGGCCCGGAGGCGGCAGCTCGACGCCCGCAACGGCACCGCGGATGAAGGCGTCGGGGATCTGGAGCAGGATGCCCGCGCCGTCGCCGGTGTTGGGATCGGCGCCCTCGGCTCCGCGGTGTTCCATGTTCTCCAGCGCCTCGAGGGCCTTCTCGACCACGGCGTGGCTGGCCTCGCCCCACAGCTTGGCGACGAGGGCGATCCCGCAAGCGTCATGCTCATTCGTGGGGTCGTAGAGACCAGTGGACGGGTGGGGCCCGTCTCCGAAACGGTACATATGGCGGTGCCTGGTCGAGAGGGTGTGCAGGAAGGCACTGCGGCCAACGCGCAAATCGTACCGAACCGAAGTTCGGTGTCAGCGGCCGGGAGCCTGAGAGTTGGCTAGGACTTCGCCTTGGCCCGGCTCGGGCGCTTTGTGCCCGGCGACTTGGCGCCGTTGGCCCCTGAGGACTTGGAGGAACTCGACTTGGAGGAGCTCGACTTGGAGGAGCTCGAGCGCTTGGTGCTCTCGCCCGATGATGTGCCGGACTCCGGCTTGTCGGAGCTGCCGCTGCGCACCTCGGCCAGGCTTGCCTCCAGCGCCGCCATCAGGTCCGGGGCGGGCACCTCCTCCTCGGCCTCGGGCTGGACGGCGATCTCCTCGCCGGCGGCCTTGCGCTCGATCAGGTCCAACACCCGTTCGCGGTACTCGTCCTTGAACTTCTCGGGGTCGAACTCCGCCGACAGCGAGTCGATGAGCTGCTGGGCCATGGTCAGCTCGCGCTTGCTGGCCTCGGCCTCCTCCAGCGCGTCGAGCTCGTCGATGCGGTCCGGGGGCAGGACCTCGTCGCCGAAGAGCATCGTGGACAGCGCCATCGCCTCGCCCGTGGGACGCAGCGCGCATAGCTGCTGCTTGGAGCGGATCACGATCTTGCCGATCGCCACCTTGCCCGCCTCGCGCATTGCCTCCAACAGCAGCCGGTAGGCCTTGGCGCCGCCCGTCGCGGGGGCTAGATAGTAGGAGTGGTCGTAGTAGATCGGATCGATCTCGTCGAGGTCGACGAACTCCTCGATGTCGATGGTCTTCGTGGCCTTGGGGTCGAGCGCGTCGAGCTCCTCGGGCTCGATGATCACGTAGCGATCCGGGGTGATCTCATAGCCCTTGACGATGTCCTCGAAGGCGACCTCGTCGCCGGTGCTGGGGTCGACACGCTTCTGCCGGACGCGCGACCCCGTCTCGCGAGAGAGCTGATGAAACCTCACGGTCTTGGGCGAGGTGGCGCTGTAGAGCTTGACCGGCACGTTGACCAGTCCAAAGCTGATGGCGCCGCTCCAGATTGCTCGTGGCATTAGTGGCCTTTCAAGTAAGCACGGCCGCACCGAGAGGTGCGACTGGTGGATGCCGGGGGAGGACGCAGGACCCGACGTGTAGGAGCGCTACACGAGGGTCCGAGGACAACGGGCGGGTGGGGACCGGTATCCAGGCGTGCCTCGAATGTGACTGTGCTTGCGCGAAAGGCCACAAGAGGTTTGTATAGCGCAGGGCGGGGATGGGCAAGCCCTGAGCGTCGTCTTGCCGTGCCCGCAGCGCGTCGGGATCGGGGCGGATCAGCGCCCGAGGGGCGTCATGTCCGCGTAGCGGTCCCCGGCGGCGACGCCGACGGGCGCCGCCTCGTCGATCCGCGCCAGATCCTCGGCACCGAGGGTCAACTCGGCCGCCTGGACGTTCTCCTCCAGGTAGCGGCGGCGCTTGGTGCCCGGGATCGGCACCACGTCGTGGGATGGGCGGGACTGGCTCATGACCCACGCGAGCGCCAATTGCGCGGGTGTGCAGTCCTGGTCGGCGGCGATTTCCTTGATGCGGTCCACCAGCGCGAGGTTGCGAGCAAAGTTCTCGCCCATGAAGCGCGGGCTGCGGCGGCGGAAGTCGTCGGGCGCGAAGTCGCCGGGCGAGGTGATCTGGCCGGTGAGAAAGCCACGACCCAGCGGGCTGTAGGCCACCAGGCCGATGCCCAGCTCGCCCAGCGTGGGCAGCACCTCGTCCTCCACGTCGCGGCTCCACAGCGAGTACTCGCTCTGCAGCGCACTGATGGGATGCACGGCGTGCGCGCGGCGGATCGTCTCGGGCGCCGCCTCCGAAAGCCCGAGGAACCGCACCTTCCCGGCGTCGACGAGCTCGGCCATCGCCCCCACGGTCTCCTCGATGGGGACGTCGGGATCGACCCGGTGCTGGTAGTAGAGGTCGATGTGGTCGACGGCCAGCCGGCGCAGCGACGCGTCGCAGGACCTCAGGACGTAGTCGGGGCGGCCGTTGACTCCCCGCGCCGCAGGGTTTTCAGGGTCGCGCACGATCCCGAACTTGGTGGCCAGCACGACCTCGTCGCGACGGTCGGCGATGGCCTGGCCGACGAGCTGCTCGTTGGTGTAGGGGCCATACACGTCGGCAGTGTCCAGCAGGGTGACGCCGAGGTCGAGGGCATGGCCGATGGTGGCGATCGCCTCGGCCGAGTCCGCCGCCCCGTAGAACTCCGACATCCCCATGCAGCCCAGGCCCTCGGCGGCGACGGTGAGGCCCTGGCTGCCGAGTGTGCGCTGGTCCATGACGCCAGGCAGCTTAGCCTTGATCTCACACCTTTCGCCGCCGCGGCGTTTGATCTGACAGTGCGCCTGCCACCATTCCAGAGCCTGCTCGACTCGCATGACCGCGACGTGCACCGCTTCCTGATCGCCACCGTCGGGCCGGTCGATGCCGACGACGTCTATCAGGAGACCTGGCTGGCGGCACTGCGCGCCTATCCGCAGCTCGCGGAGGCCTCCAACCTCAAGGGCTGGCTGTTCACCATCGCCCACCGCAAAGCGATCGACCATGTCCGCGCCCGCGCGCGGCGGGCGACGCCGGTGGCCGAGCCCGCCGACCTGCCCGAGGCGGGCGGGGCCGGGTCCGAGGGCGTCGCGGCAGTCGCCGACGAGGAGCTGTGGACCGCGGTGGCGGCGCTCCCTGACAAGCAACGGACCGCGGTCTCGCTGCGCTTCATCGCCGACTCGGCCTACGCGGAGATCGCGACCGCGATGGAGATTTCCGAACCAGCGGCACGGCGCAACGTCCACGAGGGACTCAAGCGCCTTAGAGAGGAACGCACCCGATGAGCGAGATCAACGTCAATCACCACAGCGGCGACGGGGACGCGGAGATGGAGCGCGCCCTGCGCGCCGCCCTACGTAGCTCGGCTGCGTTCGGCGACGCCGCGCCGCCCCCGATCGCCGACGCCGCCGCGGCCGCCGGGCTGCTGGATGTGGCCTACGCCCGGCTGGACTCCCCGGTCGGCACGCTCGTGCTCGCGTCCACTCCGCAGGGGCTGGCGCGGCTGGCCTACGTCGACGAGGGCCAGGACGACGCGGTCATGGAGGACATCGCCACCCGGCTCTCCCCCCGCATGCTGTCGGCCCCGCGCCGGCTCGACGAGCCGCGCCGCGAGCTGGACGAGTACTTCGCGGGCCGCCGGCGCGCCTTTGACCTCACCCTGGACCTGTCGCTGCTGTCGGATTTCACGCGCCGGGTGCTGAGCGCGACGGCGGCCATCCCCTACGGCGAGGTCGCCACCTACAAGGAGGTGGCCTCCGCCGCCGGCAGCCCCCGCGGCTTCCGCGCCGCCGGCAACGCGCTGGGCTCCAACCCGCTGCCGATCGTGCTCCCCTGCCACCGCGTGCTGCACAGCGGGGGCGGGCTGGGCGGCTACACCGGCGGCCTGGCGCGCAAGCGCACCCTGCTGGCCATCGAACGCCCCGCCCCGTGAGTGACGGATCTCACACCAGGGGTCCCGCCGTCTGAGAAGCTGTGCCCAGCCGAGCGAGGAGCCAGGGATGAAACGGAGCGAGAGAGCGCAGTTGCCGCCGGGGCCGTCGGTGCCGAGGGCGGTGCAGATGATGGCGACGTGGACGCGGCCCGTGGGGTCGCTGGAGCGCCTGCGCCACTATGGCAAGCGGATCACCGTGCAGCTGCCGTTCCAGCCGCCGTTCGTGATGCTGTGGGACGCGGGCGACATCAAAGAGGTGTTCACGGCGCCGCCCGACGTGCTGCATCCCGGCGAGGGCGCGCGCATCCTCGAGCCGCTCATCGGGCGCAACTCGGTGATCCTGCTCGACGAGGACGAGCACCTGGAGCAGCGGCGGCTGTTGCTGCCGGCCTTCCACGGCGAGCGGATGCAGCGGCTCACCGGCCTGATGACCGAACTGGCCGAGCGCGAGGTGGCGTCGTGGCCGACCGATGAGCCCGTCGCGCTGCACCCGCGACTGCAGCGGGTGACGCTCGAGATCATCCTGCGGGTCGTCTTCGGCCTGGAGGAGGGGCCGACGCTCGACCGCCTCCGCAATCTGCTCACCGACGTGCTCGTCTTCACCGAGAGCCCGCTGTCGGTGCTGCCGCCGATGATGCGCGCGCTGGGCTGGATGCCGAGGCTGCGGCGCTTCAACGCCCAGCTGCGCGACACCGACGCGCTCATCTTCTCTCTCATCGAGCAGCGCCGCGCCGAGCTCGCGGCCGGCGACGGAGCCGATCGCGACGACATCCTCTCGATGCTGCTGGCGGCGCGACATCAGGATGGATCCCCGATGTCCGAGCAGGAGCTGCGCGACGAGCTCATGACCGCGCTGGTCGCCGGCCACGAGACGACCGCGTCCCAGCTCGCCTGGGCCCTTGAGCGCCTGGCCCGCGAGCCTGCGGTGCGCGCGCGCCTCATCGGCGAGATCGACGCCGGCGAGTCTGACGAGTACCTGAGTGCCACGATCACCGAAATCCTGCGCCTGCGCCCGGTCCTCCCCAACGCCGAGCCCCGCCTGACGAAGCGAGAGGTGGAGATCGGCGGCCACCGCTATCCGCCGGGGGTGGTGCTGATGGCCAGCGCCTACCTCATCCACCACGATCCGGACATCTACCCCGAGCCGCATGCGTTCCGGCCCGAGCGCTTTGAGGGCGTCGCGCCCGGGACGTACACCTGGATCCCGTTCGGGGGTGGGCGACGGCGCTGCCTCGGCGCGAGCTTCGCGGTGCAGGAGATGAAGGTGGTCCTGCGCGCCGCGCTGCGCCGGTTCGAGATCAACGCGGCCACCGACCGTGCGGAGACGACGCGGCGGCGGAGCATCACCTTCAGCCCTGCGGGTCAGACGACGGTGGTGCTGACGCGGCGCGTACCGGTGGCGGTGCCCGAGCGCGCCGCCGTGGCCGGCGCCGCCTAACCCGCCCGTTGGGACGCACCGTCCTTTAGACCATCAACGCACCGGTGAAATGCTGGAAGTTGCGGACCTCTGAGGCGGGGTAGCGTCCCCCGTATGGACGTGATGGGACCTCTTCACCGGTTCGACGATTACCAGCAGAATCGCAAGTGGCTGGCTCTCCCGGTGGCCGTGGTCAAGAAGTTTGGCGACGATCAGGGCGGCAACCTCGCCTCGCTCGTTGCCTGGTACGGGTTCTTCTCGCTGTTCCCCCTCCTGCTGGTGTTCGCCACGATCCTCGGCTACGTGCTCGCCGGAGATCCCAGCACGCGCGAGTCGGTGGAGCACGCTGTGCAGAGCCAGTTCCCGGCGATCGGCAGCTCGCTGCCACTGAAGTCGATCTCCGGCTCGGCATTCGCGCTCGTGGTCGGCGTGCTCACGGCGCTGTGGGCCGGTCTCGGCGTGACGACCGTCTCGCAGACGGCGCTCGACACGGTGTGGGCGGTGCCCTACAAGAACCGGCCGAGCTTCATCAAGTCCCGCTTGCGCGGCCTCGGCCTGCTGGTCTTCCTGGGCGTCCTGTTCCTCGTCTCCACCGTCGCCTCCGGAGCAGTGAGCGCCGGCTTCGGTGGAGCCCTGGCCAAGGTCGCCGGCTACCTCGTCTCGCTCGCAGTCAACTTCGTGCTGTTCTTCGCCGTTTACCGCCTGATGAGCGCCAGCAACATCCCGGGCCGGGATCTGCGCTGGGGCTCGGCGGTGGCCGCGGTGCTGTGGACGATCCTCCAGTCGGTCGGCGGCCTGTACCTCAAACACGCCGGCGGCCACGGCTACGGAGTCTTCGCGATCGTCATCCCGCTGCTCATCTGGCTGCGGCTTGGCACTCAGGTCTTCCTGTACTGCGCCGAGGTCAACGTCGTCGTCAGCCGCCGGCTGTGGCCGCGCAGCTACTTTGGGCCGCCCGAGGCGCCGGCCGACAAGCGGACGCTGCGCGCGCTGGCCAAGGTGGAGGAGCGCTCCGATCAGCAGCACATCGACGTGGCCTTCGAGACCGCGCCGCCGCGCGACGACTCCGCCTAGTGCCGTGAAGCAGTAAGCACTAGAACAAGGTGTCCGGCGACTCGCGCCGGGTCATCTCCAGTGGCCACGAGCACAGACCGCCCCGCGCCGGGCACCCGGCGCACAGCCCGCGATACGGCGCGGGGGCGACGTCGAAACGCCGCTCCAGCACGCCTCGGCCCAGCGCGACCAACCGCGCTTGGAGCTCGCGCATCTGCGCCCGTGTGAAGGTGACCGACACCGGCGCGTCGGGAGACTCCAGGAAGCAGTGAGCGATCTCCACCACCTCGGCGCCGGCGTGCAGCGCGGCCAGCGCATACACGAGCCTCTGGGTCCCGTATTGGAGGTTCACCACCGTCGCCGGGTCCGTGCCCTCCAACCGGTCGCTCTTGTAGTCCACCACGAGCATCCGCCCCGAGGGCTCGCGCGCCAGCACGTCGATGGCGCCGAGGACCAGCGGGTGGGCCGGATCGGCGGAGAGCGGGAAGGTAAAGCGCTCCTCGCGCCGGGTCTGGGTGGCGCGGCCCAGGCGGGCGCAGAGCTCGCTGTCGGCAAAACGACGCACCAGTGCGGCCAGCTCGTCGGCCTCAGCCGGGCCGGGCGGCGGGTGCAGGCCCGCCTGGGCCGCGGCCGCCGACACCGCGTCGGCGCCGGGGATCGCCGGCCGGCCGAAGTCCAGGCCCTCGAGCAGCGCGTGCAGGAGCACGCCGCGGTCGGCGGCGCTGCGCGGGCCCTCGAAGGGCTCGGGGACGTCGTGGGCGTCGGGGACGGGCGGCAGGCGCAGCACACGCTCGGCGTAGAACCGGTAGCCGCAGCGGGCGTACTCGCCCAGTGAGGAGTAGCTCAGGCCGCTGACCGGGGAACCGGAGCGGGCGGGGGCGGGGGCGGGTGCCACCGCGGGCGCCGCCCCCCCAGGCCCCCCGGCCCCAGGCGACGGACCCTCGGGCGCCGTGGCCGCGGACGGTGGGGAGGCCCTGGAGTCCAGCGGCGCCTGGGGCTCGCGCGGCAGATCGCCCGGCCGCCCGATCCGCACGCCAATGCGGACTCCGTCGCGGTCCACCTCGCCTCCCCCACGCTCCATCACCTCGCCCAACTCCGGGACGAACGCGGGCGCCAGCCACGCCGCGGGCCCGCCGCCGGTGGCGCCACCCTCGCCCATGAAGCCCTCGAACTTCAGCGCCCCGCTCAGCACCAGACGCTCCTGGGCGCGGGTCGCCGCAACGTAGAAGAGGCGCCGCTCCTCGGCCTCCTGCGCCTTTCGCTGTGCGTCACCGATGGCCCGGTAGTCCAGCGCGTTCTCGCGGCCGCCCGCGCCGGCCCGCGACAGCCGCAACCCGAGGCGGCCGTCCCGGGTGACCCGGACCATCTCCGAGGGTGGGCGGACCGCCCGTCCCAGGTCGGCCACCACGACCACCGGGAATTCCAGGCCCTTGGCGCGGTGGATCGTCATCAGCCGGATGGCGTCGAGACCCTCACCCTCCATCGGGGCCTCGCTCTCGCGCGACTCAGAAGAGCGCCCGGCCTCGCGGTCGGCGATGAGATCCAAGAAGCCATGCAGGTCCGGGCCGTTGGCGTCCTCGTGCTCGCGGGCGAGGCGCATGAGCTTGCGCACGTTGGCCAGCCGCCGGCGCCCGCCGGGCATCGCCAGCATGGCGAGGTCGTAGCCGCTGGCCACCAGCGCGGAGTCGATCAGCTCCTCAATCCCGCAGCGGCGCGCCCGCGTCCGCTCGGCGGCAAACCACCCGGTGAAGGCCGCCAGCCGCGCCCGGTCGGCCTCGTCGAGCCCGGTCAACTCGCCGCGCGGCTCGCGCAGCAGCCACCACGGGTCCCGCTCAGACGCTCGGCGAGCCGCCGCCAGCACCACCAGCGCGTCGAGCGACACCCCCACCAGCGGCGAGGCCAACACCCCGTACAGCGACTCCTCGTCGCGCGGGTTGGCCAGCGTCCGCAGGTAGGCGACCAGATCGACCACCTGCGGATGCGACCAGTAGCCGCGGCCCCCGATCACGTACGTCGGCAGCCCGCGGTGCTCCAACGCTCGCTCGTAGGCGCGCATGTCGGTGGTGGCGCGCATGAGCACGACGATGTCGGCGGGAGCGTTCCCGGCGGCCACCAGCGCAGCGACACGGTCGGCGAGGGTGCGCGCCTCGGCGACGCGCCAGGGCGAGGCGACGCCCTCGTTCTCCCAGTCGGCCGCCTTGTCGACGAGGACGAGTTCGACGGCCGGGTCCGGTGGGCCGCCCGCGCCGCCGATGCTGCCGGCGCCCGCGCCGGTGCGCCCGGGCAGCAGCGCCCGGAACCGCTCCCCAAGCGTCTCGGCGAACGCCAGGTTGATCGCGCCGAGGATCTCCGGGCGGCTGCGGAAGTTGGTCTGCAGCGTCTCGCGCGCGCCCAGCGCCTCCAACCGGTCGCCGCGGCGCTCAAACAGCTCCACCTCCGCGTGGCGGAAGGCGTAGATCGACTGCTGGGCGTCGCCGACGGTGAACAGGTTGTCGCGGGCGATCGACTCGATGAGCTCCAGCTGCACCCGGTTGGTGTCCTGCAGCTCGTCGACCATGATCCGCTGAAAGCGGGCGGCGTAGCGCTGGCGCAGCTCTGAGTCGTCGAGCAGCAGCCGCCGCGTCACCAGCTCCAGGTCCTCGAAGTCCAGGCCCGAGACCGCGCGCTTGCGCTCGGCGTAGTGCCGGCCGTAGGCGTCCAGCAGCCGGTCCAGCAGGTCGCGCACCGGCCGCGCCGCGGCCGTCGCGCAGTGCGCGCGGAAGTGCCCGAGGGCCTCGGTGTAGCGCATGCAGGCGTCGGTGCTGAGCGCTGCGCCGTTGCGCGGCAGCCGGCCCCGCTCCAGGTCGGTGGGCCACACCTCCCCGCCGGCCACGAGCTCCAGGCACGCGCCGACACGATCGATGGCCTCGCGGACGCGAGGGCTCGGATCCGGGATCGCGCCCAGCTCGGCGGCCAGCGCGCGGGCCGCGGTGGTTAGCTCCCCCGCCCCGCCGTCCCCCGCCCCGCCGTCGCCTGACCCGCCGGCGTGGCCGTCCTGACCGAGCGCGTCGGCGGGGATCTCGGGCAGCCGGGGGCGCTCCTGCCCGGCCGAGCGCAGCTGCGCATACACGCCCAGCACGGCGGCGCGCAGCGACCACTGGGTGTAGTCGGCGATGAGGTCGACCGTGCGAGAGTCCTCGCGCGCCAAGTCGTCGAGCGCCGCCTCGAAGGCCGCCGCCGACAGGGGCTCAGACTGGTAGCGGTCGAGGACCGCGAACTGAGGATCCAGTCCGGCGGCCAGGGCGTTGACACGCAGCACCCGGGCGCAGAAGCCGTGGATCGTCGAGATGAAGGCGCCCTCGGTCCGCCGCGCCGCCTCGTGAGCGCCCACCTCCCGCAGCCGGGCCCGGATCCGGTCGCGCAGCTCGGCCGCCGCCTTCTCGGTGAAGGTGATGGTGAGCATCGCCGAGACGTCGACGCCGTCCTGGAGTACTGACTGGACGAAGCGCTCCACCAGGACCGAGGTCTTGCCGCTACCCGCGCCCGCGTCCAGCAGCAGGTCGCCCGTGCGCCGCTCGATGGCGCGCCGCTGCTCGGGCGTCCAGGCGCGTGCGGTATGGGCGGGCGCGGCGGACTCGCCGTCGTCGGCGACCGGCACGTCCCCGGCCCCCACGAAGCGTGGATCGAGTGACGGGGACACGCTCACTGGCTGCGGCAGATGGCCGGATACCTGCAGCCGTCGCGCGAGCAGTTCTGCGGGCACGGCTCCAACTCGCCCGCGCGCAGCGCCCCCGCCAGCGACACGGCGCGTTCGGCGGCGTCGGCGAGCATCGCGTCGAGCTCCTCGCTGGCCCGAGCGTCGGTGGTCACCACGCCAGAGCCGACGTTCGTCCCCTTGACGAACACGCCCCGCGCGCGCAGATCGTCGCCTCGCAGCGGCTGGTAGAAGCCCGCGACCGGCTCTGCGCCGGTCAGCTCGCGGACCACCAGCATGTACAGAGCGACCTGCAGCTGGCGGTCCTCGGCCCAACGGGCCGCCGACCACGCGGGACGCCGGGCACCGGACTTGTAGTCGCGCACGACGGCGTGCCCCGCTCCATCGACGTCGACACGGTCCAGTACTCCCCGCACCCGCACCCGGTCGGCGCCCTCGCCCAACTCGAGCGCCGGCAGCGAACCCTCCTCGCTCTCGAAGCCGAAGCGCAGCTCCAGCCCCAGCGGCCGCCACTCTCCGGCGTTGCGCGCCTCGTGCGCGAGGTAACGCCGCAGGTCCGCCTCGATCGCCCGCAGGGCGCCCGCGCGCACCACTTCGGGGCTGCCCACCCCTAGCGCGGCGCCGCCGTCAGCGACCACCTCGGTGAGCAGACGGTCGAGGATCGCCTGCGCTGAGGCGAGCGTGTCGGGCGTCACCGGCCCGTCGAGCTCGGCGAGCACGCGCTCGAGCACGTCGTGCATCAGGCTCCCGCGCGCCAGCGGCTCTGCCACAGGGACCAGCTGCTCCGGCTGGAGCTCGCGCTCGATGAGCCAGCGCACCGGGCAGTTCGCGTAGGCCTCGAGCGCGCCCGCCGAGAGGATCTCGGTATGCCGCATGCGGCCCAATGCCTGCGCGCCCAGCGTGCGCTGGCGCGCGGGGGGC
The DNA here is from genome assembly GCA_036490435.1 of Solirubrobacteraceae bacterium. Classification (GTDB taxonomy): domain Bacteria; phylum Actinomycetota; class Thermoleophilia; order Solirubrobacterales; family Solirubrobacteraceae; genus Palsa-465. Next base: position 79,186 of record DASXDW010000002.1, read on the forward strand.
TCGCCGCCGGGCGCCGCCCCGCGATCGGCGGCTGCGCGAGCGCGCTCGCGCGCGGTGGGCGCCCGCTCGAGATCCCAGACGACGTCGGCCAGCAGGCGCCGGCGCCGCCCGGCCGGCCAGTCGCCGGCGAGGAGGTCGGCCACGTCGGCGATGAAGGGCGAGGGCAGGGCCAGGTTGCCTTCCTCGTCGGAGCTGCGGTAGGCCAGGAACACCCGCTCGGTAGCCCGCGAGAGCGCCGCGTAGAAGAGGTAGCGCTCGGCGGGCAATGCATCCTCGCGGGCGCGCAACCGCAGGCCGGCCGCCGCGGCGAGCTCGAAGCGGCGCTCGTCAGAGAGGAAGGGCTCCGGGGTCGCCGCCCGCGGAAACTCGCCTTCCTGCAGCCCGCACACGAACACGGCGCGAAAGCGCCGGGCACGGACCTCCAACGGCTCGGCGAGCAGCACCGCTTCGGTGCCCTCACCGGAGCCGGACCCCGCCCACCCCGGCACCGTCAGCCGCTCGAGCAGCGCAACCAGCTCGGCGCCGCTCGGAGTCAGTCGCAGCTGGTCGAGCTCGTCGATAGCGGTGACGAGCGCGCGCAACGCCCGGGCGTCGAGCGCCTCGGCGTCGTTCAGCGCCGGCGCGGCCCCGCGATGGGGCGCGGCGAACAGCCACCGCGCCAGCCGGCAGAGCGCCCGTGCGGGCTGCCCCGACTGCGTCAGCTCATCGAGCTCGGGCAGCTCCCACCCCAGCTGGCGACGCGCCTGTGCGGCGGTGCGCAGGCCCTCGCGGCGCACATCGGCGTCGAGGCCGTCGGCGATCTCCGGGGTGTCGAGGCGGTCCGGGGTGCGCAGGTAGGCGAGCAGGTCGGCGGCGCGCGCCTCGCCCTCGGGCAGCAGTGCGCAGCGCGCCGCACCCAGCAGGCCTCGTCCAAGGGGGGTGTGGACCAGCGCCGGTGCGTGGCCGGTGGCCAGCGGAATGCCGTACTGCGCGAAGACGTGGCCCAACAGCGGCGCGGCCCGTGCCCGCGAGCGGTAGATGATCACGATCTCGCCCGCGGGAACTCCGGCCTGCCGGAGCTCGAGCACCTGCTCGGCGACGAGCTCTGCCTCGGCGCGCTCACCGCCGGCCTCCAACAGGGTCACCGCATCGCCGGGGTCGACGCGCGCCGGGAGGCCGGTCGCTGTGACGGAGAACAGCGAGCGCTCGATGTGGTGCAGCACGGCCCGGGATTCCGGCGCGTAATGCTCGTCCTGGGCGGGCAGCTCGGTGACGCGCTCGGCCAGCGGGCGCAGCTCCTCCATGGTCTCGGCGCGCGCCACGAGCGCCTCCCGGCCGGGCTCATAGGTGAGCGACACCGTGACCTCGGCGCCGACCACGCGGGCGAGGGTCTCGACCGCGTCGCGCTCGAGCGCGGTGAGGTCGTCAAAGCCGTAGAAGAACACGGGCTCGCCACCCCAGCGATATGGGGCAGCGCGCAGCGCGTCCAGGGCCCGCCACGCATACAGCTCGCGGTCGACGCGGCCCACCCGGTCGAGCTCGCGCACGTAATCGCCGTAGATGCGCCCCACCTCGTGGGCGTAGGGGGCGCGGCGGACGTCCTGCGCCGCCCACGCGCGCAGGCCGGTGATGAAGCGACCGGGGTCGACGAGCGAGCGCTGGAGCTCGGCGATCAGCTCGCCTGCGGCGGCGGCAAACCCGGCCGCCGACGCCGACGCCCGCAGGACGTCGAGCCGGGATCCGGCCAGCACCCGCTCGAGGATCCGCTCGCGCTGGAGCTCGGAGACGCGGCGCCCGGCGTACTGGGCGCGCCGGGCGACCTCATAGGCCAAGCCGCTGAAGGTGACGACCGAGCCCAGCACGACGCCGTCCGCGGCGAGCTCGCGGGCGTAGTGCCGCGCGTCGATCGCGGTCGGCACGACGAGTACCGCTCCGCGGCGGGCGGCGTCGGCGTAGGCACCGAGCACCACCCCTGCCTTGGCGGAGTTGGCTGGGCCGAGGACGAGCGTGAGGGGCACGCGCCCAATACTGGCGCGCGGTCCCGACGGCTAAGTGCTGTCCGCCCGGTCCGGACCGGTCCGGGCCGGCAGTGGGGCACCGGCGAACGTCGACGGCGGGCTGGGGAAAGTGGGCTGGGACTCGATTGGGGGACGCCAGGCTCGGTCAGACGTCCCAGAGCACACACGACGACTGCGCCCTGCGTGTGCGTTGAAACGGCAGTGATACCGACGCCTCAGAGCACACACCTCCGAGCACCGGGGAGTGCGCTCTGTACGTTCAGAAACCCCGGGGTTGCACGTCACGGCCGGGGACCCGTGCCTTCGCCGGCCCGCCGTTGACGTTCGCCCGTGCCCCGGTCGCCGGACGCCCGCAGCGGCAAGGCGGCAAGGCGGCAAGGCGGCACAGGTGCGAGGCGGGCCTCAGGCGGCGGCGGACTGCTCGGCGGTCGCGGCCTCGGCGCTCTCGCCGGCGGCCTCGCTCGCCTCCTCGGCCTCGGGCGGCTTGGCGCCGTCCTTGGCCCAGGGCTCATCGAACTCGACGCGCCACTTGCCCTCTTCGTTCTGCATCAGCGCCAACCGGGCACGGAAGCTCTTGCCCGAGCGGCCCTTGAAGCCCGTGACGGCCTTCTCGGTGCGACCGGTCTTGATCAGCTCCCGGGCCACGGCGACGGGGAGCTGCTTGCTGGCCTTGGCCTTCCAGATGACGAAGCCGCACCCGGGGTCCTCGCGGCCCCAGCACGAATAGCCCTTGCGGTTCTCGTTGATGTCGCGCCCGCACACCGGGCAGGGACCGAGGTTGGCGCGCGGGATGCGCACGTCCTTGAGCTTGGTGTCCAGCTCGCCGACAGTGCTCTCGGTGAACTTGACGATGTCACCCATGAACCTCTCGCGCGAGTCGCTGCCGGTCTCGATGTTGGCCAGCCGGTGCTCCCAGTCCCCGGTGAGCCCGGGGCTGGTCAGCGGGTGCTCGCCCAGCAGACGGATGACGTTCAGGCCCTTCTCGGTGACCACCAGGGCGCGGCCGTCGCGCTCGATGTATCCGACCTGAAGCAGGCGGTCGATGATCGCCGCGCGCGTGGCCGGGGTGCCGATGCCCGAGTCCTTCATCGCCTCGCGCAACTCCTCCTCCTCCACGAGCTTGCCCGCAGTTTCCATGGCGCCCAGAAGCCGGCCCTCGGTGTAGCGCTGCGGAGGCTTGGTCTCCTTCTCCTCGGATTTGACCTCGCGCGTGCTGACGTCCTCGTCCTTGACCAGCTTGGGCAGCCGCTGCTCGCGGCCCTCGTCCTCTTCGCCGTCCCCCGTGTCGTCGAGATCGGCGGTCTCGCCATAGACGCCGCGCCAGCCGGGCACAAGCAGCAGCTTGCCGCGGGTGCGGAAGACATGACCGGACACGGTCGTCTCCACCCGCGTGTTCTCGAACACCGCCTCGGGGTGGAACACGGCGAGAAAGCGGCGGACGACGGCGTCGTAGATGCGACGGTCGTCCTCGTTCATCTTGTCCACCGGATGGCGTTCGGCGTTGGTGGGGATGATCGCGTGGTGATCGGTGACCTTGGCGTCGTTGACGACCCGTCCCAGCGGCAGCACGTCGAGGCCGAGCACGTACTCGGAGCCGGCGCGGTACTCGCCCCGCCCGCCCATCGAACCGACCAGCCGGGCGATCGGCTTGATCTCGGGGACCATGTCGCCGGTGATGTAGCGCGAGCTGGTCCGGGGATAGGTGAGGGCCTTGTGCTCCTCATAGAGGCGCTGGGCCGCGGCGAGGGTTCGGCGCGCCGAGAATCCGAAGCGCGCGTTGGCGTCGCGCTGCAGCGAGGTCAGGTCGTAGAGCAGCGGGGCGCGCTCGCGGCGCTCGGACTTGTCGAGCTTGGTGATGGCCCCGGTCTGGTCGCGGCAGGCCTCGACGATCGCGCGGGCCTCGTCTGCGGTGGCCAGGCGGGGCTTGGCGCCGACGTGGAAGCGTCCCTCGTAGCGGCGCGGACCATCGTTGACCGGCTCGAACTTCGCGTCGACGATCCAATAGGCCTCGGGCACGAAGGCGCGGATCTCCTCCTCGCGCTTGGCCAGGATGGCGAGCGTCGGGGTCTGCACGCGGCCGAGCGACACGGCGCCGTCAAAGGACGAACGCAGGCGGATCGTGGCCGCCCGCGTGGAGTTCATGCCGACGATCCAGTCGGCCTCCGAGCGCGAGCGGGCAGCCGCCTCCAGAGGGGCGTACTCAGCGCCGGGCCTCAACTCGCTGAACGCCGATTCGATCGCGGACTTGGTCATCGAGTTCAGCCACAGCCGGCGGACGGGCTTGCGCGAGCCGGCCTTCTCATAGAGATAGGCGAAGATCAGCTCGCCCTCGCGCCCGGCGTCACAGGCGTTGACGACCTGATCGATGTCGTCGCGCCCCAGCAGGCGCTTGACCACGTTCATCTGCTTCTTGGAGCGGTCGTCGCGGACGACCAGCTTGAAGCGGTCCGGGACGATCGGCAGGTCGGCCATCCGCCACTTCTTGTACTTGTCGTCGTACTCGTCGGGGTCGGCCAGCTGAACCAGGTGACCCACCGCCCAGGTGACGACGTGGTCGGGTCCCTCCAGGAACTCCTCACCCTTGCCGCCCTTCTTCTCAAAGGCACCCGGGAGCACCCGGACAAGGTCGCGGCCGACCGACGGCTTCTCAGCGATGACGAGAGTCTTCGACATAGGTGGCCGAGGGTAGCGCCCTCCGCAAGCGCATCTGAGTCCTGCACGCGCAACTGCGCAAAGGTGGGTGGGGTCCGCGTCCCTAGCCGGCGAATCGCTCGCGCGCCAGCGCGGCGCGCCGGGCCACCGCGGCCAGTCGCAGTTCGGTGGCGACCGCCTCGGCCTGTTCGAGCAGCTCGGCGGCCTCCGTTCCCGGCCCGAGCGCCGCGGCGAGATCCACCCGCGAATGGGCCAGCTCGACGACCGCCTGCAGCGCCGCGTTGGCGCCCACGGCGTGGCGCAGGTGGCTCACCGCCTCCTCCCACCGCCCCAGGGTGAGGGCCAGACGGCCGAGGTAGCGGCTGGTGGCGCCCAGGCACACCGCCCCCAGCCCGATGACGACGTTGGTCTCGGCGAACGGCTTGAGCAGCTCGTAGAGCAGCCCCGCGCGCTCAGTGTCGTCGAAGGCATGGGCCAGATCGGCGGCGAGCGCCGCTACCACCATCCAGTCGCCGTCGCGTGGGATCCAGGCGAAATCCTCTCGGGCCAGTGTCTCGAACTCGGCGCGGGCCTCCCCCGTGCGTCCGGTCTCGTGCAGTAGCAGGGCCAGTCCGGCGCGCCAGGAGGCGCGGTGGGGGTTGGTGGACAGGGCCTCGCGCACGGGGTCCTCCAGCTCGCCCATGCGGGCCTGCTCGCGGCGCAGGTACAGCACCTGGACCGCGTAGTACTGCGGGGCGGTGACGCCCTCGGAGCGGATGCCCGACGAGACCGCCGCCGCGGCCAGCGGCTCGGCCTCATCCAACCGGCCGTCGAGCAGGGCCTTCATCGCCTGCCACACCGCGGCGTTCCACAGGTACAGGGGCTGGCGCAGCCGGTCGGCACCGGCAGTGAACGCGTCGATCTGCACCTCCACGCCGGTCCGGTCGCCGCGCTCCAGCAGGTCGACCACCAGCCACGCATGGCCCTGCAGGGTGAGCTCGATATCAGACGCTTCGCGGGCAGCGCGCAGCAGCAGAGTGGAGTCGGCGAGCCGCGCCTCCAGATTCCCTGGGCCCCAGTAGGCCCGCCGGCGGGCCGCGGCGGCCAGCGCCGTGGCCTGCGGGTCGTCGAGCTCGGCCGCGATCTCGGTGGCCTCGGCGCTCAACGCCGCCATCCGATCCCGGCGGTCTGAGAAGTACAGCGTGCCGCACAGGCGCGCCAGCAGCCGCACGCGGGTGACAGTGCGATCGGCCGCGGTCATCTCGGCGGCCTGGTCGAGCAGGGCGATCAGCTCCTCGTCGACGACGCCGGGGGGCTGCACATAGCGCCGGGAGGCGCCGATGGCCGCGCGCACCAGCGATCCCTTGTCCCCCAGCTCGGCAGCGAGCGTCGCCGCCTCGCGGAGTGTCGCCCAGGAGAGCGGGCGCTCGCCGCTGCGCACCTGGGCTTCGCCCAGCTCCAGCAGCAGGTCGCAGCGCCGGCGCAGCGCCTCCGGGTCCGAGCGGTCAAGCACCTCCAGCGCGCGGGAATAGTGGGCCGCGGCCTCCTCGTTGGCGAGCATCGCCGTCGCCTGCTCGCCGGCTCGCAGTCCGTAGCGGATCGCCCGTTCGGCGTCCTCGGGGTCGGCGGCGCGCGTGAAGTGCAGAGCGAGCGCGCCGATCTGGCTCTCGGGGAGCGCGGGATCAGATTCCTCCAGCGCGACGCCAACCCGGCGGTGGACCCGCGCCCGGCGCGCCGAGGACATGGCCTCATACAGCGTCTCGCGGATGAGCGCGTGCGCGAAGGAGTAGCGCCCCGGATCGCCCGGCGCCTCGACCACCAGGCCCGCGTCCAGGGCGTCCTCCAGCGCAGCCAGGAACCGGTCCTCATCGAAGCCCAGCACGCGCTCCAGCAGGCCCGAATCGAAGTCGCGGCCGATGACCGCCGCCACCCGCAGCCACTCGATCGAGCCCGGGGCCAGGCGGTCCAGGCGGCGGCCGATGACGTCGCGGACATCCTCGGGCAGCCCGACCCGCTCCAGGTCGCGGGCGCCGGCGTCCTGCGAGCGCACGCCGGCGTCTGAGAGGTGGCGCACGATCTCCTCGATGAAGAAGGGGTTGCCCTCGGTCTCGCGATACAGCGCCTCGACGAAGGCCAGCGACGGGGTGCCACCGGCGCGCAGGCGCACGAGCTCCATCGCCTCGTCCTCGGGAAGGCCGCCGACGTCGAGCTGGGCCATCAGGCGCTCGCGGCGCAACCCGGCCAGCGCGGCGTCAAAGCCCTCGCTCCACTGGTCCACGTCGCGGTAGGCGCCCATGATCGAGACGCGCGTGTTGTGCGGGGAGCGGGCCAGGTGGCGCAGGAGCAGGAGCGTCGGCCGGTCGGCCCACTGCAGGTCGTCGAGCACGATCAGTACGGGCACCGCCGCCGAGATTTCAGCCAACAGGCCCGCCACCGCCTCAAACAGCCGGTAGCGGTCGGTCTCGGGGTCGCCGGGGTCGGGCGGGGGCAGCTCGGGGACGCGGCGGCGCAGCTCGGGGATGAGGCGGCCCAGTTCGGCGCCGTACTCGCGGGCGACGAGACGCAGCTCCTCCAGCGGAGCCCGGAACACGTAGTGGCCCAGCGCCTCCAGGAAGGGCTGGTAGGGCACCAGCGTCTCCTCCGGGGCGCGGCCCGCGAGCACGATCGCGCCGGAGGCGAACGCGCGCACTGCGGTCTCGGCCAGCAGTCGCGTCTTGCCGATGCCCGGGTCGCCCGCCAGGAGCATCACCCGCTCGGAACTGAGATCGCGCCCACCGTGCCACCACCCTTCGAGCCGGCCCATCTCCTCCTGGCGTCCCACCAGCGGGCCCGAGGCGGCCGCGGCCAGCTCGGCGGGCACCTCGATCTCCGCGGCGGTGGCAGCCGTGGTGAGGCTCTGGCGCGCTGCCGGCGGGTTGAGCAGCCGCTCGTGGGCCTGAATGGCTTCCGGCGACGGCGCGATCCCGAGCTCGTCGCGCAACAGCGAGCGCAGCTGCTCGAAGATCCGCAGGCCCTCGGCCCCGTTGCCCTGGGCCTCGAGCGCCGCCATCAGGAGCACATAGCCGGACTCGCGGTAGGGCTCTGAGTCGATGAGCGTCCGCGCGGCGCGCTCCACTGAGCCCAGCTGCGTCCCGCCGAGGTGCAGGCCGGCACGACCGATCACCTCCAGGGCCTGGAGGCGGATGTCGGCGAGCTCCTGGCGCCGCGGCTCGAGCCAGGGGGCCTGCGTGCCGGGCAGCAGCCCGCGGCTGGCGATGTTCAGCGGCACCTGGGCCAGCGCCCATGCCGCCCGCGCGTCGCCGGAGTCAAGTGCCCGCTGGGCGCGCCACACCTCGCTGGCCGCCGCCTCCACATCGACCCAGGCGGGCTCGGGCAGCGAGAGGCCCAGCTCGTCGCGTCCGTAGACGATGTCACGGCCCAGCGCGGAGCGCAGCCGGGAGAGGAGCGTCCGCATCGCCGCGTCCTGTGAGCGCGGGGCGGTTTCGGGCCACAGCGCCCCGCTGAGCTCGTCGCGTCCGACGGGGCGATCGCGGTTGAGCACCAGGTAGGCCAGCACCAGCGGGACCTGTTTTCCACGCAGAGACTGGACCAGCTCGACGCCATCCAGCTCCACCGACAGACGCCCACATAGCTGGATCCGCGTCCTTTCACCCACGGGAACCAGTTCCGGCAACGTTGTGGAAACGTATCGCCAACGGGACCGTGAGACTTTTTTTCTCACCGTGGCCACCGGGGGCCACGGCCACCAGCACAACCGGCGCGCCGTTTCCTGCGCGTCATGAGCCCGGCCGCAGACTAAGGAATGACCCCAGTCAACAGAGAGCACCGCCGGATCGCCTATTGCGAGTGTGGGGCGCAACTCCACGGCGACTCCGAACAGGAGCTCTTCGACGCGGCACAGGCTCACCTCGCTCATCACCATCCCGAGCTCTTGGGGGCGGTTGGGCTCGACGTTGTGGCGCAGATGGCCGAGGAACGTCCGGGGGCAATCAACGCCTGAGGCGGGCGGCGCCGCAGACCGCCGCCCGCCAGGGCGCCTTTTCTGGTAGTCCACGGCCCCGCTGATCAGCGGGGCCGTTTTCTTGTGGTGCTGATCCGCGCCGTTTGCTCTTCGAGGTCCGGGGGGCCGAAACGAACGTCACGGCGGCTATCGAAGGGGAGGTCGCAGCGTCAGCGTCGGCCCGCGAGACGCCTCTGGCTCATGTGCGAGATTTTTATGCGGATCGCATAAAGATCACGCAAATCGGGTCCGCCCCCACCGTCCGACGGGTCGCCGCGGCCGCCAACCCTGTACTCGTAAGCCGCAGTTGACGTTCGCCGGCGCCCCGGCCCGCGCTCAGCTGGCGCAGGCGCCGGTGGACACACCGGAGCGGTGGCTCTCGGCCTCCCGGACAGCCGCGCGCACCAAACGGTCGGGCACCGCGAAGCCCCCCTCGCGCGTGGTCCCGGTGAGAGCCGCGAACACGGTGGCCACGACCTGACCGCGCGCGTTGATCATCGGCCCGCCGGAGTTGCCCGGCTGGACCTTGCCCCGCAGGGCGGTGATGGTCCGCAGCACGTGTCCTTGGCCATAGGCGTTCTGGGTGTAGACCGTCTCGGTCTGGCCGAGGCGCCCCGGCCGGGCCATGAAGGCTCCGTCGAGTGGGTAACCGAGGATGGCCGCGGCCGTGCCCGACGGCGCGCCCACGTCGAGGTCCAGCGGGCGCAGCCCCAGCCCGGGCACCGAGAGGATGGCGATGTCGTTGTGGGGATCGAAGGCGAGCGCACGCGCGGGGTGGCCCGGGCCCACGCCGTCGACCTGGACCTCGGTGTCGGTCTCGCCGGCCACGACGTGGGCGTTGGTGACCACGAGGTCGGGCGCGACGACCCAGCCGCTGCCCTCCACGCCCAGCCCGCATGCCGTGCCGAACACGCGCACCACGCTGTGGTGCGCGGCTCGCACCCCTGCGCTGGACAGAACCCGCCCGGTCGGTGCCGGGACGTCGGCGGAGGGGCCGCGCACCGACGGCAGCGGATCGATGCGCGCCAGCGCATTGAGGATGGGACCCGACGGGGGCAGGATCTCGTTGAGCGCGCGCAGGATCGTCGAGTTCTGGATGTCGGTGCGCAGCGGGCGTGAGGATGACGCGTCCAGGGCAACGGCGCCGATGATCCAGACGATGCCCAGGCCGATACATGCCGTCAGCGCCGCCCCGAGCAGCCCGTCGACGGTGCTCAGACCGGGGATGCGCAGCGCCGAGCGCACGCGGGCACCCAATCCCTCCAGACCGCTGGCGAACACGCCACCGGCCAGCAGCGCGCCGAGCAGGCCAAGCAGCGGCGCGTAGGGCGAGTGGTCGCCCTGGCTGAGCAGCAGCGGGGCCAACCGGGTGCCCACGAACGCGCCCACGGCAAAGCCGGCCAGCGACAGCGCCCCGACGATGAAGCCCTGGACGTAGCCGTAGAAGGCCAGCAACACGGTGAAACCGACGATGACCCAGTCCAGCGCGCTCACCGGTGGGCCTCCGGCGGCCACCACCGACGCAACGATTTCGGGAGGCCCACGCAGGCCAGGGTAGTGGTCGCCGCAACCGTCCATGGCGCTTGAACCCGTGCAAAGCGGCGCCCGCACCCCACAATCGTGGCCTCCCATTGTCTACCGTGTGTCACAAGGTGGCGAACGTTGGGGTGATCGTGGCGGGTAGACCGCGGCCGCGGGGGCGGCGGCGGCGGCAAAAGCGGCTGCTCACCCGCGCGCTGCCGGTGCTGGTGCTCGCGGTCGTGGCCTTTGGCGCCGGGGTGCTGCTGGCCATGCGCCCGGGCCACGAAGAGCGTCAGATGGTCACCCGCTATGTCGCCGCCTGGGGTCACAGCGATTACGCCGCCATGTACGCCCTGCTGGACAGCACCTCGCGGGGGGCGATGTCGGAGAGCGGCTTCGCCCGCGCCATGGAGACCGCCGCAGACACGGCGACCCTGACGTCGGTGGTCAGCGGCCATGTCGCGGGCCGCCACGGGAATGACATCGCCGCGTCGATGCTGGTGCACACCAAGCTGTGGGGGACGTTGCATGAGACGCTCGAGGTGCCGCTCACCGGATCGGGCTCCGGCGCTCGCGTGCACTACTCAGACACGCTCCTGTTCCCGGGGTTGCAAAGCGGCGAGAAGCTGCACCGCGTGATCTCGCTCCCGCCGCGCGCGACGCTGGAGGCCAGCGACGGCACCCCACTCGCGCAGGGGCCTGACCGCAGTTCGCCCATCCCCGACGTCGCCGGCCAGATCGTCGGCACGGTCGGGCCGATCCCGTCCGATCTCAAGGCGGGGTACGCGGCGCGCGGCTATCCCACCGGCGCCCACGTGGGCCTCGACGGGCTCGAGTTCATCTTCCAGAACAAGCTGGCGGGCACGCCGGGCGGGCGGCTTCTGGCCGGCCGCCGCGTCCTGGCCAGCGCCAAGCCGATCGCCGCCAAACCGGTGAAGACGACCATCTCCCCCGGCATGGAGCGCGCCGCGGTGGCCGCGCTGGGCGGCCAGTACGGCGGCATGGTGGTCATGAACCCGCGCACCGGGGCGGTGCTGGCGGCGGCGGGCATCGCCTACTCGGCGGTTCAGCCGCCCGGCTCGACGATGAAGATCATCACCGCCACCGGGGCCCTGCAGGCGCACATCGCCACGCTGGGGACGGTCTTTCCCTACGCCACGTCAGCCACCATCGAGGGGTATGACCTGCAGAACGCCAACGGCGAGGACTGCGGCGGCACGCTCATCAACTCCTTCGCGGTCTCGTGCAACTCGGTGTTCGCGCCCCTCGGGGTCAAGCTCGGCGCAAAGCGCCTGGTGGCCACCGCGGAGCGCTTCGGCTTCAACCAACCCAGCTCGATCCTCGGCGCGGCCGAGAGCACCATCCCGTCGGCGAAGTCGATCGGCGACGACCTGGCGGTCGGCTCGTCGGCGATCGGGCAGGGCCTGGTGCAGACCACACCGCTGGAGATGACCGACGTGGCCGCGACGATCGCCATGGGCGGCCGGCGCCCCATCCCCACCCTGCTCGCCCACCAGCGCCCCCGGTTCGTGCGCGTCACCAGCGCTCACGTCGCGAGGGAGGTGCAGCAGATGATGGTGGCGGTGGTGCAGTACGGCACCGGGACCTCGGCGCAGATCTCCGGCGTCGTGGTGGCGGGCAAGACCGGCACCGCCGAGCTCAAGAACACCGCCGCGCCCACTGACAACGGGACGGGGACCGGGACGACGCAGACGAACGCTCCCAGCCCCAAGAACACCGACGCGTGGTTCGTCGGCTACGCCCCCGTGGGCCACCCCCGCTTCGTGGCCGGGGCCCTGTTCCCCAACCAGGGGGCGGGCGGCGGGACGGCCGCCCCGCCGGTGCGCGAAGTGCTCGAGACCGCGCTCTCGAGCCACTAACCGGTCTAACTGCCGGCGGCGCCGACGACGCTCGGATTCAGCGTCCCCTGCGTCCACGCCGCCACGCCGCCGCCGCCGCCGCGGCCACTACCGACCGCCACGGTGAGGTCGAGGGCGAACGTCGTCGACGAGAGGGTGGCGGGCGCCCCGAAGCGCCGGCCCGCGCCCGACGCCAGGGCGGCCACAGGATGCCCGCCGCGCACCCAGCCGACCAGTACCTGCCCGCGCGCGCCGACGGCCGCCGCCGGCTGCTCGGGGGCGTCGACCGCCCCCAGCGTGCGGGGCGCGCCGAAGGACCCGTGCGCGCCGCGCCCGTCGACCGCGACCTGGCAGGCGGCCTGGAACGTGCACGAATCCCACGCCGCCTCCTGGTCGCCTGCGACGTCGCCGGCGAAGCTCAGCCCCGAGGCCAGGCGGTTGGCCGCCGAGAGGTTGCGCACCGTGGCGTGGGGCGCGATGTCCATCGCGCGCACGATCGAGTGGAAGCCGCCGGACTTGTCGTACCAGCTTTCCACCCAGGCGGCGGTGGCAGCGCCCTGGCGCGCGGTGACCCCCAGTTCGTCGATGCGGTGGCCGGCGCGGACGGTGACCGCCGTCTTGACCCCGCGGGGGGCGTGCGTCTTGGCGCCCAGCGCATAGGAGATGCTGCGCGGGGCGGCCTGGCCGGCGACCCCCTTGGCCGAGGCCCAGGCGACGATCGAGCTCTCGGCGCCCAGCCACGCCGCATCGAGCGTCTCGGGCATCTGGCCCCCGTGAGTAAGCAGGTGCTGGCCGCCGAAGTGGTTGGACCTGCCCGACTGGATGACCCACACGCCGCGCTCGGTGGCGACGGCGGCCACCATGGAGCCGTTCTTGAGCGTGAGCAGCCGGCCCTGGGTCGCCCCGGCAAGGCCAGCCACCAGCGTCCGCGCCCGAGCCACCCGCCCGCCGGCACTCACCTGGACTGCCTGGGCACTGCTGCAGCAGGCCTGCGTCTTGGACGCGGCGCCGGTGAGCAGCTCCAGCGACCCGCCGTCGTAGGCGGCGGCCAGGATCTGCTGGGCTCCGGGAACCGCGATCGGATTGCTCAGGGCGCCGTGCGCCGGACGCAGGGTCACGTAGCCCTGCGACACCCCCGGGGTGTCAACGTCCTGGATCCCGAAGGCGGCCGCGGCCGCGCCGGACCCCGAGACGGCCAACTGGGAGGCGATGACGTCGAGCGTTCCCGGCTTGGCGAACTGAAACGGCGCGCTCCACTTCGCCTGAGCTGCCGCCGGCCCTCCAAGCCATGGCAGCGACGCCAGTAGCGCCGCGGCGAGACCCAATCCCAATCGTCGTCGCGCCGGCCGGACGGCTGCGGTCAAAGGTTCAAGGAGATCCCGCCGAGCCGGTGATTGCCGTGGCCGAGGATCCAGAGGGTCAGGGGACGGTTGGAGTACACGGCGCTCGACATCTTGAACAGGAGCAGCCCTCCCTGGGTCGGCCCCTCGGAGGCGACCGTGTTGGGACCTGGGTAGGTGGCCAGATTGGGCAGGGTCTGCGGGGTCCAGGCGAACGGGTTGACCTGTGTGTTGAGCGGGATCGGGTGGTAGACGTTGCCCTGCGTGTCGACCACCTCGAAGTTGTCGCTGGTGGTGGCAGGGTGGCCGCTCTGGTTCTTGGCCCAGAGGAAGACGCCATACCACAGCTGATCGGGCCCGAGGTTGGTCGAGACCCCGGAGGGCAGGCCCTTGAGGTACTGCGAGTCCTCGGTGCCGTACTGGTTGAGCTCGCGCGAGATCTGCAGCTGATAGGTGACGTAGCCGGCCGAGATGTAGTCGCCGTCGTTGTTGGCGTCGGCGAAGTTCTGGTGCGAGGACTGGTGGCCGCAGGCGGCGATCCCGACGGCGAGCAGGAGCCCGCACAGGGCGATGAGGGAGCGGCGCAGCGTCACGGCGGGCCGGAGTCTAAACAACATCAGTCGCTCTCCACTGACGCCCGCTGGCCGCGGTCGCGGCCGTCCTCGAGGATCGAGCGCAACCGCCGCATCGCCTTGGCCGCCTTGCGCCGAGTCCACGAACGCCCGCCGAAGTTCTCCATCAGCTTGTCGGAGATCTGGTTGGGCTCGGTCTCGAAGGTGTACTCGACCTTGGTGGTGCCGCCCGGCCCGGGCTGAAGCGTGTAGGTACCGAGCATGCGGATGCGGTTGTACTTGCCGCCGCGGCCGCGCTCGACGATCCGGTAGGGCGGCTGCATCTCGGCGAAGGTCACGTCCGCCCAGGAGAAGCGCTGCAGCGGCGCCTTGATGCGAAACCGCGCGCCGGCGCCGGGCCCGTAGGGGTCGACGCGCAGCAGATGCCAGTCGACGAGGTAGTGATCGGTGAACTCCGCGTGGTTGGCGATGTCGGCGAGGTACTCGTAGACCTGCTCACGCGGCTTCGCGATCGTCGTCGAGACGGTGAAGGGCTCCACGCGGGCCGAGTTTACGGTGAGATCCGGTCAGGCGGCGGGCCGCGGCGCGGTCAGGCGGCGGCGCGTTGATCGGTGATCCGCATCGTGTGGCCGAACTCCGGCCCGTGGACGGTGCGGCTCTCCAGCGGGTCCTCATGCTGGCGCCCGCGGCACAGTTCGCAGGCGATGGTGCCCGACCCGTACACGTACACACGCTCGCCGACCAATGGGGTGCGGTGACAACACGTGCAGCGCTCGGATCCGGCGAGGCGTTCGTCGAGCCCGCGGCGCAGCAGCGCAAGCTCCAGATCGAGCATGTCGCGCAGGGTGGGCATGGACGTGGTGTTCGGCCCTGCCTGTCCCGATCCTCTAAGTGAAAATATGTGAGCGCTCGCCATCAATGACCACGCCGGATTTCCCGAAATACCGGGGGATTGATGGACGAAAAGCCGATTCCTGGTTTCAGGAGTGCTTAGGCGGGCACGTTAGAATGGCCCTGGAGCTCAGTGAAGCTTCACGCAGCCTTGAGACCCCCGATCGCGGAGCTGCCGGAATCCGTAGCGAGGAGACGGCCATGAAAGCTTGGATGACTGGCAGTGTGGCTGGAACCGGCACGTTCCGGTGCACTGATTGTGACTTTCCGGTGTCGTTGGACGCCGCCGACGAGCTGCCCGCCTGCCCCAACTGCGGCGGTACCGAGTTCGTCCGCGCCTCGCTGTTCACCACCTCCCAGCAGGCGGTCATCGACGTCGCTCCCGAGGTCGAGGACCACGCGTGGCTGGAGGAAATCCGCACCGGCCTGGAGGATCCCGGCCAGTACATCGCCTACCGGTCCGGCGACGACGTCGTGGCCTACGCACTCACGCGTGAGTGGACGCGCATCGGCCGCAGCCTCGCCGCCGACATCCGCTTCGACGACCCGACAGTCAGTCGCCGGCACGCGCTGATCGTGCGCCAGCCCGACGGGCTGCGCGTGCTTGACGACCGCAGCCTCAACGGCGTGTTCGTCAACGGCGAGCGGGTCGAGTGGAGCACCCTGGCCGACGCCGACGAGGTCGTGATCGGGCGCCATCACCTCCACTTCATCGACGTTCCGGTCGTCTCCGGCATGCGCTTCGGGCGCACGTCGGACAGTGGCACCGGCGCGCAGGCCGGCTGAGCGGGCCTGCCGTATAGTCGCGGCCGGATGCCGCCCGTCACCATCGCTGTCCTCTCCCAGAAGGGAGGCACCGGTAAGACAACCACGGTCCGGACGCTGACCGACGTCTTCCGCCGCGTGGGCCTCTCGGTCCTGGCCGTGGACCTCGATCCCCAGGGCAACCTGTCGGACTATCTCGACGTCGACCCTGACGCCTCGCCGACGATCGGCGACGTGCTCTCGGGCCGGGCCAAGGCCCGCGCGGCGATCCACGGCGAGATCATCCCCGCCAACCTCGGTCTGGCCGAGTCCGAGCTGGCCCTCGGCGGCAAGATGGGCCGGGAGCTCACCCTCAAGAAGGCGCTGCGCGAGGTCTCCGGCGACTACGACGTCGTGCTCATCGACTGCCCGCCGGCGCTCGGGCTGCTCACCGTCAACGCGCTCGTGGCCGCCAACTACGCGCTGCTGTCCGCCGAGGCGCAGTACTTCGCCCTGCAAGGGGTCGAGCAGGCGCTGGAGGTCATCGAGCTGGCCCGCGACAGCCTCAACCCCGATCTTGAGTGGCTGGGCGTGGTGCTCAACATCGCCGACATGCGCACCCGTCACTCGCGCGAGGCCTTTGACTCGCTGCGCGAGCACTACGGCGACAAGCTGATCCAGACGACCATCCGCTCCTCCATCGCATACGCCGAGTCCGCTGAGCGAGCGCTGTCGATCCTCGACTATCGCGCGGACCTGGCCGTGGACTATCTCGACGTCGCCGACGAACTGCTGACGCGCCTGGGCCACGCCGAGGCGCGCAAGCCGCTGCGCAAGCTGCGCCGGGAACTGGCGCCCGCCTCTGAGACCCCCGCCGGCGCGTCTCAGGCGTCTTAACCTTCGTCTCACACTTGGCGGGAAGACTGGCCCTGAGTGACGACTCAGAGTCCGACCGCGGTGCCGTCGGCGCGCCCCCGTGTCTCCCCCGTGCTCGTGCTGGGGATCCTGGGCGTGCTCACGTTCGCCCTCATCCCCATCAAGATCGACACCGTCTACAGCGGCCTCCCCGCCCACCCGCTGTTCCTGCACGTGCCGGTCATCCTCATCCCGGTGGCAGGTGTCGCCGCCCTGGCGCTCGCGGCACGGCCGGCGTGGTTTGCCCGTCACGGCGTGTGGATCACCCTCATCGCGGTCATCGCCCTCGGGGCGTTGAACCTCACCATGGGCGCGGGCAAGGCGCTGCGCGAGGACCTCGGCCTGCCCGGCGCAGGCTTCGGCGGGACCGCGGGGGTGGGCGGGATCGGTTCGCTCATCGCCCGCCACGAGCACGCCGCCGACCTGCTGCGGATCTTCACCATCCTGTTCACGGCGGTGCTCATCGTGTCGCTGGCCGTGTACCGAGCCGAGAGCGGCATCGCCTCCTTGGACGGGCTCCTGGCGCGCCTGCGCGAGAGCCGGGCGTCGACGGTCGCCTTGCGCACGGCGCTGGCGGTGCTGGCGGTCCTGTGCCTGTACTTCGTCTTTCACACCGGCGATCTGGGCGCGAAGGCGGTGTGGCAGGGCCGCATCCATAGCGCCGGCTTCGGCGGGCCGGGGGCCGGCGGCGGGGTCAGCAGCCTGTTCGGACCGGGCGGCGGCGGGTAGCGCCGGCGGCGCTCAGAGCGCGCGGACGTCGGCGCCCTGGGACTCGAAGGGCGCGCGGATGACCTCGGCCCAGCCGTCCGCGGCCCGCCTCAGCCCGTCGATCACCGCGCCCGTCTGCTCATAGGTGCACCACACGAGCACGGTGGGCCCGGCGCCGGAGATGGTCGCCCCCAGAGCTCCGGACCGTCTGGCGCTGTGCAGCAGATCGGCTGAGCGCGGGTACAGATGTGCCCGATGGGGCTGATGCAACCGGTCGGTGAGACCCGCGGCGATGAGGTCCCAGCTCCCCGTGGCCAGGCCGAGCGTGAGCGTGGCGGCGGCGGCGACGTTGAAGACCGCGTCGCTGAGCGGCACCGTCGGCGGGAGCGCAGCGCGCGCCTCCTCGGTGCGCACCGGCGTGTCGGGGACGACGAGCACGGCCTCAAGGCCCATGGGCGGCTCGAAGCGGTGCGCGGCGCGGTCCTGGCAGATGACGAAGCCGCCGTCGATCGCCGCCGACACGTTGTCGGGGTGGCCCTCGAGGTCGGTGGCCAGGCCGCGGATGTCGGCGTCGAGCTCGAAGAGATGGTCGGCCGCGACCAGACCGGCGACGATGGCCGCTGCGCTGGACCCCAGGCCGCCGGAGAGCGGGATCTCCGAGCCGATGTGGAAGGTGAAGCCGTCGGCCGGGTGCAGGCGCTCGAAGGCGCGCACGAGGAGATTGCTCCGGTCACGCGGGACGTCGAGGTCGGTGTGAACGGCGAAGGTGCCGGTCTCGCGGACCTCGAGCTCGAGGTGCAGCGCGAGCGCTGCCGCCATCACGTCAAAGCCGGGGCCCAGGTTGGCGGTGGAGGCGGGAACGCGCACTACCCGGCGCCGGCCCAGAGTCATTCGAGGACCGCTCGTTCCAGCGCGGCGAATTCCGGCGCGCAGGGCACGACCGCGCCCACCTGCGACATCGCGGTCTGCGGATCCTTGAGCCCGTTACCGGTGAGCACGCACGCGATGCGGCGGGAGTCCCCGGCGCCGTGGGCGAGCAGCCCGGCGACGCTGGCCGCCGACGCGGGCTCGCAGAAGATCCCCTCCTCGGAGGCGAGCATCCGGTAGGCCGAGAGGATCTGCTCGTCGGTGACGGCGTTGACCGCGCCGCCCGAGGCGGTCATCGCATTCATGGCGTCCTCCCAGCGGGCGGGGTTGCCGATGCGGATGGCGCTGGCCACGGTCTCGGGGTGCTCGACGGGCGCGCCGTGGACGAGGGGCGCGGCTCCGGCCGCCTGGAAGCCGAGCATGCGCGGGCGGCAGTCGGTGTCTGAGAAGCCGCGCCAGTAGGCGGTGATGTTGCCTGCGTTGCCGACGGGAATGCACAGCGCGTCCAGTTCTGCGTCCAGCGCCTCGGTGATCTCGTAGGCCGCGGTCTTCTGGCCCTCCATGCGGAAGTCGTTGACCGAGTTCACGAGGCTGATCGGATGGGTCGCGGTGAGCTCGCGCACGAGCTTGAGTGCCACGTCGAAGTTGCCGGCCAGGGCGATCACCCGCGCGCCGTGCATGAGCGCCTGGGCCAGCTTGCCGGTGGCGATCTTGCCGTCGGGGACGATCACCGCGCATCGCAGGCCCGCGCGGGCGGCATACGCGGCGGCGCTGGCCGCCGTGTTGCCCGTGGAGGCGCACACGATGGCCTCCGCTCCCTCGCGCACCGCCGCCGACACCGCACACGTCATCCCGCGGTCCTTGAAGGAGCCGGTCGGGTTCAGGCCCTCGAGCTTGCACCACACCTCGGCGCCCACGCGCTCTGAGAGCCGGGGTGCCAGGACCAGCGGCGTGCTGCCCTCCCCCAGCGAGACCACCGGGTCGTTCGTGGCGAACGGGAGGCGGTCGCGGTAGCGCTCGATCAATCCGGGCATCGGGCCCCGAGGATGCCAGAGACGGCCGTCTACTACTCGAGGTCGAGGACGACCTTGCCGGTCGCGCCGCGCTCGTCGAGCAGGATGAGGGCGTCGGCGGCGCTCTCAATCGCGAACCGGGCTCCGATGATCGGCTTGATGTTCCCGGCCTCGATCATCCCCTCGATCTCCCGGCCGATGCGCTCGGTGCGCTCGGGCCAGCCGAGGACCGCCGCGCCCCAGCCCGCGCCGATCACCTCGGTGTTGTTGAGCAGCAGTCGGTTGACGCGCACCTCCGGGATCGACCCGCCGGTGAAGCCGACCACGACGACGCGGCCGAACGCGCGCAGCGCCCGCAGGCTGTCGGTGAAGCGATCGCCGCCCACGGGGTCGAGCACGATGTCGGCACCGCCATCGGTGAGCTCGCGGACCTGATCCTTCCAGGGCCCGTCGGAGCGCACCACCTCGTCGGCGCCGGCCTTGCGCGCGACCGCCTCCTTGGCGTCGCTGGAGACGACCGCGATCGTCCGGGCTCCGTGCGCCTTGGCCACCTGGATCGACGCGGTGCCGACACCGCCGGCCCCGCCGTGAACGACGACGGTCTCGCCCTCAGCCAGCCGTCCGCGGCCGATCAGGGCGAAATAGGCGGTGTGGTAGTTGAGGACGAGCGCGGCGCCCTCGGCATAGTCCCAGTCGTCGGGAATCTTGAAGGTGAAGTAGGTGGGCGCCACCGTCTGCTCCGCCCACGCGCCCAGCATGCAGAAAGCGGCCACACGGTCGCCCGGCTTGACGTGCGCGTCCTCCCCATGGACCTCGCGTACGATGCCGCCGACCTCGGAGCCGGGCACGAACGGGAGGTCGGGCTTCACCTGGTACTCGCCCCGGGTCTGCAGCAGTTCGGGGAAGGAGACGCCGGCGGCCTTGACGTCGACGATGACGCCCGCGCCCGGGGTCATGGCGTGCTCGCGCGGTGGCTCGGGGACGTCGTCGGCGAGCTTCAGCGCGGTGGCGGGCCCGGAGAGCTCGGTGATCTGGACGGCGCGCATATGCGCGGTGATCCTCTCACACAAACTCCTCTTCGATCACTCTGATCGCCCGTGGGGGCGCCCGCATCGCCGACAGGGCGCTGATCTCCGCCATCGCCGCGAAGAACTTGGACTCCAGCACCGGGTGGACCACCATCACCAACCGCGCCTGGTCCTCCAACCCCTTCTGCAGCACCGATTTCACCGACACGTCCTGGCGCGCCAGGACGTCGGCCACCCGGGCCAGCACGCCGGGCTCGTCGGCCACCTCGAGGTAGAGGTAGAACGACGACATGACATCGCCGACGATTTGCAGCGACTCGGTCGCCGGCGGCGTCGAGGCGGGCGGGATCATCGCGCTGATCACATCGCCCAGGACGGCGGAGGCGGTCTGGGGACCGCCGGCGCCGGGGCCGCTCATGGTGATCTCGGTGATCGCCTCCGACTCGACCGTGACGGCGTTGAACGGCCCGCTGACGCTGGCCAGAGGATGGCCCGGGTACAGGAAGGCCGGGTACACGGTGACCGACAGCCCGTCGTCGCCCACTCGCTCGGCGGTGCCGATGAGCTTCAGCCCGAGCCCCAGGTCGCGCGCGTATTCCAGGTCGTCGGGCTGGATGTGCTCGATGCCCTCGTAGCGAACCTGGTCGATGTGGACGGGCGTCTCGAAGGCGAGGCGGGCGATGATCGCCATCTTGGCCGCCGCGTCCTTGCCGTTGACGTCCTCGGTGGGATCGGCCTCGGCGTAGCCCAGGCGCTGCGCGTCGGCCAGCGCGGAGGCGAAGGTCCCCCCCGTCCGCGCCATCTCGGTGAGGATGAAGTTGGTGGTGCCGTTGACGATCCCGTGGACCCGGTCGATCGTCGCCCCCGCCAGCGACTCCTGCAGCACGCGGATGACGGGCACGACGCCGGCCACGGCGCCCTCGAAGCGCAGTTGCACGCCCTGCACGCGCGCCTCCTCCCACAGCTCCTCGCCGTGGTGAGAGAGCAACTGCTTGTTGGCGGTGACGATGTGCTTGCCGGCGCGCATCGCCGTGAGCAGGTACTCCCGCGCCGGATCGATGCCGCCGATGAGCTCCACGATGAGATCCGACCCCTCGAGGATCTCCGCAAAGGAGCCCCGGCTGCGCGTCAGCACGCCCGATAACTCGGGCCGCAGGCCCGTGATGCGACCGATGCGGTCGGCGTGGCGGGGCAGCAGGTCGGCGAAGGCGGCGCCCACGGTCCCGTGGCCGAGCAGCCCGACGCGGAACGGCTTGTCAGCCTCCGATGCCACTACTCGACGTCCCGGCTCATGAGGTCAGCGTACGTCTCCCGGCGCACGACGACACGCGCCTGGCCATCGCGCACGAACACCACCGGCGGGCGCGGGACCCCGTTGTAGTTGTTGGCCATGGCGTAGCCGTAGGCACCCGTCGCTGGGGTCACCAGGACGTCGCCCGGGGCCGGGTGCGGCAGGCTGGCGTCGCGCACGATGACGTCGCCGGACTCGCAGTGCTTACCGGCCACGTGGCAGGCGGTGTCGCCCGCAGCCAGCGGGCGGTCGGCGATGACCGCCTCGTAGCGGGACCCGTACATCATCGGGCGCAGATTGTCCGACATCCCGCCGTCGACCGCGACCCAGGTGGAGACGTTGCGCTTGACCGTCTGCACGGTGTAGAGCGTCACCGTGGAATTGGCCACCAGCGCCCGACCGGGCTCGAGCAGCAGGCGAGTGTCGGGCCCGAGCTCGGCGTGGACGGCGTCGACGATCGCCTCCACCCAACGCTCGGGGCTGGGCGGGGTCTGGTCGGGCGTGTAGGCGGCGGCCAACCCGCCGCCGAGGTTGTAGACCGGGAACTCCCCCAGCGACGCGATCGCGCGCACCGCGGCCCGGAACGGCTCGAGCTCGAACAGCTGGGAGCCGATGTGGAAGTGCAGCCCCTGGAGGTTCAGCCACCGGTGCCCCTCCAGGGTGGCGATCGCCTCGCGGGCCTGATCGAGCGAGAAGCCGAACTTGGAGTCCGCCTGCCCGGTGGAGATGGCGTGGTGGGTGTCGCCCGCCACCCCGGGGGTCACGCGGACGAGCACGTCCTGGCGGGTCCCGGCATCGGCGGCGACGGCGGCCAGCCTGCCGATCTCGTGGTGGGAGTCGAGCACGATGTGGCCGATCCCCGCCGCCAGGGCCTCGCGCAGCTCCGGCTCGGATTTGGCGTTTCCGTGCATGTAGGTGCGCCGCGCCTCGAACCCGGCGCTCAGCGCGAGGGCGAGCTCGCCGCCCGAGGCGACGTCGCAGGCCAGCCCCTCGGCGGCAAGCACCCGATAGACCGCGGTGCACGGGAATGCCTTGGAGGCGAACAGCACGTCGTAGTCGCGGTGGCGGGCGGCGAGGGCGTCGACGAAGGCGCGCGCCCGCGCGCGCAGGTCGTCCTCCACCACCACGTAGACCGGCGTGCCATGCGCTTGGGCGAGCTCGACGGCATCGCAGCCACCCAGCTCCAGGTGGCCGCGCTCGTTGACCCGGCTCCCCAGGGGATACACGTGAGACAGAGAGGACGCGGTGGCGCTCATCGTCTGAAAGATATGGTCTTCGGCCTGCGCACCGTCACCCCAGTCCTCCCCTCGGAGACCGGCACCCTGAACGGCCTGGCCTACACGCTGTGGCTGCCGCCGGCCACCCAGCCGCCCGCGCGAGGCGGCATCGTGGTCCTGCATGGCGCCGACTCGTGCAAGGAGAGCCACCACGACTTCGCGCGCGCGGCGGTGGCGCTGGGGCTCGGGACGATCTGCTTTGACCAACGCGGGCACGGCGAGACCGGCGGCAAGCTGGGCGCCGACGTCCTGCAGGACGTCGCGGCGATCGCGGCCAAGCTGCGTGACGCCCTGGGCGACGCCGAGGCACCGCTGGCCGTGCGCGGCTCGAGCATGGGCGGCTATCTGACGATCCTGGCCGCCCCGGTGGTGGGCGCGCGCGCCGCGGTGGCGATCTGCCCCGCCAGCGCCGACGGGCTCCGCCGCGGCCTCGACGAGGAAGATCGGTTCTCGTTCGCCGCCGACCGCGTCGCGCTGCGCGCGTTCCTGGATGAACACGACCTGACGCTGGCCGCCCGTCAGCTGGCCATCCCGCTGCTGCTCATGCACGCTGAGGGCGACGAGCGGGTGCCGATCGCCCACTCACGTGAACTGGCGGAGGTGCTGACGGCGCCGGGCAGTCGGCTCATCGCCGTGCCGGGCGGGCATCACCGCTCGATCCAACACGACGACGAGCTGCAGGCGGTGAGCCTGCGGTTCATCTGCCGCGCGCTGGCTAATTGACGGGGCGACCGCCGACGGTCACGTGGATGCCCGTGGAGGTGGAGGAGCTCGACGTGGTGGTCGTGGTGGTGGTCGAGCTCGTCGTGCTGGTGGTGGTGGTCGAGGCCGAGCTCGACGAGGTCGACGAGCTCGATGACCCCAGCGAGCCCTGCGTCACGTTGGTTCCGGAGCCCGACGCGCCCAGGTGGACCGAGGGGATCCCGGTCGGGCGGGTCCCGATCGTCACCGGCCCGATGCCGGCGCCCGGCTTGATGATCGTGGTGGTCCCGCCGCCCGAGCCGCCGCTGGAACCCGAGCCGCCGCTCGAACCCGAGCCGCCGCTCGATCCCGAGCCGCCGCTGGAGCCCGAGCCGTTGGAGCCGGAGTTACCCGAGCCGGTGGTCACCGGAGTCGTCGGGACGCTGGCGACCGGGGTGGGCGTGGACACGACGGGAGTGGTCGGAGTGGTGACGGTCGTGGTGCCGCTGCCCGAGCCGCTGCTGCCAGTCCCGGAGCCCGTGCTGCCCGAGCCGGTCTTGGTTGGCGACGTGGTGTGCGTGGGCCGGGAGCCGGCCACCGGGTGAGAGATCGTCGCCGAGGTCGAGTGGCGCCCCGCGGTCCCCGGCGCGGTGGGCGTGCCGTGGCCCACCTGCGCCAGCAGGGTGCTGCGCTTGTTGGCGAACGTCTCGGTGATGCCCGCGGCGTGCGCCCCCTGCGACGTGACCACCTTGACCGATGCGAGCCCGCGAGAAGAAGAGGAGGAGCCGTGTGACCCGGCCTTGGGGTGGGCAGTCAGCGTCTGCGTGGCCGGCGACCCGATGCCGCCCAGCTTGGGCCACCCGTTGTAGGTGATCACGGCGCTGCCGAACACGAACAGGATCGAGGCAGCGAGAACCAGAGTTCCCGCAGTTCCCAGGCCGGCGAGGTAAGCACGAGTGGCTCGCACGTGTTCTTAATCGGCGGCTGACGCTGAGGCTTTAATCGAGTTCATCGCCCGGGGGGCGCCAACGGTCGCAACATCCGGTGATCCGGCACGGGATCCGGCGGTCTGGCGCGGGGAACTCATCGGTCGCGTTCAGGCCCGCCTTAGCCCATCTGCCAACATTGCAGGCACCATGGCCGCTCCAAAGTCATTCGGTCGCGATCGGGGTCTTCAGACCCGGATGCTGGCCACCGCGTTCCTGCTGGGTCTGGTCTACGTCGTCCTCATCGCGGTGCTCATCGCCGCCGGCGCCGGAGCAGTCACGGTGGCGATCATCGCCGGCCTTCTGTTCCTGGTGCAGTACTTCACCGCTGACAAGCTGGCGCTGGCGTCCATGGGCGCGCACGAGGTCACCGCCGAGGAGGCTCCGGAGCTCTACGGGACGATCGAGCGGCTGTGCATCCAGGCCAACCTGCCGATGCCCAAGGTCGCGATCGCCGATACGCCGATGCCCAACGCATTCGCGGTGGGCCGCTCCCCCAACACCGCCACCGTGTGCGCCACGACGGGCCTCCTGAGCCTGCTCGACCAGGCCGAGCTGGAAGGGGTGCTGGGCCACGAGCTGACCCACATCGCCAACCACGACGTCATGTACATGACGATCGCGAGCTTCTTCGCGTCGATCGCCGCCTTCATCGTGCAGTTCGGGTTCCTCTTCGGCGGCGGCTTCGGGGGCAACAACCGCGATAACAACAACAACGGCGGATTCCTGGTCGTGGTCCTGGTCTCCGGCATCGTCTACATCGTCTCCTACCTTCTGCTGCAGGCGCTCTCGCGCTACCGCGAGTTCGCCGCCGACCGGGGCGCGGCGATCATCACCGGCCGCCCGAGCGCCCTGTCCTCCGCCCTGCTGAAGATCTCCAATCAGATGGACCAGATCCCGCAGCGCGACCTGCGCGCCGCCTCGGGTGAGCTGGCCGCGTTCTACATCTTCCCGCCGAAGGTCAAGTCGAGCGTGGCCACCCTGTTCTCGACCCACCCGCCGCTGGAGGCCCGCCTGGAGCGGCTGGCGCGCTACGAGTCCCAGCTCCAGGGCACCGGGCAGTAGGGCGCGCCGCCGACCGACGAGCCGCGATGGGCTTCCTGGACATCCTCACGGGCCGGCGCAAGCTCGCCCAGCCGGCCGAGGACCGGCTGTTTGCCATCAGCACGGCGTACGTGACCTTTGAGACCGGTCTGAACGTCACCACGCGCGGCAGCGCCGCGATCGTCTTCCAGTCGCTGGCCACCGCCGACTTCGCCGCCATCGTGCGCGAGACCGAGGAGGTCGTCCGCGCCACCGCGTCTGACAGCGCCACCACCGTGGAGAACTCCACCGACAGCTTCGGCTTCAGCTGGCTGGTCCTGCGCGGCTCGGACTTCGACAGCCTCGTCGTCGGCATCAACGCCGTGTCCGGCGCCCTGCAGGCCGGCGGCTACGGCGATCGCCTGCTGTGCTCAGTGTTCGCCTTCCAGGACGCGGAGGAGCACGCGTTGTACTGGATCTACAACTACAAGCGAGGCTTCTTCTACCCCTTCGTGCCGACCGGGGCGCAGCAGCGCAGCAACGAGCGCGAGCTGGTCCTCAAGGCGCAGGCGGCCAACGAGCTGCCGATCGAGCCGGAGCTCAGCCGGTGGTTCCCCCTGTGGGGAATCCCCGTCTGACCCGCATAAGCGCACCGTCAGAGGCGGGCGCGGCGGTGCCGCTGCCGCCTACCGGTGCGCTACGCTGCGCGGACCCTTGGCTCCCTGCGCCCTCAGCTGAGCCTAACCCTTCTTGCAGCGCCGCCTGGGGCGTGCGCGTGCCATTCGGAACGGACAAGGAGACACCTTGCGCATACTGATTCTCGGTGGAGACGGCTTCTGCGGTTGGCCGACCTCGCTGCACCTCTCGGCCTCTGGACATGACGTCGCCATCGTGGACAACCTCGCTCGGCGCAAGGCCGACGTGGAGCTCGAGGCCGACTCGCTCACCCCGATCATGCCGGTCGGCACCCGCCTGGAGGCGTGGCGCGAGCTGACCGGTCGCGAGATCCCGTACTACAACTTCAACGTCGCCGAAAACTACCGGGTGATGCTGGACCTTCTCAACGACTGGCAGCCCGAGGCGGTCGTGCACTTCGCTGAGCAGCGCGCCGCGCCGTACTCGATGAAGAGCCCGTGGCATAAGCGCTACACGGTCAACAACAACGTCAACGCCACGCACAACCTCCTGTGCGCACTGGTCGAGTCAGAGCTCGACGCCCACGTCGTCCACCTCGGGACGATGGGCGTCTACGGCTACGGCACCGCCGGCGTGAAGATCCCCGAGGGGTACCTGCGCGTCCGCATCGACACCGACGAGGGCACCGAGGTCGAGCAGGAGATCCTGTACCCGGTCAACCCGGGCAGCGTCTACCACATGACCAAGACCCAGGACCAGCTCCTGTTCGCCTTCTACAACAAGAACGACGGCACCCGGGTCACCGACCTGCACCAGGGCATCGTCTGGGGCACCCAGACCGCCGAGACGCGGCTGGACGAGCGGCTCATCAACCGCTTCGACTACGACGGCGACTACGGCACGGTGCTCAACCGCTTCCTCATGCAGGCCGCGGTCGGCTATCCGCTCACCGTGCACGGCACGGGCGGCCAGACGCGCGCCTTCATTCACATCCAGGACACCGTCCGCTGCATCCAGCTGGCCATCGAGAACCCGCCCGAGCAGGGCGAGCGGGTCCGGGTGTTCAACCAGATGACCGAGTGCCACCGCGTGCGGGATCTGGCCAAGCTCGTCTCCAGCCTCACCGGCGCGGAGATCGACTACGTCGACAACCCGCGCAAGGAGGCGGCGGAGAATGAGCTGTTCGTGGCCAACGACCACCTGCTCGAGCTCGGCCTGGACCCGATCCGCCTGCAGGACGACCTGCTCACCGAGGTGACGGAGATCGCCAGCAAGTTCGCCGGGCGGTGCGACCGGACCAAGATCCCGTGCAGCTCCAAGTGGATCCAGCGCCGCACCGAGACGGTGCCGGCGGCCACCGCGTAGCGCACACGGGCTCCAGACGCCACCACAGCTGATCGTCCTCAATCGTCGCGCCGCCACGCGGCCGACGATCACGGGCGTCGAACGCTGGGCGACCGAGGTCATCGGCCGCCTGCACGCGTCGGCGCCCGATCGCTACGTGGTGGCCCAGCCACGACCGCGGACCCGCCGCCGCCTGCTCGCCCAGGGGTGGGAGCAGGTCGCACTCCCCGCCCAGGCCGCCCGCCTGCGGGCGGCGCTCGTGTTCTCGCCGGCCAACCTGGCGCCGCTGGCCTGGCCGCGCAACGTGCTCGTCATGCACGACGCCGCGGTGCTGCGCGAGCCGCGGGCCTACTCGCGGGCCTATCGGGCCTGGCACGCCGGCGCGGGTGTGGCGTGCGCGCGGCGGGCGCTCGCCGTGATCACCGTGTCGGAGTTCAGCCGCCGCGAGCTGATCGAGCTCGCCGGCCTGGACCCGTCGCGGCTCACCGTCATCCCCGGGGGCGTGGACGCGCGCTTTGCTCCCGGCGCCGATCCCGCGCCCGCGGCGCGGCGACTGGGCCTGAGCCGGCCGTACGTGCTCACCATCGCCACCGATGACCGCCGCAAGAACCTCGAGAAGCTCGCGCCGGCGGCGGCGGCGCTCGCCCGCGACGGGATCGAGCTCGTCTGGGCCGGGGACCGGCGACCGTACTTCGCCGCGGCTGCTGAGGCGGCCGGCGTCCGCAGCCTGGGCTACGTCGAGGACGCCGACCTCCCGGGGCTGTACGCGGGTGCAGAGGCCTTCGTGCTGGCTTCGCGGTACGAGGGCTTTGGCCTGACCTGCCTGGAAGCCATGGCCTGCGGCACGCCGGTGGTGGCCTCCAATCGGGCGGCCCTGCCCGAGACGTGCGGCGACGCAGCGCTCCTGGTGGATCCCGACGATGGCGAGGCCCTGACCCGGGCGGTGGGCATCGCCGCGGGCGACGCGGCGGCGCGCGGGGCTCTGCGCGCTGCCGGGCTGCGGCGGGCCGCTCAGTTCAGCTGGGACCGGGCCGCGGCGAGCGTCGATGCTTTGCTGACGACGGTCGCAGGCTCCGCAGCCTAAGCGCCGCCGCTACCACCCGCGGCGGCGGGGCGGGTACCGGCGAACGTCAACTGCGGCTATCGAAGGGGGTGCCTGCGGCGGTGGCGGTCGGGAGACCCGGTTTGGCCTCACCTGGGCCGTGGGAGGTATCTCCTCTCACAGGCATGGGACACCTGGGTGGGTGTGGGAGATCTTTATCGCCAGACGGTGAAAATCTCCCAAAGGTCCCCCGGCTCGGGCCGCTCTGAGGGCCTTCTGGACTGACCCTGTGAGGCAAAGCCACTCACAGGCCCCAGAGAACGCACAATTCAGTCACCCCCGCCCCGCGCCGGCTCCCAACGCCGCGGGCGCCCCCTTCGATAGCCGCAGTTGACGTTCGCTGGTGCTGGCCGCAGCGTCGAGGGACCGCCGATGCCAGTGCGGAGCGCGGGCGCTCAGCCGGGGATCAGGCCGTCGCCCT
>DASXDW010000020.1:0-3061 GCA_036490435.1 Solirubrobacteraceae bacterium
TTGAACGCCGCCGGCGCCAATGCGCTCATCGATCGCGGCATCCGGCTGGTGGGGATCGACTATCTCTCGATCGGTGATCCGAACGCCCACCTGCTCCTACTTGGTGCCGGCGTCGGCGTGATCGAGGGACTCGATCTGCGCGGCGTCGATCGCGGCGACTACTTCCTCGTCTGCCTGCCGCTCAAGGTGGCCGGGTCCGACGGCGCGCCGGCGAGAGCCGTCCTGTGGCCAGCGACGCACTGAGCCGACGCGTCAGGCGATCTGCTGGTGACGCTCAGCCGCACACCGTCGAGCTCGGCCTCCTGGTCACCCCGGCGCTCGATGACGACGTCGTGCGGGGCCTCGCCGAAGATGTGGCGCAGGAGCTGGCGCGGCGCTATCCAGGAGTGGACTGGCACATCACGGCCATCCGTGATCTCCTCGTGCCCCCGCCGGCACGGCTGGCCGATGTCTTCGATGCAGCGCGGACGCAGCTGCTGGAGCGCAGCTGGGACCTCGCCGTACATGTCACCGAGCTTCCCCTGCGGGTCTCCCACCGACCGGTGGTCACGCACACGAGCCGGACGCACGGGGTCGCGATCGTCTCCCTGCCGGCACTCGGACTCAAGCAGAGCAGTCGGCATGTGGTGCAGGCCATCGCCGACGCGGTAGGGATGTTCGTCGACGATGACACCGCCTCGGGCAGCTCAGTCCGACGGCGCGACGCGGGCCGGATCCAGCGCCGCTGGGTTGAGCTGGTCACCGACGTCGACGCCGCGGACGCGCTCGCCGACACGGCCCTGCTGCACCGAGTCGTGACGGGCAACGTCCGGCTGCTCATCGGGATGGTGCGCGCCAACCACCCGTGGCGGCTGGCGACCAGCCTGTCTCGGACACTCGTCGGCGCGGTGGGGGTGGGCGCCTTCGCGATCGTCACCTCCGACGTCTGGCGGATCGCCGCAGAGATCGGCACAGTAAAGCTCGCTCTCGCATGCCTGGCGACGGTGTCGGTAAGCGTGGGGACACTGATCGTCGTACACGGCCTGTGGGAGCGAGCGCGTGATCGGAGCCTGCGTGAGCAGGCCATGCTGTTTAATCTCGTGACGCTGATCACCGTGGGCTTCGGCATCGTCGTCCTGTACACCGCGCTGTGCCTTCTCGGACTGGCGGGCGCCTGGCTTCTCATCAGCCCGTCGCTGCTCTCCGAGCAGATCGGTCACGCCTCCGGGTTCGGCGACTACCTGCGACTCACGCTGCTAGCCGGAGCGCTCGCTACGATCGGGGGAGCCCTCGGAGCCGCGCTCGAGAGCGACGTGACCGTCCGCGAGGCCGCCTACGGCTACCGGCCCAAGCACCGGGGGTCCGAGACTCGTCCCATGCCGTGACGAGGCGAAATCGGCTCCGCGTGGCGGCTCGCGGGTGTCGACGTCACACGCGGACGAACGCTCGAGGTCGAGGAGGTCCGCCACTGGTCCCGACGCCACACCCGACCGCGTCAGCTGGCACGCCGGGTCGATGCGCCAGCGGCCACTGGAGGGCGGCCGGCGGCGCGCCCGGACAGTGACTGACGCAGGGTGTTCTGGCCACGCCGCATCAGCCGGGATATCTGCATTTGCGAGCATCCCAGTCGCTGGGCGATCTCCGTCTGAGTCAAATTTTCGGTGAACCGCAAGGTCAGCGCCCGCCGCTCGTGATACGGGAGCCGGGGCATCTCGGCGCGGAGCGTGGCCGCCGCGTCGACCAGCGCGTAGCCGTCATCCTCCGCTCCCAGGGTGTCGGCGAGCACCATCGGGGTGGCGCTGTCGTCCACCACCGGGGCCTCAAGGGATTCTGCGTATTGGACATTGCCGATCTCAAGTCCAGCCACGATCGTGTCTATCTCGCGCTCCAGGTATTGCGCCAACTCCGCGACGCGCGGAGCGCGGCCCAGGCACCTGCTCAGCTCCTGGACTCCCTGACGCACCTCAAGGGCAAGCTCCTGGCCACCACGTGGCACATGCACTGCCCAGCCGTTCTTCCGGAAATGCCGCTTGAGCTCGCCCACCATGGTGGGAATGGCGAACGTCGGAAACGAGGTCCCCCGCCCCTGCTCAAAGCGCTCGACCGCGCCAATCAGGCCCAGATGGGCGACTTGCAACAAATCGTCAAGCGGCTCCATCGTGCCCAGGTAGCGCATCGCCGTCTTGCGGGCGAGGGGAAGGAAGCGCCGGACCAGCTCCTCACGCACCGCCGGACCGCCGGACGCCCGCAGCGACCACAGGCGGCCGGTGTCGATCATGTGCAGCGAGTCTCTTGTGCTGAGTCCGGCCCTCTCGGTCAACGACATGGCGATCCCAACGGGATGTCAGACACGGCCGTCCCGGGCCTATCGCCCCAACCCACCGTTCGTCTCCACCGGGGACAGCACCACCTTGGTCCACCCCCTGTCGCGCCTGTCGAAGTGCTCGTAGGCATCCGGCGCGCTGGTGAGGAGAAGCTGGTGCGACACGAGCCACGACGGCTTGGCCTTGCCGACGTGGATGAGGTCGCGCAGCTGCCGGTTGTAACGCTTGACCGGGCACTGGCCGCTGCCCATCCGTTGGCCCTTGAACCAGAACGTCCCGTAGTCGAACGCCACCTGCCCGTGTCGCGCCAGATCATCCGGCGCACCCGGATCCTCGGGAACGAACACACCGACGACTCCGAGCGAGCCCGTGAAGCGCACGGATCTCACCTGCTCTCCGGGGCCGACATTGGCCCGCTCGGTGGCGTGGTAGCCGGTGGGCCAGATGTCGGAGAGCATCACGTAGTCGTTCTGCTTGTCATGCGCGTCCTCCGGCAACCGCAGACAGTTGAAGTCGCCCCACGGCACTCGCAGGTACTCGGCCTGGCCCCCGCGCCACGGGCCCATGTCGGCGAAGCCGTAGGCGGCACCGGCGAAGCCGTCCTTCGGCTGGGCGGTGAGGCAGTAGTTGGTCAGCCCCCGCTCGCAGTTCTTGCAGTGGCCACAGGCGACGTTGACCGGGACGCTGACCATGTCCCCCACCTTGATCGAGCCGACGCCTGTCCCGGTCTCCACCACCTCGCCCAGGTTCTCGTGTCC
>DASXDW010000051.1:0-2932 GCA_036490435.1 Solirubrobacteraceae bacterium
CGCGGTTCAGGTCCGCGCGAGCTCCAGGCGCAGCACGTGCCCCCGGACCTCGGTGCCGCCGGTCTGCTCCACCACGCGCTCGGCGTCCTTCTCGGGCACCTCGGCGAAGGCGAAGCGTTCGAGCACCCGCACGTTGCGGACCGACTCGCCGTCGAGCTGGGTGGCCGACGTGATCGCGTGGATGATGTCCGACGGCTCCAGGCCGGCCGCTCGGCCGCCGCTCACGATCACCTTGCTCGACGCCGCGTCGCCGTTGGCCGACACGCGCGGCTTGGAGTGCCGGCGCGGCGGCGCCTTGATCGGGGTCGGCGCCACGTGGGCGCCCTTGACCCAGGGCGAGAGCTTGACACCGGCGTGGCGCTCGATCGCCTGGATATCCCGCGCCTGGCGGGGTTCGTAGAAGGTGATGGCGCGGCCGCTGCGCCCGACGCGGCCGGTACGCCCGATGCGGTGAACGTAGATGTCGGGAGAGGTCGGCACGTCGTAGTTGATGACGTGTGAGATGCCGGAGATGTCGAGGCCCCGGGCGGCGACATCCGTGGCTACCAGCAGCGGCACGCTGCCGCCCTTGAAGGCGATCATCACGCCGTCGCGGGCGCCCTGGGTCATGTCGCCGTGCAGCGCGCGGACGTTCATGCCCCGGTCGCGCAGCGTCCGATAGAGCTGGTCCGCGCGGATCTTGGTGCGCACGAACACGAGGGCCTGGTCCGGGCGCTCGCCCTCCAGCACACGCGCCAGCGCCTCGGTCTTGTCCTTGGCGGCGACCTCGAGCGCGAACTGCTCGACCGTGTCGACGGTGAGCGTCGCCGTCTTGACCTTGATCGTCACCGGGTCATAGAGGTACTGGTCCGCCAGACGGCGGATCTCCGGGGGCATCGTGGCTGAGAACAGTGCGGTCTGCCGGCTGGACGGCGTGAGCGACAGGATCTTCTCCACGTCCTCCAAGAAGCCGAGGTCCAGCATCTCGTCGGCCTCGTCCAGGACGACGAAGCGGCAGGCGTGGAGCACCAGCGAGTGCCGGCTGATGAGGTCCTTGACGCGCCCGACCGTCCCGACCACCACCTGGCCGCCGGCGCGCAACTGGCTCTGCTGGCTGCGGATCGGCGCGCCGCCGAACACCGCGACCACGTCCACGCCCTTACGCTTGCCGTAGGCGCGCAGGGCCTGGGTGACCTGGATGCACAGCTCACGGGTCGGCGTCAGCACGAGTCCCTGGACGTCGCTCTCGTCGGGATCGACGTACTGGAGCATCGGCAGCCCGAACGCCGCCGTCTTGCCCGAGCCCGTCTGCGCCTGGCCGATCACGTCGAGGCCCTCGAGCAGCGGCGGGATCGCCTGCTCCTGGATGGGGCTCGGCGCGTCGTAGCCGACATCCCTGAGCGCCGCAAGGATGTCATCGGAGAGGCCGAGCTCGGCAAACGTGGTCATCAGCCACCGGACGATAGCCCCACGGCGGCCGTGCAGCGGATTCGCGGTGTTATTGGACTGGGTTTCTGGGACGCGGGCGGCCGGTGGGTTCAGGGCTTGACTGAAGATACTTCGGTGGCTAAACTTCGGTTCCTAAACTTTAGGAACCAACTAATTGTGACGACAACCCCTGATATGGCCTCCTCAACTTCAGACTCCAACCGCATCGATGCTTATGTGTGGCGCATCAGCGCCGTGGTGGTCCTGGGTTCGATCATGTCGATCCTGGACACCACGATCGTCAACGTCGCGCTCGACACCCTTTCCCGCGACCTTCACGCCACGATCGACAAGATCCAGTGGGTGGCGACCGGCTACCTGCTCGCGCTCGCCGCGGTCATTCCGGTCACCGGCTGGGCGGCCCGCCGCTTCGGCGCCAAGCCGGTCTACCTGACCTCGCTCGTCCTCTTCACGCTCGGCTCGGCCCTCTGCGGCCTCGCCACCTCCACCACGGAGTTGATCTTTTTCCGCGTCCTCCAGGGCATCGGCGGCGGCATGATCCTGCCCGTCGGTCAGCTGATGATGGCCGAGGCCGCCGGCCCCAAGCGCATGGGACGCGTCATGAGCGTCGTCGCCGTCCCGGCCATGCTCGCCCCGATCCTCGGCCCCACCATCGGCGGCCTGATCCTGGAGAACGTCTCCTGGCGCTGGATCTTCTACGTCAACGTGCCGATCGGCATCATCGCCGTCATCGCCGGGCTGCGCATCCTGCCCAAGGTGGCCCGCCAGCCGACCGAGGCCCTGGACTACAAGGGCCTGGCCATGGTGGCCACCGGCCTGCCCCTGATCACCTACGGCCTCGCCGAGGTCGGCAGCACCGGCAGCTTCACCGCCGTCAAGGTCCTCGGGCCCCTGCTGGTCGGTCTCGCCCTCGTCGCGGCGTTCGCGGTCTACGCGCTGCACGTCAAGCGGCCGCTGCTCAATCTGCGCCTCTACGCCCGCCCGACGTTCTCCACCGCCTCGGTCGCGATGTTCTGCATCGGCGCCGCGCTGTTCGGCGGCATGATCCTGCTGCCGCTGTACTGGCAGACGATCCGTCACGAGACCGTGGTGGTCACGGGTCTGCTCACGGCGCCCCAGGGGCTCGGCGCGGCGCTCGTGATGCCGCTCGCCGGCAAGCTCACCGACCGCTTCGGCGGCGGCCCGCTCGCCCTGTTCGGCGTGGTGCTCACCGCGGCGGCGACGATCCCGTTCGCCCTCATCGGCGCCCACACCCCCATCCTGGTCCTGTGCGTGGCCATGTTCGTGCGCGGCGTCGGCATCGGCTTCGCGTTCATGCCGGCCATGACGGCGGCCTTCGCCTCGCTCAAACGCAACGAGTTGTCAGACGCGACGCCCCAGCTCAACGTGCTCCAGCGGGTCGGCGGCTCGATCGGCATCGCGGTCCTGTCCGTGGTGCTGACACGTCATCTAGCCGACGCGCACACCCTGGCCGCCGGCGCCGCGGCGTACGGCGCGGCCTTCT
>DASXDW010000054.1:0-70755 GCA_036490435.1 Solirubrobacteraceae bacterium
GCTCCGGCCACCGGCAGCAGCCAGAAGAATGGGTAGGGAACCGCGCTGGATGCCCACCAGGAGGGGTGCTCGAGCGTGCGCCTCACGCGTGCTACTCGATCACCGGCGGTTCTAGAAGTGAGGCGTTGATGTGCTCAGACAGTGCCGTGGCGGCGGCTGTCTCGGCCTCGAGGCGCTGCTGGTCATCATCACCGTCAGCGAGCCGGGCGGCGTACGACGTCGATGCGATGTCCCAGAGCTCGTGGAGGCGGTCGGTCTCCAGCCGGGCCTCTCGGCGCATCGTCTCGACCGTCGTGGCGATGACCTCCGCGGGTGTGCCGGCCGCGTAAGTCTCCGCCCTGTCTGTCTCACGAACGAAGGTGAACGTCTGTGCGGCAGTGAGCGTCGGCCGATACAGCACGCGTTCGATGCGTATCGACGCGTCATCGAGCACGCTCGTCGAGACGCTGAAGCGCGGATATGGCTCGATACCAGCCAGCCACTCCCGTCTTCCCGCGTCGGTGGCTCGCCGGTCATGATCGTCGATGGTCAGACCGACGTACTCGGCGACGTGGACCCATCCCCAATGGGTCGCCGCCAGCAGAATGCCGATCAGCGCGACCACGGCGTCGAACGCACCGCCACCGCCGAACAGCAACTGGGCGGCGCCGTAGCCCGCCAACACCACGCCGCCGATGAGGGTGACGCCGGTCAGCACCGAACCCGCCGCGACCAGCCGGCCATGCCGTGGACTTGGCGCGGCCGGCTCTGGGGGTTGTTCGGTCTGGGGGAGATTGACGCGATCGGAGTCGAGCAGTCCCGGGTCAGGGTCGACCCCCAGGAACGCCACCATTCCCTGTCTCCCGTCAACCGTCATCTGGGTCACGGCCGTGCTGTGTGCGGTCTGGCCTTCAGCGCTGTCGCGGGGTCCTCGAGGGGGCTGCGGGAGGAGACACGGCGCGTGCCCCGTTGATCGGGACAGTGGCGTCGGCCGCGAGATTGCCCGTGAGCATGCCCTGCTGGACCTGCTCCATCAGCGATCCGACCGAGGCCGGAGAATGGGGCAGCAGCAGCGTGGTCAGGTTGCCGTTCTCGCCGACGGACCGGATCGTGTCCATGTACTGGGTCAGCGCGACCAGTCCCATCGCTTCCTTGGGATCGATGCCGTGCTCGTCGGCGAGGACGGCGAGCGAGTCCTTGAGACCCTGAGCGATCGCGACACGCTCGGCCGCGACGCCCTCGCCGTGCAGGCGCATTGATTCCGACTCCGCCTCCGCCTTCTTGATGCGAAGCGTCTTGTCGCCCTCGCCCTGAGCCGTGGCAGCCTCTTGGTTACGACGCGCCGCGTTGATGTTGTTCATCGCATCCTTGACACGCTGATCCGGCTCGATGTTCGTGATCAGTGCCTTGATGATCTCGTAGCCGTACTCGGCCATCTGCGTCTGCAGGGTGTCCTGGATGTGCTTGGCGATGGTGTCGGCATCCGCGTACGCCTCGTCGAGGTCCATTGTCGGAATGTGCGAGCGGACCACGTCGAAGGCGTACGACTTCATCTGCACTTCTGGATCATCGAGCTTGTAGAACGCGTCCTTGACCCTCTCCTCCTCGGCGTTGACCATGTACTGGATCGCGAGCTTGACGACCACGAACACGTTGTCGCGTGTCTTCGTCTCGATATCGGCGTTCAGTTGCTCGACTTGCAAGCTCATACGCCCGGCCACCTTTTCGACAAAGGGTGACTTTCGCTGAAGGCCAGGCCCGGCCACGCGGACAAACTTGCCGAACCGTTCGACGATGGCACGTTCCTGCTGTTCAACGGTGAAAAAGAAGAATGGCATGTGGGGGACCTCCTGAGCGTGGATCGCCGTGTTGGCGTCCGTCGCTCCGTAGCGGGCGGCTCTTCGTTGCTGGGACGAAACTGTCCGGAAGGTCGCCGTTTACGCGGTGCCCTGCGCGAATGCGTTTCGCACGAGCGCTGAAATGCCTATGCCCTCATTCTACTCCTCCGACCTGGGCGAAAGGTCGGGTGCAGCACCACTCGCCAGGCCCGCTTGCTGCGGTCAACCTTGGGCTCCGGACAGCGGTTACTCGCATTCCCGCTTCCTTGAATTCTACAGCCCACAAAGAGTCTTCATGAAGTCCCGGTTCCTGCCGCATAATCGCCCGCCGCACGTCAGAACCGGAGCAACCGGAGGAGCAAAATGAGCGAGCATGCGGTGGTGATCGCGGGGGCGGGCCCCTCCGGGATGGT
This sequence comes from Solirubrobacteraceae bacterium, assembly GCA_036490435.1. Lineage (GTDB taxonomy): Bacteria > Actinomycetota > Thermoleophilia > Solirubrobacterales > Solirubrobacteraceae > Palsa-465. The sequence continues at coordinate 2,231 of DASXDW010000054.1, forward strand.
GCTGGCGGCTGAGTTGGCGCTGGGCGGAGTCGACGTGGCGCTCGTCGAGCGGCGTGCCGATCACGCACTCGCCGGCTCACGGGCCGGCGGCTTTCACTCGCGCACGATCGAGATGTTCGATCAGCGTGGGGTCGCTGACCGATTCCTTGCCGAGGGCAAGGGGGGTCAGGTGGCGACGTTCGCCGGGACAGTGTTGGACATCAGCGACTTCCCGACGCGTTATCCGTACTCACTCGGGATCTGGCAGAGCCAGATCGAGGGGATCCTGGCCGCCTGGGTCGCCGAGCTGTCGGCGCGGGTCTATTACGGACGTGAGGTGACCGGCTTCGCGCAGGACGACACTGGCGTCGACGTCGAACTGTCCGACGGCGAGTCGTTGCGGACGCGGTATCTCGTCGGGTGCGACGGAGGAGGCAGCCTGGTGCGCAAAGCAGCCGGCATTGAGTTCCCGGGGTGGGATGCGACGAGGAGCAATCTCATCGCCGAGGTCGAGGTCACCGGGGAGCCGCCTCGGGGCGCGCGCCGAGACGCGATCGGCACCCACGGCCTGCAGAAGATGGGGGATGGACCGATGTTCCGTGTCATCGTGACCGAGCAGCAGCTCGGGCCCGGCAGCGATCCCACCCTGCGCGATCTCAGCGACGCACTGATCAACGTATACGGCACCGACTTCGGGATCCACAACCCCACATGGATTTCGAGGTTCACCGATATGACTCGGCAGGCCGCGGCATACCGCGATAGACGGGTGCTCCTGGCCGGCGACGCCGCCCATGTGCACTACCCGGCCGGTGGACAGGGTGTCAGCCTCGGCGTGCAGGATGCGATGAACCTCGGGTGGAAGCTGGCCCAGGTGGTCAACGGGACCGCCCCAGAGAGCCTCCTTGACACGTACCACGCCGAGCGTCACCCGGTCGCCGCTCGCGCGCTGGAATATACGATGGCGCAGACCGCGCTCCAACTCCGGGATGGGCGGATGCAGGTCCTGGGCAATTTGGTGTCAGAGCTGGTCCAGATGGACGAGCCCCGCAAACGTCTGGGTGGACTCCACTCCGGGCTGGACATCCACTACGACCTCGGCGAGGGACATCCGCTGCTCGGACGCCGCATGCCCGATCTGGACCTCGTGACCGCTGATCGGCGCCTGCGCGTCTTCGAGCTGCTGCACGGCGCCAAGCCTGCTCTGCTCAACCTCGGTCAGCCCGGCAGCTTCGTTATGGGCTCATGGGCCGACCGGGTCCAGCTGATCGACGCTAGTTACACGGGCGGGTGGGAGCTCCCGGTGGTGGGAGTGGTGTGCGCTCCCACAGCCGTGCTGATTCGCCCGGACGGGTATGTCGCCTGGACCGGAGACCCGACTGACACAGGGCTCACGGACGCGCTCACCACCTGGTTCGGCCCGCCCGCCGCGAGGTAGGCCACCGCCTCTGACAGGGTCAGCGCGGTTGATGCATGGTCGGGCGGGCGTCACTGGTGTGGATCATCGTCCACGCACAGATTGCTCCCAGCCCGGCGATGATTGCGCTTGCGAGGTAGGCGGCGTGGAATTTGGTCAGCTCGCTGCCGGTGACGCCGGCGACGATGGTGGTCACGATGGCGATGTTGAGCGCGATCGAGGATTGCCGCTGGGTGTTGTAGATCGCCGAGGCGTGGGCGGTGTCCTGGGCAGAGATCGTGGTGAACATCGCGGTCTGGATCGAGAGGAACACGCCGCTGTTGGCGACGCCGCCGAAGAACATGAGCCCGCGCACCAGCCACAGGTTCGTTGAGGCGTCAACGCGGAGGAACAGCGCCAGGAAGAGACAGAGGCCGACGGCGCCGATGCCGGCCATCACGCGCGGGCCGAGGCGGGGGTACAGGCGCCCCCACGTCTGGGCGGCGACCCCGACTCCGATCGCTTCGACAAACGTGGTGGTCCCGGAGCCGATCGGCGACTGGTGAAGCACCACCTGCAGAAAGATCGGGGTGAGGTACAGGCTGGCCAGGAATGGCCCGCTGCTGAGGGCGAACACGAGGTTGGTAGCTCGCAGCAGCCGGTCGCGCACGAGTCTGACCCGCAGGATTGGGTCGGGCTGGCTGACCGACACGCGTACAAATACAGCCAGCAACACCAGCCCGCCGATCCCGGTGGCCAGGATCGCGGCCGAGGACCAGCCGAGCACGGAGCCCTGGCTGACGGCATACAACAGCGCACTGAGCCCGGCGCCCGAGAGGACCAGCCCGCGGATGTCCAGTCGTCCGCTGGGAGAGGCACGGTGCTCGGGCAGCGTCAGGTAGGCGAACGCAAATGTCACCATGCCGATAGGGACGTTGACGAAGAACACCCAGCGCCACGAGAGCCATTGGGTGAGGACGCCGCCGATGATCGGCGCGGTGCCCGGAGCCACGAGGATCGGCACGATCAGCGTCCGCGCCACTCGGGCGCGCTGCTGGGGGCCATAGGCGCGATAGAGCATGGCCATGCCCGTCGGGGTCAACAGTCCTCCGCCGACGCCCTGCAACGCCCGCGCCCCGATCAGCTCACCGAGGCTCTGAGCCGCGCCGCACAGAGCCGAGGCGACCGTAAACAAGGCCAGCGCCACCATGAACGTCCGCCTGGTCCCGATCCGGTCACCGATCCAGCCCGAGGCGGGCATCACCACCGCGAGCGTCAGCAGATAGGCGATCACCGTCCACTGCACATCTGACAGCGGCGCATCGAATGCACGTGCCAGCGTCGGCAGAGCCACGTTGACGATCTGCATATCCATCGCGGTGACGAAGACCGCGCTCACGTACGCGATCGCGACCGCACGGCCTTGCCCCAACCCCCAGCGCCCCACCAGAACCGACGGCGCCGGGATCTCAGTCGGCTCGGCAGACGCCACGGGGTCGAGGGTCACGCTACGACCCTAGTAGGGGGTTGGGCGTAGAGTCCGCGCGTGATGCGGGCCGTGGTGATCACCAAGCGCGGAGGCCCCGAGGTCCTCCAGGTCCTCGAGCGGCCCGACCCGTCGGTCGGACCGGGTGAGGTTCGGATCACGGTCAAGGCGGCGGGCGTCAACTTTGCCGACACCCTTGCCCGAACCGGTCTGTACCCGGACTCGCCGAAGGTGCCGTGCGTGGTCGGCTATGAGGTCGCGGGCGAGGTGGAGTCCGTCGGCGAGGGGGTCAACTCGGTCAAGCCGGGTGACCGCGTGGTGGCGGGTACGCGGTTCAATGGCCAGGCGGAGCTGGTGACGGTGGCCGAGAGCATGGTCTACCCCCTGCCCGCCCAGCTCTCCTTTGAGGAGGGTGCCGCGTTCCCGGTCAACTACGCGACCGCCCAGGCAGGCCTGGTGGTGATGGGAGGGCTGAAACCGGGGGAGCGGGTCCTGATCCATGCGGCGGCCGGCGGGGTGGGGATCTCGGCAACCCAGATCGCCAAGCGCATCGGCGCTGAGGTGTTCGGTACCGCGTCGGCGTCAAAGCACGCCGCGATCCGCGAGCAGGGAGTCGACCATGCGATCGACTACCGCAGCCAGGATTTCGCCGACGAGGTGCGCAGGATCACCGGCGGCGAGGGGATTGATGTCGCGTTTGACGCTCTTGGGCCGTCAAGCTTTCGCAAGGACTACCGGCTGTTGCGGTCAGGCGGTCGCCTGATCATGTACGGCGCTTCGGAGGTCCAATCCGGCGAACAGCGGAGCTTCCCGACTGCGTTGCGGGCCCTCGCGAAGAGCCCGTTCTCATCGATGCCGTGGTGGAAGGGGCTCGGCGTGATGAACGAGAACAAAGGCGTCTTCGGCCTCAACATGCTCTCCTGGTGGGACGCCGAGGGAGGCCTGGACCGGGTCATCGACCCGCTGCTGCCGATGCTCGACGCGGGTCACCTCAAGCCGATCGTCGCTGCCGCCTTCTCGTTTGACAAGGCGCCTGACGCGCACAGGTTCATCGCTGAGCGACGCAACATCGGCAAGGTCGTCCTCGTCCCCTAGAGCCTGGCCTGAGCGCCGTTGGCGGCGGACGGGGAGCCGGCGAAAACCTCCGGCGGCAGGGGATCCCCAGGATCAATCACCGGCGGCGACGCGTCGATGATGCCGGGGTACTTCATCCCCGTGCCGGTGTTGAGGATGATCACCTTGTCGTCAGCTCGAAGCTGTCCCTGAGCCACCAGCAGAGGCACGGCGGCCACCGCTGCGGCGCCCTCGGGGCAGATCAGTGAACCCTCCGTGCGCCCCGTCTGGCGCAATGCAGCCAGAATCGCGTCGTCGGTGACCGCCAGGCAGATGCCCTCGGTCGCGCGGACGGCTTCGAGCACCAGGAAATCACCGAGGGCGCTGGGCACGCGGATGCCTTGCGCGATCGTCTCAGCGTCGGTCCACGCCTCCGATGTGTCGGCGCCGGCCTCATAGGCCGCGACGATGGGCGCACACCCGGCGGCCTGCACCGCGAACAGCCGTGGCAGCTTTCCGTCGATCCAGCCCATCGCCTGCATCTCGCGCAGCGCCTTGAAGATGCCGATGATGCCGACTCCGCCCCCGGTCGGATAGATGATGGCGTCGGGCAGACTCCAATCCAGCGCCTCGAGAATCTCGTAGGCCATCGTCTTCTTGCCTTCGATGCGATAGGGCTCCTTGAGCGTCGCCGTCTCAAACCACCCGTGTCGTGGCGCCTCCCGGCTCATGATCGCGCCCGCATCCGAGATCTGGCCCCGGACGAGCGCGATCCGCGCATTCGCCACCTCCGCCTCGACTACGGCCAGACGAGGTGCGTCGACGGGCATGCAAAGAGCGACTGCGAGTCCAGCCTTGGCGCCGTAGGCGGCCCAGGCCCCGCCGGCGTTGCCGTTGGTCGGCATCGCGATCGAATTCGCTCCGAGCTCCTTGGCGCGGGAGACACCAGTGGTCGCACCCCTCGCCTTGAACGTCCCGGTCGGGTTCAGGCCCTCATCCTTCATGTAGAGACCTGGAACTCCGTACACAGCACCGAGGCGGGTCAGTGGCAACAGGGGAGTCCCGCCCTCGCCCAGGGTGACCACGTGCTCAGGGTCCCGGACAGGCAACAGCTCGCGGTAGCGCCAGAGTGAGCGGTCGGCCCGTTGCTTCAGCTTCCCGGGGTCAACCACTCTCGACACCAGCTCAAGGTCATAACGCGCGAGAAGCGGGCCGCCGCACGGGCACAGGTTCGCCAGCTGATCGGCGTCATGTTGCTGCCCACACCGGGCGCATTCCAGGTGAGTCAGCATGGACTGCCAGGCCATCAGCGCTTTCTTCCTTTCCGTCCTGTGCCGTCTCCTCGACAACGCGCCGTCGCCGCCGGATCACAAGCAACGGGACGGTCCGAGCGCCAGGACCTCGACCACCATATCGGCCGCCACCCCTGCGCCATCGCCGCCGGCGACTCAGGTGGCGCGCAGAGAAATATTCCTTGATACGAATAGTCAGATAGGCGAATATCACTACATGCACGAGATCGCATCGGTCCTCGGAGACGCCGCTCGTTGGCGCCTCGTCGCGCTCCTCGCCGAGCGGCCTCGGTCGGTGGGCGAGTTGGCGAAGCTGACCGGTCTACGGCAGCCACAGACCACAAAGCACCTTCAGACCCTCGCCCGGGCCGGGCTCGTCAGCGTCCATCCGCTGGGACAGCGGCGCGTGTACGCGATCGAGGCAGGTCCGCTGCGGGCTCTCGAGCACCGGCTGCGGGAGTTGGCCCAGACCAGCGAGGGACACGCCGGCGAGCGTGATGTGATCGCGCGCTACCGCACCGCCATCGAGGCGGAGTCCGCCATCGCGGATGCCGACCGGTGGGCGGATGGCCGAACGTTCTCGTTTGAGCGCCGGCTGGCCGCGCCCCGGGGTGTCGTCTGGCGCCACTGGGTCGACCCGGACCTGCTCGCCTCGTGGTGGGCTCCGGGTCCGATGACGATCACCGAATGCGTGATCGAGCCAAGGCCCGGCGGTCGAGCCGTGCTCGAGTACGAGGATGCTGGGCGGCGCTACCGCTCCGAGGGAACCGTCCACATCGCCAAGCAACGCGAGCACCTCGCCTTTGATCTCTCGGTGCTGGACGCGGCCGGGGCGGTCTCGTTCACCGGCCACTACAACGTGAGGCTCACCGCGGCACGAGGCGGCTCGTGGCTGCACGTCGATCTCAGCATCACCGACTCGACCGTCGAGGCCGTCCCCTACATCGCCGGGATCGAGACGGGTTGGGGCCAGGTGCTCGACAACCTCGCCGACGTCGTCAGCGCATTTCAGTCCACCGCACAGCGACCTACCAAGACAAAGGAATGACAGTCATGACCAACTCGAACGCCCGCAGGGTGACCGCGAACATGAGCCTCACCCTCGATGGGCGCTACAGCGGCCCCGGCGGGCCGGCCGACCTGAGCGCGATCATCCCGTACATGTCGTCTGACGTCGCCAGGGGTCAGATGACCCGCATGTGGGAGGGCGCGACCACGGCACTGCTCGGCCGGCGCAACGCCGAGGGGTTCATCGGCTTCTGGACACCGTTCGCCGAGGACGAGAACGCCGATCCGCGCGATCGCGGTTACGCGAAGTGGCTGGTCAACGTCGACAAGGTCGTCCTCTCGACCACACTGACCGAGGCGCCGTGGGAGCGGGCCCGCATTGTGAACGCCCCCGTCGCCGACGTCGTCGCCGAGCTCAAGGCCAGCGGGGAGGGCGACATCCTCGTCAACAACAGCGCGAGCATCATCAAACCGCTCCTCGCCCAGGATCTCCTGGACCGGCTGTATCTCGTCGTCGCCCCCGAGATCGCCGGCGGCGGGGAGCGACTTTTCGACGACGGCCTGCCCGCGACGAAGTGGACGCTCACATACCAGGAGACGGGCCAGCTCGGCGAGATCGCCCTGGTCTATGACCGCGCGCGGTCGTGACCCCGCGCTACCAGCCGCCGTGCGCGAGCCACCCGCCATCGACGGGGATGCTCGCGCCGGTGATGAATGAGGCGTCATCGCTGGCAAGGAACGCGACGGTGGCCGCGATCTCTGCGGGCTCGGCGTAGCGACCCATCGGCGTCCGACGCGCGATGTCATCGGCGGTGTAGCCACCGTCTCGCTGGTCCTGGTCGTCAAGGCTCGTGCGGACATAGGCCGGCTCGACGGTCACCACACGCACCCCGCGGCTGGCCCATTCGACCGCGAGCACGCGGGTGAGACCCACGAGGCCGTGCTTGCTCGCCGCGTACGCCGCACGCATCGGGGCACCGGTCTCGCTGAAGACCGAGCCGATGTTGACGATCACGCCCCGGCCGGCCGCGAGCATGTGGGCTCCGATGGCCTGGCAGCACAACAGCGGCCCGGTGAGGTTCACCGCCAGCACGCGCGACCACCGCTCCAGCGAGAGCGTCTCGCTGGGCACGACCGCGCCGACGCCGGCGTTGTTGACCAGTACGTCGATCTGACCGAACTCGCGCTGAGTCCAGTCCGCGAGGGCCTGCACCTCCGAGGGATCGGTGACGTCCGCGGTGCGCCCATGAACCTTCAGGCCCCGGGCGGCGAGGCTCGCGACGACCTCGTCCGGAGTGTCCGCCGCGTGTGAGGAGGCGATCACCACCGCGCCCCGCTGCGCCAGCGTCTCCGTGATCGCCGCGCCGATCCCCCGGCTCGCCCCCGTCACGATCGCCACCCGCCCACCGAGGTCCGTGCCGCGTGTCGTCCGGGTCGTCATTCAGGCGACGAGGTAGGTCTCATAGACGACGCCGCCGGGCAGACGGCCGCCGACACTGACGAAGATCCCCTCGTTGAGCCACTCAAGCTCGGGGCTCGCCGTTTCGATCCGTGTGGTCGTGCGGAACGTGTACTCGCTGGCGTCCACCTCCTCTCCGCGGGCGAGTCGCGCGAGGACCTCGGGGCTACCGTGTCGGATGCTCTGCGACCGCACCGCGAGCAGGGCGCCGTCAGAGGTCGCCAGCGTGTAGCGAATGTCGCCCAGCGCCGTGCCGTCGGGCAGGATCGTCTGCCAGTCGGCGTTCGGACCGGGGAGCAGTTCGCCACTGAGCTCCGGACCGTCGAACGTTCCGCCGGTCAGTGGCACGATGCGCCGTCGCTCGCCGCGGATCTCACCCAGCTCGGTTGGCTCTCCCACGCTCGCCTCGAGCCGATAGAGCTTGGTCAGCTTCGCGTCGGGAAGCGCGGCGCTCATGACGGGCCCTTGTCGGGGACCATGGCGTCCAGCTTGATGAGGAACTCCATCGCGACCTCCTTAACGACCCAGCAAGATGACCTGACGGGCCAAGTCATACACGCTGATGGAGCCCGGCGACGGCCGCCGGCAGCCCGATCGACAGCGTGTACGCTGGCGCGATGCCAATGCCCAAGCGGTCAAGCGTCGAGGATTTCTTCGCGCAACTGACTGACGTGCAGCGTCCGCACCTCGAGACGCTCCGGGAGCTGAGCCTCGAGGCCGACCCGGAGGCGCGCGAAGAGCTGAAGTGGAACCTGCCGGTGTACGTCCGCGGGGACAAGACGACCCTGTGGATGCTTCAGAACTTCAAGAACCACTGCTCGCTGCGGTTCCCGCCGCCGTTCTTCGCCACGCAGAAGGCGACCGTAGCGTCGGCCGGCTATGAGGCCGGTGAGGGCTTCATCAAGCTCCCCTACGACCGCGAGCTGCCGACAGAGCTCCTCAAGGCGCTGATGCAGGCGCGGGTGGACGAGTACGCAGCAACCGGCGCAGGCTGGAACGACCGCTGACCCCGTCCGCGGCGGCGAGGGCGAACGCGGTGACCGGCTTGTCGCCGCGCCGTGGCGAAGGCCCGCGCAGGGTGGCGGCGAGCCGAATTGCGAGATTTTTATGCGTATCACGGAAAAACATCGCGCGGGACCGTGGCCCGCGAATCGCAACTCGCACGATCGTCAAGTCTGTTTCGAGCGACGTTTCTCGTCGGCGCCGCCGCCGCCGGGCCGGGTGGCCGTTACGCGGGGTAGGACGCGACCTCTTCGTAGAGCCTGACCACCAGGTTTGCCGTCCCGTGCAGGTGGTCAAGTGTCTCGCGCACGTCGGGCAGGTCTTCGAGACGCTGGCGGTCCTGGACACTTCGCATCTCGACGGTGGCCGCGAGCGAGGTGTGGTCGGCGCTCTCGAGAACGCGTGCCGACACGAACCCAGGATCCTTGGCGAGCTCACCCAGCATCTCGTCCAGACGCTTGACGGCGGCGGCTCCCTCCGCGGGGTCGACCTCCCATACGTGGATGAGGACGGGGCTTTCGCTCATCGACACACCTCGCTTTCGGCTTGACCAGTGGTCAGCTCGTGGTTCCGGGTGAACTGCGGCTCGATCATAAGTCCGGCGGCGCCCCGCGCGCGGCTAGGTTGACGTTAGGGTTCGGGCCGATGTCGTTGCGCGAGGTCTACAACCGTCATTGCCACAGCGCTCGCCAGGAGCGAGCCCTGCTCAGCGCGGTCGGATTCACCTCCGCGTTCGCCACAGCGCGCGCGATCACCCACTCGATCCGCGCCGGGATCGGGCCGTTTCACAACATCTCCAAGGGCGGCCGCCACATCCACCACAGCACCTTCGGGATCTTCGGCCTGCTGGGCGTCGGCTACCTCTGGACCTATCGGCTCGGTGTGGGGGACCGGATGCCGGAGTGGGCGTCACGGGTGACCGCCACCACCTACGGGATGGCGGCGGCGCTGACCCTGGACGAGTTCGCGCTGTGGCTGGACCTCCACGACGACTACTGGGACAAGCAGGGGCGCAAATCGATCGACGCGGTCGCGCTGTTCGGCGGCCTGCTCACCATCGGCGTCGCCGGTCGCGACATGATCGACGAGCTCGGCCTGTTCCCCAAGCGCATCAGCGCGCTCGTCGAACGCGACCAGGCCCGCCGCGAGGCCGCGCGCCGCGCCACCGCCCGCGACGCCTCCTAGAGGAACCGCCGCACGTGGCTGAAGACGATCGGCTGCCCGGCTTGCGGGCCCCAATCCTTGTAGAAGATCTCAGTGCCGTCGCGCGTGGTGATGGTGCCCATGTGCTGCCGCCAGTCATGTCTCGTTAAGGCGCAGCGCCCTCCCCCGAGGCCCACCATAGTGAAGCGCCGGCCCTCGGTCCAGCCCGCGCAGGCGTTGGTGTTACGGGCCTGTGTCCGCAGTCTGAGCGGGGGCGTCGACCCGCTCGGTGCTCATCCCGGCCCTCTCGATCGTGAGGTTGACCGAGCGCTCCGAGGTCGGGCTCGTCGTGTGGGGCAGCCCGGCCGGCACCGTGTAGAGCTGTCCGGGTCCCAGCTGTACCTGCTCGTGCGCGGTCTGGACCAGCAGCGTGCCCTCGAGCACCAGGAACGTCTCGTCGCAGCCGGGATGACGGTGCCAGTAGAACGGCTCGGTCATGACGCTCATGCGCACCACGTGGTCATCGACTGTGGTGAGGGCGAAGTTCGCGTAGGCGTCGTTGACGCCCGCCGCGGCGGCCGCCAGGTCGATGACGACCTCCCGGGCTGCGGGCGCCGAGCGCGGGTGGGCGCGTAGCCAGCTGAGGACCTCGTCGGCGTGGCGATCGGGCGGGAAGATGGGATAGAAGACGTGCTCGATGCGCCCGTCGAGAATGACCATCGTCAGCCGGGTGTACAGGCGCTGCCCGGCTGCCTCGAACGCCGGGAGCCGCAGCAGCTCACCGAGACGCAGCCCGGGATCGGAGAGGATCGTGAACGGAAGCGACATGCGCTCGGCGAACTCGCGCTGATATGCGGTGTCCTGCGCCGAGAGGCCATACACCCTTGCCGCGCCCGCATCGTGGAGCTCGTTGAGGTGGTCGCGGAAGCCGCAGGCCTCCGGCGTACACCCGCGCGCCCCTGGGATGGCGTCCCAGCCGTCGGGCAGATCGGTGCCGGGCTTGCCGCTCAGCGGATAGAGGTAGAGCACGGTGCGTCCCTCGCCCAGGGCGCTCAGGTCGACTGACTGACCATCGGTGCCCGTCAGGGCCAGCTTCGGCATCGCCATGCCGGGCAGGTGCTGCGCGGCGCCGTCGTCCGCGGGGACCGGGAGGTCGCCGGGCAGGTTCTCGTAGGTCGTCATCGCGGGTTCCTCCTTCGGATGCGGCAGCGCCCGGGCCGGATCACCCCATCACCACTCGTCCGAGCTCTCGGCCTCGTGGGCGGCGTTGCGGTAGGCGGCCTCCTCGCGGCGGATGAGGTCGGGATTCGTGTCGCGCGCAAGGGCCAGCTCGACCGTGAGCGTCTGCAGCGCCCCGGCACCGGCCAGCAGGGCGGCGAGGCGGGGATCGAGCGCGGTGGGGTCGGGCAGGTCGGTGACGAGCCGTCCGGCGGAGGTCAGCTCGGCGGGCAGCGCTTGGTCATAGGCGCCGGAGAGCAGGGCGGCGACGGGCAGCCCGATGGCCCTCGCGGCGCGCGCGACATCGCCGGCCCGGCGCGCGAGGCGCTCGCATTCGGGACCGTCGGCGATCGCCACGAGGACGAGCGCGTCGGCGGCCTCGTGGCCGGCGAGCTGCCCGTGGAGCACGGTCTCGAGCTCCAGCCCGATGGTGGCCAGGCGCGTGCCCTCGGCGATCTTCAGCGCCAGCTCGCGGGCGGTCGTGTGGTCGGGGCCCGCCCCGGCGCAGAGCACGACGCGGCGGTCGGCCAGACGGCCCGCCACCGACGCGGCCCGCGGGGCGTTCGAGGCGCGCTCGATGAGGGCGCGGGCGGCAGCCGGATCGGCCGCGAACGGGCTGAACGATCCAGACCTCGAGAGCGTTCCGGCGAGCGCGGCGCCCTCCGCCAGCGCCGAGACGTAGGCCACCGTGTGGCACCACGACGCGTCGTGGCGGGGCGTGACGAGCACATGCTCGGCGGCGCGGGCCACGGCGGACTCGGGCTGGTGGGTGATGGCGATGGTGCGGGCACCCGCCGCGCGCGCGGCGAGCAGGGCCAGGTTGGTGGCGCGCGTCTCGCCGTCGTGAGAGACGGCAACGCACACGCCGGGGGCAGGATCGAGCGCTGCGGTCAGCCCCGGTCGGGCCCGCACGAGGGCCGCCCGCCGCGGATCGATGGGCGCTGACAGCAGCGCCGCCACGCCGTGGGCGGCGTGCTCGGAGGTGCCGCACCCGCAGACGGTGACCGGGCGGCCATGTGCGACGGCGTCGGCGATTGCCTCAGCGGCCGCTGAGGTGCCCGCCGGCGGGTTGCTGAGCAGCGCCTCGACCAGCGCGGGCTCGGCTGCGATCATCTCCTGCATCACCCACGGCGGGCCCGGCCGCAGCTCAGGGAAGTCGTCGGTGTACCAGTCGGGCTTGGTCGTGCCCGACGTCACGGGCTCGCCGGAATCAGCGCTCACTCCGAGAGTGTTGCAGCCGCTCGGGCCCGGGTCGCTCTGCATTCATGCGAGACGATGTGACTCGTGTCGAGAGCGGCTGCACCCCGCGTGTCGCACTTTGGCCGCGGGGTCAGGCCTCCGGGAGCCCGGCGAAGTCGCGCTTGACCTGCCGGTACCAGCCCATTCCCGAGATCGGCCGCTTCCACCGGCCCTTCATGTCCTTCAGTGCACCCTCGTGGGTGGCGTCCCCCCCGGCGACCATGTCCTTCAGGTGCTGGTCCTGTGCCTTGATGACCGCATCGGCGGTCTCTTCGCGGTGCTCGAAGTCACACGGCCCGCCAAGTTGTTGACATGTCATGGCCTTCATGCGTGTCCCTTTCCTCGGGTGGGTGGTCGTGCGCAAGCGTAGGTATGCGCCCCTGTCCAGCGCTTCTTCGATCCTGCTCGATATGAACTGCGGCGCCGGGCGGGCGCGGTCCGGCTCGGCGCCCCGGGCGTTCAGACGGCGACGACGCGACTGGCGCGCAGCGGCCGGCGGTGGCGGTCGAGCGCAGTGACCGCGACGTAGCCCTCGTTGGTGCCGAGGTTGATCGCGGTCTCAAAGCCGCGCCGGGGCACGATCCCGACACCGCGCATGTCGCTGCGACGCGCGCCCGCCTCGATCCGCCAGTGGGCCAGTTCGGTGGCACCGTTCCAGCTGGCGTACGCGGTGGCCTGGCCGCTTGAGCCATCGCGCGCGACGGCCAGGGCGGGGGCCGTCGTGGGGTGGCCGGACCAAGCCTGGCGGAAGCTGCGGTAGGACTTCTGCTTGGTGCTGGTCCCGATGCGCAGGTCGGCGAGTACGTCCCCACCGGAATCGAACTCGGACACGTACGGCGCCGAGCCCCACCCGACGGCCACGTGACCGTCGCGCAGGTGCCGCACCGAGCCCATCGCCGTCGCATCGACCCCGTGGGGGCGCACGTATGAGCGCGACAGCGTCACCCGCCGGGCCTGTTCGTCGACGGCGAGCTTGAGCCCGCGGGTCTCATGGGTGTGGGTGCGCCCGTCATCGCCGTTGTCGAAGACCGTGAGCAGGTGGGGGGTTGGCAGGCGGACGTCGTGCTGCCAGGCGAACTGGGCGCCGTGCCCCATCTCGAACTGGCTGCGCTTGCCTCCCAGGCGCCACATGACCGCACCGGTGCGGCGATGCAGCTTGTACAGCGCCCACGTGTGGCGTCCGGAGACGAGCAGATTGCCGTCCGGGGTGACGTCGATCGAGTTGAGGTGCAAGTAGTCGAAGTTGTGCGTCGGCGCGCGGTAGGACTCGGCCGGGGAGACGTGACTCAGGGCGCGCCACTCGTGGACGAGGCGGCCGGTGGCGATGTCGACCTCCTGGAAGATCGAGTCGCGCACCGAGGCGGTGGGGGAGCCACCGAGCGGGCTCAGGTCGACCGGCACCGACACCGGCGGGCAGGTGAACAACGCCGTGCCGCGGTCGCTGAGCGTGAGCTCGTGGAGGTCGATGTGGTGGCCATTGGCCCCCTTGACCCGCGCGATCTCGCGATAGGAGCGGTCGATGATGACCGCCTCGCCGAAGCCGTAGCCGGTAAGGATGTCACCCTCCCACCAGACGAGCACCGGCTCGCCGCGATAGGTGTGGACCGCGAAGTTCGTTGGCCAGGCGTGGTTTCCGGTCTGCCGGAACCAGACCGGCTCGCCGGTGTCATCGGTGATCATCGGCCCCGCTTGGGCGCCGCCGACCGCAGCGGGGCCCATGAGCAGATACCGCCCTCCCAGCGGCCGGGGATCCGTGGTGAAGGTGTAGATCGTCGGGGGCCGGAGGTCGGGCCTGGAGTGGAAGCGCCGCACGGTGCCGTCCGCGCCGTCGGTCACCCGCCACGACGCCAGGAACGGCAAGTGGCCGCCGAACAGCTGTGAGAGGCCGTAGGCGCCGCTCCCGAGCACGGCGGCGCCCACGCCGGCACGGAGCAGGCGTCGGCGGGTCATCAGCGGTTCGGGGGTCGACAGGGCCATGACGAGCCACTTCACCATACGAAGGCGCGCGCCGGATACGAACCGACGAAGAATGCGGCGCGGCACTTACGCCGGGCGTACATCCGGTGCGATCACGTTTGCGGGCCTGGCAGCTGGGTACGCGGAAAAGCTTGGCCCCGAATAAAAGGAGCATTCATGCTCACCCTCGCACCATCAGCCGTTGAGGCCGTCGACAGCCTGCTGCACCGGCCCGAGGTCCCCGATGACGCCGGGCTGCGCATCCGCAGCGCCGGAGAGTCACAGCTCAGCCTCGAGATCGCCCCGGCGCCCGCGCCGGGCGACCAGGTGATCGAGGAGGGCGGCGCGCGCGTCTTCGTTGAGCCCGAGGCCGCTCCGATGCTCGACAACGCCGAGCTCGAGGCGCGCAGCCAGGGCGATCAGGTCGCATTCGGCCTGACGCCGCACGCCGGCTCCAACGGCACCGGTCCCGCCGCCTAGCTCCGCGTGAGCGGGGGTTGTGCGCCGTCTTTCACGCGCGCAGCCCCCGTCCCGTGATCGGAAGGTCGGCGTCGGAAGTCGGAAGGCCGGCGTCGCTATGCGCGGTACTCGGGGTTGGCGAAGTCCAGCCGACCCCCCGCGTCCCAAAGGCTCACCTGGTTGCCGTGCGCCGGGATGCCGCCGGCGTCCTTGAGCATCCGCGCCACGTGCAGCAGGTTCCAGGCGAGGAACGTGGTGTTGCGGTTGGTGAAGTCGTTCTCGGGCCCGCCTGAGCCGGCGTCGAGATAGCTCGGGCCCGGCCCGGCTTCCCCCAGCCAGCAGGAGTCGGCCTGCGGCGGGATGACGAAGCCGAGATGCTGCAACGAGTACAGGATGTTCATGGCGCAGTGCTTGGCGCCGTCCTCGTTGCCGGTGATGATGCAGCCGCCCGCCCGGCCGTAATACGCCCACTGTCCGGCGTCGTTGAGCAGGTGGCTGTTGCCGTAGAGCCGTTCGATGACCCGCGTGCAGACCGAGGACTTCTCGCCCAGCCAGATCGGCGAGAGCAGGACGAGGATGTCGGCCGCCATCACCTTGGCGAAGATCTCGGGCCACTCGTCGCGCTTCCACCCGTGCTCGGTCATGTCCGGGTAGACGCCGGTGGCGATGTCATGGTCAATGGCGCGGATCACGTCGACGTCGACGCCGAGACGGCGCATGATCGCGATCGACTGGTCGGCCAGTCCCTGGGTGTTGGACACCTCGGGCGAGCGTTTGAGCGTGCAGTTGACGTAGATCGCCTTCAGGTCGCTGAAGTCCCAGCGCGTCGCCGCGCAGAGCTCCTCCTGTCGCGTGTCGAGATCGGTCCCCACTGGATCGTTCCTCCTGTCCGTGTCTCAGAGCGGTCAATGTCCAGTCGCGCGATCACGCGTTTCGTTACGCCTGTTCAGGCCGGGGCGCGTTCAGCGCGGGCGCAGATCGCGGAAGGCGCGCAGCAGCGCGTCGTGCGTGGCGGGATCGGCGGGGGGCTCGGGAAGCTCCGACATCGACTCGACCATGCGCCGCATGTCCTCGAGGTAGCCCGAGCATCCGTCGCACTCGGCCAGGTGGGCCTCGAAGCGGGCCCGCTCGGAAGCGGGCAGCGCTCCCTCCAGATAGTCGCTCACGAGCTCGACGAACTCGCGGCAGACGAGGGCCTCGTGGTCGTGGCGACGGCGGCGCCAGAGCCTCATCGGCGATTCACCTCCACCACCGGGGCGAGGGCAGCGCGAACGTGGGCGCGCGCGCGGTGAAGCAGAACGCGCTGGTTGCCGTCGCTGATCTCGAGCATCCGGCAGACCTCGTCGGCCCCGAGCCCGGCGACGTCGCGCAGGGTGATGACGGCGCGCTGGGCCGGCGCCAGCGTGCCGATGGCCTCCAGGATCTGGCCGCGAAGCTCGCGGGAAAGCAGCCGCGCCTCGGGGTCGGTCTCCAGTCTCGGAGGGGAGCTGCGCCATCGGCCATCGAGGCCGAACGCCTCCGGGGCCACCGCGGCGCCGTCATCGGGATCCAGCTCGGAGAAGGAGACGTTGCGCGCATCGCGGGCCGCCCGTGTCCGGGCGCGGTTGGCGAGGATGCTGAAGATCCATGTGCTCAGCGATGACCGGCCTTCGAAACCGTCCAGGCCCCGGATCACCGCCAGCCAGGTCTCCTGCACGACGTCGTCGGCGGCGGACGGTGTACGGACGAAGGTGCGAGCCACTCGGCCCAGGTTGCGGTCAAGCCGGTTGACGAGCGCCTCGAACGCCACCTCGTCTCTGGCCCGCAGTCGTCTCAGCAGGTCCCGGTCGTCCTGCACGACGACACCCTACCCGCCCGGGACCGGCGCTGCGGGGGGCCGGTCACGGCCGCGCCGCTCAGGCGATGCGGATCATCTTCTTGTTGACGAACTCGTCGGCGCCGAAGCGCCCGAGCTCACGGCCGAAGCCGGAGCGCTTGACCCCGCCGAAGGGGAGCTCGACGCCCTCCAGGCCGGCGGCGTTGACGAACACCATCCCAGCGTCGATCTTGTTGGCCACGCGGACGCCCTGGTCGGAGTCGTTGGTCATCACGTAGGACCCCAGCCCGAACGGTGTGTCGTTGGCCAGCGTGACGGCCTCCTCCTCGTCGGCGACGCGGTAGATCGACGCCACGGGCCCGAAGAACTCCTCCTTGTAGGCGTCGTTGTCGGGCTTGATGTCGGTGAGGATCGTCGTCTCGAAGAAGTTGCCGTCGTGCGAACCGCCGGCGACCAGCGTCGCGCCCTGATTCACCGCGCGCTTGACCTGGTCGGCCAGCCGCTCGGTCGCCGTGGACGAGGACAGGGGGCCGACCTGGACGCCCTCCTTGGTCGGGTCAGACGGCTTGACCGCGAGCATCGCGTCGCTGAACTTGCCCATGAACTCGTCGTACAGGCTGTCGACCACGATGAACCGCTTGGCGGCGTTGCACGCTTGGCCGGAGTTCTCCAGCCGAGCCCCAACGGCCTGCTCGACGGTGGCGTCCATGTCGTCGGTTCCGAGCACGAGGAACGGGTCCGACCCGCCGAGCTCGAGCACGACCTTCTTGAGGTTGCGTCCGGCGATCTCGGCGACCGCGGAGCCGGCACGCTCAGAGCCCGTCAGCGACACGCCGCGCACGCGCGGATCGGCGATGGTCCACTCGATCTGCTCGTTCGTGGCGAAGATGTTGATGTAGGCGTCCGTCGGGATGCCGGCCTCATGGAAGATCTGCTCCATGGCTGAGGCCGACTCGGGGCACTGCGGCGCGTGCTTGAGCAGGATCGTGTTGCCCACCACCAGGTTGGGCCCGGCGAAGCGCGCCACCTGGTAGTACGGGTAGTTCCAGGGCATGATCCCCAGTAGCAGGCCGTAGGCGCTGCGCCGCACCACGGCCGAGCCGTCGCCCTCGAGCAGCTTGATCGGCTCGTCGGCCATGAACGTCGGCCCGTTGTCGGCGTAGTACCCGTAGATCGCGGCGGAGAAATCGACCTCGCCGAGGGCCTGCTCGATCGGCTTGCCCATCTCGCGGACGATGATCTCGGCGAGCTCCTGGCGCTTCTCGGTATGGATCTCGCCGACGCGGCGGATGATGGCGGCACGGTCCTCCACGCTGGTGGAGGCGGCCCACTCACTGGCCTTGGCGGCGCGCCCGATGGCGTCGCGCAGTTCGTCGTCGGTGATCGTCGGGTACTCGCGGACGGTCTCACCCGTCGCCGGGTTGATGACTGCGTAATCGGCCATGACTCCCTCTCGGTCTCGTCTCTCCGGTGTGCACATGGAAGCTACAACGCCGCCGCTGGTAGCGTCGCCGCCGTGGATACGGTCCTGACGGCGTCGCGGCCCGCTCTGTCAGATGCGGATGGGCTCGAGCTGGCGCGCGCGTGTTTCGGGGTGACCGCGGCGACCGCGCGCGACCTGGGCAGCGAGCGCGACCGCACCTTCGCGCTCAACGCCGCCGACGGCACACCGGTGGCGATCCTCAAGGTCTCCAACGCCTCCGAGGACCCCGAGGTCCTCGACATGGAGGCCGAGGTGGCTCTGCACGTGATGGCGGCCGACCCGGGTCTGCGCGTCGCCGTGCCCTGGCGGGCGGCGCGCGACGCGAACCCTGCGGGTGCCGCCGGCCCGGCGCGGGCCGGGGATGCGGTGGCCGATCTGCGGGCTCGGTGGTCGCACGGCGACGGCTCGCACTGGGCCCGGCTCTACGACGTCCTGCCCGGCCGCAGCCGGATCGAGGCGGCGCGGCTGAGCGACGCCGCCCTCATCGCCTGGGGCGACACGACCGCCCGTCTGGACCAGGCGCTGCGCGGCTTCACTCACCCGCGGGCCAAGCGCACGATGCTGTGGGACGTCCAGCACGCGCTCGCCTCGCGGGCGATGCTGCAGGACATCCGCGATCCGCGCCAGCGCGCTCTGGTGGCCGGCGTCCTGGACGAGTTCGAACGCACGGTGACCCCGGTGTGGCCGCGGCTGCGCGCGCAGGTCGCGCACACCGACCTCTCGGTTGACAACACCGTCACCGATGACGCCGGGTTCATCACCGGGATCATCGACTTCGGCGACATGAGCCACACCGCGCTGATGACCGAGCTCGCCTCGGTGCTGGACTCGCTGGGCGTCGGGCGCGAGGGCGACGAGCTGTTCCGTCTGGCGCGGCTTGTGCTCGACGGCTTTCAGCGGCGCACCGAGCTCGAGGACGCAGAGCTTCAGGTGCTCGGCGTCCTGTGGGCGGCTCGGAGCGCGGTGACCATCGCCATCAGCTCCTGGCGGGTGGCGCAGGGGCTGGAGGAGCAGGCCTTCGCCGAGCGCTACAACGCGCAGTGCGCGGGGATGCTGACCACGATGGAGCAGGCCGGCTGGCCCGAGGTGGCGCGCCAGCTCGGCGCTGACGTCCCCGGGGCCGGGGCCGGGGGCGGTCGGTCCTCGCTGGCGCAGCGGCGGGCCGCTGCGTTCGGCCCCGCGATGGAGGCGCTCTTCTACGACGTGCCCGTCGAGGTCGCGCACGCCGAGGGCGTCTGGATCACCGACACCGCGGGCCAGCGCTACCTCGACGTCTACAACAACGTTCCCTGCGTCGGTCACGGCCACCCCCGCGTGACCGCCGCCATCGCTCGTCAGGGGCGGCGGGTCAACACGCACATGCGCTACCTGCACCCGGCCGCCATCGAGTTGGCCGAGCGCCTGACCGCCCTGTGCCCGCCCGAGCTCGACACGGTGCTGCTGGTCAACTCAGGCTCGGAGGCCAACGACCTGGCCTGGCGCATGGCCACGGCGGTCACCGGCCGGCGCGGCGGCCTGTGCACCACCTTCGCCTACCACGGGATCACCGAGGCCACCGTGGCGTTGTCTCCGGAGTCGTGGTATGACACCGCGCCGCCACGGCACATCGAGCGCTGGGAGCCCCCCGACCCCTACCGCGGCGAGCACCTGGACGAGGCGGGATTTGCGGCGGCACTGGGCCGTCTGCGCGAACGCGACTGCCCCCCGGCGGCGGCGATCCTCGACGGCGTGGTGATGAGCGACCGCATCGATGATCTGGCACCCGCCTACGTGCAGGACCTGGTCCGCCAAGCCCACCACGCCGGCGCGCTGTGGATCGCCGACGAGGTGCAGGCGGGCCACGGCCGGACCGGTGCGATGTGGGCCTTCGAGCGTTTCGGCGTCGTCCCGGACTTCGTCACGCTCGGCAAGCCGATGGGCAACGGGCACCCCGTCGCCGCCGTGATCACGCGTCGCGAGATCGTGCAGGCGCTGGCCGGCCACACCGTGCTGTTCAGCACGTTCGGCGGCAACCCGGTCAGCGCTGCGGCCGCGCTCGCCGTCCTTGATGTGATCGCTGACGAGCGCGTGCTGGACCGGGTGCAGGTGAGCGGGCGTGCGCTGCGACGGGCACTGGGCGAGCTGGCCGGCGCCCACGCGTCGGTTGGTCACGTTCGCGGCGCGGGCCTGGCGTGCGGGATCGAGATCGTGTCCGACGCCGCTGCGCGCACGCCCGACCGTGACCGCGCCCGGGCCGTGCGCGACCGGCTGCGCCATCACGGGGTGCTGATCGGCACCACCGGCCGCGCCGGCAACATCCTCAAGCTGCGCCCGCCCCTGGCGTTCACTGCCGAGCACGTCCCGGCGCTGGTCTCCGCGCTGGACACCTCGTTCGCGGAGACCGCACCGGGCCGCTAGATCGGGTCAGGCGGAGGGCGCTCCCGCAGGGGTGAAGTAGAAGCCCTCCTCGAGGTCGGCGATCAGCCCCTGATGGCTCGGCTCCCAGCCCAGGCGCTCGCGGGTGAGCGCGTTGGAGGCCGGGGCGTCCCAGGAGAAGAAGGCGCCGAGCCAGCCGAAGTGATCTGCGGCGTTGTCGCGATCGACGGACAGCAGCGGCAGGCTCAGGTGTCGCGCGATGACCTCGGCGATGTCGCGAGTGGCCACGCCCTCGTCCCCGACGGCGTGGAACACCGAGCCGGCGGGCGCCTGCTCGAGTGCCAGGCGATAGAGCCGCGCCGCATCGAGGCGGTGGACCGCCGCCCAGCGGTTGGCACCGTCTCCGACGTAGCCCGACTCGCCGCGCTCGCGGGCGATCTCGACCAGGCGGGCGACGAACCCGTGATCGCCGTTGCCGTGCACGGACGGCGCGGGCCGGATGATGGACACGCGCACGCCGCGCTCGGCCAGAGCAAGAGCCACGGTCTCGTTGTCGCGACGCGGGTGACCTGGGGTCGACGGGTCGTGGCGATCGTCCTCGGCGACCGGGCGGCCGGGCTGCAGCACTCCCGTCCCGGTCGTGACGACGAGCGGGCGATCTGAGTCCTGGAGCGCAGCGCCCAAGGTCTCGATGACGGCGCGGTCGGTCGCCGCCGCAGCCTCCATCTGGGAGAAGTCGTGGACGTAGGCGGTGTGGATGACGCCGTCCGCAGCAGCCGCCGCACGCGCAAGGGTGTCGAGGTCGTCCAGAGAGCCGCGCGCCACCTCGGCGCCGGCGTCCTCCACGACCGTGGCCGAGGCCTCAGAGCGGGCGAGCCCCACGACCTCGTGGCCGGCCTCGATGAGGTCTGTGACGACGGCAGAGCCGATCCAGCCGGACGCGCCGGTGACGAAAACACGCATGAGAAACCTCCAGGGAGTCGACCTGGGCCGCGGCACGAAGGGACGGCGGGCACAGGGCCGATGTCAGTTGCTGACATCACTGTAGCACCTCATGTCAGCGGCTGTCATCACTATCATCTCACGGCATGACCCGCTGGGAGCCCGGTGCCGCTGAACGCCTCGCGCAGGCGGCCCTCGACCTCTATGCCGAGCGCGGCTTCGAGCAGACCACGGTGGCCGAGATCGCCGGGCAAGCGGGGCTGACCGAGCGCACGTTCTTTCGCCACTACGCGGACAAGCGCGAGGTCCTCTTCGCGGGGTCGAACCTGCTCCAGGAGCCGATGGTTGCCGCCGTGGAGAACGCGCCGGAATCCAGCGCTCCAATCGATGCGATCGCCGACGGACTGCTGGCGGGGGCCGCGGTCCTCGAACCGCGCCGGCCGTTCTCGCGTAAGCGCCAGACCGTGATCGCCGCCAACCCCGAGCTACAGGAGCGCGAGCTGATCAAGCTCGCCAGGCTCGGAGCGGCCCTGGCGGACGCGCTGCGCCGGAGGGGAGTGGCAGATCCCGCCGCGAGCCTGACCGCCGAGGCAGGGGTCGCCGTGTTCCGGGTCGCGTTCGAGCGATGGGTCGATGAGAGAGAAGGCCGGGAGCTCGCCGGCCTCATCGAAGAGTCGCTCGACGCGCTGAAGGCCGTGACCGCCGGAGCTCGCTAGGCCCCCACGCGGCGGCCCAGGCGTTCCAGATCGTCGTCGTCGAGGCCGTGCGCTGTCAGCCATTCGGCCGACCCGCCATGGCGCTCGTCCACGAGCGCGAAGAACCTGTCCATGGTCGCGGCCTGCGGCGCGTGCGTGGTGGGGTAGGTGTCCTTGAGCTCTTCGCGATAGGTCGGCGAGGACATCAGACGCTCGAAGATCGCGTGGATGCGCTCATCGGTGGCGAGGTAGTCCGAGACGATCGCGTCGCGGTCCACGCCGCTGGCGTCCAGGGCGATGGCGACGACGACGCCCGTGCGGTCCTTGCCGGCGGCGCAATGCACCAGCACTGCCCCGTCGGCACGAGCGATCGTGCGTACAGACGCGACGACCGAGTCCGGACGTCGCCGCAGATAGCTCATGTAGGCCCGCACGATCGGCGTCTCGTCAGGCAGACCCTCCTGGTCCTCGCGCCCCCACGGCTTCACCGCAGCGTCAAGATCCGTGTTGCCGCCGGAGTCGGGGTACAGCGAGCGATGCTCGATGCGCACCCCGGGCGCTGCGGTGATCGGGCCCGGGCCCTCGCGCTCGACCTCTGTGTCGGTGCGCAGGTCCAGCACCACCTCGAGCGCCTCCTCGTCGACCAGTCGGCGCACGTCCTCTGCGCTCAGCGACTGCAGGTTGTCGGCGCGCAATAGCACCCCGGGGATGACGGCACGCGCGTTGACGGCGCCGTCCAGGTCCAGCCACTGGGGGGTGCGGTCGCGGACGCTCACTCCTCCATCGTGCCATGCCGCCGGTCTGAACCTGAGACCGAGGCGTTACCGCTGCGGTGTTGGGCCCGGACGGGCCTGCCCGCGCCGGCCAGGGTCAGCTCGGCCGCGCCTGACCGCTGTACTCCTCATTGGGGAGCATGTTGGTGGCCATGGCCATCCGGTTGGTGAGGTTGTACATGGCGGCGATCTCGGCCACGTCCCACGCCTCCTCGGGCGTGAGCCCCACGTCGAGCAGCGTCTGCAGGTCCTCGCGCGTGACCTCCCGAGGCCGCAGCGTGAGCTTCTCGGCGTAGGCACAGATGGCGGCGCGGCGGGCATCCAGATCGGCCCGGCGCCAGTCGTAGGAGATCCGCTCGCCCAGCACCGGGTCACCGAGCTCCTCGCGCAGCGCCGCGCCATGGGCGACCAGGCAGTACAGGCAGCCGTTGGCGGAGCTGACGACGACCGCGATCATCTCCCGGTCGGCGGCGTTCAGGTGCGCTGTCGGCTCGTGCAGCTGGCGGAAGTGCGTGAACCAGGCGCTCAGCCGCTGCGGGCGAAACGCATAGACGCGGAACACGTTGGGCACGAAGCCCAGGCGCTCGCGGGCCTTGGCGAACAGCTTCTGCAGGTCGCCGGGCAGCTCGCTCTCGTCGGGGACCGGAAACCAGGAGCCGGTGTCGTTCACTCGCCGGAAGTCTAAGGATCCACCGGGTCGCCAAACTACAGGTGGTGGACAACCGCGGGATCGCCGAACGTCTGGACGCGTTCGCGACGCTGCTGGAGCTCTCGGAGGCCAACCCGTACACGATCCGCGCCTACCGGCGGGCGGCCGAGACCATTCGCGGTGCCGCGCTCCCCGTGGCCGAGCTCGTCACGGCCGGCCGGGCCAGGGAGCTGCGCGGGATCGGCAGCGGAATCGAGGCGCGGCTGCGCGAGCTGGTGGAGACTGGGGAGATCGCCGAGCTGGCCGAACTGGAGCGCGAGCTCTCGCCTGAGCTGATCGGGCTCGGCCGCTATCTGGGGCTGACCGCCCAGCGGTCGATCCAGATCGCGCGGGCGCTGGACATCCGCACCGCCGGCGAGTTGCGCGATGCCGCGGCCGCGGGACGGCTGCGGGAGGTCCCGGGCATCGGCGAGAAGCTCGAGGCGCGGCTGCTGAGCGCGCTGGCGCGCGAGCCAGTGTCAGAGGCGGAGCCGACACGCGGGCTGCTGCTCAACCGCGCGCGCGAACTCGTGGGCGCGATCGCCGACGCGCTCGGCGGCGAGCCGGCCGGCGACGTGCGTCGTTGGTGCGACGAGTGTCATGACCTGGCCGTGGTGTGCCGGGCCGCTGACCCGGTGCCGGTGCTTGACGCCTTTGCGCGCCTGCCCGAGATCGTCGCGCTGATCGGCCGCGACGAGAGCCACGCAGCCGGGGTCACCGTCGAGGGCGTCGCCGTGAGGCTCTTGGTGACCCCGCCGGCGGCGTTCGGCACTGAACTGGTACGCGCTACCGGCACCGCGGCCTACGTGGCCGCGCTCGAGCCGCTGCCTGAGGCGGGCGACGAGACGGCGCTCTACGCCGCACTTGGCGTGCCCTGGTGCCCGCCCGAACTGCGCGAGGCGCCCTTTGACGCCGCACCCCCGCCCCTGGTGGAGCTGGGCCAGATCCGCGGCGACCTGCATTCCCATACGGTGTGGTCAGACGGCCGCCAGACGGTGGAGGAGATGGCCCGGGCGGCTCGCGACCGCGGGTATGAGTACCTCGCGATCTGCGACCACACGCCGGCGGTGGGAGCGGTGCAGGGGCTGACCGGCGACGACGTGCGCCGCCAGGGTGAGGAGATCGCGGCCGCCAACGCGGCGTTGGCGCCCTTCCGCGTGCTGCGCGGGATCGAGTGCGACATCCTCGGCGACGGGCGGCTCGATCTCTCCGATGCTGTTCTCGCCGAGCTCGACTGGGTTCAGGCCAGCGTCCACGGCGGTCAGCGTATGCCGCGGCGGGAGATGACCAAGCGGGTGCTCGAAGCGCTGCGCAACCCGTACGTACGCTGCCTCAGCCATCCCACCGGCCGCTACATCGGCCGGCGCCCCGAGAACGCGCTCGACCTCGAGCAGGTGTACGTCGCGGCGCTCGAACACGGAGTGGCGCTCGAGGTCAACGGCCTGCCGCTGCGCCTCGACCTCTCCGGCCAGCACGCCCGCGATGCGGTACGCGCGGGGCTGATGCTGGTGTGCTCGACCGATGCACATTCCACGGGCGGTCTGGCCAACATGGCCTACTCCGTGGCCACGGCACGACGCGGCTGGGCGACCGCCGCAGACGTCCTCAATACCCGGCCGCTGGCGGAGCTCCTGGCGAGCCGGTAGACCGGTAGCGCAGGTAGACCACGCGCGAGCTGAACGTGCGGGTCTGGACGAGCTCAACCTCGATCGGCGCGTCGAGGGTCGGGAAGAAAGGTGTACCGCCGCCGACCACGACCGGGTTGACGAACACGTGGTACTCGTCCATGAGTCCCAGGCGGATGACGCTCGCCGCCAGGCCGGCGCCGCCGACCGCGATGTCGCCTCCGGGCTGCGCGCGCAGCCGCGCCACCTCCTCGGCGATGGAGCCGGTGGCCAGCCGGGCGCTGCCCCGCACAGCGTCGAGCGTCGTCGAGAACACCACCTTCTCCAGCGCCGTCCACGCTTCGGCGAACTCGTCGCGCACGCCGCCTGGCTGCTCCTCGATCTCCCACAGCACCATGTCCTCATAGAGCCGGCGCCCCAAGAGATGGGCACCCAGCGCGGCGACCTGCCCGTTGTGGAACCGGTGCAGCTCCTCGTCGGGGGCCGACCAGTCGTGCCGGCCGTCGGGTCCGGTGATGTAGCCGTCGAGTGAGACGCCCATCGAGTAGATCAGCTGCCGCATCGTACGCATCATATTCTGATATGGGCATGCGTGGTCTGTGACCCCCGAGAGGTAGGCTGCCGCTCGTGGACCTCGGCATCCAAGGACGCGTGGCGCTGGTCGGTGGCGCCAGCCAGGGGATCGGCCGCGCTGTGGCCGAGGTCCTGGTGGCCGAGGGCGCGCGCGTGGTCATCACCTCGCGCAACCCCGATCGCATCGCCCGGGTCGCCGAGGAGATCGGAGCGGTCGCCGGCCTCGCATGGGACAGCGCCGACCTCGATGCAGCGCCCGCCCTGCTCGAGCGGGTGGCCGAGGCGGCGGGCCCGGTCGAGATCCTGGTCACCAACACGGGCGGTCCGCCGCCCAACCCTGATCCCCTCAGCTTCACGACCGAGCAGTGGGAGCAGGCCCATCGCACGCTCGTCCTGTCCCCGATGAGGCTGCTCGAGCTTGTGCTGCCCGGGATGCGCGAGCGCGGGTGGGGCCGCGTCGTGGCCATCGCCTCCACGACGGTGCGTGAGCCCATCGGCGCGCTCATCCTCTCCAACGCCGAACGCTCGGCCCAGCTGGCCGCCTACAAGACCGTGGCGCGCGAGGTGGCCCGCGACGGGGTGACCATCAACTCCCTGCTCACCGGGTCGATCGCCACCGAGCGGCTGGCTTCGCTGGCCGGCTCACTGGAGAACGCGGAGGCCGGCGCGGCCAAGACGATTCCCGCCGGGCGGCTCGGCCGCCCCGAGGAGATGGCCTGGGCCGCCGCGTTCCTGGCCTCCCACCGAGCGGCCTACATCACCGGCGCGGCGCTGGCTGTCGACGGCGGGGCGCTGCGCGCCATCTGACGCGTCGTGCTCAGCCCGCGCGGGCGACGCCGAGGATGCGTGGCGTCACCGGGTAGGCGCGCGCGTTCTCGGGGAACGGAAAGCCGCGGCAGCGCTCGAAGGTGAAGCCGGCGCGCTCGATCGCGCCCAGCGTGTCGCGGTCAGCGTGGCACCCGCCGAACATCCGGGTCCACAGCGGATCCACGCGGCGCTGCCAGCGGGCAAAGCCCGGCCGGCGCGAACGCACGTGCTCGTAGAAGCGCAGCTCGCCGCCGGGGCGCAGGACACGGCGAAACTCGGCGAGCGCCGCTGTCTGGTCGGGCACCGAGCACAGCACGCCGCAGGCGACCACGGCGTCGACCGAGCCGGGCTGAAGCCCGAGCGCGTCGGCGACCCCTGCGATCACGCGGATCGGCACCGGCGCACCGCCCGCGGCTTTCTCCGCCTGAGCGCGCAGGTAGGGCTCGGGCTCGACGGCGATGACCTCGGTGACGGTTGGCGGATAGTGCTCGAAATTGATCCCGTTGCCGGGCCCGACCTCCACCACCCGGCCGGTGGCCCCGGCGAGCATCTCGCGGCGCAGGTCCCGTTCGCCATTGCCCCGGTCGCGCCCGCAGAAGCGGTGAAAGAAGCGCGCGAAGAGCGGGTTCTCGATGTCCTGGCTCATGGCTGAAACCTAGCTGCCGCGGAGGGGGGATAACCCCACCGCGCTCGGGGGAGCGCCGCATGGTCGCGGCGATCGGGCATCCATAGCGTGCTGCCCATGATCCGAACGACTCTCATCCTCATCTTCCTCGCCGTCGTTGGTGCGGCCGTGGCCGTCATCGTGGGCGGCGTGCGCATCGCCGGCGACGGCCCTCATACCGTCCAGACCAGAACGGTTGGCGCGTTCGACCGCGTGGACCTGCGTGGCTCGACGGACGTCGTCGTCATCCGTGGCCGTGGCCGTGGCACACCTGGGACCCTCGCTGTCTCGGGTGGACGCAACCGCGTTCGCGCCGTCACGACCCGGGTGCAGTCCGGGACGTTGATCGTCGAGGACCGCGACTCCGACGCGACCCTGCACCTGTGGGGCGACGGTGCGACGGTGACCGTGAGCACGCCATCGCTGGTCAGCGCTCGCCTCGACGGATCCGGTGATCTGTCGGTGGCCGGCCTGGCCGGTGGCCCGCTGCGGATCCGCGGCGATGGCTCGGGCGACGTCGACGTCCACGGCCGCCTCGACTCGCTCGACGCCGTCGAGGACGGCTCGGGCGACCTGCACCTGGGCGACGTGGTCGCACAGTCGGCCACGGTCAACCTCGCCGGCAGCGGCGACGCCGACCTGCACGCCGTGCGCACCCTGTCGGCTGTCGTCAGCGGCAGCGGCGACGTCAGCTACGCGGGCGACCCCCGCGTGACCCGCCGCGACGTCTCGGGCTCCGGGGACCTGTCCCAGAGTTGACCCGGCGTGACACGCGACTAAGTAAACTTATGAGTTTACTTAGATCGGGCTAGGTCGCCCAACTCTCTGGCACCAGGACGACACGGAAGCCGTCCGGATCCTCGAAGGTGGCTCCGTGCTCGCCCCAGTAGGGGTTGGCTGGAGCCACCGGCTGGATCCCCAGGCGATCCACGACCACCCTGACGGCCTCCTCATCGCCCAGGTACAGGACGAGAAGGGACTCGGGATGCGGCGTGGGGGCACCATGCTCACCGCCGGCGGTCAGCTCGAGGTGCGCCTCGGTGCCGGGCACCTCCAGGAAGACGCCGTCGTATCCGTCGTGATCATGAAATCCGCCGACCTCGACCAGGCCCAGACCGTCGCGGTAGAAGCGCACCAACTCCTCAAGGCGCTCGGTGTGCCGGGCAATTCGCAGCTGCATGCCCCTGAGGCTAGTCATGACGCTGGAGGCCGAAATCAGAGGCGCGCCATCCGCTAAATCGCGCTTGGGCACGAGCCGTTCTGCGCCGATACAGCTCTGATGCCGCGTCATATTCGCCTCATTCTCGTGGTCACCGGCGGCTGGATCGCCGCGTGCGAAGCGCACGCGCTCGGTTTGCGCTGGCTGCCCATCGGGCCCCAGAAATGGCTGCACCTGGCGGCCATGGGGATCGGCGCTGCTCTGTGCCTGGCACGTGCAGCGATCCGCCGGCGTGACCGTCTGGCGTGGCTGCTCATCGGCCTGGGCGTGTTCGCGTGGGCCTTCGGAGAGCTCTATTTCACCGTCGTGCTGTGGAACGACTCGGCCCCGCCGGTGCCCTCGCCCGCCGACGCCGGCTATCTCTCGCTCCCGCCGCTCATCTTCGTGGGGCTGATCCTGCTCGCCCGCTCGCGGATCAAGGACCTGCCCAAGACGATCTGGGCCGATGGCGTCACCGCCGGTCTCGCCGCCAGCGCCGTCAGCGCCGCGATCGTCTTCAAGCCGGTCCTCGCCGCGGTCAGCGGCAACAGCCTGTCGGTGGCGACCAACCTCAGCTACCCGATCATGGATCTGATCCTGCTCGGGTTCATCGCCGGAGTCCTGGCGGTCGGTGGGTGGCGCCTGGACCGCCGCTTCGGCGTCATCGCCGCGGGGGTCATGTGCTTCTGGACCGCAGACACGATCTACCTCATCAAGGCCGCAGAGGGGACGTGGGTTTCAGGCGGACCCTATGACCCGGGTTGGTGGACGATCGCCGTGACCTGCGCCACCGCGGCGTGGATGCAGCCGCGCGGACGGGCCACCCGGGCGCGCAGCGCGGAGGCCATCAGCGTCGCCATCGCATCGGCGCTCGTCAGCCTGGGAATCCTCGTGGTGGGGAGCTTCACCGACGTGACGCTGCCGGCGATCGTGCTGTCCGCCGGTGCACTGCTGTGCGTGCTGCTGCGCCTCGTGCTGACCTTCCGCGCCCACCAAGGGGTGATGCGCCGCACGACGCGCGAGGCGCACACGGATCCGCTCACCGGCCTGGGCAATCGCCGAGCCTTCGCCGCGGCGCTGGGCGACCGTCTGGACGACGACGATCCCGAGCCGCTGATCTTGTCCCTGTTCGACCTCGACGGGTTCAAGAGCTACAACGACAACTTCGGCCACGCCGCCGGCGACGCGCTGCTGCAGCGCCTGGCCCAGGGCCTCGAGTCGGCGATCGGCGCCGATGGCGGGGTGTTCCGGATGGGCGGCGACGAGTTCTGCGCGCTGCTCCCCGGAGGCCAGCGCGGCGGGGCCCTGCTGCGTGCCGCGGTGGGCGTGCTCTCCGATCACGGCGACGGGTTCACGATCAAGGCGTCGATGGGCAGCGTCCGCCTTCCCGAGGAGACCGCCGACGTGGAAGAGGCGCTTCGGCTCGCCGACCAGCGCATGTACGCCCACAAGAGCGAAGGCCGGCGCTCCACCGCCGCCCTCGAGGTCAAGCACGCGCTGCTCTCGGCTCTGGCCCACCGCGACCCCGAGCTTTCCGAGCACGTCGACGACGTGGCTGAACTGGCCGCCGGCGTCGCCGTATCGCTCGGCTGCGATTCGGCGGAGGTCGAGGCGGTACGGATCGCCGCCGAACTGCACGACATCGGCAAGATCGCGATCCCGGAGGCGATCCTCGACAAGCCCGGGCCCCTCACCCCAGAGGAGTGGACCCTGATGCACCAGCACACCATCGCCGGGGAGCGCATCATCCACGCCTCGCCTGCCCTGTCCGACGTCGCGCCCCTGGTGCGCTCCTCACACGAGCGGTGGGACGGCACCGGCTATCCCGACCAGCTGGCCGGGGAGTCGATCCCCCTCGGCGCCCGGATCATCACGGTTTGCGACTCCTACCACGCGATGACGAGCGATCGGACCTACCGCAAGGCGCTCAGCGCCGAGGTGGCACTCACCGAGCTGTGCGCGTGTGCGGGCGGCCAGTTTGACCCGGCCGTGGTCGAGGCGTTCCTGCGACTCCGGGCGCGGACACGTCGGGAGTCGGGCGCGAGCGCGAGCGCGAACCAGGGTCTCGCCGAGATCAGCGTGGCCATCGCCTGACGGCCTCAGGCCGTGGCGGCGGTGGCGCATGCCGGGCGCCGCCGCTCCCGCGGCGCCCGGTTGGCGCGTCCCCTACTGGTCGGCCCCGAGGTCCACGCTGGGCTCGATGAGCTGGCTCACTCCCGAGGCGACCGCGACACTGTCCTTGCCGCCGAGGGTGTTGATTTGCAGGCCGTCATTGGCGCCCTCGCTTCCGGAGATCTGCAGCTGCGCCGGCAGTCCTGAGACGAGCACGTCGCCCTGCAGGGTGCCCACGTGGACCCTGTCGGGCCCAGCCGTCCCGTTCGCGATCACGATGTCGGCCGCGCCGTCGCCGCCGCCTCCGGTCGCACCCAGGTCGAGGTTGACGTGCTTGACGTCAGTGCCGGTGAGGTCGTTGACAGTCGTGACGTCCGCGCTGCCGAGCGTGTTGACGTTCATGTTCTCGAGTCCATTGAGGTCCATGGTGATGTTGGCCACGTCACGGAACAGGCGCACGCGTGAGCCATTGGCTGAGACGTCGATGTTCTCCGGAGCATTGGAGCCGTTGAACACGAGGGTGTCGTTCCCGGCCTGGCCCTCCACGGTGTCGCTGCCCTCACCCGGGTTCCAGGTGAAGCTGTCCGCCCCGGAGCCCAGCAGCGCCACATCGGCGCCGCGGCCGCCGGCCACGGAGTCATTGCCGGTGCCGCCGATGAGCGTGTCGTCGCCGTCGCCGCCGACGAGCGTGTCATCGCCGGCGCCACCATCGATCGTGAGGCTGGTGAGCGTGGCGAGGCCGTTGCCGGCGGTGATCGAGTCATTGCCGCCGAGACCCTGCACGCCGAGGTTCTCCACGGCGGTGGTCGTCTGCAGTGTGCTGGCCGAGCTGGTCGCGAACGTCGCGACCGCGGTCCCGTCGTTGGCGATGCCGATCGCGTCGTCGGCCGGCGTTCCTGAGTAGCTGACGGTGTCCGACCCCGCGCCGCCGTCGATCGCGATCGTGCCGGGGGCGGTGGTGGCGACGCCGTTGGTGACGGTGTCGTCGCCGCCCAGGGTGTTGACGTCCACGGTGTCACCGGCGAAGCCGGCGCTCGGGGACTCTGAGCCGGCCGTCTGCACCTGTGCCGCGAGTCCTGACACGACGGCGTCGCCGGCGGCATCAGAGGAGACGTGCACGGCGTCCGCGCCTTGGGTCCCGTTGACGATCACCGAGTCGGCAGCTCCGTCACCGCCGCCGCCGGTGGCGGCCTGGTTGACGTTGACGTGCTTGAGGTCGGTGCCGGTCAGGTCGTTGACGGTGGTCGTATCCGCGCTGCCCAAGGTGCTGAGTGCGACGTTCTCGATCCCGCCGAGGTCCATCGTGATGTTGGCGACGTCCCGGAAGAACCGGACCCTGGAGCCATTGGCCGATACGTCGAACTTCTCGGGCGCGTTGGACCCGTTGAACACCATCGTGTCATTGCCGCCGTCGCCGTTGACGACGTCGCTGCCCTCACCCGGGTTCCAGGTGAACGAGTCTGATCCCGCTCCCATCGAGACGGTGTCGGCGCCTCGGCCGCCGACGATCGTGTCGTTGCCGCTCCCGCCGATGAGCGTGTCATCGCCGTCGCCCCCGATGAGCGTGTCATCGCCGGCCCCACCGTCGATCGTGACGGGGTCATTCGCGAACGACCCGAAGCTGTCGTTGACGCGCACCTCGTCGTTGCCGCCGCCTGCCTGCACGTTGATCGACGTGAACGTGCTGCGGTCAAAGGCGAAGTCGACGGTTCCGTCCTCGCCCACGTCTACCTGCAGGGTGTTCGGATTGTCGGGTGCGAGTTGGAGCGAGAGCTTGCCGCCGGCCCCGTCACCCTTGATCTGCAACGTCTGCCCCTGCACGCTCGCGTTCGTCGATGCCAGCGCCGGCGCGGCAGTGACGCCGAGCAGGGCTGCCATCGACACTCCGAGGACCGCGCCTCCGCGCAGCACTTTTCCAGCATGGTGATTTCTCATCGTGCACCTTTCCTATTCGGTTCCCGGTCCTGCAGCGATGCGAGCCGGCTGACAGTCGGCCGGCTCGTGTGAGGGAGGACGTCGGCCGGTGGCGATCCTTCCGGTGGCGCTCGGTCCCGTGACCAACCGCACACAGCCAGCGCTGGCGCGCTCCTCACACGAGCGCTGGGACGGCGCGGCCGCGCCGAGAGCCAGCGTCGAACGTCAGCGCGCCCGGCGTCGAGCGCGTTTACCGGCGTGCACGGTCACCTTCTTCGACCGCGTCACCGGTTTGGCAGTCCCGGCACGTGACGTGAACACGACCCGGGCATGGGCGGGGAGGTGCCGGAAGGCGTGCCGGCCCGCGGCATCGAGCTTGAGCGTGTGGGTCACCGACGTGCCGGCACGGATCCGGACGCTGCCCCGCGCCAGCCGCGCGGCCGGGCGTCGTTTTTTCTTCTTTGCCAGAGCGACGGAGGCCGGCAGCCTGCCGGTGGTGCCGTAGACGCTCAGCGCGACCCGACACCTGCCTCCGGGAGCGGTTTGCGGGCACGACAGCTTGAGCCTGATATGGCCGTGTCGGTCGACGGTCACCGCGCCCAGCCTGGCGCCCGTGAAGCGCACCTTGGGAGTGACCGCCGTGGCGTTGCTGGTGGCCGAGGCCGATCCATAGACGTTGGTGGCCGTCACCGCGCAAGCCACCGTCTTGTTGACGTCCTTTGCCGCCGTCGTGTAGGAGGCCGTGGTCGCGCCTGCGATCGTCG
Source organism: Solirubrobacteraceae bacterium (assembly GCA_036490435.1). GTDB lineage: Bacteria > Actinomycetota > Thermoleophilia > Solirubrobacterales > Solirubrobacteraceae > Palsa-465. Next base: position 35,330 of record DASXDW010000054.1, read on the forward strand.
ACCCGGCGCGACGCCACGAGAAGGCGACCGACAGGGGCGCGTCACCGTGGACACCGGTCGTGGGGCAGGTCAGCACCGCACCGACCGTGACCCGTCCTGGCAGGGTCGGAGCCGCGCCCACGGCCGGCGGCTGCGTCTCATAGGCCCCGATGTCACACACGGTGTGCCGTGCGGTGCCGCGTTCGTCGGTGGTCAGCAGAGGGTTGCCCGTCTGTGACGGATCGGTGCACTGGCCGCCCGCGCCGCGCGCCGGGCTGCCGGGCGCGGGGGCGAGGGTCTGCCCGACGCCGCCGAGGTCGGCGAGTGGGCCGAGCTGCGGACCGACGCCGATCCGGTCCGTGGCGGACGTGAGCCCGCACCCCGAGGGCGTGGTCGACTCGAGGTTATGCCCGAGATCTGTGACGTGGCCGGCGGACACCGCGCAGTTGCCGCTGGGCTGGCCGTCGCTGAAGATCGTCTCCGCCACCTGCACGGAGGCGGCGTCGTTGAGGTTTGCCCCACCGGTCTGGGGGCCGCTGGCCGGCGCCACGGCGTTCGAGGCAAAGGTGTCCGAGGCCAGGGTTACGAGGCCGCTGCCCTGGATCGAGATGCCGCCACCGAAGCCGCTGCCCGGGTTGCCGGCCTGGTTGCCGGGCCCGCCGGTCGCACTGTTCTGCACGACGGTCACATTCACGAAGGAGCTCGCAGAGTCCGCGTAGAGCCCGCCGCCCTGGGCGTCAGGTCGGTTCACCGCGGGTGGCGGGGCCACCGTGCTGGGGCTCGCCGCGCCGCCGGTCACCGTGTTCAACGCGATGGTGGCGCGCTCGACCGCGACAGTGGCGCCCCGCGCGGCGATGCCCCCGCCCTGCGCGCCGCCGCCGTGGTTGGGGGAAGCTGTGCTCGCGCCGGCGCCGCCACCGGTCAGGGTGTTCCCGGCAATCGACACGTCGGTGACGGTGACCGGTCCGGCGGTGGCGTCGATGCCCCCGCCCGAAGCCACACCGCCGGGGCCGGCACCAGGCGTCGCAATCGACCCGGCACCGCCGGTGCCACCGGTGACCGTGTTCCCGTTCAGGGTGGACTGCGTGATCGACACCGCCGAGCCTCCGAGGTCGGCGAGCGCGCCGCTCGCGGCGCCTCCGGGCCCGCCGACCCCTCCCGCGCCTGAGCTTCCGATGCCGCCGACGCCGCCAAGCGCCGTGTTGCCGGAGAGATCGCTCCCGATGATCGTCACCGGGCCGGCACCGGGCTCGACGAGGATCCCGGCCACCGCCAGACCGCCCTGTCCCCCTGCCGCGGTCGTCGCGGAGAAACCCCCGGCCCCGCCAGTTCCGGTGTTAGCGGTCACCGCGCTCAGCTGCAACGTGAGGGCGCCGCTGACCTCGATGGCGCCGATCGCGGTCCCGCCGGCCCCCGAGGTTCCCGCGCCCGCTCCGCCGTTGCCGCTGTGGGCCTTATTGCCCGTGACCGCGACGTTGGAGAGCGTGAGCGCCCCCGCGTCGATGATCGCTCCGGCCGCGTCGCCGCCCGGCGCACCACCGCTTGCGTTCACGCCGGTGGCATTGCCGCCCGTGATCGTCAGGTTGGCCACGGACACGGCCGCCGTCGGGCTGGTGTTGAGCACGTCCATTCCAGTGCCGGAGTCGGTCTGCTCGATCGTCGTGGCCGAGCGGCCGGTGCCCGTGATCGTGGTGTTCTGCGTCACCGACAGCGCGCCGCTGGCGTTCCCGGCGCCGCCGCCCAGCGTGTAGGTACCGCCGCCCAGAGCGATGATCGAGCCGACGTTCGCAGGCTGCTCCGCGGCGGTCAGCGCGGCGCGCACCGAGCCGCAGACGGTGGCGGCGCATGTCGCGCCTGCCGGGTCACCAAATGCGGTGACCGTGAAGGTTGGCGCGGCCGAGGCGGGCGACGCCCAGACGCCGCAAGCCAGGGTGAGAACGACCAGGCACACCCTCCGGCTCTGCACGACGTGGGTGATGCCAGCGGCCACGCGGGCGCGGGGAAGGCTTTTGGCGAGGGCGCTGGGCTTCACAGGAAGAACGCCAAGAACTGCGGGCGGACGTAGCTCGGCTGACGGCGGTACGGACCCTCTCACAGATGAGCGGACGCGGTCCAGTCTGAACCGTTTTCGCCCCATATCGGGTCTATCTGGGTGCGAACACGAATACGGAAAGGACCGAATGCTGAACTTCACCAAGAAGGCCTCCGCCGACCGGGGGCCAGGCTCGCGCGACGCCCTGCCGTCAAGCGCCGAGCGCGCGACCTTCGCCGCCGGATGCTTCTGGGGTATCGAGGCCGCGTTTCGCGAGACCGAGGGCGTCCTGAAGACGACCGTCGGTTACACCGGCGGCACCGTGGATCACCCGTCGTATGAGCAGGTCTGCTCCGACACCACCGGCCACGCCGAGGCGGTCGAGGTGTGGTTTGACCCGTCGAAGGTCAGCTACGACGAGCTCCTGAGCACGTTCTGGAGCGTCCACGATCCCACCAGCCGCAACCGGCAGGGTTGGGACTTCGGCAGCCAGTACCGCTCGGGGATCTTCTTCCACAGCCCTGAGCAGGAGCGTCAGGCCGTCGCCTCGCGCGACGCGCGCCAGGCGAGCGTCAGCAAGGAGATCGTCACGCAGCTGGTCCCGGCCGGCGAGTTCTACGACGCCGAGGACTACCACCAGCGCTACTTCGAGAAGCACGGCGGCGCTGTCTGCGCCACCACCCTGCGATAGCCACCAACGAGATTTGAGAAAGGCAGCACATGAGCAACGTCATCACCCTCACCCACGACAACTTCGACCGGGAGGTCCTCGCCTCCGACGTGCCCGTGGTCGTCGACTACTGGGCGCCCTGGTGCGGTCCCTGCCGCATGCTGGGTCCCGTGATCGAGCAGATCGCGTCTGACCGCGCCGGGACCGTCAAGGTCGGCAAGGTCAACGTCGACGAGGAGCCCGCGCTGGCCGAGCGCGCCGGGGTGCGTGGTATCCCGTACGTGGTCCTTTACCGCGACGGTGAGGTCGCCGCGCAGGCCGTCGGGGCTCAGCCCAAGCCCGCGCTGGAGCAGGCGCTGGGGCTCGACACCGTGGCGCCGGCCGCGCCGGTCGCCTAGCGGCCGAGCAGCTGGCTGAGGATCGCCTCGAGCCGCCCGGCCTCGCGGTCGGGTGTGTGCTCGAGGCGGTCCTTGGTGATGCGGATGGTGGGGGTGCCGTGGGCGAGGTGGTGGGCGTCGCGTTCGCGGTCGGTTTCGAAGGCGTGGCGGTCTTTGTGGTAGCGCCAGCCGTCGAGTTCGACGATGAGGTTGTGCTCGGGGAAGTAGGCGTCGACCGTGGTGCCGTTGAGGGGGTGATTGATCAGCGGGGTGGGGAGGTGGTATTTGGCGATGAAGGCGAGGAAGTCGTCTTCGAAGCTGGAGTTGGTGGGGTTTTGGCCGGGGAGGTCCAGGAAGGGTTTGAGCAGCTTGGTGCCGGGGTGGTAGTGGTTGCGTTCGATCACGTCGTGGAGGGCGTCGGGGCGGACGTCGTGTTCTCGCAGCGCGTTGTTGACGGTGCGGGTCAGCTGCTTGGCGGTCAGCTGTGGTGCGAGGTCGAGGAGGGTGCGGGCGCGGGAGGTGACTTTGACTCCAAGCTGCAAGGAGTTATCCGAACTGTCTAACGAGTGGCATCGATGGGTGAGGATGTCGCGCGGGCGGCGGTCCCCTTGTGTGATGGTGATCTCCGGGAGTGGTTGGAAGTGGGGTTGAAAGCCCCAGAGGAAGGCAGCGGAGGTGTGGCTGGCGAGGGCGGTGGGGCCGCCGGCGAGGACGGCCGCGGCGATCTGGGCTTGGGGGTCTTGCCGAGCGGGTGGGAGGGCATAGACGCCGGGGTAGCGGGTGACGAGCGCCCCGGTGGACACGCGCGCGCCGATGGCTGCGCTGCCGAGCCCCAGTTGCAGTAGCTGCTGGCGGGTGACGTGCCCGATCTGGCGGCGCGCCAGCTCTCGAATGGCCATCTCCCGAGGGTCTTGGGAGATTCTTCCGCTGTGGTCAGAACTATCTCCCACTACTAGTTAAGAGCCTCGAGCAGGGCCACATTCACCCCCCTCGAAAGCGTCTTTTTAGGGACGCTTAGGACCCCAGATACGGCCCTAATAGCTCACGCAGCTGCATCCGCCCGCGATGCAGGCGGCTCTTGAAGGCCGCCTCGCCGACGCCCACCACTTCCGCGGCGTCGTGCGTGGACAGCCCCTCGATGTCGCGCAGCACCACCGCGGCGCGCCACTCCGCCGGCAGCTGCTCCAGGGCGGCATCGAGCTGGCGTTCGAGCTCGTCGGCCAGAGCGCGGGCCTCGGGCCCGGATTCGGCCGGCTCGGGCAGACCCGCCACCGGGTCGGGCGCGTCGTCCTCGGCCCGGGGAATCGCGCGCGGGAGGGTCCGGCGCGAGAGCCGGCGCTGGGCCTCGTTAAAGGCGATCCGGTACAGCCAGGTGGAGAAGCGGGCGCGCTGCTCAAAGCGCGCCAGGCCGCGCCAGGCGCGGAGGAAGACCTCCTGGGTCACCTCGTCGGCATCGCCGGCGTCCAGGCCGAAGCGCCGCAGAGCCCCGTACACGCGGTCCGCGTGCCGCATGACCAGCTCAGCGAAGGCGTCCTGATCGCCGTCGCGCGCCCTCGCGATCAGGTCCTGCTCGGAGGGGCCAGGCTCGCCGGGCTCGGAGGGGCCAGGCCCGCCGGGCTCGTGGGGGCCGGGCTCGGAGGCGTCGGGCTCGGTGGGACCGCCAGTCACGGGGGCGGTTATACCGCCCCCGTTGCCCTGGTCAGGTCCTGACTAGGCGGCGGACCCGGTCTGGTCGGGTGCGGGGGACTCGGTCTCGTCGAGCGAGAGCGAGCAGGAGTTGATGCAGTAGCGCTCGCCGGACGACCCCGGGCCATCGGAAAAGACGTGGCCCAGATGCCCGCCACAGGCGGCGCAGGTCACCTCGACGCGGTGCATGCCGTAGCTCCGGTCGGCGCTCAGCTTGACGTTGGCGCGGTTGGCCGGCTCGGTGAAGCTGGGCCAGCCGGTGCCGGAGTCGAACTTCGTGCCTGAGGAGAACAGCTCGGCGCCGCAGCCGGCACAGCGATAGGTGCCGTCGCGCTTCTCGTTGACGTACTCGCCGGTGAAGGGCCGCTCGGTCGCCTTGTGGCGCAGCACCTCGTACTGCTCGGGGCTGAGCTCCTCGCGCCACTCGCCGTCGGTCTTCTCGACGGCGGGCGCGTCGTTCTGGTTCTGGATGTGCGTGGTATCAGTCATGCCCGTTTTGACCCGCTCACCAGGCCAAACGATTCAGGACGGCGGCGGCCTCCGCAGGACGGAGGCCTCAGGAAGGCGGAGGCTCGTTCAGGCGCCCGCGCACCACCGCCGCGATCGCAGCCGCCCCCGGACCCGCGCCACCGGTGGGCGCCGACAGCCGACCCAGGCCCTGCACGACGGCGCGCAGCTCGGCCAGCAGCCGCTCGCACTCGGGGCAGTCGCCCATGTGGCGCTCCAGCCGCACGCGCCCGCCGCCGGCCAGCTCCCCATCCAGGTACTCGGACATCCGGCTGGGCGCCCAACCGTGATCGCGCCGGAACTGCACCCGGTATAAGAGCCTCATAGGAGATATGACCTCGGCACCGCGCAAAGAGGTTCGCACAGGCGGCGCCTTGGAGCTGCCTCCCGGACCGCGCGCCCCCGCCCTGTGGCAGACGCTGGCCTGGATGAGCCGGCCCGGGGCCTTCCTGCAGGGCGTGCACCGGCGCTTCGGCGACCCGGCCACGATCCGCACCTACTGGACCGAGGAGCCGATGGTGCTGTTCAGTGGACCCGACGCGGTGCGCGAGGTCTTCGCGCTCCCCGCCGCGATCGCGCCCGCGGGCCAGAGCTGGGAGTTCGTGCGCCCGTTCGCCGGGCCCCACTCGATCCTGATCATCGACGGCGACGAACACCTGCGCGAACGGCGACTGCTGCAAAAGCCGTTCCACGGTGAGCAGATGCGCGCACTGGCGCCGATGATCGCGGAGCTGGCGCGCGCGGAGTTCGCCACCTGGCGCGGTCCGGTCAATGCCCTTGAGCGCATGCGCGCGCTCACTCTGGAGATCATGCTCCGCGTGGTCTTCGGCGCTCGGGACGAGCGCGAGTTCGCGCAGCTGCGCGGTGCGGTCGAGGGGGCCCTGGCGGGGGTCCGCTCTCTACCGAGCGTGCTGGCGATGGCCGTGGTCATGAAGGACCTGGGTCCGTGGAGTCCGTGGGGCCGGTTCCGGATTGCCGTGGAGCGCTTCGACGCGCTGCTCTACGAGCTGCTGGCGCGGCGGCGCAGCGAGCCTGAAGCCGGCGCCTCGGTGCTGTCGCTGCTGCTGGGTCAGCGCGACGAAGACGGCAACCCGCCCACCGACCAGCACCTGCGCGACCAGCTGGTGGCGCTGCTCATGGGCGGACATGACAGCTCGGCGGCGTCGTTGGCGTGGGCGTTCGAACGGCTGGCCCGCACGCCCGAGGTTCACGCGCGCCTGCGCGAGGGCGATTCCGCCTACGCCGATGCGGTGGTCAAGGAGGTTCTGCGCGTGCGCCCCGCGCTGACCATCGCGCCCCGCCTCCTGCTGGAGCCGACGGAGATCGCCGGGCGGATGATTCCCGCCGGGGTCCAGGTCGCCGCCTGCCTGTGGCTGGCCATGCGCCGGGAGGACCTGTGGCCCGATGCCGGCGCGTTCCGGCCCGAGCGCTGGCTGGACGGCTCGCCGTCGCACCCGACGTCGTGGATCCCCTACGGGGGCGGCGTGCGCCGTTGCGCCGGGGCGCCCTTCGCCGAGATGGAGATGCGCGAGGTGCTCCGTGCCGCCGCGGCGGTCGACTTCCGCCCCGCCCGCCAGCGACCCGAGCGGGCCCGGCGCAGCATGCTCGTGGTCGTGCCCGAGCGCGGCGGCGAGCTCATCGTGGAGTAAAGCCTGCCGCCCGCCGGGCCTCCTCCTCATACGGGTTGTGGGCGTAGCCCAAGCGCAGGTAGGAGAGGGGCATGCGGAGCGGGTGGTGCTGCATCTGCCAGACATGGCAGAGCTCGTGGCAGACGAGGTCCTCGTCGGCGGCGAGCGCCGGGGAGCGCAGCAGGATGAGGTTCCACATCGTGTAGCCGTCAAAGCGCCCGAACCACGGCAGTGCGAACAGCCACGGCGCCACGACGAGCCACGCGCGGTCGATGCGCACCGGCCGCGGGTAGAGCGCCAGCCGGTCCAGGCGCGCCTTCGCTGCAACGAGGACCTGGTGGTCGATCCGCCGCACGAGCACGACCCAGCCCGGATGGCCTAGAAGGGGCCGCCGCTCAGCGTCAGCGGATGCGAGGCGTACGCGTGAGCCAGGCGGTAGAAGAACCCACCGTCGGTCTGCGGCGTGGTGGTGCCGTCGGCGCCGCCTCCGAACAGAAGTCCCACGACGCCGGCGTTCCGGGTGGCGCGCAGGTGGGCGCCCGACGGATCGTCCAGCCACCACTGCAGGCGGTTGTCCTGGTAGTGGCCCGGGGTGTTGTCAAGCGTCGTGTTGCCCACCGGGAGCTGCCACAGCACCACCGGCGTGTGGGTGCGCTGCGTGAATGCCGACAGGTAGGCGTCATGGCGACGGAAGTCAGCCGGGCCCCACCACGTCTTGGGGTTGTGCTCGACGAACTGGTAGAAGCCGGCGTCGCGGTCGGTGACGTCGTTGAAGACCAGGTTGAAGTGGGCGTGCAGCGACTCATAGAACGCGGCCGACTTACGTCCGAGGGCTCGCATGTGGGCCAGCGAAGGCTTGGAGTAGGTGGGGTCCTCGTCGGTTCCCCAGGTGCTCAGATGCCACGCCAGCGTCACGTGCGGCGCCAGCCGGTTGCGCAGCGCGATCAGCTTGTGGGCGAATCCGCGCGCCAGCGCCACCGTGTGTGCCTGCTCCAGGTACCCCCACAGGTCGGGCTCGACGTGGACGACCACCAGATGGGTGCCCGCGGAGGCGGCCACGCGGCGCAACAGCAGCTCGTAGTCGCCCCAGTAGGCGCGCATCGTCGCGGGGTTGCGCAGGTTGGAGAGATCCTTCTGCTGCTCTGAGGAGCCGGTCGCCGGAGAAGACTGCAGCAGCTGGTAATAGGTGAAGACGGGGACCTGATGGGCGGCGATCGACTCGCGCACGTACATCGAGGCAAACGTCCCGTTGGGGTTCCACGTCGACCAGCCGTGGCCGGTGTTGGCCCCGCCGGAGAGGTACTGGTAGCGGGCGTCCACGCGTCCCACCTGGGCGAGGTGGTGGGCGTCACCCGGCGAGTCGCTGACGCCGAGCAGCACGTGGTGAGGCCAACCCAGCGGCAGGGCGGCGAGAGACAGAAGCAGGGAGAGAACGCTGCGGCGCATCGCCGCCGTCACGGTAGCGCTGCCCGGTCAGGCTCGCGTGGGCAAGAGAGCCTGCAGGTCTCCAATCACGTCGGCTTCCTCGGCATCCTTGTCGGAGCGATAGCGCTTGACGCGTGCGAAGCGCAGCGCGATCCCGCCCGGATACCGCGTCGAGGCCTGGACACCGTCGAGCGCGATCTCCACCACCAGCTCGGGGCGCACCATGACCGCGATGCCGTGTCGCTCGGTCTCGCGGGCGAGCAGCGCCTCGGTCTGCCAGCGCAGCAGCTCGTCGGTCAGCCCCTTGAACGTCTTGCCCACCATCACGAATGCGCCCGACGCGGGATCGCGGGCGCCGAGGTGCAGGTTCGACAGCCACCCCTGGCGGCGCCCGTGCCCCCATTCGGCGCCAAGCACGACCAGGTCAAAGGTCTGCACAGGCTTGACCTTGCGCCACGCCTTGCCCCGCCGCCCTGCCGCGTACAACGACGCGGCGTCCTTGATCACGACCCCCTCGTGGCCGGCGGCGATCGCTTCGTCGAGCACCTGCTGGGCCGCCGCCGGATCGCGGGTGAACACCCCGGGAATCCGCTGCCGCGCCGCGATCTGCTCCAGACGGGCGATCCGCTCGCGCAGCGGCGTGTCCAGGAGGTCCTGGCCGTCGAGGTGCAGGATGTCGAAGAGGAAGGTGACGATCCCCTCCGGTGGCGCGCCGCTGTCGATCTGGGACACCGTGGACTGAAACGGCGCCGGGCCGCCGGCGTCCATCCACAACGCCTCTCCGTCGAGCACCACCTGGCGGACGGGCAGCGACCGTACCGCGTCGACGATGCCGGGGAGCGTCTTGGTGATCTCGTTGAGGTTTCGGGTGTAGATGCGCACCTCGTCGCCGCGCCGGTGGATCTGGATGCGGATCCCGTCGAGCTTGTACTCCACCGAGGCCTGCTCAAACCCGTCCAGGGCGTCGGTCACGTTGGCGCCCGTCGAGGCCAGCATCGGCAGGATCGGCCGGAAGATCTCAAAGCCCACCGCGCGCAGGCCCGCCTCGCCGCCGGTGACGGCGATCCGAGCCATCTCGGTCAGGTCGCCGGAGAGCATGAGGGCCCGCCGGGCGATCTCGCCCCGGACCCCGGCGGCCTTGGCCACCGCGTCGGCCATGAGCCCGGCCAGCGCGCCCTGGCGCAGACCGCCGGTGAGCAGCCCCACCAGGAACGTCGCCTCGAGCGCAGTGGCCCGTCCAAAGAGGTTCTCCAGCAGCTCGCGTCGCCGTCCGGCTGACCCGCTCCCGGTCTCGGCCTCGATCTCCGAGATCGCCTGGTCGACGTCGGCCACCGTGAGCGACGGCTCGTCGGCCGCTCCCCGCTCGACACCGCGGATGGCGGCATAGCCGATCCCCACCCGGCCCTGGCGCGGCACGCCTGACAGGAAGCCCACGCAGATCGGCACCTCCTCGGGCGCCAGCGCGCCCAGCAGGTCGGCCAGGATCGCCACCTTGGCCGAGCGCGAGCTCGTCGCGGCGACCGCCTCGGAGGCGGCGACGACATCGGCGAGCGAGGTGGTTGAGACGGGCATGACGGGTTCGGGGTGTTACGCGCGTGTGATGGTGCGCACCCAGGGTGTAACGCCCAGCGTGCGCCAGGGTGCTTCTAGTGTGAATGCAACCATGATCAGCCTCGCCCGACAGCGCGTGCACGGCCACCTGTGGCCGATCCTCCAGACGGCCGTGGCCGCGGTGAGCGCCTGGTACATCGCCGTGCTGCTCGGTGTCGAGCAGCGGCCGGCCTTCGCGGCCATCGCCGCGATCATCTCGCTGGGCGCTGCCTTTGGCGAGCGACGCCAGCGCGCCGTGCAGCTCATCGGCGGAGTGATGCTCGGCATCGTCCTGGCCGACCTGCTGATCCGTGCCATCGGCCCGGGCCTGCCTCAGATCGGCCTGCTCGTGGTACTGGCGATGCTGGCTGCGGTCATCCTGGGCGGCACCGAGCTGCTGGTCACCGAGGCGGCGGTGTCGGCAATCCTCGTGGCGACGCTCTCCTCGACGCCCGAGGTGCGGCTGCTCGACGTGCTCATCGGCGGCGGTGTGGCCCTCATCGTGCACACATTGGTGTTCCCGCCCGAGCCGGTGACCGGCGTGGCCCGTGCCACCAACGGCGTGTTCGGCGAGCTGGGCGGGGTGCTGCGCGACGCGGCGTCCGCGTTGGCGGCGGGTGATCTACGTCTGGCCGAGGCCGCGGTGAGCGGCGCCGAGACCATCGAACAGCGTCTCGACGATCTACGTCAGGCCGTGATCGTCGGCGGCGACACCGCCCGGTGGGCGCCGCTGCGTCGCGGTTCGCGCACGCAGCTCGAGCGCTACTCGCGCGTCGTCACCCACGCTGATCTGGCCACCCGGACGGTGCTGGTACTGGTCCGTAACGTTCGCGTGTTCGTGCGGGGAAGCAACACATCGCATCCCGAGCTGTCCGAGGCGGTTCGTGACCTAGGACTGGCGGCGTGGGAGCTGCCACGTCAGTTCGACGAGCCATGGCGCAGCGGCGACGTCATGCGACTGGCCCTCGGCGCCGCCGGTGTTGCCACCTCGGTGGCGGCGCGGGATCCGCGGCTGGCCATCAACGAGATCGCGGGGCACGTGCGCTCGATCGCCATCGACATCGTCAGGGCCTCAGAGGCCGGCGAGACCGCGACCAGCACCTTGGGCGAGGCGCCGACGGAGGAGCTGCTCGCGGCGCTCCCCCTCGCCGAGCCCGCCGCGATCTGAGCGTCTCACAGCGGCGCGGTGGGCGCCGCCAGCATGGTGGCGATGTCGGCCGCCGGCATCGGGCGGCTGAAATGGAACCCCTGACCGTATTCGCAGCCCAGCTCGGTCAGCGCGTGCAGCTGATCGGTGTCCTCGATGCCCTCGGCGGTGACCCGAAGTCCGAGACTGTGCGCCAGGCTGACGATCGAGCGCACGATCGTCTGTGATTCGGGACGGTCGATCATCGTGTCCACGAAGGACCGGTCGATCTTCAGCGTGTGCCCCGGGAAGTCGTGGAGCACCGTGAGCGACGAGTAGCCGGTGCCGAAGTCATCGAGCTCGACCGTGACCCCGAGGTCCAGGAGTTCCTGCAGCACCGTGCTCACGACGTGAGGGTTCTCGATCAGGGTGCTCTCGGTGATCTCGAGCACCAGGTTCTCCGGCCGCAGCCCGGACTCGGTCAGCGCGGCGCGGACGTGATCGACGAGCCCGCTGTCCATGATCTGGCGGACGGAGACGTTGACGCTGACGGTGACCTCGGGCGAGACGAGCCCCTGCCGGCCCCACTCGGCCAGCGTGTGGCAGGCGTCGCGCAGCACCAGGCAACCGAGCGGCCCGATCAGCCCAGACTCCTCAGCCACGGGAATGAACTGGGCCGGTGGGATGTCGTGCTCGCCGGCGGGCCAGCGCGCCAGGGCCTCGAGTCCGTGGATGGCGCCGGTGCCGAGGTCGACGATCGGCTGGAAGAACGTACGCAGGCGGCGCTGCTCGATCGCCTGGCGCAGATGGGTCTCCAGCGACATCCGGTCAACAGCCCTCTGATGCATGCTGTGATCGAAGACCGCGCAGCGGCCGCCCCCGTGGCCCTTGGCGTCGTACATGGCGATGTCGGCGTTGCGCAGCAGCGCGTCGGCGGCGACGATCCCGTCGAGGTTGTGGGCGACGCCGATGCTGCCGACGATCTGCAGCGCACGCCGCTCGAACGCGACCGGCTGGGCGATCGCCTCACACAGACGCGTGCCGATCTCCAGCGCCTGTGCGGCTGTGGAGACGCCGTCGAGGACGACGGCGAACTCGTCGCCGCCGAGGCGGGCCAGGCTGTCGCACGGGCGCAGCACCTGCTCCATGCGCCGCGCCACCTCGACCAGCAGGCGGTCGCCGGCCGTGTGGTTGACGCTGTCGTTGATCAGCTTGAAGCGGTCGAGGTCGATGTAGAGCACGGCGCAGCCGCCGCGCGGATCGCGCTCGCCACGGCGCACGCACTGGGTGATGCGATCCATCAGCAGCGTCCGGTTGGGCAGGCCGGTGAGGCTGTCATGCAGCGCGTCGTGAAGCAGCCGCTCCTCGGCGTTGCGCCGCTCGGTGATGTCCGACAGCGAGCCGGTGATACGGATCGGCGCGCCGGCGGGGCTGGACGTGCTCAGACCGCGGCACAGCACCCACCGCCAGCTGCCGTCGCCATGGCGGATGCGGTGCTCGTTCTCGAAATACGGGCTGTCCCCGGCGACGCTGCCGTCGACCTCGTGACGCAGCCGTTCCAGATCGTCGGGGTGTACGAGCTCAAACCACGCGGCCATCTCGTCGGAGGCGAGGTCCTCATAGCCCAGCAACGTCTTCCAGCGCTCGGAGAAGTGCACGCGCTGCGCGGTCAGGTCCCAGTCCCAGATGCCGTCATTCGTTGCGCGCACAGCAACGGCGTAACGGTCCTCGCTGCGCCGCAGATCGACCATCGTCTGGTGCTGGCGGACCGCGTAGCGGATCGTGCGCTCCAGGCTGGGCGCGTCGATCGTCCCCTTGACCAGGTAGTCGGTGACGCCCAGGGCGGTGGCCTCCATATCCACCGCGTAGTCATCCTGGCCGGTGAGGAGGATCACCGGCGCCGGCGGGTCGGTTCCCCACGCGTTGCGCACGAGGTCCAGGCCCGTGTGTTCGCCCAGCCGGTAGTCGACGAGGTACAGGTCGTGGCTGGTGAGCCGCACCGCGTCCAGCGCCGCGTCGTAGCTCTGCTCCCAGTCGAGGTCGAACCGCGAGCGGCCGTTGGCGAGCAGCATGCTCTGGGTGAGCACGAAATCGTCCTCGTCGTCCTCCACCAACAGGACGCGCAGCGGATCAGTGCTGCTCATCGCCGCTCTCCTGCGGCAGCTCGACCAGGTCAAACCAGTAACAGGTCAGCCGCTGCATGGCGCTGGCCAGCTCCGCGAAGGTGACCGGCTTGGACACGAACGAGTTGACCCCGAGGTCATAGGTGCGCACGATGTCCTCCTCGGCCCGGGAGGTGGTGAGGACCACCACGGGGATGCGGCGGAGGTCCGGGTCGGTCTTGATCTCGCTCAGCGCCTCGCGGCCGTCCTTCTTGGGCATGTTGAGGTCCAGCAGGATGAGGCCCGGGCGCGGCGCGGGGATCCCGCCGTCGGCATACGCGCCGTGGCCGCGCAGGTAGTGCATGAGGTCCTCGCCGTCGACGACGAAGCGCAGGTCGTTGATGAGGCGGCTCTGCTTCAGCGCGTCGGCGGTGAGGACGCGGTCGTCCTCGTCGTCGTCGGCCATGAGGATGGTGATGGAGCGGCGATCAGACATGGGCACCGGCGATCTCGTCGGCAGTCGTCTCGGGGAAGAGGAGGACGTCCGGGTCATCCGCCGGGACCGGTTGCGGCTGGGTCACCGGGAGGCGCACGGTGAAGGTCGCGCCGTGATCGATCTCGGCGGTGGCGGTGATCGTGCCGTTATGGCGCTCGACGATCTTGCGACACAGGGCCAGCCCGATGCCCGTCCCGGCATAGGCGCGCGCACCGTGCAGGCGCTCGAAGGCACGGAAGATGCGCGTGGCGTACTGCTCGTCGAAGCCGATTCCGTTGTCCTGGACGGTGAGCTGCGCGATGTGGTCGGCGACGTGAGCCTCCACCCGCAGCTCGGGCGGGACGTCGGGGCGGTGGAACTTCAGCGCGTTGCCCAGCAGGTTCTGAAACAGCTGGCGCATCTGGAGGGGGTCGGCCTCGACCGTTGGCATGAGGCCGACGGTGACCCGCGCGTCGGCCTCCTCGATGCTCACCTCGAGGTCGACCAGCACCTGCGAGATCACGTGCCCGAGATTGACGGCGGTGAAGGGGTGGCCCTGGGTGGAGACGCGGGAGAAGACGAGGAGGTCGTCGATGAGGCTGCGCATCCGCCCGGCAGCGTCGGACATGCGGCGCAGGAAGTCGCGCCCCTGCTCAGAGAGATTGTCGCTCTCCTTGGCGTTGAGCTGGGCGGCGAAGGTCTGCACCTTGCGCAGCGGCTCCTGCAGGTCATGGGAGGCGATCGAGGCGAACTGCTCGAGCTCGGCGTTGGAGCGAGAGAGCTCCGCGGCGTGGCGCAGCAGCGTGTTGGTGCTCTGCAGCCGGGCGTTGCTCGTCGCGAGCTCGGCGTTGGCACGGTGCAGCGCTGCGCCGCTGGCCAGCAGCCGGCGCGCCAGCACGAGGAACCCGAGGGCGACCAGGCCCAAGGCGATGAAGATGGACCACGGGAGCCACTTGCGGGCCCCGCTGACGGAGCTGAACAGCGATGACTGCGTCGTGGTGAGGACGACACGCCAGGTGCTGCCCGGGATGGCGGCCGAGACGAAGTAGCCGCCGTGCCCGTAGGGCCCGCCGTCACTTCGGCCCAGGCTTGCCCGCGGGAGCCGGGTGACCGCTGCGCCGGGCGACGCCGAGAGCGGTGCAGCATCCGCGATCGTCGCGCCGCGGCTGTCGACGACGTAGGCGGCGCCGACGGAATGCGGGATCCGTTGCAGATAGGTACCGAACTCCGCGCCGAGCTCCGTCGTCGGCAGGCCGGCCACGAGGATGCGAGGGCCTGCCTGGGTCTGCAGCGGGACGATGAGGTCGACCACGTCGGCGCCGCGGCCGCCGCTCGACTGCACGTCTGACAGCGACACGGGCGCGCCCGCGCGCACGCGCACCAACGCCGGGGACCGTAGGGCCTGTGACAGGTCGATGGCGGCGGCGCTGCGCGAGTGCGCGATCACGGCGCCGGCTTGGTTGAAGATGGCGGCGAACGCCAGATGGCTCTGGGCCGCGGCCTTGTCCAACGTCTGGCCGTTGACGGTTGCCGACGTGTAGGCCGGCGTCGCCGCGACCGACGTCGGTACGGACGAGATCGCGGCCTGAATCAGGGCCGACACGACCTGCGCGCGGTCGTGAAAACGTGACGTCAGCGTCTGGCGCGCTCCCGTCTGCGTTGCGTGCAACGACACGCCCAGCACCACCAGCGCGGTGGCCACGATGAGCGCGGCCGCTCCGACGGCGGCACTGGCACGGCGTCCTCCCAAACCCAACAACCTCTGCATTGACATACGCCGACGCTCTCCCTGTCGGTCAGCGGTCCCATTTCCGGGCCATTATGCGCAGAAGTAGTGCGTCCTTGTACGTCTTTGGACAAATGTTGCAGCGCAGTGGCCAGGCGCTCTCTGGACGCCCCGGAAGATCAGCTCAGGCCGCTGTGGGTGCGCCGGTGGTCACGCCAGGAGGTGAAACACCTCGGTGGCGAAGGTCCCGCCGTCGTCGGGGTGGCCGTAGACCTCCCACAGGACACCGGTGGTGGCGAGCCCGTGGTCGCGCGCGTATCCGCGCACGGCGTCGTGGGTCTCTCCGATCGCCGCCGGATCCCCGAGGTGCGTCGCGCGCAGCGTCCCGCCACCCGGGAGCTCTGACGAGATGACGCGACCGGACGGCGTGAAGTCGCTGGGGGCGAGGACGCCCACCTCGACGTTGGGCGCCCCGTCGCGGTACAGCATGACGTTGGTCCAGTGGGGCCCGGGCGTTCCTTCGATCGCGGCCGCGAACTCCGGGCACGCGCGGACAAAGGCGTAGACCTCGTCGAGCATCGGGCCCCACAGCCGCGCAAAGTCCTCCCAGGCGACGGTGTCGGCGATCACCGCGGTGCGGCGAGGCTCGACCTCGGCGAGCGTGACCCGGTCCTCCGGCACGGCGCCACTCTATCCCGGAGTGCGCTACGCGTTGTGGAGGATGAGGTACGCGCCCACCGCGACGAGGGTGCCCGCCAGCAGAGAGCGCAGCCGCTCGGTGGGCACGACCTGCGCGATCCGCCAGCCGACCAGGGCGCCGGCCAGCAGCGGCACGCCGACCACGGGCACCAGCGGCCAGGCGATGGCGCCGCGGATCGCGTAGCCGATCGTGCCAACGCCGGCGATGACGATCGACTGGGCCTGGGAAGCGCCGAGCGAGGCCAGCATCGGGGCGCCGATCGAGATCAGCAACGGGACGCTGAGCAACTGCCCTCCGAGCCCGAAGAGCCCGCTCACGACCGCCACACCCAGCCCCAGGGGGACGACCAGGCGTGCTGCGGGGATCGCCTCGACGGCCGCGGGCGCGGAGCCCGACCCGGGCGCGGATGGGAAGGCGCGACGCCGCCGGCGCTCGCGCGCGAGGAGCAGCGCGCCGATCGCGCCCACGCAGATGCCCAGGAGAAGCCCGAACGCCCCGCCTGAGATCTGGGCATTGACCAGCACGCCCAGCGGCGTGCCCACCACCGCGGTGACGATGAGCACCGTGGCCATGCGCCACGTGTCGCGGCCGCGGAGCTGTCCGGAGTGGGCGAACGCACCAGTGCCGAGCGCGGCGCTGCCCACGTTGGTGGCGATCGCGGTGCCGCTGATCGCCGCCGGCGGCAGGCCCGAGAACAGGAACAGACCGATCGTCACCAGCACGCCCCCGGGGCCGAGCGCGGTGGTCCCGACGCCGCCGGCGAAGCCGAAGAGCGCGAGGAGGACGAGCGTCCCCGCGGCGAGATGGTCCGCGTTGTGGGTGAGCCCGGCCGCGGCGAACGCCATCACGCGCTGGGCGTCGGTGGACGCGCGTCAGGCACCCCTGGCATCGGGCGATCTTGTCAGACCCCCACCTCGGATCAAGACCACCGGTGCGAGGCCGACTACCCACGACATGACCAGTCGCGAGCTCATCATCCTCGCCGGCCTCGCCCTCGCGGCGTGGGGCCACCTGCTCATGCACGAACTGTTCGGCATGGCCACGGCGTGGGTCCGAATCGACGCCCGCTTCCCCGCGGGGTGGCGCTCGTCGCCGGCCTTCGCGGGCCCGTGCCTGCTGGTGCTCGGCGCGGTGTGCGTGCTGATCCCCGCGCTGGGCTGAGCTCCGGGAACGGTGGCGACTCGCGCGCACGGGACGTTCACCGGTCGGGCATGCCGGCATTTCCTAGCCTCAACGAGATGAACCACACCTCGTTCCTCGGCGACAAGCCCATCGGGCGGATCGGCTTCGGCGCCATGCAGCTCGCCGGGCCGGGCGTCTTCGGCCCGCCACGCGACCCCGACGCCGCCCGCGCCGTGCTGCGCCGCGCCATCGAGCTCGGCGTCGACCACATCGACACCTCGCAGTACTACGGCCCCGATGTCGTCAACGACCTCATCCGGGAGACGCTGCACCCCTACCCGGAGAACCTCAAGCTCGTGACCAAGGTCGGCGCGCGGCGCGACGAGCAGGGCGCGTGGCTCCCGGCGCTCTCACCGGCGGAGCTCCGCCAGGGCGTCGAGGACAATCTGCGCGCCCTGCGCGTCGAGCGCATGGACCTCGTGAACCTGCGCGTCGCCGACGCGGCCGGCATGCCCGGCGAGCCGACGGAGGAGCAGATCGCCACGATGCGAGACCTCCAGCGGGAGGGCAAGCTCGACCTCATCGGCGTCTCCAATGTCACCCTCGAGGGGCTGCAGACCGCCGTTGAACTGACCGAGTTGGGCGAGGTGCAGAACGCCTACAGCGTCATGGATCGCAGCAACGAGCCGCTGGTGGACTTCTGTCGCGAGCGCGAGATCGCGTTCGTGCCCTTCTTCCCGCTGGGCTCCGCGTTCGCGGGCGGCCCGGCCAAGCTCGCCGCCGAGCCCGCGGTGGCCTCGGTGGCGGACAAGCACGGTGCCACGCCGTCTCAGGTGGCGCTCGCCTGGCTGCTGGCCCGCTATGACCGGATGCTGCTCATCCCCGGCACGACATCGGTCGCGCACCTGGAGGAGAACATGGCATCGGATGAGGTGGCGCTCGACGAGGACGACCTCGCGACGCTGGAGTCAGTGGAGCAGACGGGCCGCCCGCAGCGCTGAGCCGGGCGCCACCTGGCCGAATGGCCGATGGCGAAAATCGACGTTCACCGTATGAACGCCGAGTGAGCCCCTGTGCCTATTGCTTTTTGCCCTGCGCAGGAGCATCATTTGACGTTCCTCGGGGGCATCCGAGATCCATACCTCTTTCATGGAAGAAGGGGACACATGGCTCAACATCATCAGCCAGTCCAGTTTCAGATCAAGCTGGCGGCCGTCGTCGTGACAGCCGCTTTCGTCCAGGCGCCGGTCCGTTTCGCCGCTTACGCGTTGATGCTGCGACGATCGCGCCACGCCTACCCGCAGCTGTTCGACGGGCATGCGGCAGCCGCTGCGGTCGCGGCCTGCCTGGACGAATATCAGCGCGAGCTGGCGGCCTAGGAGCCGGCCGGCCCGCGCAGCCGCAAACCCCGCCGCCGCGGTGGTCCTCAGCCCGCAACGGGCGCGACCACCGCGGCGGTGGATTCGCGCGCGACGAACTGACGAGCGTGCCGTGCTCAGAGCCGAGGTGACGGAGGCTGGGCGGTCACAGCAGCGACGTCGACGAGCGCCGACAGCCACGCCTGCACGCAATGGGCGTGGCGCGCGGGCGCCTGGACGACGACGGTGAGGTGGTCGGTGCGGTCATAGTGGGCCTCGACCACCCGGCACCGCCGGCGGTGCAGGAGCGTCAGCGCGCGCACCAGCGCGGACTGGGCGCCGGTCTCGAGCTCGAGCGACAGCTCCAGTTCGGTCACGGCACGACTGGTATTCGACGGAGATGAGGCGGGTGTGGTCACGGGGCGGCTCCTTTCGTCCTGTGATCGGAGCCGTGCGGCGCCACCAGCTCGGTCGACAGGACCGATCTGACCCACGGCTCTGTGTCAGAGCGGCGGGCCTAGGTGGCAATGGCGATGAACGTCCGGGCAGCGCGCCAAGCGACGCGGTGGGTGTGCTCGGACGTCTTCATCGCCGCGCCACTGTACTCGCTGACGGCCCCCCGCGCCACCCGAATATCGAACGCGCTGAAGTCAGGTCGTGACGCCCGACGGCGGGGCCGGCCAGGGCGGCAGCTCGGGGCGCAGCCGCTCGCACGCGGCGCCGAGCGCGAGCACGGGCACGTCGGCAAACCGCCGGCCCACGACCTGGATCCCGATCGGCCGCCCGTCGGTCGTAGTGGTCCAGGGCACGCTGATCGCGGGGTGGCCCGAGATGCTGAACGTCACGGTGTAGGCAATGTGCTCGAGCGCTCGGGCCGGGTCCGCGGCGGGGCTGGGGAGCTCGGCGCTGAAGGTCGCAACCGGGCAGACCGGGCAGAGGATGTAGTCAAAGCCGTCGATGGCGTCGCGCGCGGCGCTGCTGATCGCCTCGAGCTGGCTGAAGTCCTCAAACAGCTCCATCCCGGTGCGGTCGGCGGCGGCGTTCATCCACTCACGCAGGTAGGGCAGCATTCGCTCCTGGTTTTCGGCCGGCAGCTTGCGCAGGTCGCGCAGGCTGCGCATCCGCCAAAAGCGATCAAGGCCGCTGAGCATCGCGTCGGTGATGAGCGGCCCGATCGGCTCGACGTGGGCGCCGGCCCCGCTCAGTGTCTGCGCCGCGGACTCCACCGCGCGCGCCACCTCAGGGTCGGTGGGCATGCCTGCGCCGGCGTCGGTGGTGAGTGCGATACGTGCGCCGGCCACGCGGATCTGCAGGTCCTCCCAGTCGAGGTCCTGCGGCGGCAGGCTCATGAAGTCGATGTCGTCGGGCCGGGCCAGCACCGACATGGCGCGCGCCGCGTCGGCGACGGTCCGGGTCAGCGGGCCGGCGACGCGCGCGTAGTACGGCGGGTTCACCGGGACGCGTCCGAAGCTCGGCTTGTGGCCGACGACGCCGGTGAACGATGCGGGCAGTCGCACCGATCCCCCGATGTCGGTGCCGACGTTGATCGGGGCGTAGCCCGCAACGGTGGCAGCGGCGCCACCCGAGCTCGAGCCACCGGGGTTCCACTCCGGGTTCCAGGGATTGCGGGTCGTGCCGTGCTTGGTGGAGATCCCGGAGGTGAGCATCCCGAAGTCCGGCATCGTCGTTTTGGCCACCAGCACCGCCCCGGCCTCCTTCAGCCGTCCGGCGGCGGGGGCGTCGCGCGGCGCGGCCGACAGGTTCGACGCAGCCGATCCCAGCGGCGTCGGCACTCCCTCGGTGGTGAGGTTGTCCTTCAGGGTGACCGGCACGCCGTCGAGCGGGCCGAGCGGCTCACCTGAGCGCCAGCGCGCCTCGGCCGCCAGCGCCTGCTGATCGGCCCCCGTGTCATCGCGGTGCCACACGGCGTTGATGGTCGGCTCCCAGGCGTCGATGCGTGCGCGCACGGCCGCCAGCGCCTCGCGCGGCGAGGCCTCGCCCGCTTGGTAGGCGCGGGTGAGGTCCAGAGCGCTGAAGTCGGCGAGGTCGGTCATCGCGTGCCGTACAGACTGGCAGGCGCGAGCCATTCTTGGCCGCGGGACCATGAATTCGCGCACCGACGCGGGCAATCTGCCATCGTCGAAAATCAATGAGAACCCCTCGTGTACTTGTCACGGACGGCGAGACCCGGGCGTGCCTCGCCGCCGTCCGAGGCCTCGTCGCGGAAGGGTTCGAGGTGACCTCAGCCGCCCCGGATGGGCAGGTGGCTGCCGCCCACTGGTCGCGCGGGGTGAGCCGACGCATCCGGACGCCGGATCCGCTCACTGACGAGCAGGGGTTCGTGGCCGCCCTCGTGGGCGTGGTGGCCGGCGGGGATGTCGACGTGCTGATGCCCGGCAGCGACGCGTCACTGCTGGACATCTCGCGTGGGCGCGCCCGTCTGGAGCCTCACGTACGGATCGGGCTCCCGGCCGCCGATGCCGTCTGGCGCTCGCTGGACAAGGCGGAGCTCACCGAGGCCGCGACGCGGTGCGGGCTGACCCCGCCCACCACCGTGGTGTGTCGCGGCATCGAGGCCGCGCTGGGCGCGGCGGCCGACCTGGGCTACCCGGTCTTGATCAAGCCACTGCGCTCCGTGATCGAGACCGACCCGGTGCGACGGCGGTCCGGGAGCCTGGCCGCGGCTACGCCCTCCGAGTTGACGGAGATCGTCGACCGGCTCGGCGGCGAGGTCCTGGTGCAGCGCCGCGCACCGGGCGCGCTGGTGTCATTCGGCGGCGTCTTCGCTGACGGGAGGCTGCTGGGCGAGGCGGTGTCTCGCTATGGGCGCACGTGGCAGCCGAGCGCCGGCAACGCCTCCTTCTCCGAGACGATCGAAGGGTCGCCGGAGCTCCGCTCCCGGGTGTCTGCGCTGCTGGCCGACCTCGGCTGGGAGGGCTTGTTCGAGCTCGAATTGATCGAGCGCGAGGATGGTGGCTGGCACGCCATCGACATGAATCCCCGGCCGTACGGGTCCATGGCGCTGGCCATCGGGGCGGGTTGCAATCTGCCCGCCCTCTGGTGCCGGCACGTGCTCGGCGAGCCGGTGGCCTGCAGCCGGGCTACGCCGGGCGTGCGCTATCGCTGGACCGACGCCGACCTGCGCCATGGCCTGTGGCGGCTGCGCACGGGTGACCCTGCGGGCGCCGCGCGGACGCTGAGCCCCCACCGCCACGTCGTGCATGCGTTTGCCCGCGGCAGCGACCCGGGCCCGGGGGTCGCTCGGATGGTGGAGATGGCGACGGTAGCCGTGGGCCGCGCGCGTGGTGCCCGTGGCGCTCACGCCACGTCCATTGGCTCGGTTCCGGCAGTGATCATCGGAGCCGGACCGTGCGGCCTCGCGGCGGCCGCCTACCTGCGGGCCTACGGGGTCGATGTGCGCGTGTTCGGCGAGCCACTGGAGTTCTGGTCGCAGCGGATGCCGGAGGGGATGCTGCTGCGCTCGCGCCGGCGCTCGTCCAATATCGCCGACCCGGATCGGGAGCTGACGATCGCCGACTACGAACGTTCGGAGGGCCGCGCGCTGCGCTCGCCCACCCTCACGCGCGACCAGTTCATCGACTACGGGCGGTGGTTCGCGCGCCAGGTCGTCCCCGACGTCGACAACCGCCGCGTGAGCGCGGTCGCGCGCGCCGGCGCCGGCTTTCGCCTGCGGCTGGCCGATGGCCAGGAACTGGCGGCCTCCCGGCTCATCGTCGCGGCGGGGCTGGTCCCGTTCATGTATCGCCCCGAGCCGTTTGCCTCGCTGCCCGCGTCCGTGATGTCCCACGCGTATGACCACAACACGCTCGCCGGGCTCGCGGGGCGGCGTGTCGCCGTGATCGGGTCGGGCCAGAGCGCGCTGGAGTGCGCGGCGCTGCTGCACGAACACGGCGCGGCCGTGGAGGTTCTGGCGCGCGCCGCAGCGGTGCACTGGCTTCCCGACGACACGGTCCCCGTCGTGACGGCGACCGGCCGGGACTGGCGGCCCAGTGTGCCGCTGGCACCGACCGACGTCGGCGGGGTGGTCACCGGCTGGACGGCGGCCGTGCCCGATGTCTTCCGGCGGCTGCCGGAGCGCATACAGCCCGGCATGGCCTTCCGCGCCATCCGCCCCGCGGGGTCGGGATGGCTGCGCGGCCGGCTCGCGGACGTACCGATCTCCTGCGGCGTTGAGGTCGCCGAGGCGCGCGAGCATGATGGCCAGGTGACATTGCGGCTAGCCGACGGCTCGTCGCGAACGGTCGACCACGTACTCGTCGGCACCGGCTACCGCGTCGACGTGCGGCGCTATCCCTTCCTGGAGGGCGGCCTGGCCGCTTCGATCGCGGTGGCCGACGGCGGATATCCCGTGCTCGGGCCGGGGCTGGAATCCTCGGTTCCCGGCCTGCACTTCATGGGCGCGGCGGCCGCTCACAGCTTTGGCCCGATCATGCGCTTCGTGGTCGGCACGTGGTACTCAGCGCCCGCCGTGGCCCGGCGCGTGGCGGGGCGGCGCCAGCCGCCGATCAGCTTCGCCTTCTAGGCAAGCGGGTAGCCTGGACGCATGCGAGCTGCGGTCAGCACGATGCTGGCGCTGGTGTTCGGGGGCGGTGTGAGTCTGCTGGCAGGTTCCGCGTCGTCCGTGGCACCCGCGCGGGCGGCCGCGACACCCCAGGCGCTGCCGCGCGCGACGGTGACCAAGACGGTGGCCGCGGCGACGGACTGCACCATCTTCTCCGGTTCGCCGACCTCGAACGCGCAATGCGGAGGTGGCAGCGACGACACCGTGGGCACCGACGGCAACGGCGCCTTCTACCGGACGATGATCTCGTTCACCAATCTCGGGATCCCGGCGGGGTCCACCGTCAACGGGGCAACATTGACGATCAATGCGCTGGGGGCGTTCGGCTCGACGGCGGCGACCGTGGTCGACATGACCCGGGCGTTCAGCCCCGGCGCAGCGACGTGGAACACCTATGACGGCGTCCACGCGTGGTCGGCGGCCGGCGGTGACTTCAACGCCAGCCCGCACGCGGTCGAGAGCGTGGCGGGCGCAGGCGCGGTGTCGTTCAGCGTCCCCGATCTGGTCCAGCCATGGGCGGATGGGAGCACCCCGTTCGGGCAGTTGGAGATGGTCGGGTTCACCGGCACGGGGAATGCGTTCACGATGGCCCACGATCCGGCGCTGACCGTCACCTACACGCCTCCGCCCCCTCCGCCCACCACGACGACCGGGACGACGCCGACCGGGACGACGCCGACCGGCCCGGTGGTCACGACGCCGGTCTCCACCCCGTTGCCCGTGGCGCACGGCCCGCGCGCCCTACGCATCAAGGTAGAGCTCTCCTGGACGTGGAACGGTGCCCATATCCGCCTGCGCAAGGTCAAGGTGGGAACGATGCCGGGGGACACGCAGCTGGCCATGCGCTGCAGCGGCGGAGGCTGCCCGCGCCACTCGGGCGCCACGGTGTCCGGCGCGCGCACGGTTCGCCGCAGCCTGCTGAAGCTGGCGGGCCACCGCTACCGCGCCGGTGACGTGCTCTCGGTCAAGCTCACGGCCAAGGGGTGGAAGCAGGAGCGGGCACGGATCTTCTTCCGCAACGGGAAGAAGCCGCTCATCCTCGGCTAGCGCCGCCCGCGTTTGCCCGCCCTCTGCGGCGAGGCCCGCCCCGTCGCCAGCGCCTACGCGGGTGCGCCAGATGTCCGTATGATGGTGCGTCGGGAGTCCGACGGGCTCACGGGGACGATGCGGAGGCGGCTGGTGACCGGCGTAGGCAAGTGGCAACAACGTGGCAGAGGTGCGTCGTTGCGCCGTGCCCGCTGCTGCCGGCGCGGGGGCTAGCGACGTGGCCGGCGGAGATCCGGGGGGCCCGGCACAGACACCGCAGATCGTCGGGCGCTACGAGATCCTGCGCGAGATCGGGCGGGGAGGCATGGCGATCGTGTACGTCGCCCGTCAGCCCGACCTTGACCGGCAGGTCGCGCTCAAGGAGTTGAGCCGCTTCCACGCGGGCTCGGCCGAGTACGCGCATCGGTTCCTGCGCGAGTCACGGATGGCCGGCTCGCTGAACCACCCCAACATCGTCACCGTGTACGAGTACTTCGAGCACGCCACGATGCCGTACATCGCGATGGAGTACGTGCCGCGCGGATCGCTGCGGCCGTACATGAAGCGGCTGACCCTGGCCCAGATCGCCGGGGTGCTGGAGGGTGTCCTGGCCGGGCTGGCCCACGCGGAGGCGGGCGGAATCGTCCACCGCGACCTCAAGCCGGAGAACATCATGGTCACCGGCGACGGACGCGTGAAGATCACCGACTTCGGGATCGCGCGCGCGACCCAGCGCGCCGGCACCCAGTACATGACCGCGACCGGCATGACGGTGGGGACGCCCACCTACATGGCGCCCGAGCAGGCCATGGCCGGGGACATCGGTCCCTGGAGCGACCTCTACTCGGTTGGTGTGCTCACCTACGAACTGCTCGTCGGCCACGTCCCGTTCCACGACACCGACGCGCCGATGGTGATCCTCATGCGCCACGTAAACGAGCGCATCCCCGCCGCAGTCGAGGTCCGCCCCGACATCGACCCCAAGCTCTCTGAGTGGATCGAGGCGCTCCTGGTCAAGGACCCGCAGCATCGCGTGCGGCATGCGGTGGACGCGTGGGAGGCGTTGGAGGACATCACCGTCGGGCTGCTCGGTCCGCTGTGGCGACGCGACGCGCGCCTGCTCGACGACCAGATCGCGGTCAGCAACGCCGTGCCGCTGACCCCGGCCCCGTTCGAGAGCCAGGCATCGATCCGGACGCCGACGCCGGCTTCCAGCCCGGCCGTGGCCGACGACTTCGTCACCTTCGACCCGTCGCCCGCGGTCGACACCCCACCGCCCGCGCCGCCGCCGGCTGCAGACACCCCGCCGCCTCCGGTTGCCACCCCGCCGCCCGCGGTCGACACCCCGCCGCCCGTGCCGTCCGTCGCGCCCGTGCCGGAGCCCCCTCCGGCCGTTGAGCCCCAGCCCGAGCCGCCCGCGGTCGCACCGGAGCCCGAGCCCGTGGAGACCCCGGACCCGGGCTACGAGACCGTGGCAGGGTCCGAGGCTGTCGCGCCGCCCGAGCCGGTGGTGGAACCCGAGCCGCCAGTCGAAGCGCAGGCGGCCGCTGCCGAGCCCGAGCCGGCAGCCGCCGCGGCGGAGCCCGCGCCGCCAGCTGCGGAGCCCGAGCCGGCAGCTGGGGCGCCCGAGCCGGCAGCTGCGGAGCCTCAGCCCGAGGACCCGGACTTCGTCACCTACGCGCCAGAGGCCATCGTCCCGGTGCCCCCGCCTCCGCCACTGCCCGAGCCGACCGCTGTCGAGCCGGAGCCCGCCCCCGGACCTGAGCCCGAACCGATTGCCGCGGAGCCCGAGCCCGAACCGGAACCCGAGCCCGACACCGAGCCGCTCCCCGAGCCCGTGGCGATCGCCGAGCCCGTCGCCGAGCCCGAGCCGGTGGCCGAGTCCGAGCCCACTCCCGAGCCGATCTCCACCCCGGTGGCTACGGCCCGCACGGACGGCCAGGCGACCGGGCGGCGTGGCCCGATCGCGGCGCTGGCGGCTGCGGCCATCGTGATCGGGGCGGCGATCGGCTTCCTGGTGGCACCGAGCTCACATAAGGCTGCGCCGAAGGCGGCTCCGCTCAGCCAGGTCGCCTCCGCGGGGACCGGTGGCTCTCTCAAGTTCCGCTTCCCCGCGGGCTGGCAGACGTCCAACACCGTCCCGTCGGCGGCGTCGACGCTGAAGCTCGACAGCCCGACGACGGTGAGCCCCACGACCTCGCCGGCCCAGGGGGCACTCGTGGTCGGCACGGCCAGCCCGGTCGGCGCGAACTTCCTGCCCACGGCGTTCACCGGGACCCTCGGAACGGCGGCGCAGGGCTCCCCGGTGAAGCTGGGCGCCAACACGTTCATGCGCTTCCTCGATGTCGTGCCCCAGAGCACGTCGACCGCTCTGTCGGTCTATGCGCTGCCGACCCAGCAGGGGACGGCGATCGCGGCCTGCGTGCTCCCGGCCGCCGGTGCCACGGTGTTCAACGTCGCCTGCGAGGACGTCCTGCGCACGCTTCAGTCCTCCGCGCCGGCCCTGCCCCTGGGCGCGAATCCGACCTTCGCCTCCGCACTGGGCGCCATCGTGAGCAAGGTCAACCACACGCGCGCCAGCGCCGGTCATGCACTGGCCGCCGCCAAGAGCCAGAAGGCCCAGGCCGCCGCGGCCAAGACTCTCGCCGGCGCCTATCAACAGGCCGCCTCCGCCGCAGCCAAGCTCCAGCCGGGGCCCGTCGGGGCGCAGGCCACTCGCTCAGTCGTCGCCGCGCTCCGCCAGCTCGCCACCGGTTACCAGGCGCTCAGCACGGCGGCGGAGCACAACAACAAGAAGGCATACGCGTCGGCGAGCGCCGCCGTCGCCAAGGCGCAGAGCGCGCTGACCGCAGCCTTCGCACAGCTCCAGCGCGCCGGCTACAAGATCGGCTGACCCCGGCTAACCCCGGGGCCCGAGCGCGATCAGCCGCCGCCGCCCGCGTGCGAGACCCCGGTGGCGCCGCCCGACGATGATCCGCCGCTGCTGCTGCCACCGCCGCTGGAGGGCGTGGAGGCCGGTGTCGAGCTCTGGACCGGTGCCGAGCTCTGGACTGGTGCGGAGCTCTGGACCGGCGCCGACGAGGACGCCGAGCTCGCCGAGCTCGCCGATGAGCTGCTGGCTGGCGTCGAGGTGGTGGGCGTTTTCTTGGGCTTCGGCTTTGCGGGAGGCGCGTGCAGCGCGGGTACGGCGCCGGCGTTCGTCAACGGCGTGATGCTCGCGTGCTGCGCGCTCGCCGCGCTGGTCGGAGCCAGCGACCCGCTCTGAGCGGGAGCCGATGTCTTCTTGACGGCAGACCCGATGGCAAAGGCCGCCACCAGTCCCACCACCAGCGCGAGCGCCAGAAGCAGCCAGCGCTTACGAATGTCCTGGCCAGCGGGGGCGGAACCGACCGCCGCCACGTCTCCGCTGGACATCACTGAGCTTTCCATCCGAACCGTACCCCCGATATGAGTTGCATCTTCATCGTAAACCAGCTGTCCAGCCGATTAACGAGCCTCTAGATGATGCGTTCACGCACCGCCAGCGCGACCGCCTGCGAGCGGCTCTTGACCCCCAGCCGGATGACGATGTCGTGCAGGATGGTCTTGATCGTGCGCTCGCTGTAGGACAGTCGCTCGGCGATCTCCCGGTTGGACAGGCCGGCCGCCACCAGGCTGAGCACCATCTGCTCCCGAGGCGCGAATCCACCGTTGTGCGGCGCGACGCGATCGCGCCGACCGACCGGGGGCACCGCGCCGCTGAGCCTGCGCACGGCGCCGGAGTCAAAGACGAAGATCCCCGTGGCGACGGCGTTGACCGCGGCCAGGAGCGTGTCGGGGGTGAGCTGATCGCGTGACAGCGCGCCGCCGACGCCGGAGCCGATCGCCTCCAGGACGTCCGCGGTGCTCGCATCGTGCATGCACAGCAGCACGCGAGCGCCCGTCTGGACGGCGATCTCCTGGACGAAGGCCATGGCGCCTCCGAGGTCTGAGTCCAGCACCACGACGTCGGCCTCCGCCAGGGCCTCGCTCTCCCATGCCAGCGCGATCGACGGCGCGTGGTCCACCGTTTCCACCCCGGCGGCCATCGACAGCGTGGTACGCAACCCGCTCACATAGATCGTGTCCCGAAACACGATGAACACCCGCATTGCCCCACCTCTATTTCTCGGTCTGGTCCCGACGACGGTGCTGCAGCGGGCCAATCATATGGCGCGGGCGCACTCGGCGCACGGCTTTTGGCGATCCTGTGCAGCTATTCCTCACGGCGGGCGACACGGACCACGTGGTCGCCGGAGACCACCATCTCGTCGGGCTCGATCAGCACCTGGCGCCCGGCGGCCTTCGATCCCTGGTCCCCGGTGGCGATGTCCATCTCGTACAGGCGCAGGATCTTCACCGTCTCGACCGCGTCGAAGGCGTGCATGATCGCGTAGAGCTCGCCCTGGTTGAGCGACCGGCCGGGTGGCCACCCCCGTCCAACCCCGCCGGGGGTGCCGCCGATCATCGGGTTGAGGTAGGTGTAGAGCTCGTTGCGCACGTGGTTCTCGATGCGGTGGGCGTTGGCCCGCGGGGTTACCTGCAGGTTGACCACCACCGAGACCGCGCGGAACCGCATCGGCTCGAGGCGCACCGGCGTCCCCGGCAGCTTGCGGGCGTCGATGTAGCGCTGGATCTCCTCCATGAGGAGTGCGTCGGGCGTGAGCTCTTCGAAGGTGAGCCGGCGGTCCGCAGGATCCACCCGCGGCAGGATCCGCAACGTCACGCCTGGTTGGCCATCGGCCACCCGCAGCGCTCGGGCCACGCGCGGCGACGCCTCGGTGGCCAGGAACTCGTAGTCCTCGGCGGTCACCGCGCGATAGCGGGTGCGGATCTGGAGTGCGGAACGCTGCCGGGCCGACTCCAGCGCCTCAGGGTCCACGCCCCCGAGCGCGGGCCGCGGGTTGGTCACCGACGCGACGCCGGGAATGGCACTGCGCAGCACGGAGATCGCGCCCCTGTCGACGTTGCCGGTGCGGCCGCCACCGTGGCGATAACGGACCATGCGCAGCATTGCGCCCTTGGCGGGGATGGCACCGTGCAGCGTCACGCCGCCATCGGCGCTGCGCAGCTCCGGCCCGAGGCGGATCTGCCCGTGCACGAGGTCGATCCCGAAGTGGCGATCACCGGGACCTGAGCCGGCGAACGAGTCGACCTGTTCCCACGGCTCCCAGTCGGCGTCGCCGGTCTTGACCTCGAGGGTCTCCCCGGGCGCAGGGTTGAGGACCGGCGCGAAGCGCGTGGTGAAGCCCTGGCTCGGGGTCCCGTCGCTCACCCCCACCGTCTCCTCGCTCTCGACGGTGGAGTGCTCGGAGGGCAGCAGCGCGCCGATCGGAGCTGCGGTGATCTGGTAGATCTCGGGCGGCTGGGTGAACACCGCAGGCTCGCCCGAGACGCGCGTGGTCTCGGCGATCCGGCACCGCAGCCAGTACAGGCGCTGTCCCGCGATCGCCTCGGTGCCGGAGCCGGGTGGGCACTGGACCTCCACTGTGCCGGAGCCGTAGTTGAAGCCACCGGTCAGGTCCTCCAGGACGTCGACCTCGGCCCAGCTGCCGTCGCCGGCGCTCATCTCCCAGCGCAGCGGTGGGTCGTCGGGCCTGACGCCCGCGCCGCGGGCCATCGACGCCTCCATGGACACCCGCATCAGCAATCGCGACAGGCTCTCCTCGAAGCCGAGGTAGAGCGCATCGCCGATCTGCGGCTGGCGGCTGAAGGGGATCTGATCCGGCCCGGTCGGGTAGGCCACCCCATCGGCGACGCCGATCTCCTTGGCCGCGCCGGCGCGCTGAACGAGGTACGCGGCCGGGACCAGTGCGGGGATGACGAACGTCTCGGTGGTGCCGAACACGATGGACTCCTGCGTCGCCGTGCGCAGCGTGCCGGCCTCGGTGCCGGCCCGGATCTCCAGGGCTTCGGTGGGCGGAGCGCTCAGGCGCATGCGCAGCTCGGTGTGGGCGGCGGCGGGTCCGTCGAGCTCGATGCCGAGTAAGTCCAAGAGGGCGACATGGAGTTTGTCGGGCACCATGCCCAGCCGCTCCACCGCCAGGCCGGTCATCCATGTGAACAGCTCGATGAGCGCGCCGGTCGGGTCAGACCCGCCGTTGACCGCCAGCTCCGGGCACAGGAGGGCGACGCGCCGGCGGGCCTCGGCGACGAGCGCACGGTGGTCACGGTCGTCGAGGCGGACGGTGGCGAGCGTCACGCGGTCTCCTCGGCCGGGATCACATAGAAGGGATAGACGAGGTTGTAGAGCCGGCTGGTGGTCAGGACCTTGTAGCTGATGGTGATGAGCAGCGTTCCGCTCTGCGATTCGCTGAGGTCAAAGTCCAGGCTGAGCACTTCGATCCGTGGCTCCCAGCGCCGGAGCGCGGCGTGGATGGCGGTGTCGATGTGACCGATCAGCTCGGCATCGATGGCGTCGAAGATGAAGTCGTGGACCGCGCACCCGAACTCGGGCCGCATGGGACGTTCGCCGGGCGCGGTGCCGAGGATCAACCGAATGGCCTGCTCGATGTCGTTGATCCCGTGCGCCAGGGCCAGCACCCCGCGTTGGTCGGCTTGCAGCGGGAAGGAGAGCCCGGATCCGATCAGGTCAGCCATCGCGTCCTCATCCCAGGCTGATCATCGGGCCGCTGACGGTGACGCCGCTGGGACCGATCTGAATCGAGGACCCGCCGCACTTGATCGTGACCGACTGCGTGCCCTCGATGGTGACATTGCCCATGTCGGCCTTGATGCTGATGTCGCCCTTCTGGCTTTCGATCGTGTAGGACTGCTGGGCGGTCTCCGAGATGTTCTGGTCCGCGCTCACGGTCAGCGACTGCTTGGTGGTCAGGTTCATCGCGTCTTTGGCGGTGGCCACGATCTTCTGGTCTGACAGCAGCGCGAACGAGCCGTCCTTGCTCTGAGTGAGGTCGTCCCCGGGTGTGTCGGTGCCGTTGAACAGCGAGCCAAGGACGTAGGGACGCGTCGTGTCGCCGTGCTCGAAGCCGATGAGCACCTCCTCGCCGACGACCGGCAGCATCATCAGCCCGCGGGCATTGCCGGCACTGACCGAGGCGATCGGTGCCCACGCGCCCTCGACGTCGGGGCCCAGCGCCGGATACTGCACCCGCACCCGGCCCATGTCCTCCGGATCGCTGTTGTTGGTGACCAGGCCAATGACGAGCTGGGCGCCGAACGCCGGCCGGCTGCTCCCGCTCCCGCGATCGCCGCCGACCGAGCCCAACAGCGTGTGCGCGGCCGAGTTGGCGAAATGGGTCTCGTAGGTGGCGCCGCCGCGCAGGACGTGGGTCGCCGCAGCGACGCGGTACAGGCCGCTGAACTTCTGGCCCAGGCCGCTCACCTGGACCGACGTCCCCGCGCGGATGTCCGGGTTGCCGTCGCTGACGCCCTCCGCGGCGATGTAGCCGTTGGCCAACTTGTCCAGCAGCGCCTGGGCGACCGCCTGTCCCTCGCTCTGGCTCTTGACCGGCTCGGTGGCGACGTGGATGTCGGCGCCGTCGAACGCGCCCGCCACGGTCGAGCGCTCGACGCCGATCCGCGCCACCTGATTGGGGCTGGACGCGGTCGCGCTGATCGCCTGCTTGGTCTTGGGGTCAAATGCCGCCAGCGTCACCTGTTGGGCCTGCTGGGTGGCGGTGACGCGGGGGCTGAACGAGCGCAGGGTGTCGGGCCACTCAAGGGCCACAGGGTTGTCGGCGCTGGGCTTGCGGAAGTAGGCGTTGGTGTCCTGGACCACGAACTCGAAGCCCACGCGCTCAGCCAGGCGCCAGATGAAATCCCAGTCGGTCTCGTTGTCCTGCTGCATGAACTCGTGGGGATCGCCGGTGCTGTCGCACTGCGCGCTGAACCCCGCCTCGCCGAGCACCTTGGTGACGATGTCACTGGTCGTCTGGTTCTGGAAGGTGCGGACCTTCCGGGCCCGGATCAGCGCGTGTGACCGGTCGTAACCACGGACCAGCAGCTCGACGCCGCCGGCCCCGAAGTTGACCTCCTGCGACACGATCTGGCCTCTGAACAAGCTCGTGGTGGTCAGCGCGTCGCGCGCGCCGAGCTTGATCTCCAGCGGCTTGCCGATGTCGAAGGGGTGCGAGTCGATCGGAGGATCCTCGCCCTCCTTGCCCTTCTGGTAGACGATCGAGACGGTGCACATGTCCGGCAGCCGCAGGTAGCTGAGGATCCGCACCTCGCGGATGCGGCCGCTGACCGTCTCGTCGAGCTCGGTGCCGTCGACGAGGACCGAGTACAGCGCGACATGGCGGTCCGAGGTCGCGCTCATGCGTCGAGCCTGGGGATGGTCAGCGTGCTCCCGCGTCGCAGCGTGAGCGGATTGTCGATCCCGTTGGCCTCCGCGATCGGGCGCCACCGGGTGGAATCGCCGTAGGACTCATACGCAATGGAATGCAACGAGTCGCCGTCCTGGACGATGTGTGAGCGCAGACCGGCCGTGCCGCGCGTTGTCGGGTTCTGCGCCTGGCCGGGCGGCGAGGTGTCCTCGGCCTGCGCGAGCTCGAGGTCCACGAACGCGCGCATCGGGTCTCCGTTGGGGTGAAAGAGCGCGTACTGGATCGAGATGGAGAGCGGGGCCGCCTTGGGCAGCTTCGTCGCGCCCCAGCTGAAGGTGACGAACTTGGGCGCGCTGCCGCTGCCGTGCATCGCCTTCATCAGCGCGTTGGCCTGGTCCTTGACGGTCTGGTCAGGGCCCTGGAGCGAGGTATCGAGCAGCAGCGTGAGCTTGTAGGTCATCGGTAGGCCGCCGCCGAACTCGGGGTCGGGCCAGTCCTTGCTCTGGTTGGGCTTGTAGGTCCAGACGTTGGTCTTGGAGATCGTGTACGTCTCCGGGTTGAACGCGCACTGGATCGTGTCGCCGCCCTCGATCTGCAGCTTGGCGTTCTGAAAGCCTTGAGGGACGGGCATTTCAGGGGCCCAGCTTCAGTCCCGAGTGCGCGATCTCCAGCGTCTCGCCCCACGTCTCGGGATCGGCCGCGTTGGCAAGGAGGGTCGGGCCGGACCAGTGCACCGGGTAGGCGTCGGCGAAGGTGAACTTGCGCAGGTCACGCGACAGGTCGCCCTTGGCCGCGGTCAGGGTGAGGCTGATCTCCTGCGTGTCGGCCTTGGTGTGGGTGGCCATGAACCACTTGAGCAGGTCCTCATCGCTGACCAGGCCCCAGGAGAGCTTGAGGTTCGGGTAGCGCATCCGTCCCGGCAGCCGGTGGACGAAGTCGTTGTTGCCCCCCTCGGCGTACTCGAGCACATCGAACCACACCTCTAGCCCCTCCAGTCCCTTGAAGATGCCCATGAAGGATGTGTTGGCGCTGATGTTGGGGACTTCGAGGACGACGTAGTGGACGAACGCGGTCATGGCTCAGTGGGCCACTTCAGAAGGGGTGGTTGATGAGTTGACCGAGCTGCTCCTGCTCCTCGCGCACGCGGCGGAGCATCTCGTCGTAGATGAGGTCCGAGCTGTGGCCGCCACCTCCGCCGCCACCTCCTCCACCGCCACCAGCGGCGGCGCCCTGGGCCGCGCCGGCCGCCGCCCCGGCCGCGCCTCCGGCAGGTGCTCCGGGCACCGCCCGGGAGAGGGTGCGGGCGGGCGGGGTGACGCGCGCGGGCGCTTGGTGGCGCGAGCTCGGCGCCCGGGAGAGGGCGCGCGGGCCTCGCGCGACGGGGGTGGCGGCAGCCGGGGCCGGGGCAGCCGGGGTGGTGGCCGCCGGGGCAGGGTTCGCCGGCGTGGTGGCCGCTCCGCTCGTGGTGGTTGGCATGGTGGCCGGGCTTGTGGCCGCCGGTGCGAAGGGGAACGGTGGCTGCGGGACGCTCGCCGGTGCGGGGCCGGCGGGCGGGGGCGAGAGCAGCCGGGAGAGCAGCTGGGCTGTCGGTGACGGCCCAGGCGTCGTGGGTGGCGCGGGTGGCGGGGTCTCAGGCGCAGCCGGCACTCCCGCGCTGATCAGGGGGGAGGGCTGGTGGGGCCTCGGCGCCTGGCGGCCCGGGATCGGTGGGGCACCGGCGCGCGGGCGACGGGCGAGGGCGAGCGCCGGGCGCGGGGTGGTTGGGGCGGCGGGTGCCGGGCGCGCCGCGGGAGCGGGCGGGGCGGCTCGGGTCGGGGCCGGTGTCCGGGCTGCGCCCGGTATGCGCGGTGCGGCCGGCGCGCGGGGTGCGGTTGGCGCACGGGCGGCTGCGGGCGCTGGAGCGGCGGATGGCGTGGCCGGACGCGAGCGCGCTCCGAGCGCGGTGCCGATCCGACGTGCCAGGCTCGGGCGCGGCGGGGCGGGCGCGGCGGGTGCGGAAGGCGCGCGGCGGGGCGCGGCGTCTGGGTCCGGGCGGCGGACCAGCGTTGCCGCTGCACGATGGCGGGGTGGCGCCGGGGTCGGCGGCATGACGGGCGCACGGCTCAGTGGCTGTCGGTGCGGACGTGGTGTCGGCGGCGTTGGGGCCGCGCTCGTGGTTGGCGTTCCGGTCGGGGCCTTGACGGGGGCCGTGACGGGGGCCGGAGGGGTGACCGGTGCGCGGGTGATCCGAACCGGCGCGGGCCTGGTGTCTTGGCGGGCGAGCTGCTGGGGAGCCGGATGCGGCTCGGGGGCGCCGGCCGGCGGCGTGGCGATCGGTCCTACGGGGGCCGACGGTGCGGGGGGCGCCGTGGCGACCGGGGCGGGTCCGGCGTTGGGCGGCTGCGCGAGCGAGACCGGCGCGCGATCCATAGATGCCGGTCGCGCGGTCGGCTCACGTGCCGCGGCGAGCGCAGCGCTCGGCGGAGCCGCGGGTGGAGACGGCGCGGGCCGCCGCCGGAGCACATCCGCGATGCGGCGCGCGAGCGGGCGGGCAGCCATGGGTGTCGCCGCGACGATTGCGGCGGGCGGACGTGGCGCGCCCTGGGCCGGAACGGGCCGCGGGGCCGCAGGCCGAGGAGTCGCTCGCCCTGGTACGCGGGCCACCTGCGGACGTGGCGTCGGTGCGGGCCGGGCGGCCTGGCTCGGACGCCGGCTCAACGGCTGTGGCCGGGCCGCGAGCGGGGGTGGCGGCGCGGGAGCGTTGCGTGGCGCGCCCCGGACTGGCGCGCGCTGCAGTGCCGCGTCAGCCACCGGGGCCGGCGCTGCAGGTGCGGCCGCCGCTGCTGCCGGTGCGGGCGCCGCTGCCGGTGGTGCGGGCGGCGCCGCCGCCGACTGGGCCGACGCAGCAGGTCCCGGGTCCGCCGTGGGCGATGACGATGGCCCGGATGCGGCCGGCGCCTGTGGCGGTGCGGCGGGGGCGGCGGGCGGCGCCGCAGCGGACGGTGTTGGCGCGTCCACCTGGCCTGCCGG
>DASXDW010000065.1:0-2654 GCA_036490435.1 Solirubrobacteraceae bacterium
CGCTCGTCGGAGTCGCCGTCACCGGGCTGGTTGGTGCTGCTGGTCTCCACGCTCATGGGGTGGGTTTCCTTTCTCACGTGCGTTTCGTCTCACGTCTACGCTTGCGGGGCGCCGGCGCTGTCGCGCCGTATGGGGGGTGACCGGCTAGGACGGCTGCTCGAGCTGCGCCCGCTCCCGTCGGGTGGCCCGAGACTGGCCGTCGTCCGCCGACGCGCCGATCAGGTCGTTGAAAAGAGTGCGGTAGTCAAGCAGGGCCTGCCGGAATTCCTCGGTCGCCCCGTCCTGGGCCTGGTCGGTGGTGCGAATCGCGCCGCGGTACCCCTCGAGGTACTTGCCGTGGTTAACCGACAGGTCGGCCACCAGCTGGTCGCGGTCGTCGACCGGGTAGCCGATTTCGGCCGCGACGGCGGTGACCAGGCCGGCCGCGGTCTGGGTGGCCTGCCGGGGGTTGTCGATGAACTGCTCCTGCGCGGCTTCCCACCGGGCCTCGTAAGCGGCGCGCTGCTCGGAGGAGAGCTGCTTGAGGTCGAGCCCGGCGACGCGCTTCTGCCGCCTGGTGAACTCGGCCCGGGCCTTCTGCGGTCCGACCTCCTGCACGAGCTGGTCGTACTCGGGGCCGAACTGGCGTCGCTGTGAGGTCTGGCGGGCGATAAGCGCGCCCCCCACGACTATCACCACCAAGACGATCACGATGATAATGACGGCTGTCACGGGAACCTCTCTCCATCGGGGGCTGTGCGCCGTCCGACTGCCCGGCCGAAGACCCGCTAAACCAGGGGCATCGGCGATGCGCGGCCGGTCAGGTTCCCGACTACGATCATGCGGGAAAGCGAGGTGGGATCTCCCCGATGGCTACTGAGCCCGTATGGTCTTCCGAAGCCGGCCCCCGGCCCTCGGTATGGTCCGCGGTCACCTGGTTCGCGGCGACGGTCATCGGCAGCGCCGCCCTCGGCCTGCTCGGCGGCCTGATCTGGAGCGAGGCGGCGCCCCGGGCGCTGCTGCAGGAGATCAGCAGCGGGACGGCCGAGCTGATGAACGCCGAGACCCGCGCGTTCATCGGCGCCGACGCCTGGTTCTGCGGCATCGCGGTGGTCGCGGGCCTGCTCACCGGCGTCATCGGCTACCGCTTCGCGATGGCCAGGCACACCGGCGGCACCCGGGCGGCGATCGCGGCCGGCCTTATCCTCGGCGGCGTCGCGGGCGGCTTCGTGATGCTCTGGCTCGGCCAGCAGATCGGCCTGTCCGCCTACAACCACCACCTCGCGACGAGCGCCAACGGCACGGTCTTCCCCGAGTCCCTCACGCTCGGCGCCCGCAGCGCGCTCGCCTTCTGGCCGATGTTCACCGCGATCGTGATCCTGGTCGGCGAGTGGGGCGCTCGCCCCGCCCGCTAAAAAGCGCAAAACTTTATCTCGAACGGACCGAGGCGCTCCCCACCCGCCCCCGCACCCACCCCTCGCGCCACGTCCATCCCAGCGCACCTCCACCCGAGCGACTCGCCCTCCACCGGTCGCCCCCGCTCATTCGGGCCTCGCCCTCCACCGGTCGCCCCCGCTCATTCGGGCCTCGCCGTCCATCGGTAACTCCCCCTCATTCGGGCCTCGCCGTCCACCGGTCGCCCCCGCTCATTCGGGCCTCGCCGTCCACCGGTCGCCCCGCTCATTCGGGCCTTGTGGCCCACCAAGCCGTATCTAGCGGGCCCGTGGCCCACAAGGCCACAACGATCAACGCGCCCCGACGGATAACAGCAAGAAGCGCTGATGTGGGCGCACGCGGGCGCTCGGGCGTCCCGCCCGCCGCGCCGCCGGTCAACGGCGCCGATCGGGGTGCGCCGCGTCAACAGCGTTCACCCCAGTCACAGTCGCGCACGCCTATCTATCAGTTCTGACCACTCAAGTTCACCTTCCTATCGGTTTTAACCATCCGAATCGGACAATTCGGGCGTAAAAGTGGTCATAACCGATGCGAAGAAGAAAAAGTGGTCAGAACTGATAGGGAGCCGCCGGCCGGCTTGAGTCGCCCGGCGGCTACGCCCTTCCGGTCGGCAGCGGTGACGGCGAGGCCGCCGGTGACGGCGCCGTGGCGGGCTGGGTTGGGCTCGCCGACGGCTCCGGCTGGGCCGCCGTCGGCGACGCCGACGCGCAGCCGTTGTCGCTGGTGGCGGCCGGGACCGGTGACGCCGGGGCGACCGGGGCGGACGTCGCCGTCGCGCTTGGAATCGGGACGGGCGTCGCCGCCGCGCCGTTTCCGCTGGTGGGGACCGCGATCGCGCTCGGGCTCGCGGTGGCGCGGGGGACCGGGCTGGCGCTGGCGCTGGCGATTGGCGCGGGGGCGGCGCTGGCGGTGGCAACCGGCACCGGCGTCGGGCAAGACGGGGTGGTGGGGGCCGCGGAGGGGCTGGCGGTGGGGGCGGCGGGCACCGCCGAGGGCTTGGCCGACTTGGCGGCGTGCACGGCCGCGGTGCCGGCCGTCGCGGCCGACGCGCACCCGGCCAGCAGCGCCACCCCCGTCACGGTGCCAACCGCCCAAGCCGCCGTCACGCGCGTCTTTCGCGTGGTGACCTTCATATGCTCCTCCTCGTAACGATCAGACCGACAGCGGAAGATACGTGCGGCCCACCGAAAAGTTGCGGCGCCCGACCGGCAACCTTTTGC
>DASXDW010000097.1:0-6238 GCA_036490435.1 Solirubrobacteraceae bacterium
CAGCGTGCCCAGACACCGCGCCGACCGTCCACTCCTCCAACCGCCCGCCCCGTCCCGACCGATCCAACGCCGTCCCGAACCGAGTTACCAAAGCCACACCCCCCCAAACCCCAACCGCGGTCACCCTCAAACGCCAACCGGCGGATCCGGGCTAGCGCGGCGCATCGCTCGAAACGCCCGGGTGGGGTTCCTATCTGCGGCGGCTCAGTAGGCTCGGGCGACTCGTGAGTATCCGGCGGGAATCGAGTCGTCCTTGGCCAGCGTGATGTTGTGAGCGCTCGCCGGTAGCCATTCCTCGATCTCGAGGCCGTCGCGGTCGGCGGTGCCGAAGACGGTGCGCAGCGGCTCATAG
The DNA here is from genome assembly GCA_036490435.1 of Solirubrobacteraceae bacterium. Lineage (GTDB taxonomy): Bacteria > Actinomycetota > Thermoleophilia > Solirubrobacterales > Solirubrobacteraceae > Palsa-465. The sequence goes on from DASXDW010000097.1 coordinate 353, forward strand.
GTCCTGGCGTTGACGTACAGGGTGAGTGTGTCGCCCAGAAGCCTGCGGTTCTTGGGCAGGGCGACCGAGAGCGTGATCGACCGCACGCCCCGGATGACCGTCGTGCCCTTCTGGGTGACCCGGCCGTCCTGGAGAGCGCGTCGCACCTGGGATGGGCTGCGCTCGATGTTCGCCCCCGGCTCAGGGCGGATGAGCGATCTGACTCGGTACTCGTGCTCGCTGTAGGTGCGGCTCGTGGTGTTGATCAGGAGTCGCGTCCACGTGTACCTGCCGTCAACGGTGGGAGTCCAATCGTCAGACTCCTCGAACACCGCCGTCCCATGGTCGTCGTAGGAGTTGAAACGCCAGAACACGGCGCCGCTCGGGGCGGTGTAGCGGTATCCAGTGGTGAGCCTTCTCCCGAGGCCGGCGGCCGCGCCGCTCGGGCTCACGTGGCCACGTGAGTAGTCGGTGCCGTAGGTGACGATGCCGTGCCGGCGATCGCCGGCGACATCGGCCTTCACCGCGCGGACGATGAACGCGGTGTCGTGTGCCTGTCCTTGCCCCACCCGCGCTTGCCCCGCCGTGACCCGGGGCGCGTCTGCGCTCCGCGGAGATGTGCGGTCCGGTTCGGTGCGCGTGGCGAGCACGAGCGCGACTGCGACGCCGGTGAGCAGTGGCGCGCCGGCCGCGACGACGCGGCGCGCCGTCCTGCGCCGCGCCGTCCGCCGCGCGTGATCGGCGATGCGATCGGGCACCTCGGTCGTGCATGTGTCAGCGCGCATCGCATCCCGCAGCGCTTCGATCAGATCATCGTCGCTCATGGGCACGTCTCCCGGGCGGTCATCATCTGGGGCTCAAGGCTCCTGCGAAGCCGCGCGAGCGCGTCGAAGGCCTGACTCTTCACGGTGCCGACGGACACCTCCAGGACCGCCGCGGTCTCCGCTTCGGTGAGCTCGTTGAGGTAGCGCAGCACGATGACCGTACGTTGGCGGTGGGGCAGCGCCCGCAGCGCGGTCATCAGCGAATCTCGGCGCAGCACGGGCGCCTCGAGGTCCTCGGATCCCTTCAGCCTGGCCAGCTGCCCCGCGGCATTGTGCGCGCGCGTCGCTCGCTCGGCACGACGCCAGTCGTCCCGCGTCGCGTTGACGACGGTCCGCCGGGCATAGGCGAGCGGATCGTCCAGTCGCGACCAGCGCAGGTAGACGCGCACGAGCGCCTCCTGCAGTGCGTCCTCGGCGCGCTCACGATCGCCGCTGACCGCGAGTGCGAGCCTGATCAGCCCCGCACTGTGCGCGGCGGCGAACTCCTCAAAGCGCGACCGTTTGCTCCGCGGCCGGGTCATCCGCGAGGGCAGCTCTCCTCGCTGAACCAAGATCTGCTCCCCAGCCTCATTGCACTGTGAGGTGCCCGGTGACGGTGATGAGCATGCTCGTGAGCGTCACCGTGTTGCTTGCGTGCCGGAGGTGCAGCCGTGACGGGACGAGCGTGTCGGAGACGTCACCGTGGCCGTCGGCGTGCAGGGCGGCGACCTTCCGGCCGTCGATGGACAGGACGACGGGAAACAGGGGCAAAAAGCCCGTGGCCGTGAGATGCGAGGTCGTCGCGCCCGTGACGCTGGCCGGCGAGAGGTCAATGGCCCGGCGCAGGACGGCGAGCTGAGCCGCGGCCTGGGCGCGGACGGGGCGCTCATCGTGAGAGGCGCGGGTGGCCCTAACGACGGCGGGGACGAACCGGGGGGCGTAGATCGTGCCCCAACCGCTGGCGACGTCGAAGCCCTTGTGGGCGGTGTAGCCGCGCGCCAGCACCTTCTTGCCGTTGACTGAGGTCAGCGAATCGTTGCCGCGCGTAATGTCGACGATCCCGTCGGCAGCGCCCTTGGGACCGAGCACGTCATACAGCGCCGGGTTGATCGGGCCGAGGTCATGGCCGCCGTTGGCCTGGGTGGCCAGCGCGAGGACGCCGGCCATCAGCGGCGCTGACTCCGAGGTGCCGCCCGAGTTGTCCATGGTGATGTCGGGGACCGAACGCCAGCGGCTGTGGGTGACCGAGGCCACCCCGTTCTGATAGCTCGGGCGGGCAAAGATCGACGAGAACCCGGCGTTCTCGGGGAAAAACCCAGGCACGATACGACTGCCGGTCGCGCTCGGCGTGCTTCCTCCGACCGCGAGCGTCCAAGGCGAATCGTCCCACGTGCCGATCTCGGGCTTCGTGGTGTGGGGCGTGCACGGGCCCGTGGCGGTGGCGACCGGCTGCACTGGGCCGCAGTCACCGGTCGCGACCGCGACCGGGATGCCGGCGGCGGCGGCCGCCAGCTCGCCGGGATCCTGGGCAGTCACCTCGTTGCGACCGTACCGGTAGGTGCTCTCGCCGGCCCCGTAACTGATCGAGATGACGTTGGCGAGATGATCGCGGCTGATCGCCTCGACCCCCTGCATCATCTCGGGCGGGTCCCCCTGGCTGGCGGCGTCTTCGCGGACCTCGCTGTCCGCCGGGGTGACGAAGATGACGATCTTGGCGTAGGGCGCCATCAAGTGAGCCGAGAGGACATCTAACTGCAGCTCGTTCTTATCGCCGCTGCACGAATCGCCGAAACCCGACGACGCGCACTTGGCCGGGAGCTTGTGATCCCCGGAGGGATAGATCGTCGTGATCTGCGGGTTGGGAAGGCTCCCTAAGCGGTCGTAGTGGGCGACCTGCTTATCGATCGAGGGATCATCCCATCCCTCGGCGAGCGCGATAGTCGTGCCGGCACCGTCGATGCCCCGGCTCCAAAGCTTGCCGATCCCGTAGTCCACGACATCTCTGTCTCCGGCAAGGCACGCCGGACCGTGCACCATCCGTGCGTAGGCGGCGTCGAGGACCGTCTCCTGCTGGCGCGTCGACGCGCGCGAGCCCGACGGAGCTGCACGGTCCGTCGTGCACCTCGACGATGCGCCCGCGCCGCCGACCATGAGCCCCAGGACGACCCCCGCAGCGGCCATGACGGCCAGGGTCGCGGCTACGGCCAGCCACCGGCGCCCCGTCCACCGCGTCAGACGAAATGGCTCTGCTGGACTCATCTTCGCTCCGTCATCGTCGTTGTGGATCGTGCCTGCGTACTCCCAGCCAAGCGGCGCAGCGCGGGTTCCGTGTTCCTTCCCTAGACGCTCGGGGACCCGAAAAGGTTGGGTCGCAAAGAACTGTGCGCCAGGCGCCCCGTCGGCTGTTTGCGGGGCGAAGACTGACCGGCCACCGTTGCGAGAAAGCCGAGGATGGTCGCCGTGCGGCCGCTTGGACCGAAGACGCCGCACCTGCTTCGTCGCCGTCAGGGCGGTCTCGAGCGGACTGCCGAAACCAGCCGAGAGCAGCACTCGCGGGTGGGCGGAACCGTCGCCGAGCGAGCGCCCGATCAGGTCGGTTCTGAGCAACGAAAGCAGGCATGCGAGACGGCCCGATCTGGCCCACAGCAGCACTGTGGCCCGGGCCGTCCGGCGAGCGCGAGACCGCCGTGATTTCGTGGTTGGAGCAGCGCGCTCCCCCCGTCTGTTTCTTCGTGCCACGAGCCCCGACCGGCGATATTGTGACGATCGATGAATCCCAATGACGAACGCAGGCTGCGCACGGACTGGGAGGATTTCGTCGAGGCCATGTCGGCTCCGCGCGAAAGCGAACGATCAGGTTCGTTGACCTTCCACCTCCCGTCGGCGACCAACGGTCACCGGCAATACGGGGGCGACGTAACGTTCGACTCTGTCCGTGATTACGAGGCCAGCGCATGCTGGCGGCTCACGCGAAGCACCTGGCACTCGCGTCATCCGGACGCGTGGTGTTTCGTGTGCGGGCGGACCTACGAGATCGAGCTCCATCATCTCAGCTATGAGTCTCTCGGCTACGGGCCGAACTGGGAGCTGCTCGACCAGCTAGTGCCGGTGTGTACGTGGCATCACTACGAAATCGAGAAGCAGATCAAGGCCGGCGCGCCGCGCGCCACCGCGCATATCGCCTTCGGAGACCGCCGCTCGAGTTGGCCTCGCTACGTCAATTCGTGACCGTCGACAAGGCGGCTCGGTACGGTGATTGTGGCGATCGTTTCGGCCGCTCAGGTGGCGCAGCTCGGTGCAAACGGGCCGCACGCCCTGCGCGCGACACGGGCCTGACGCGCGATCCTTCGTGCCTCGCCGGCCGGTCTTCGGCGCGGCTTCCGCCTAGTCGCCGATCCGGAGCCCGCCGGGCGGCTCTGCTTCCCGTCGGATGGAGTGATGCTGAGGTCGCATAGGAGGCGCCCCGACGCGCCTGGGCTCAGAACGAAAAGCGGAAGCCAGCGGAGCCGCTCGGGTGAGAGCGAGGGTGCTCCTGCTTCGTGCAGTTGGGTCTGCTGGAGCAGATGCCGAGTCTCACCAGCCGCTTCTGCTCTTCGGTCCGCTCGGTGCGCCACCTGGGCGGGGCCTCTGGTCCCCTCGACGGCTGCGTCATTCCTGTCTCAGCTGTCGCCCCTTTACCGGGCACTTTGCCGGGCGGGTCTTCTGGGGCAGCTCCGACCTCGGCAGTTCGGGGCCGGCGTCGCCGCGGAGGCCGTCCCGGCGGGAAATCGTTCACGCGACGAGCGTCGGCCCACCCAGGGGGCCGGCGCTCATATTGTGACGCGGCGGCGATCGGGGGGCAGCGCGGCGGGCGGGTTTAGCGTGGTGACGGGGGTTCCCTACCACCAGCTCGGGGGCCTGCGTCAGCGCAGACAACCGGGCGCCCCACTGACAGGTGATGCGCCGCGCGTGAGGCTGCCGGTATGTCAAGATTCGTTCGGTGCAGACCGGAGCAGTCGTCATGCTCGGGCCTGTGGAGCGGCAATGCGAACGGCGATGTCACAGCCGGGGGCGAGGACGCAACTCAGGCTATGAGCGTTGAGACGAGCGCGCCGACCGGGCGCGGGCAGGTCTTCCGTCTCTGCGCTGTGTGCAGTCGATGATCGATGCGGTGACGCGCTTGGCGTCGAGCCGGCGGTCGCGCATCGGGCTGTCAGGGTGCGCGCCACTGATCGTGCTCGCACTCGTGTCGGCGCTGTCGCTGGGAGCGCGCGGCTACCGGCTCGACGCGCCGTGCGTGTCGCCATGCACGACCGCCTCCGATCACGCGCTCATCTCTGATGAGAGCTATTACGTCGACGCCGCGCAAGTGATCGCGGGGATCCACCCCCCGCCGACGCTGCCCGCCGGACAAGTCCCGTTCTACCGCGAGGCGCCGCTGGGTACCGACCCCAATGGCGAGCATCCCCAGGGCGCCAAGCTGGTGATCGCGGGAGCGATCGAGCTGTTCGGCAACGGGCCGTTCGCGTGGCGGATCGGCTCGCTTTTGTTCGGGAGCCTGGCGATCCTCGGCATGTACGCGCTCGCGCGCGCCGCCGGCGGAGGGCCCTGGTTAGCGGTCGGGGCAGCGACGCTGATGGCCGCCGACAACCTGCTGATCGTCTCGGGCCGGATCGCATTTCTCGACATCTACGCGCTCGCGCCGATGGTGTGGGGCGTCGCGTTATATCTCCGCGGACGGGTCTTTGCGGCGGCGGCGCTGCTCGCGGTTGCTGACTGCATGAAGGAGGTCTCGGTCTACGCGCTGCTGGTGCTGGGGCTGCTCGAGCTGTTCCGGGTGCTGCTGCACGCCCGCCAAACAGACCCCGCCGACCCGCTGCCGGCGGCGTGGGCGTGGCGCCCGGCGCTCGGGCGGCTGGCGATCGCGGCGATCGGCAGCGCGGCCCTGTTCATCGCCGGGCTATGGGTGATGGGGCTGATCGCCCCGCCCTTCTCCGGTGACAGCGGGCGACACCATCTCATCACCGGCGGACCGTTCGGCCACTTGGCGTACATCATCAACTTCGCCAAGGGGTTCAGCAACTCGAGCGGTGCACAGCGGGGCTACCCGTGGCAGTGGTGGTAC
>DASXDW010000156.1:0-9377 GCA_036490435.1 Solirubrobacteraceae bacterium
GCCGATCTGGACGCCTTCCCAGGATTTCGCGACCGCCAGGCGCGGGAGGGCGGCTACAAATACCAGCGCCCGATCTGCCGCGGGCCCATCACCTACGAGCACCCCGAGCCGGTCCGGCGCGACCTCGCGCACCTGACATCGGCCATCGAGGGCCAGCCGGTGGCGGGCGCCTTCATGAACGCGCCGTCGCCGGGGATCGTCGCGCTGTTTGCGCCCAACGAGCACTACGGGAGCCTCGACGAGTACCTCGACGCGATCGGCGAGGCGATGAGGGTGGAGTACGAGGCGATCGTCGCCGCCGGGGTGATGCTCCAGATCGACGCGCCCGACCTCGCCATGGGCCGCCACATCATGTACCGCGACCGCTCCGACGAGGAGTTCGCGGCCAGCGTCCAGCGCCACGTCGAGGCCATCAATGCGGCGCTGCGCGACATCCCCGCCGACCGCGTCCGCATGCACCTGTGCTGGGGTAACTACGAGGGCCCGCATCACCTGGACATCGACGTGGGCAAGATCCTCGGGCCGATCCTGCGCGCCAAGCCCGCGACGATCCTCTTCGAGGCCGCCAACCCGCGCCACGAGCACGAGCACGTTGCCTGGGCGAGCGCTCAGCTTCCCGACGACAAGGTGCTCGTTCCGGGCGTCATCGACTCGACCACCAACTACATCGAGCACCCCGAGCTGGTGGCCCAGCGCATCGAGCACTTCACGGACATCGTCGGGCCCGAGCGCGTCATGGGGGGGACCGATTGCGGCTTTGGTACATGGTCGGGCTACGGGGCCGTCGATCCCGACATCTGCTGGGCCAAGCTGCGCTCGCTCTCCGACGGCGCGCGGATCGCCGCTGAGCGTCAAACCTCGGTGCGCTGATCGTCAAGATCGCCTGTCGGCGATTGCGTACTCAAGTACGATCTCACGGCGTTCACGAGAGAGGAGAGGCCCATGCCGAACCCAGGGTTCATTCGCGGTACCCACCACCTCACGTTCTGTGTCGGCCCGGCCCAGGAGGACTACGACTTCCACGTGCGCCTGCTGGGCCTGCGCAGCGTGAAGAAGACGGTCCTGTTCGACGGGGAGATCCCGATCTACCACCTGTACTACGGCAACGGCGCCGGCGACGCGAGCACGCTGCTGACCGCCTTTCCGTACCGCCAGGCGGGGTGGATGGGCAAGCGCGGGACCAACCAGGCCAAGATCCTCCTCCTCTCGGTTCCCGTCGATTCCATCAGCTACTGGTCTGATCGCTTCAATCAGCAGGGCGTCGACCACGAGCGCATCGAGCGCTTCGGCACCGAGCGTCTCCTCTTCCGTCACCCGTGCGGCATCGAGTACGCACTGGTGGGCGACCCTGACCCGGATACGCGCGAGCCCTACGACGCCATCGTCCCCGCCGAGCACGCGATCCGCGGCGCCTTCGGCACCACCACGTCGGTGATCGAGCAGGGCCCGATGGACTACTTCATCGTCCAGGGCATGAACGGCGAGCCGCTCGGCGACGAGGGCGAGAACCACCAGTACCGGATCGGCCAGGCCGATGGGGCCGGGCGGATCCTGGAACTGGTGGAAGAGCCTCACCTGCACCAGGGCACCTGGCACTTCGGGGAGGGCACCATCCACCACCAGGCCTTTGACGTCGGCACCCCCGAGAACCAGCAGGTGGTCAAGGACCACATCGTCGGGCTCGGCTTCACCGACGTCTCGGAGGCCAAGGACCGGGGCTACTTCTTCTCCATGTACTGCCGCAGCCCCAGCGGGCTCCTCACGGAGTTCGCCTACGGGGAGGGACGGGGCTTCCTCATCGACGAGACCGCTGCCGAGCTGGGGACGCACATGTGCATCCCGCCCCACTGGGAGCATCGCCGCCCCGAGATCGACCAGCTCGAGCCGATCGAGACCCTGGAGACCGTCGTCGGCTGACGCGCGCGTCCCGCTACGTCGCGGGGGCCGCCGCCGCCGGCGGCCCCGCGAACACCGGCGCGATGTCGGTGTAAACGCGGTAGTCCGAGATGAGGTCGTTGGCGTCGGTGCGGTAGATCGTGACCACCGGCAGCGTCACCTCGAGCCCGTCGCTGCGCGTGTAGGTGACGCTGGCCTCGACGATCGTCGCCTCCCCGTGCTCCCACAGCTCCACCAGGTCATAGCGCAGGCCGTCGATACGGGCGTAGAACGACTCCAGCGCGGCGCGGCAACCGTCGCGGCCGTAGATCGGGTCGTCGTTGCCGAAGCGCATCACGGCGTCGGGCGCCAGGTACTCCGCCCAGGCACGGGCATCCATTCGCTCGATGTCGGCGAACATCCTCATTCGCGTTGCGGCGCGGCGCTCAGTCATCTGTGTCCCTTCGCCTGGAGTCCGTTCAGGGTGAGAGAGCGGCGTATTAAACACATCGACCGGTCCGATGCCCAGTCAAATGGACTAAGACTCTGGTGGGCGCGGGGTCCCGCGTCGGGGCCGGGTCTTCTTTATGGTCCGCCCGCCTGATCAAATACCGCCGATGCCCCCTCCCCTTCAGATCCCCTCGCATCCCCTCGGCACCGCCGGCCACCGCGTGCCCCGCGTCGCGCTGGGCTGCGGCAACTTCGGCGGCGTCGGCTCGGCGCCGGCGTTCTTCGGCCAGGGGCTATCGCTCTCGGAGGCGCTGGAGTTGATGGACGCCGCATGGGAGCTCGGCATCAGGCACTTCGACACCGCCGATGCCTACGGCGGCGGGAGCAGCGAGGAAGCCATCGGCGCATGGATCCGCTCGCGGCGCACCCGGCCCACGCTCACCACCAAGGTGTTCAACCCGATGACCGCCGACGGCGATCACGGCCTGTCGCCCGACCGCGTCCGGCGCCAGTTCGCCGCGAGCCTGGAGCGTCTCGGCGTCGACCGCGTCGATCTCTACCTCGCCCACGAGTACGACCCCGTGGTGCCGCTCACCGACACCATCTCCGCCTTCGACGCGCTGCGCAACGAGGACAAGCTCACCTCCTACGGGGTGAGCAACTTCGACGCCACCCAACTCCAGCGGGCGCTGGCGGTGGGTGTGCCCGTGGCGGTTCAGAACGGCTACTCGCTTCTCGCGCGCCGCGACGACGCCGACGTCATCCCCCTGTGCGCGCGCAGCGGCATCGGCTACATCGTGTTCAGCCCGCTGTGCGGCGGATGGCTGACCGGCAAGTACCGGCGCGGGGCCGCCTACCCCTTCGGCTCGCGCATGACCCAGCGGCCCGAGCCCTACGAGGCCCTGGCCACCGACGAGACCTTCGACCGCCTTGAGTGGCTCGAGCGGCTCTCCGCCGACCGCGGCACCTCGATGGCAGGCACCTCGCTGGCGTGGCTGCTCGCCGACGATCGCATCGCGCAGGTCGTCGTGGGGCCCGGCCGTCCCGAGCATCTTCAGCCGATCCGGGAGGCGATCGAGCACCCCGTCACGCCCGACGAACGCCGACAGATCACGGAGACCTTCAGCTGATGCGTGTCCTCACCCTCTCCAACGCCGACATCCATGCGTCGCTGTCGCCCGCGGCCTGCGAGCAGGCGATGGCCGCCGCCCTGGCGGCGCGCGCCCGCGGCGACGCGTTCAACCCGCTGCGCACCGTGACCGCCCCTCCCGGGGCCGAAGGGTTCATGGGGCTCATGCCGGCCTACGCGTCGTCCGCCGCGCAGGCCGGCGGCGAAGCCGAGGGTGCGGCCGGCACCGCCTTCGGGCTCAAGGTCGTCTGCATCATCCGCGCCAACCCGGGCCGCGGCCTGGATGCCCACCAGGGCACGGTCCAGCTCTACGACGGGGAGACCGGCATGCCCACCGCGATCCTCAACGCCTCGGCGATCACCGAGATCCGCACCGCCGCGGTCACCGCCGTAGCCACTCGCGCCCTGGCCCGCGACGGCGCCCGGGTCCTCGGCATGCTCGGCGCCGGCGTGCAGGCCCGCTCGCACCTCGTCGCTCTCGCCGATGTCCGCCCCTGGGACGAGGTCCGCGTGTACGCGCCCACCGCCGCGCACGTCGAGGCGCTGCGCGACACGCGCCCTGACCTCGTGGTCGCCGGGTCGGCTCAGGAGGCGGTCGAGGGTGCCGACGTGGTGGTCGTCGCCACCAGCGCCAAGCGCCCGGTGCTCGAGCAGGCGTGGCTGGCGGCGGGCGGGCACGTCAATGCCGTCGGCGCCAGTTCGCCGACCGCGTGGGAGATCCAGCCGGCGACGGTGGCCGCCGCCGCGCTGTTCTGCGACAGTCGCCAATCGGTGCTGCACGAGGCCGGCGAGTTCAGGCTCGCCGTCGAGGAGGGGCTGATCGCGGGCGAGGAGCACATCCGCGCCGAGCTGGGGGAGGTGGTGTCGGGCGCCCATCCCGGTCGCGAGTCAGACGACCAGCTCACGCTGTTCAGGTCCCTGGGCATCGGCGTCGAGGACCTCGCGGCCGCGCAGGTGGCGGTGCAGAACGCTCGCCGGCTCAGCCTGGGAACCGAGGTGGAGCTGTGATCGCCCTGGAGGAGATCCGGGCCGCCCGCGAGCGCGTTGCCGACCTCGCCGTGCGTACGCCGCTGATCCGGCTGCACCTCGCCGACGCCCCGGCCGAGATCCACCTCAAGCTCGAGACGCTGCAGCCCATCAACTCGTTCAAGATCCGCGGCGCGGGCAACGCGATCCGCCGCGCGCCGGCCGAGCTGCGCGCCCAAGGGCTGCTCACGGCCAGCGCGGGGAACATGGCGCAGGGAGTGGCCTGGGTGGCGCGGGAGCTGGGCCTCACCGCCACCATCGCCGTTCCCGAGCACGCGCCCGAGGCCAAGCTGTCGGCCATCGAGCGGCTCGGCGGCCGCGTGCTGAAGGTGCCCTACGAGGAATGGTGGCAGGCCATCGTCACCTCGGAGATCCCGGGGGAGGAGGGGCTCTTCGTTCATCCCGTCGCCGACGAGGCGGTCATGGCCGGCAACGGCACGATCGGCCTCGAGATCCTGGAGGACTTGCCCGACCTCGACACCGTGGTCATCCCGGTGGGCGGCGGCGGGCTGGCGGTGGGGATTGCCAGCGCGGTCAAGGCCCTGAAGCCCGAGGTGCGTGTGGTCACGGCCGAGCCCGAGACCGGCGCGGCGCTCAAGGCGGCGTTCGCCGCGGGCCGTCCGACCGACGTCGACTATCAGCCGTCGTTCGTCGATGGCTCGGGCAGCCGCCGCGTGCTCGACCCCATGTGGCCGCGCCTGCAGGAGGTCGTCGACGAGGCCGTCGCGGTCCCCACCGCCGATACCGAGGCGGCCGTCCGGACGCTGGCCGAGCGGGTACGCGTCATCGCCGAGGGTGCCGGCGCGCTCTCCACCGCGGCCGCCCTGGCCGGGCGCGCGGGTTCGGGCAAGGTGGTCTGCGTGGTGAGCGGCGGCAACATCAACCTGGCCACCCTGGCCGGAATTCTCAACGGCCCAGGAGAGTCATGACCGACGTGGAGAGAAACGAGCCGATCCTGGCCGGACCGGGGGAGTCCGACTACGAGCGCTACCTGCGCACCGACGAGCTGCTGGCGCTCCAGAAGCCGCCGGAAGAGCAGGTCCACCGCGACGAGCTCCTCTTCCAGACCGTCCACCAGTCCTCGGAGCTGTGGCTCAAGCTGGCCGTCTCCGAGGTGGAGGAGGCCACCCGCCTGATCGACGCCGACGATGCCCTGGGCGCCGTGCGCCTCCTGCGCCGCGTGGTCCTGTGCCTGCGCCAGGTCACCGAGGCCATGGACATGCTCGACATGCTCGACCCCTGGGACTACAACACCGTCCGGACCGTCCTGGGCCACGGCAGCGGCTTTGACTCACCGGGGTTTCGCACCCTGGCCCGGGTGACCCCCGCGCTCGGCGCCGCCTTTGACCGCGCCCTGGAGCGGGCCGCGGTCACCTTCGTCGAGCTCTACCGCCACGGGGCCGACCACCAGGCGCTCAACCAACTGGCGGAGCTGCTCACCGACTACGACGAGCGCATCCGCCTCTGGCGGTTTCGCCACTACAGCGTCGTCGCCCGCGCCATCGGCGAGCAGACCAGTGGGACCGCCGGGACGCCCGTGCAGGTCCTGTCACGGCTGATCGCCCAGCGCCAGCTGCCCAAGCTGTGGGATGTGCGGGCCCGGCTGGTGGATGTGTTCGAGGCCGAGCGGGGTGGTGGTGGGTCGGGTGGCGGCCCGATCGGGCACGGCGATCGTTAGCGGCCGGGCCGGGCGGCGGGAGCAACCCGATTCGCGACATTTTTATGCGTGTCACGGAAAAATCTCGCACGAACCGCCGCGGGCATCCCAGCAAACCGGCGACGCTACCCGCCCGCACCCTCCAGGCCCGCCACCAGCCGGTCTACCTCTTCCACGGTGTTGTAGTGGATGAACCCGATCCGGATCGCGTCCTTCTCGTAGCCCAGGCGCTTGTAGAGGTTCAGCGAGTACCACGAGTCGTGGGCCCACACGCCGACGTCCTGCGCCGCCAGACGACCCGCCACGTCAGCCGCGGGTACGCCCTCGACGTTGACCAGGAAGGTCGGCACGCGGCCCTCCATGGTCGGCAGGCCGTAGACCGTCACCGAGTCGGGGATCGAGGCCAGGAAATGCTCGCCGAGCGACCGCTCGTACGGGACGATCGCGGCAAAGCCGCCGATCGAGTCCAGGTAGTCGATGGTGGCGTTGAACCCGGCGAGTAGCTCGTAGGGGCTCGTGCCGGTGTTGAAGCGGCGGCCCAGCGGGTCGCTCGGGGCCGGGCGGGCCTTGTAGGGGCGCCAGTTCGAGGTCACCTCGGCCTTGCCGTAGGCCATCCCCAAGTGCGGGCCGCAGAACTTGTAGGGCGAGCAGATGAGCACGTCGGCGTCGATGGCGCGGACGTCGATCGGCTCGTGGGCGGCGTAGTGGACGGCGTCGATCCAGGCCAGCGCGCCGGCCTCGTGGGCCATCCGGCACACCCGGGCCGCATCGACGACGGTGCCGACGGCGTTGGACGCCCACGCGAACGCGACCACCCGGACGCGACCCGAGGAGAGCTTGGCGGCCAGGTCGTCGAAGTCCAGCAGCGTGTCGGGGTGAAGCTCGATGTGCTTGACCACCAGGTCGCGGTCGGCGGCCAGTTCGATCCACGGGGCCACGCCGCCGTCGTGGTCGGCGGAGGAGACCAGAATCTCGTCACCGGCCTGGAAGGCGCGGCCAGCGGTGCGGCTAAAGGTGAAGTCCAGCGAGGTCATGTTGGCGCCGAAGGTGATCTCCTGCGGCGAGCAGCCCAGAAAGCTCGCGGCGTGGGCCTCGGCCGTCTCGAGGATCTCCTTGACGCGGAAGCTGGTGGCGTAGCCGGCGCCGAGGTTGGCGCTGGCCTCGCGCAGTGCGCGGGCGATGGCGTTGCCGACCTCGTCGGGCACCTGGGACCCGCCGGGGGCATCTAGAAACGCGAAGCCGTCGCCGAGCGCTGAGAAGCGCCGGCGCACCTCGGCGACGTCGATCGTGGGGTTGAGCGTCTCTGCCACGGCCCTCTCCTTGGTTAGCACCGGTTACGTACGGTTGCAGCGGTCACACGGTAATGGTTTGATCGCCATACAAAATCAGACTGAGGGGGTGTCGCAAACCTTGAGCGTTCGTGTAAGCCGCCACGCGGAGGCCAGCTGGCAGGGAACCGTGCCCGAAGGGGGAGGTCGAATCGCGCTCGGCAGCGGCGCGTTCGAGGGGGAGTTCACGCTGCGCAACCGCGTCGAGGACGAGGTGCGCGGTACCAACCCCGAGGAGCTCATCGCCGCCGCCGAGGCGGGGTGCTTCACCATGTCGCTGGCCAACCTGCTCGAGGAGGCGGGCTCGCCCCCCAAGGATCTGCGCACGACCGCGCGCGTCCGGCTGGAGCAGAAGGAGGAGGGCTTCCGGATCACCCGGATCGCCATCACCACCATCGGGGACGTACCGGGCTTCGACGCCGCGCGTTTTGCGCAACTGGCCGAGCAGGCCAAGGCGACATGCCCGGTGTCACTGGCCCTGGCGGGCACCGAGATAGTCCTAGAGGCCACCCTGCAATGAACGCTCCGAGGGCAGGTGGTTGACCCACGCGGCCCGAATGTGCGAAGGTGCCCGACCCCGAGCACAGGATGCGCTCGGGTCCCGTTGCCCAGCCCAAGTGAAGCTTTCCCCCGCCATCCGGAGCCGCCGCCGATGCCGGCAGTGAACGTCGTCAGCGCGCCCGCCGTGGCGCCGTTCACGAGCCCGAGCGGTCTCACTGTCCGCGTGACGCTGGGTCCCCGGACCGATTTCGCGGCGCTCGCGCAGGCGGTGCTCGAATGCGGCCCGGGCGAGCGCGCGCTCATCGAGGTCCCCGGTGACTCCGAGGAGACGCTGTTCGTGCTGACCGGGGAGGGCCGGCTGCACATCCGGGGCGAGGCTCACGAGCTCCGCCCCGACGTGGGCGTCTACCTGCCGCCGGGCTCGACGCCCGAGCTCGAGAACACCGGCGACGGTCCCCTGCGTCTCCTGGCGGTCCGCGTCCCGGACCCCAGCCCCGGGCCGCCGATGCCCGCCGCCGTCAGCCGGCTGGAGGACCAGGACGTGGAGCAGGCGACCACCGAGCGGGAGTTTCAGATCGTCGCCGACCCCCGCAACGGCCTGCGCTCGGCCACTCAGTTCGTCGGCTACATCCCGACCGAGCGCGCGCCGGACCACTTTCACACCTACGACGAAGTGATCTACGTGCTCGAGGGCGAGGGGCGGATGGACGCCGGTGACTTCTCGCAACCGGTCACGGCCGGATCGTGCATCCAACTCCCGGCTCGGACGGTGCATTGCCTGTCCAACTCGGGGGCTGGGCCGATGCGCATCGTCGCCGTGTTCCGACCCGCGGGATCTCCGGCTGCCGCCTTCTATCCGGACGGAACCCCCGCCTATCAGAGCAATCAGGACCCACACTCCAGAGGAGGAGCTAACAGGCCATGAAGGTACGTTTGACATTAGTTGCCGCGGCGCTCACTGCGCTCGTCGCGGTTGGCTGCGGAAGTTCGAGCAGCAGCAGTAGCAGTGCCCCGGCAGCGACTTCGAGCTCGGCCGCGGCGGCGGGGACGTCGTCGGCCTCAGCGAGCAAGAGCTGCAAGGCAGCGATCGCCATCGAGGGCCCGTTCACCGGCCCGGTGGCTCAGGTCGGCCTCGAACAGCTGCACTTCGCGCAGCTCGCCGTGCAGATGGACAACAAGGCCAACGGCACCGACGTGACGATGGCCCAGGACGACACGCAGCTCACGCCGTCGCTGGCCACCCAGAAGACCCAGGCGATCATCTCGTCTAACGCCGTGGCCGCCGTCGGCCCGGCCGGTAGCCAGGAGGTCGAGGCCGTCGGGCCGCTGTTCGGGCGCGCCGGGATGGCCTTCATCACCGGCTCGGCGACGCTGCCGGCGCTGACCACCGATGGCAAGAACCCGACGTTCC
>DASXDW010000197.1:0-2521 GCA_036490435.1 Solirubrobacteraceae bacterium
GATCGCGCCGGTGGTGTCGCTGAGCGTGGTCTACCTGCCGGCGGTGCTGCTTGTCGCCACCTATTGGGGCATCGCGCTGGGGCTGTTCACGTCGCTGCTGAGCGCGGCGGCGTTCAACTTCTTCCACATCCCCCCCACCGGTCAGTTCACGATCGTCGACGGCCGCAACTGGGTGGCCCTGGCCGCGTTCATGATCGTCGCGTTGTTCGCGAGCGCGCTGGCCGAGCTGGCCCGCTCTCGCGCCCAGGAGGCCGAGCGCCGGCGCGCCGAGGCCGACCTGGCGGCCGCGCTGGCCCACGAGCTGCTGCTGGGCGAGGACACGCAGGCCGCCTTGGGCAACGCCGCGCGGCGGGTGGCCGAGGCGCTCGGGCTGAGCTCGGCCGCGATCGAACTCGTCCCGGCGGGCGCGGCGGGCGCGGGCCAGCCGGGACCGGGGTCGGCGGACCGGCGCCGAACCGCTCTCGCGCTGCGCGGCGTCGACGGCGGGCAGATGGCCACGCTGCTTGTGCCCGCCAACCTGCCCCCGGATACCGCACAGCGGCTGCGGACACAGGTCGTCCCTACGCTCGAGGCGCTCGTCGCCATCGCCCAGCGCCGCGACGCCATGCAGGCCGACCTGGTCGAGACCGCGGCGCTGCGCCGTTCCGACGACATCAAGACGGCCCTGCTGCGCGCCGTCTCCCACGACCTGCGCACCCCGTTGACCGCGGTCGTAGCCGCCGGGCACGCGCTCGGCGCCGATTCGCTGACCGGCCAGGAGCGGTCCGAGCTCAGCGCCGCCGTCGTCGAGGAGGGCACGCGGCTGGCGGGCCTGGTGGACAACCTTCTGGCGCTGTCGCGCCTGCAGGCGGGCAGCGCCACGCCGCGCTCTGATTGGGTTTCGGTCGAGGACATCGTCTCGGCTGCCGCCGAGGGGCTGCGCGGGGATCCGGTTGACGTGCGGGTGACCGTCGACCCCGACGTTCCGGAGGTCCGCGCCGACGCCGCCCAGCTCGAGCGGGCCTTCGCCAACCTGCTGGAGAACGCAGGTCGCTACGGCGGCGGCTCGCCCACCTTCGTGCACGCCCGGCGCGGTGGCGGACCGGCCGGGGAGGGCGTCCTGATCAGCGTGACCGACCGGGGTCCCGGAATCGACGCCGTCGAGCAGGAGCGGATCTTCGAGCCCTTCTACCGTGGGCGCAACGCCGGCTCGCTGGCGGGGACGGGGTCAGGCCTGGGGCTGGCGATCGCCAAAGGCTTCGTCGAGGCCAACGGCGGCTCCATCACCGTGCAGTCGCTCCCCGGGCAGGGCACCACCTTTTACGTGCTGCTGCCGGTGGCCGAGCGCGACCCGACCGCGAACACCGGAGCACCGGAGGCCACACGGGCGGCGGCCGGCGCGGGCAAGGCCGCCCCGTGACCACCGGGTCCAAGAGCGGGCGGCCGCAGGTCCTCGTCTGCGACGACGAACAGCAGATCCTGCGCGCGCTGCGGGTGATCCTGCGCGACAACGGCTACGAGGCGCTCCCGGCCAGCACCGGCGAAGAGGCGCTCGATGTCGCGGCGGTGTCGCGACCCGCGGCCGCCATCCTCGACCTCGTTCTCCCCGACATCGACGGTGTGGAGCTGTGCCGGCGCCTGCGCGAATGGACGGACATGCCGATCATCCTGCTCTCGGCCGTCGGTGAGGAGGACGCCAAGGTCCGAGCGCTCGCCGCCGGCGCCGATGACTATGTGACCAAACCGTTCAGCCCCCGGGAGCTCGTCGCGCGGCTGCAGGCGAGCCTGCGACGGGTCGGCCCCGAGCGCGAGGAGACCGTGATCACCTCGGGGGATCTCACCGTCGACCTGGCCTCGCGCGTGGTCACCCTGGCCGGCGAGGAGGTCCACCTCACCCCCACCGAGTTCGACCTGTTGCGGTTGCTGGCGCGCAACCGGGGGCGTCTGATGACCCATCGCGAGCTGCTGACCTCGGTGTGGGGCGCCGGCTATGCGGATGACACCCAGGTCCTGCGGGCCCACATCGCCAATCTGCGGCGCAAGATCGAACCCGCTGAGACCGAGGGAGGGCGCAGCGGGCACCGCTACATCCGGACCGATTCGGGGGTGGGCTACCGCTTCGCAGGGTGAGTTAAGGTGAGCTTGCGGAAAGGATGCCAAGGCGCGACGATCACCCCCGCGGGATCGGCGCGGCCGCGATGGCGCGGCGCCCAAAGCTGCCGCTATCGTGGGTGTTTCAAGTGCAGATAACCCCTAGGGGCACAACTCATGGCCGGCCCTGAGCGCGGCCCATCCAAGGGGGGGACCCCCACCACGGACCGCCGGGCCCTCTCTGAGGGGGCCCACAAGATCGACGCCCCGCCCACCGACGGCGCGGGTGCTGGCGCGCCCGTGAACGGACCCAAGACCGGGGTCAAGCGCAACTTCAACGAGGCGGCCCACAAGCTCGGCTACTGGCCGGTCACCGTGGCGCCTCGCAAGAAGGACACCACCCCATCGGCGGCGATCCGCGCCGCGTCTGACGATGAGCGCGACGTCGTCG
>DASXDW010000041.1:0-21452 GCA_036490435.1 Solirubrobacteraceae bacterium
CGATGGTCAGGGCAGGATGAGGTGGCTGTCGCCGAACTCGTGCCAGAGGTAGGAGCCCTCGAGCGCCGCCTGGTAGCAGCGCTCGAGGAACGGCTCGCCGGCGAGTGCGGCAAGCATCTGCAGGTGCGAGGCCTCGGGTTCGTGCCAGCCGGTAATGAGCCCGTCCACCGCGTGCACGCCCCGGTCGGGGTCGATGACCAGGCTCGTCCAGCCGGCGCCGGCCGTGACTGCACCGCTGGGCTGCGCGACGGTCTCCAGCGCCCGGACCACGGTGGTGCCGACCGCGATCACGCGCCCGCCGGCCGTGTGGGTCAGGTTGACGAGCCGCGCGGTGGACTCCGTCACCTCGTACTCCTCGGGGAACGGCGGCTCGTGGCGCTCCGGGGAGGACACGCCGGCGTGCAGGGTGATCGGGGCCACGGCGATCCCGCGGGTCACGAGCTCTGAGATGAGCCGGCGGGTGACGGGGCGCCCCGCGCTGGGCATCTCGGCGCTGCCCGGAATCCGCGCGTACACGTTCTGGTAGGCGGCGAGGGGCCAGGCGCGCGGGACGTACCCGTACCGGATCGGCTCGCCGTGGAAGCGCAGGAGGCCTTCGACATCGCCCGGCCCATCGAGCCGAGCCAGCATCAGCCGCGAGCCGGATGCGTAGGGGGCGACGAGGGTGAGTTCGGAGTGGTTGGCGCCGGGTCCGGGGAGCGTGATCGCCTCGCCCGTCCGTGTGCGGACCGGGTGGGCGCCGTCGGCGGAGCGCAGCTCCACCACGCGCCAGCGGTCGCCGAGCTCCGGCGCCCGGGTGGAGAAGTGGATGCGGACGGGGTCGCCGTCAGGGCCGGTGGCCGCGACCGCCGCCGGCAGGGTCTGCGACACGTTGACCACCACCAGGTCGCCGGCGGTCAGGAACTCCGGGAGCTCGGTGAAGGCCGCGTGGGTGATGTGGTCCTCGTGTGCGTCGGCGACCATCAGCCGGACGGCGTCGCGCGCGGCGCCCCGCGCCTCGGGCGGCTCGGTGGCCTCCAGCGCATGGGGCAGCACGAAGGCGAGGGCAGCGCCGGTCATGACGCTCTCCCCTGGACCAGCACCTCGCGGGCGCGGTAGCGGCCGCTGGGCAGCGGGGACTCGATCAGCTCAACGAGGCCGGGGACACTCTCCTCCGGGGGCGGGCGATCGGAGATGTCCTCGCCGGGGAACGCCTCCTGATGCATCTGGGTGCGCATGTCACCGGGGTCGACGGTGTAGACGCGCAGGTGGGGCTGCTCGGCGGCGAGGATCGCGGTGAGCTGCTCGAGCGCCGCCTTGGATGACCCGTACCCGCCCCACCCCTCGTAGGGCTCGACGGCTGCGTCGGAGGTGACGTTGATCAGGCACGCCCCCGCCGGCATGAGCGGCACGGCCAGCTGGGCCAGCGCCAGGGGCGCGAGGACGTTGACATCGTAGACCCGCTGGAGAGCATCCAGGGGGTAGCGCGCCAACTCGGGTTGGGGGCTCGGCCCGAGGGTGGAGGCGTTGTTGACGACCAGGTCGACGTGCTCGCCCGCGGCGTCGATCAGGGCGCCGCGGTGCCAGTCGTCGGCGATGTCACCGGGCAGCGCCCGGACATGGGTGATGGCTTCGAGTTCGGTGGCGACCCGCTGGAGCTCAGGTGCTCCGCGGGCGTCGATGACGAGCCTGTAGCCACGGTCGGCCAGCGCCCTGGCGAGCGCCAGCCCGAGGCCGCGGGAGGCTCCGGTGATGATGGCTGTGGACATGCCGCCGACGGTACGGCTGCGGCGGTCCCGATTTGTAGGGGCAATTGGTCCTAGGCCCTGCGGCCCAGACCGCTCTCCACGGCCAGCAGCGCGGCCTGGGTGCGGTCCGCGACGCCGAGCTTGGCAAGCAGGTGACCCACGTGGGTCTTCACCGTCTTCTCGGCAACGCCGAGCCCGAGAGCGATGCGCTTGTTGGAGTAGCCGAGCGCGAGGAGCTCCAGGACCTCGCGCTCTCGCCGCGTGAGCCGGTCGATCGGGGCAGCGACAGGACCGGCCCCGCGGGTGCCGTCGCTGCTCAGCGTGTGCAGCAGGCGGGCGGCGACCGTCGGGTCGATGAGCGCTTCGTCGGCGCAGGCGCTGCGGACGGCGCGCGCCAGTTCGGCGGGCTCCACGTCCTTGAGCAGGTAGCCCGCCGCACCCGCCTGCAGCGCGGGCATGAGCCGATCGTCGTCGAGGAAGCTGGTGAGGACGATCACGCGGGCTGACGAGGAGCGACGGCGCAGCTCGCGCATGGCGCCGATCCCATCCAGGCCGGGCATGACCAGGTCCATGAGGATGACGTCGGGCGCAAGCTCGGTGGCTCGCGCCACCGCCGCCTCGCCGTCGGCGGCCTCGCCGACGACCTCGATGCCGTCCTGGAGCTCGAGGAACGTGCGCAGCCCCTCACGCACGACGGCATGATCATCGACGACGAGGACGCGGATCGGATCAGGCGCCATCGATCGGTACCTCCAGGCTGACCACGGTCCCGGTGCCGGGACGCGCGTCGAGCGTGAGCGTCCCGCCAAGCTCCCGTGCGCGTTCCTCCATCGAGGTGAGGCCGAGGTGGTGGGAGCGCAGTTCGGGATCGGTTGGATCAAAGCCGATCCCGTCGTCGGTGACTTCGACGCTCAGGATGTCGCCGGCGCCGTGCAGATGGACGGTGACGGTGCGGGCCTCGGCGTGGCGGACCGCGTTGTGCAGCGCCTCCTCGACGATGCGCAGGATCTCCCCGGCCGCGGCGGGCTCGACGCTGGGCGGACGGCCGTCGGCGTCGACGCGCACCTTCACCCCATGCACGCGCTGGAGCATGGTGGCCTCCTTGCGCAACACGCCCCCCAGGCCGTCGCGCTCGAGCTCGGCCGGGCGCAGCCCGAAGATGAGCGAGCGCAGCTCGGCCAGCGCCTCGCGGGCGAGGTCACGAACGCGCTCGAGCTGCGGGCGCGCCTCGTCGGCGCCGCGGTCCAACAACGTGGTCGCCGCCTCGGCGGCGAGGTTGAGGCTGAACAGCTTCTGGCTGACGACGTCGTGGAGCTCCAGGGCGAGCCGGTTGCGCTCCGACAGCATCGAGAGCTCCCGGCTGCGCTCGTACAGGCGGGCGTTGGCGATCGCGATGGCGGCGTGGGAGGCCAAGAGCTCGATCAGCGCGCGGTCATGCTCGCCGAAGGTCGGCGCGGTCTCCTTCTCAGTGAGGTAGAAGGCGCCGATCACCCCCTCCTCGGGGTCGACGATCGGCACGCCCAGAAACGAGCGCATGTCCGGATGCCCCCGCGGCCACCACCCGCGAAACCGGGGATCGTTGTGGATGTCGTCGGTGAGGTAGGCACCGTCGGTCTTCAGCATCGCGCCCAGCATCCCGTGAGTGCGCGGCAGCGGGCCCATGGAGGCGATGAGCTCGTCGCTCATGCCCGAGACGAGGAAACGCCGAAACCCGCCGGCGCCGTCCGGGATCCCCAGCGCGGCGTAGCGCGCCTCGGCCAGCTCGCGTGCGCGGTCGACCAGTTGCTGGAGCACCTCGTCGACCGACAGCCGCGACGCGACCGCCAGCACCGCGTCGCTGACCGCCTTCAGAGCGGGACTGACCGGCTCCGGCATGGTCGAGACGATAGCTTTGGTCCCATATGCAGATGCCGCGCATCGTCCTATGGACCCAGGTCCTGATCGTCGTGTTCGTCGTAGCCGGGATCGTCATCGCGATCACGCGCCTGGCCTGAGGCGAGCATGCTGGAGTCGATCCTCGTCGCGACGGACGGGTCCGACGCGGCGGGGGTGGCCGTCAGCCACGCCATCGGGCTGGCCGCCGCGCTGGGCGCCCGGCTGCACATCGTCTCCGCCTACGCGCCGGTTTCCGAGCGCCCATCGCGCATCGGGCGCGTCCACGTCCCCTCAGACGTCCAGGTCAACCTGCGCGAGGAGGTGCTGGCGCTGCTGGAGGCCTCGCGGCGCGACGCGGAGGCCGCGGGCGTGGATCGGGTCGAGACCTTCGCCCGGGTCGGGGACGCGGCCGATGCCATCCTCGACGTCGCCGAGGAGCAGGGCTCAGACCTCATCGTGGTCGGCAACAAGGGGATGACCGGCGCGACGCGCTTTCTGCTGGGGTCGGTGCCCAACAAGGTGTCGCACCACGCGCCGTGCTCGGTGATGATCGTCCGCACGGGGTAGCGGCTGACGCTCACCCCGCCGGGCGTGGTCAGGGAGTCGTGGGCGTCGTGGTGGTGGTGGTGGTGGTCGTCGGCGGTGGGGTCGGCGTCGGCGCGGGCGGCGTCGGGATCACCGCCGCCGTCGCGGCCCCGGCGTTGAGCAGGCCGTAGCCGTAGTCGGCGTTGGGCTTGGCCCCGCCCACCGGGAGGGTCGTGGCCGTCTCCTCGAGGCGGTGGAGAATCTGGTCAGGGGTCGGGTGAGCCCCGATCACGCGGCTGGCGATGACCAGCGCCGCCGTGGCGGCGACCGCGGGCGAGGACATCGAGGTCCCGATGTAGTAGTTGGGATACCCGAAGTCGTCCCAGTGCGGGGGCGAGGTGAGCGTGAGCTGGTAGACGGAGGGCAGGGCGCGCTCCGGGTGGC
Source organism: Solirubrobacteraceae bacterium (assembly GCA_036490435.1). GTDB lineage: Bacteria > Actinomycetota > Thermoleophilia > Solirubrobacterales > Solirubrobacteraceae > Palsa-465. Next base: position 4,572 of record DASXDW010000041.1, read on the forward strand.
AGTCGGGCTCCCCGGCCATGATCGCGTCGTCGCCGCCGCCGGGCGCCACGATGTCCAGGCCGCTGCCGCCATTGGAGTAGTCGGCCAGACAGCGGTCGCGGGTGGTGGCCCCGACCGAGATCACGCCGGGCGCCCGCGCCGGGTAGGCGACCTGGTTGGTCTCGTCGTTGCCGGCCGCACCGACGACGGTCACCCCATGGCGGTGCGCATAGCCGATGGCGCTGACGATCTGCGGGATCTCCGAGCCGGAGTTGACCTGGCTGGGGAGGAACTCCAAGCTGAGGTTGATGACCTGCGCCCCGTGCGTGACGGCGTAGCGGATGCCGCGTGCGATCGTGGCCTCGTCGCCCTCGCCGCTCGAGTCCAGCACGCGGATGGGCATGATCGAGGCACCGTAGGCCAGACCGGTGAGGCCGACCCCGTTGTTGGTGGACTCCGCGATGATCCCCGCTACGAAGGTGCCGTGACCGTTGCGGTCCAGCGGGAAGTGGTTATTGGAGACGAAGTCAAAGGGGGCGACGAAGTGGGTGCGGCCGAAGTCGGGTGAGCGGTGGAACGTCTTCCAGTCGCGGTAGGCGACCCCGGTGTCCAGGACGGCGACGACCACGCCCTTGCCGCCGGCGCGGTGGTCGCCCAGCAGGTTGGCCCACGCCTCGGGAGCGTTGACGCCGGCCGAGGGGAGCATGTTCCACTGCATGGACTCCCACCCCCGCGCGCGCTTGGCGCGGCCGCCGTCATCGGGGTAGAACGCGCCGGCCACCTGAGCCTCCCCGGCCTGGGTGGAGCCGCGGCGCGGCGTCCCGCCGGCGACATGCGCGATGTAGTCCGGCAGCGCATAGGCCACGCCGCGCTGGCGCCGCAGTCGCGCGATCGCCGTGTGGACGCTCTCGCCCCGCCCCAGGTGCAGGACGCGGCTGCCCGGCGTGGCCGCCGGCGTGCTCGAGCGCACGCCCATCCCGGCCAGCGCCGGCGTCTCAACGGCGCCGGGCCGGTAGCCGACGATGACCTCGTGGGGAACGTAGCCGGCGGCGCGAGCACGCGCGGCGCCAACGGTGAGAGCGGCCGCGAGCAGGGCCAGACCGAGCACCGCCATGCGCAGCGATTGCCGGGAGAGCTGAGCGGCCCTAATTCCCGCGCCACGCCTGCGCCCCAGGCATGCGCGGAACGGCCGTGAGACTAGATTGAACAGCGATAACCCCCGTCTGAACCGTACAAGTTCCTACTCACAAACGCCAGTGCCTGGCTCGCACTTCTTCCCACGAGATGAGTACTTCATGCGCCTGGCCCTGCGTGAGGCCTCCCGAGCAGTCGAACACGACGACATCCCGGTCGGCGCCGTTGTGGTTCACGACGGCGAAGTGATCGGTGCCGGACACAACGAACGCGAGGTGCGCGCCGACCCCACCGCCCACGCCGAGATGATTGCGCTCCGTGCGGCGGCACAGGCCGTGGGCAGCTGGCGCGTCCTGGATTCGGTGCTCTACGTCACCCTGGAGCCGTGCGCCATGTGTGCGGGCGCCATTGTGCTCGCCCGGGTGCCGCGCGTGGTGTTCGGCACCACCGATCCCAAGGCGGGAGCGGTCGGCAGCGTGCTCGACGTCCTGGCCGAGCCGCGGCTCAACCACCGGCCCCAGGTGGAGTCCGGCTTGCTGGCCCAGGAGTGCGGCGACGTGCTGCGAGCCTTCTTCGCCTCCCGGCGCTGACCGGTGCACCGGTAGGCCTCCGACCAGCGTAACCGTCGACCCGCCGGGCCGGACCGGAGTGCTCTAACTTGTTGTCCGCCCCACCCCGGAGAGGTGGCAGAGCGGTTGAATGCGCCGGTCTCGAAAACCGGTATGGGCTATCAGTCCATCGGGGGTTCGAATCCCCCCCTCTCCGTTTAGCACCACCTATTTCCCCACGATTGGCAGGGAAATAGGCTGGTCCGGGACCCACTCAGCGCCTCCACAAGGTGGGTCCCTCACAGGATCGTCTGCTCGCCGCTCGAGGGAGACCAGGTCGCTCAACACCGCGCGCGTCGTCCCGATGTGCTCAACCGCTGCCACGCCGGGGCCACCGCTGCGCTAATTCGCTCGCTCGGGGCGCGTTTCCGCCGGTATTAGCGCCAGCCGACCAGCACCTACCCGCTTTCCAGCTTCGGGGCTTCGACGGCTATTGCCGCGGTCGCTCCACCCCTGTCATCCGTCTAGCCCCAACCCCTACGGGAGGCCTCATGTCGAGCTCGCTCCGTCCACAACAAGACGTTCCGACCGATGAGGAGACGGACAGCGAGACATATCGACGTAAAGACGTCGGTGTAGACAAGGCGACAGCAGACTGCCGGGTCATCGTGTTGGCCAACCACAAGGGTGGCGTGACCAGGACGACCTCGACCGCCAACCTCGGGTGATGCTCGCGGAGACCGGTCGCCGGGTCCTCGTTGTCGACTGCGATCCCCAGGCCAACCTCAGCGAGACGTTTGGTTGGGTCGCCGAACGCCCTGGCGAGCGACTTGAGGATCTTCTCGTCGTCCTGCCGCCGCTGCGCGCTTCCGTCCGCCGCCCGCGCTGAGTCCGGACGTGGCGCCGCGGGCGATTTGGCGCGAGGGCCTGCGGATCATCCCCTGCAGAACAGAACCTGTCTCAGCGCATCGCTCTGCAGGGCCGGCGCGACGACCTGCGCGAGCTTGCCGACACGTTCGACAGGATGCTTGAAAGGCTTGACCGTGCTTTCAGCAGCCAGCGACATTTCATTGCCAACGCAAGTCATGAGCTTCGCACGCCGCTGACCGTGATGCGCACCGCGATACGTCGTTCTCGCCAAGCCAGAGCCCACGCGCGACGAACTGGTGTCGATGACCGCCGACGTCCGCCAGGCCGTCGATCACGCCGAGCGGCTCATTGAAGCCCTGCTCCTACTCGCGCGCAACGACCAGGCGCGCGTCCTCGCCGACCCGCTGGATCTCGCCGCCGTCACCGAAGACGCACTCGAGGGACGCACGGCCATTGGCATCACGACGACCACCAGCCTCGACCACGCCCCCGTGACCGGCGACGGCATGCTGCTCGAACGGCTGGTCGCCAACCTGCTGGACAACGCCGAGCGCTACAACATCGCGGACGGCACCATCGCGATCTGGACCACCACCGACAACGACACGTCGCTGGTACGAGTCACCAACACCGGCCCGGTCGTGCCACCCGACCAAGTCGACCGGCTGTTCCTGCCATTCACACGCCTCGACGACCGCACCCGCCACGACGGTTTCGGTCTCGGGCTCGCCCTCGTGTCGTCTATCGCCACCGTTCACAGCGGAACCGTGTACACCACCGCCGTCTCCACCGGCGGCCTCGACATCACCGTTCGCCTACCGCGCCGCTGTCGCCCGGAACGAAACGAGCGGGCACGCTCTGAGAACACATACCTGTCCGCGAACACAACACGTGACGCTCACTTCCCGGCAACAGCGACGGAAGGCGGGGGCCGTCGCGGGAGACCATTCGGGACCGGACGCCGTGGCGGCCGGTACTCCGCCGGCTGTCTCCATAGACCGGCGGCCTTCGTCGCACATAAGGTGTCCCTACAGTTTCCGCAGGAGCGGCGGGTGTCCGAACATCTTGAGAGCCCAAGGCGGTGTCAGGCTCGCCCCGGGCCGGAGTCGACATCACCCGCTCCATGATCGCGTGGTGTCGGCAACGTCGACACCGTCCAGTTCGGCGAGCGGTGGAACGCCCCGCGACGCCAGGCTTTTGCGACGAGCCTGGCGGGCGCAAAGTCCCGCTCGCCACGCCGTAGCGATTCAGTGCCACGACGGGAGCACCGCTCCGCGGTGCGATGACCTCCGGACGATCACCGGTACGACGACGCGCTCCTGGGATCTCACCCCGCGGATGTCGGGCTATCGCCAGCTGGCTCGAGCACGATGACCGGGATCGTGCGGCCGGCGGCGCGAGCTTGGTAGGTGTCGTAACCGTTGTAGTTATCGTTGACGCGCTGCCACAGGCGAGCGCGCTCCGGGCCATCGGCGACGCGCGCTCGCACCGGGATGCGCGTGCCGGCGACCTCGATCGCGATGTCATCGGGATGACGGCGGAGGTTGTGGTACCACGCCGGATGATGCTGAGCACCCGCCTTGGAGGCGACGACGATGAAGCCACCGTCGCAGGGCGTGTAGAGCAGCGGCGTCGTTCGCGGTTCGCCCGTGCGGGCGCCGCGGGTGTGCAGGACGAGGATCGGCTGACCCATGGCGACCTTCAGCCGGCCGCGCGAGGCCGGCAACAGCCGACGGTCGATCACAGGGAACACGTTGATGAAGAGCCAGCCGCCCGGCCGGGACCTGGCCACGGCCTGCATGATCCTGTCAACGGCGGTCTTGTCCTGCTGTGGGCGATAGCCCGTATCGGGGTGAGATGTCTCGGTCATGCTTTCTTCAGTCACACCGCGGGCCACGGCGTTACACGCATCCGCCGAGGCGCGTCCGCGGGTCCGGTCACCCTTCCAACGCGATGGGCAGCGAGGTGTATCCGCGGATCATCAGCCCTGCCCGACGCATTGGCTCACCGGCCAGGCACGCGCCGGGGTAGCGCCGCAGGAGCATCGGCAGCATCACCTGGACCTCGAGGCGGGCCAGCGCGGCCCCTAGGCAGTGATGGATACCGCCGCCGAAGCTCAGCCCGGGCCCCTCGTCACGGTCCAGGCGCAGCTCGTCGGGTTCGGAGAACTGGCGCGGATCGCGGTTGGCGGCGCCCAGAAGGTTGATGAGACGCTGGCCGGCCCGGACCGGGAGCTCACCGACCCGCATGTCCTCGGTGGCGGTGCGACCGTAGAGGATCTGGACCGGCGGGTCGTAGCGCAGGAGCTCCTCGACCGCGGGCCTGGCCAGCGCCGGCTCGCGCCGCAGCCGATCGGCCTGATCAGGCCTCTGCAGCAGCATCAGAAAGCCGTTGGCCAGGAGTCCGGTCGTCGTCTCAAAGCCCGCGGCCAGGATGAGCGCCGCCATAGTCACGAGCTCCTCCTCGGTGAGCTGGTGCTCGTCGTCCTCGACGGCGATCAGCGCCGAGATGAGATCGTCCGCGGGCCGCGCCCGCCGCTCGCGGACGAGCTCGTGCAGGTAGCTCTGGATCTGCCCTGCCGCCGCATCGGCGCTGTCGACCGCCAGCGGATTGAGGATCTCCAGGACCGACGTCCACTCCCTCACCAGCGGCTGAAACATCGCGCGGTCGACGGCGGGGATGCCCAGCAGCTCGCCGATCACCGTAACCGAGAACGGGAACGCCACCGCGTCGACGAACTCGACGTCCCCTGACAGGGGGTCGCAGAGCTCGTCGGCGATGCGCGTGATCGCCTCGCGCATCCCCGCCACACGCTGCGCGGTGAAGGAGCGCGACACCAGGCGCCGCAGCCGTGTGTGGTGGGGCGGGTTGAGCATGAGCATGCTCCCGAACAGCATGCGCAGTGACCGACGCTGCTCCCAGTCGGGGTAACCCGCCGCGGCGAGCACCGCACCCGGAGACTTGCGCAGCCGGTTGTCACGGATCAACGCGGAGGTGGCTTGGTATCCGGTCACCACGACCGTGTCGTCTGGCGCCGTCACCGCCTCACCCAGCTCATGCATGCGCCGGTAGATGGGATATGGATCTGCCTGCCCGCCCGGCGTGGCGAGCTCGCCCATCAGGCTCGCAATGTCCTCGTTGACGGCGGTGGTGATCATGGGTCTACCTCTCTGTCGCGGGTGGCGGGCCCTCGCCCGCCTGCGCGCTCTCGTCCCGTCACAGCCGCTGGCGTTACACCGATCTCGGTCTGTAACGCCGCGCCCGCCACGGGGACAGGACCGGCCATGTTCACTCACTCACACCCCTCGCCCCGCACGCTTCGCGCACTCGCCGCCACGGTCGCCTCCACCGTGGCGGCCGGCGCCGGAGCCGTGGCCGCTCATGCTCAGACATCCATCGTGGTCGCGGAGAACGGCGCCGGGAACGGCGCTATATCGACCTTCACGCTCGGCTCCCCCTCGACGCCCATCCGGCGGATCACCGGCTCCCTGACCGGTCTCGCCTCCCCGGAGCAGATCGCCGCGGACCGCAGCGGCAACCTGTACGTCGCCAACAGCGCGGGCAGCATCACGGTGTACGCGCCCGCCGCCACGGGCAATGCTGCCCCGCTACGCAAGATTGCCGGTGCGGCGACCGGCTTGGGCGGCGGGGTGTTCGGAATCGCGGTGGATGCGGCGGGCCACGTCTATGTCAGTAACCATTACCGCAATTCGATCACCGAGTACGCGGCTGGCGCCAACGGCAACGTCGCGCCGATCGCGACCCTGGCCGGTGCCGCCACCGGCGTGCAGTTGCCGACCGGGATCGGGCTCGACCCCGCGGGCCACCTCTGGGTGGACAACGCGGGCGGCATCACGGAGTACCCGGCTGGCGTCAACGGCAATGTCGCGCCCATCGCCGCCATCAGCGGCCCGCAGGTCAGTTCCTCGTCGGTGCTCGCTTTTGATGCGGCGGGCCACCTGTTCGTCAACGAGACGGTGCCCGGGCCCGCCAGTTCGTCCGGGTACACCGTCGAGGAGTTCGCGGCGGGCGCGACCGGAAACCCAGCGCCGATTGCGACCCTCCATGGACCCGGCACCGGGCTCAACGGCCCGTCCGGTCTGGCGTTCGTCCCCGGGATGCCCGAACAGCTGTTGGTCAGCAACATCTTCGGCGCGGGCTCGGTGACGCAATACGGCCTACCGGCCGACGGCGACGTCACGCCGTCGGGGACGCCGGTGGCCAATGGCGTCGTGTCGTATCCGGCCGGACTCCTCGTCGTCTCACCACCGACGCTGACCTCCCCGTCGCAGCTGCACGGAGCGGCCGGGACGGCGTTCGCACAAACCCTCACGGGCGGTGGTGGCCACGGGCCCTACAGCTGGGCCATCACCTCGGGATCGCTGCCGGCAGGTCTGAAGCTGAACGCGACGACCGGCGCGATCACCGGCACTCCGAGCGCTGCGGGCACCACCTCGTTCACCGTTCAGCTGAGCGACCAGTCATTGCCCACCGCGCAGACCGCGACGGGAAAGATCTCGATCGCCATCGCCCCCGCCGTCACGCCGGCGGTCTATGTCGCCAACGGCGGCAACGGGACGGTCACGAGCTACGCCGTCGGCGGGGCGGGCAACCTGACGCCGCTCACCGTCTTCGCAAGAACGGGCTTCGGTCTCAACGCTCCGTCTGCGGTGGCCATCGCGCCCAGCGGCCGCGTCTACGTCGCCAACACCGGAAACGACTCGGTCACCTCTTACGCGCCCGGAGCCGCCGCGCCGTTTCTCACGAGCCTCGCCGGTGCCGCGACGGATTTGCAAGGACCATCGGCCGTCGCCCTCGACACGGCCGGCCGCCTCTACGTCGCTAACCAGCCGGCGAACGCCGTCACGGTCTACGCGCCCGGGGCGGCAGGTAACGCCACTCCCGTCGCCACGATCGCGGGCGCGGACACCGGCCTCAGTAGTCCCGACGCGCTCGCGATCGACGCTGCCGGACGGCTATGGGTCGCCGACAGCGGCTCCAACAGCCTGACCGAATACGCGGCAGGCGCCGGCGGCGACGCGAAGCCGCTGGCAACGATCGCGGGGTCAGCCACGGGACTCAACACCCCCCGCGGACTCGCCCAGGATGCCGCCGGAGACCTGCTGGTCACAAACCAATACGGGCACTCCGTGACCGTTTATGCCCCAGGCACCACGGGCAACGCGTTCCCGAAGGCCACTCTGAGCGGCTCGTCGACGCTGCTGAGCTTCCCGACGGGCATCGACTTGGACACCCAGGGCCTCATCTACGTCGTCAACCAGTACGACAATGACATCCACGTCTACAGCCCCGGAGCCTCGGGTGACACCCCGCCGCTGGCGAGCATCGCGGGCGGTGCCACGGGCCTCTCCGGCCCGGGAGCACTCGCCGTCACCCCGCCGCTCTCGATCCTCACCGCCACGCTCACCCCGGCGGTCGCCAGCCGTCTCTACCGCGTGCGGCTGCGGGCCGGCGAGGGCCGCCCGCCGTATCGCTGGAGCCTCGTTCGGGGTGCGTTGCCGGCAGGCCTGCACCTCACGCAGACCGGCATCATCACCGGCCGCGCACGCCACTCCGGACGAGCCCACGTACGGGTCCGCGTGCGAGACGCCGAGCGCCCCCGCGCACGGGCCGCGGCCTGGCTGACGCTCCTGGTGCGTCATCCCACGCGGAGACGCTGAGGCCAGCCATGCGACGGCGCTGGTCGCCCTGGGCAGCGTGGTCCGATGGCGCGGCCGGGGCGTAGACTCCCGAGGCGCCCCGGCGCAACCAGCACCCCCGAGATCGTGATGCATGCCTACAAGGTCCTGAGAGACGGCCGATCCGAGTTCACCGGGTGCCGATGGCCGCTGCCCGAGGCTGATCAGCCCGGTGAGTGGGTCCACGCCGACGGACCGATTGCGCTGTGCGTCAACGGGATTCATGCCTCCACCCCTGAGCAGTTGCCGCATTGGCTTGGCGCCGAGCTGTGGGAGATCGAGCTCGCCGGGGACGTCCTAGAGCACGACGCGGCGCTGGTCGCCTCCCAGGCGCGCCTGCTGTGCAGGGTGGAGGCGTGGGACGAGCCCATGCGCGGTCGGTTTGCCGAGAGGTGCTTGGCGCGAGCCCGCGCGCTCGCCGAGGACTATCTGGCCGGGGCCGGGCTGGTGACCAAGGTCGAGCACACGCTGAGCTGGGCGGGCGCGGCGCCCGCCGGCTACTTCACCGCGATGCTGGCCGGCGAACGGGCCAGCGGTGCGCACGCCGGTCATGACTACGACGCCGCCTTCCTGCGGGAGCGCTCACGTCAGGCGCAATGGCTGCGTGAACAACTCGAGCTCACCGGCTGACGCTTCCGCCTCTGCTGGTCAGCCGCCCGAGAGGGCGCGAAACGCCTCCATGAGCGAGTCCGCGACCGGAGCGGGCACGTCCTCCTCGCGCAGGGTGCCGGTGGCACGGATGACGGCGCGCATCTGATCGAGGTAGTCAACGCAGGGCGAGCAGAACGCAAGGTGGCGCTCGACGATGAGGCGCTGATTGACGGAGAGGGCACCCTCGAGGTATTCGGTGGCCAGCTCGACGAAATCAACGCATGGCAAGTCCTCGTAGCTCATACGCTCACGACTTCCGTAAAGTACTCCTCGAGCGTCGCGCGCACCGTGGACCGCGCTCGGTGCAGCAGCACGCGCTGGTTGGCCTGCGAGAGCTCGAGGCACCCACAGACCTCCTCGGCATCCCAGCCCTCAACGTCCCGCAACCGGATCACCTGCCGCTGGCGCTGCGGCAACTGCTCGATGGCGGCGGCCACGAGCGCCGAGGTCTCCGCGGCGAGCAGGCGGTCCTCGGGAAGCTCGAAGAAGTGGCTGGGCGTCACGCTCCAGTAGCCGGCGGCGGCCTGCCCGGCCGGTAGGAAGCGGTCAGGGTCGACCGTCGGGCCGCCCTCCTCGTCGAAGGGAGCCAGGGACGAGAACGGGGTCGTCCGCTGCTCGCGAGCACCTCGCGTCTGGGCCCGGTTGGCGAGGATGCGAAAGATCCATGTCTTCAGAGAGGAACGGCCCTCGAACCCTTCCAGGCCCTTGATGACCGCCAGCCAGGTCTCCTGCACCACCTCGTCGGCCACCGAGGGCGATCGCACGAACGTCAGCGCGATCCGCTTCATGGCCCGATCGTGACGCGTGACCAACTCGCGGAATGCCGTCTCGTCGCCAGCCCGGAGACGAGCCAGCAACGGTTCCTCACTGGCGGCCGCCACGGTCACGCGGGCAGTCTAACCCGACGCAAGGCACGTGCCGGGCCGCCGGCACCTCGTGTGTAACGCCACGCGGTCTCACCGGACTGCAGCGCCGATGCATACGCCCAAGACCCAACTCCACGAGGTCGACGAATGAGAAAACTCTCATCGTCCGCCGTTCGTTTCAGCGTCACCGAGTGGGCGCGCAAGGCCACGCCCGCGATTCTGGCAGTGACACTCACCCTCGCCGCGGCGGCAACGGCCAACGGCGCCCCGCCACCGGTTGGCGCCCTGACGGCACTTGCCGGACAGGCGGGATGCGTTACCGCCATCGGCGGCAGCGCAACGTGCGCCCAGGCCCGAGGGGTTGACGGAGCGTCAAGCGCGGTGGTGAGCCCCGACGGGCGCAATGTGTACCTGGCCAGCTACATGGTTGGCCGTCACGAGGGACTGGCCGTCTTCTCCCGCGACGCCGCCACCGGTGCGCTCGCGCAGCTGCCGGGACCGGCCGGATGTCTCACCGCCGACGGGACGAGCGCGCTGGGTCCCGACACGTGCCAAGCCGTGCGCGGGTTCGGCGTCGGCGACGGCCGTGACCTCGTGTTCACCTCAGACGGGCGGTGGGCGTACCTCGTCAACCAGCACGCGCAGCAGTCCGATCCCCCATCGTCCATCGTCTTGCTCCGGCGCGATCCGATCACCGGAGCGCTGAGCCAGCTCCCGGGCCCCGCGGGTTGCATCAGCAGCGATGGCAGCAGCCAGGACGGCCCCGCCACCTGCCAGATGCTCTCCACCCTCGGGAAGCCCTTCGGGATCTCGATCAGCTCCGATGACGACTTCGTCTACGTCACCGATTACGCCGCGCCCTCGCGGATCCACGTCCTCGCCCGCGACCCGGCGACGGGTGCCCTGCGCGAAGTGCAGTGCCTGGCTGACTCTCCGGCGCCCGCGGGGTGCGCCACCGGCCGCGTCCTGGGCGCCTCCAAATCCCTAGTCCTGTCGCCCGACGGCCGCTACGCGTACTCCAGCGGCGCACACGGCATCAGCGCCTTTGACCGCGATCCCGCGACAGGCATCCTCGCTCAGAAGCAGGCGACCGCCGGCTGCATCACCGACACGGGCGACGACGACACGGGCGCGCTCACCTGCGCCGCGGGCCGGGTGGTCGCAGGCGCCGACGCTCTGGCCATCTCGCCGCTCGGGGCCACGCTATACGTGGCGGCGAGCGCCGACCACGGTATCTCCGTATTCCGGGTCGCCCCGCACGGCTCACTCACACAACTGGCGGGGACCGAGGCGTGCATCACCCTGAGCGGCAACGACGGCACCGGCGGCCTCTCGTGTGCCACGGGCCGGGCCCTCACCTTGCCCTTCGGGGTCACGATCTCACCCGACGGGCGCTCGCTCTACGTCATCGGCGACGACAACCAGCCCGCCGACGGCGTCGCCATCTTCGCCGTGGACCCCGGCACCGGCGCCGCGGCCCAGCTTCCCGGTGCGGCAGGCTGCCTGACCGCGGACGGGACCTCCTCCGGCGTCACGGGCGTGTGCGCGACCGCCGGACCCGCATTGGTCGGCGTCTATGACCCCACCGTCAGCCCGGACGGCACCTCGGTCTACGTCCCCGGATATGACGGCCAGACACTGGCGATCTACCGCCGGGAGACGAGACCAAATTGTCAGGCGACGTCGTTAACGACGACCTACCAGACCGCCGTGACGGTGACCCTGCCCTGCCGCGACAGCGACGGCGACCCGGTCACTTCATCGATCGTCACGCCACCAGTTCACGGCACCTTGGCTCCGGCGGGCCAAGACTCGCGCACCGTCGTCTACACCCCACAGGCGGGGTATAGCGGCACCGACAGCTTCACGTTCGCCACCTCCGACGGCACGAACGTCAGCAGCCCGGCCATCGCCACGGTGACGATCACGGCAGCCGCGACCCACCTGCCGTCCGGCGGCTCCGGACAGGGGCGGGGCGCGAGTCCCAAGGCCACCCCGCCCCCAACCCTGGAGCGCTTCAGCCAGTCGTCATCTCGCTGGCACGAGATCCGCTCAGACGCACGGCACACCCCCACCAGGTTCTCCTTCAGGCTCAACGAGCCTGCCCATGTCACACTGACGTTCACCCGGCAGGTCCCCGGCGGGCGCGTCAACCGCGCGTGTGTTGTCTCTGGCCCGGTCACTCGCCATGCGCCACGGTGTGTCCGGAGCGTGACGCTCGGCGCGCTGACGCTGAGCGGCATAGCCGGCCACGACCACATTGGCTTCAACGGTCGTCTACCGCGGACCGGCTGGCTCCCACGCGGGCGCATCACCGTCACCGCGGTCGCCACCGCGGCACGTCGTCGCTCAGCCCCGCGCCGTCTGTCGTTCGTCGTCACCCGGTAGCGGTGGCACCAACGTCAGGTCGGCTTTCGATGTAACGCATCGGCCGATCCGGAGACTGAGGCGCAAAACCATCAACCGGAGGTATCAGTGAAACACCGTCTCGCGTCACCATCTTTCATCATCAGCGTGCTCGCTCTCTTCATCGCGCTCGGCGGCACCGGCTACGCCGCAGTCACCGTGACCACTGCGAACAATGCCAAACACCTCGGCGGCCAGTCACCGAACTACTACCTGCAGGCCCGGCACCTCGCCTACTCCCACGGCGAGCGTTTCCTCACCGCCGGTCAGACGGTCACCCTCGGAACGAACGGCCATTTCACGTTTTCCGCTTCGTGCACGAAGGACGACACGGGCCAGAACCAGGTGACGTTCGACGTGACGGCCAACACCAACGCCGATCTGGACGGCACCGGGCCGATGCCCGCGGGAACCAAGGTCAACATCCACACCGACAGCGACGCTCTCAACAGCACGGCGGACGCCCCGCTGAAGGCCGGAGACTTCACCCAGGTCGGCAGCGCCTCGAGCTCGACCGAGATCGCCGTCGATGGCCAAGAGGCGGACGTCTTCTACAACGACGGAGTCAACTGGCCAGGCGGGCACGGCTCATCTGCGCACGACTGCTTCGCCGGCTACAGCGGATCAATCGGCGGCTTCACCGGCAGCTCTCAGAGCTGAGCCCCGGTCGTCAGCACGTATTTGCGCGTGGGCCTGATGGCGGCTGACCCCCCGGTCAGCCGCCGCTGCGCGCCATCGTCCGTCGTATCGTGGTCGGCGGCGAGGCACTCCGACGAGCCAATGTCCTTGGCAGGCCAGGAAGACAAGAGGGTTCTCATCGCTGGGTTTGTGACCTCTTCATTCATGGGTCCAGACCCCGGCGCGATGGCCAGCGATACCGCACACCGCCGCGATCCCAACCTGCCCGCCACTGCGGACACGGCCAGGAGTGTGCGGAGGCGGCTTGAGCTCCTCGCCGGGGGTACCGATGGCAATGAACGGCTAACAGTGGCGACGGGCGTCCTGCTAATCGTCCTGCTCGCCCCACTCGGCGTCACCATCGTGTTCATTGGCCGACTTGTGTGGTGGCACCTCTTCCTGGGCTTGGTCCTCATCGGTCCGGTCGCTCTCAAGCTGGCGAGCACCGGATATCGGTTCGCACGCTACTACGCGGCCGAGCCCCGCTATCGCGGCAAGGGGCCTCCTCCGCCGGTCTTGCGGACGCTCGGACCCGTCCTGGTCGGTCTGACCACAATCGTGTTCGCCACCGGCATCGTCCTCCTGGTCCTCGGACCGTCGAGTCGCGGAACGGTCCTGCTCATCCACAAGGTGAGCTTCATCTGCTGGGCTGTGGTCACCGCGATCCACATCGCCGGGCACCTGCCGGAGCTCGCGCGTGGCTGTCGCTGACCACTGCGGTGGTGCTCGGGCTGGTGCTGGCGGTGGGTCTCATCCCGGAGTTCAAGGCGTGGACCGCCGGCGCAGCACTGTTTCACCACCATGATCACTTCCACTAGTCGACGTGGCTCTGGTTGGCGAGGGCGAGCGCCGAGCGGCCGCGGCTCGGGCGTGCCACCCGGTGCGCTGGCGGAGAAGCGGTTGATCTCGAGCCCGAAGCGGACTCCGACCGCCGCGACGGCGCGGACCTCGCCGTCATGGGCTTCGGCGATGGCCTGCACGATGGCCAGGCTCAATCCGGTGCCGCCGGTACGGCGATCTCGAGCGTGGTCGGTGCGGTGGAAGCGCTCGCAGATGCGCGTGCGCTCGTCAGGCGGGACGCCGGGACCGTCGTCGGTGACGGTGAAACGCACACGAGCGCCGGGCAGCGCCTCGATGCGCAAGGCGACGTGCCCGTCGGTCTCGGCGGTGTGGGCGATGGCGTTGTCGAGGAGGTTGCGCAGCGCCTGGGTCAGCCGATCCGGATCGGCATCGACACGGCCGTCAGGAACTGGGCCGAGCGCGAAGCGGCGGTTGACACGGGCGGTCGTGGTGCTCCACAGCTCGTTGACGAAGCGGAGAAGGTCGATGGGTCGCCAGCTCACGAACTCCAGCTGCTCGGGCGGGCGATCAGCAACATGTCCTCGAACAGGCGCGTGGTGACGCGACCTCGCCGCGACGATCCGTGAACGTGCACGCAGATGGCCCGCGAGCTCGGCACCAGCATGCGGATGATCAAGGGGGACTACGCCGGCGTCATGGCCCGGAACGGCAAACGCGTGCCGGTGGAGCGGCAGATCCGCACCGCACATCGAGCTAGTGGACGCGATTATGGACGCAGACCTCTTCGGTCAGCCTCGGATCCGTTCTTGACCTGTCCCTCGGTCGACTGGCAGGCCTGGACCTGGAGAGCGAGTGCGGCGAGCGAAGTGTTCGGTCGCGATGCCGTCGTCGACCCAGCAGCGGTCTGATTTCGGATCGCTCAGATTACAAGAGCATCACCCGCCGATGCGAGGGTCCGAGAACCCCGGCCGAATGCGATCGGCGGTGGGAGGGGTCGATCAGTCGGTTGTGCCCCCGCCAGGTGCGTGTGCCAACGCGAGGAGTTTGGGGAGTTCACTGCGGGAGCCCGGCCTGAAGATCTCGGACCGGCTGGTGTCGATCAGCGATCCCGATGGGCGACCGATCCGCAAGGGCAAGCTTGGCCGGCCGACGGACTTCGGGTATGTCGTGCAGATCTGCGAGGTGACCGAGAACACCCGATGCGGTGCGCGCGGGCTCGTCGTCCCCGCCGCTCACGCGCCGGGCAACCCCGCCGTGAACCGGCTGCTCACCAGACAACGCACGAGCTCGCAGAGCACCAGATCCAGATCGCCGGCCGCCACGAACCCGGCAGCCGTCGCACCCGCAAACGCCGAGCCCGCTATCGCACCGGGATCCAAGGACGCATCAGCCACCTCAAACGCCGCTACGGGCTGCACCGCTCCCGACTCAAAGGCGACGACGGGATGCAGACCTGGACCGGATGGGCAATCCTGGCCTAGGACCTGGACACGCTCGCCATCCGCGCCCACTGAAGCACTCTAAGAAGTACGCCTCCACCGACAACCACCATGAGCCTGACTCGGCCGTGCCACCCCTGGCGCGGCCGTTTCAGTCAACGCCGCCTTATCCGGGGGAAGTAACCAGCGCGCGACCAAGTACGGCAACCCGGTGCGTCACGACTCCCGCGCGGTCCCGAGCCCCCCTCACGAGGAGACACGATCCGCCGCGGCGACGGCGGTGATCTCGCTGAACAGCGTCGAGCCCAGGACGGCCGCGCTCGCCCCGGCCCCGATGGCCGTCACCACGAGCAGCCGCATGACCGTCCCGGGCACAATCGCCAGGACGACCGGGTGCAGGAAGACCGCGCCGTCCAGCAGTCCCAGCGCCACGCTGACCAGGCCCACCCAGATCGCGGCGGCGACATGGAGGTGCCGCGGCCCGCGGCGCATCACCTCGACGCCCACGGCGAGGAAGATCATCACGTCGACGCCCACGATCCAGGTCCCGGGGGAGGCATATGCGTCCAGAGCGAACGCCAGCGCGACCACGGTGGCCGCGCCGGCGGCGATGAGCGCGAGCGCGATCGCCAACGGACGGACGACGTCCCGGCGGCGCCTCACCAGCGGGAGCGCCCCCGTGGCCAGCCAGCACGCGAACACCGCCAGCCATAGCCACAGTGACGGATCCGCAAAGCGGTGCAGCTCGCCTGACAGCACCGCTTTGCGGCCGTCGATGACCAACGGCACCCTCCAGACCCCCTCGGCCAGGCCCGCCGGCAGCCCCTGCACCCGCGCGTCATGCCACACAACCGAATGGCGGCCGCGCTGCAGGCGCCAGCGGGGCGCCGGCGCGTCCACCGCCTGTGCCCTGTCGACGAGGTGCATGGCCCGGGCCGTGGGCGAGGCGGCATTGATCGATAGCCCCGTCCCGTCCAGGCGGATGACCGGCTCCCCGAGATAGCCAAGCACCAACACAACGTGGCCCGGCCTCAGCGTCAGGCTCAGGCCATGATCGCTCTGGTAGATCTGAGCGGAGTAGGCGCTGCTGACCGGATGCGAGACGCTGGCGCGATAGTCAACGGCGACCGTGCCCGAGCGCAGGTGCGCTGACGCGGGGCTGGCACCCGCCAGGCATGCCACGGCCACGCCTGCCGCAAGGCCGACCCTGCACCGGCCGGATGCCGCTCCGTTGCGCACGACGCCATCCTCGCGCGCCGGCGGCGACTATGCACGCTTTTTTGTGCGGCGGTACCTGAAACGAGGTTTTCGAGTTTGGTACTCAATGGCGCTCGATGCCGCCGGTCACCGTCCCCGCGTGCACGACGCTCACGTCGACGTTCTCCCCGGCAAGTCAGGGCGCGCACGCCGCGTACGTCTCTTCTCCGCTGTTCCTGGGTAGGCAGGGCTTGGTGCGAGCGTAAGGGTTCCGCTTGTATTCGTCGATGACCGCCAGGTCGAGCGGGAGCTGGAGGAAGCCGGCGAGCCGACGCTCCTCTCGTTCGATGCGAGAGGCTCCCCAATTGGCATTCAGGTAGCCGTAGCGAGCCTCGGCCAATGTGATCACGCTTATCGCAAGGATCGCCCTGTCGCACCGCAAAATGCCTGCAGCGGGGCGAAAGTCCGAAGTCTTTCGCACCCGCTGCAACCAGTGGAGACGGCGGGTGCGGCGAATGCGAAGAACCCGGCGTTCGTGGCTTGATCTGTCAGTAGCTTGCGGCCGGATGGTGGCCGACTCGCTGATCGAGCGCCCCGATTTTGCGGCCGCGTG
>DASXDW010000099.1:0-28487 GCA_036490435.1 Solirubrobacteraceae bacterium
CCCGATCACGCGCTTTGTGTGCAAGATCAAACTCAGCCGCGACAAGGGGCTGGAGAACCAGGAGCGGGTGATCGCTGCTCTACGCGCTCCGGGCCCCTACCACCATCCGGCCCTGGCCGACGACATGGAGCACGCAATGACCGACTGACGGGGGCGGTTTATCAGCCTGCCATCAGTTCGCGGGTGGTGACGACGCTCGCAAATTCGCCGTCGAGGTTCGTCGCCGTGCTCTCGGCGAGCTCATCAGCGGTCAGAGTCCGCCCACTGGGCGCGCGTCGTTGAAACGTGTGGGTGGCGTCCAGCGCGAAGAAGGTCTCGTAGCCGAGGTTGCCGGCCATGCGCGCGGTCGTCTCGCAGCAGTGGTTCGTCGTGATGCCCGCGATCACGAGCCGGTGGATCCGGGAGCGCTGAAGCCAGCCATGGAGATCGGGCTCGCCATAGAACGCCGAGTTGACGTTCTTGGTGACGAGCAGATCGGGTTCGCCGGTGATCATGTCCTTGAACGCGTTGCCCGGTGTGCCGGCGGCCAACGACGAACCCGGCTCGAGCGAGTCATGGCGCACGAAGACAACGGGCCGCCGGCGCGCACGCCACTGCGACAGCAGCGCCTCGATGTTCGCCTCGCACGCCTCGTTGTTGCGCGTCCCCCAGCCAGGGTCGTCAAAGCCGCGCTGCACGTCGATGAGGATGAGCGCCGCACCGTCCAGAGCCAGACCGCCTGTCACCCGGGCAGTATGGCGTCCGACACGAGTTGTGAGACGACCGGTGGCCGCTGCGCACGGCGCCTGATCTCGCAGCCCGTCCGTTCCCCGGTCAACTGTCCGGTTGATAGGGCGGCGCGACGCCCCAACCCCAATGCGGCACCGGCGCGTGCGCGACCGTTTGCGCTCCGAACTGGGAGTTGTGCACAGCCAGGCGCGAGCCCCACTCGGCATAGCCCATGATGGCGGCGCGGAACTCCGGGTCGGCCGGTAGCTCCACGTCGTCCGCGGCGCGGCTGAGCAAGGTCACAAAGGCGAGTCGCTGCTGTGGGGTGATCGCCAGGTCGTGGTGGCGCGCGAGCATCTGCTCATAGCCTCCGCGCCGCTCCGTGTACGTCGGAGGACCGCCCATGACCTCGGTCCACCAGTCGGTGACGTGGGCGCGATGCTCCTCGCTGACCTTTCCGCCAAACAGCGCCGCGATGTCCGGCGTTTCGGCCTCGATGAGGTCGTAGAACCGGTTCAGCCAGCGGGCAAACGCGTCGCGGCCCCCGGCCCACTCATAGATGCTCGGCGTCGCATCGTTCACCTCCAAGAACGCTAGCGGCTGGAGCCCACCCGGTGTCCGGATTCACCCGATCCGGATGATGCCTGCGACGGACGGTGGGGATGCAATCCCGGGGTGCTCGCCGTCCATGCTGCCATTCAGGTGGAGCCCGGCGAGTTCTTGGCCGTGGTTACGACGGCTGCAGTGGCGGGCACGCTGTCGGTGGTGGTGACGGCTCGGGGGCTGCTCGTGCCCGCTGTCGTGCTCGAGCTTCTGCTCGGCGTCGTCATCGGACCGCAGGTGCTCGGCCTGGAGGTATCGCACTTCATCAAATTCTTTTCCGACCTCGGGCTGGGGATGCTGTTCTTCTTCGCCGGCTATGAGATCGATCTCCATCGGATCGCTGGGCGGCCGCTGCGCCTGGGTGCGCTGGGCTGGGCGATCTCGCTCGCGCTGGCGTACACGATCGGCGGCGTGCTCGCTGCCGCGGGGATCGTGTTGTCACTGCTCTATACGGGCTCGGCGATCGCGACGACGGCGATCGGGACGCTGATCCCGATCCTGTCGGACACCGGAGAGCTCAAGACACGCTTTGGCACGTATCTCCTCGGAGCTGGGGCGGTCGGGGAGTTCGGGCCGATCCTGCTGATCACGCTGATCCTCTCGACGCAGAGCGCACTTCACAACGCCGCGATCCTCGTGGCGTTCGTGGCGCTGGCGGTCGGCGTAGCGCTGATCGCGGTGCGCCTCTCGGAACGGACGGTGTCGCTGTTCGAGAGCACGCTCGAGAAGAGCTCCCAACTGGCGGTCCGCTGGATCGTGGTGCTGGTGTTCGCGCTAGCTCTGCTCGCCTCCGACCTGGGCCTCGACCTGCTTCTCGGCGGATTTGCGGCGGGCCTGATCACTCGCCAGGTGCTCAAGAAGCGAGAGGTCCCCGGATTCGATTCGAAGCTCACCGCGGTGGCATTCGGCGTGTTCATCCCGTTCTTCTTTGTGGTCAGCGGGATGCAGCTCGACATCAACGCCCTGTTCGCGAGCGTGTCGGGCGTCGCCAAGCTGGTCCTGTTCTTTGGGCTGTTCCTGGTCGTGCGCGGCACGCCGGCGCTGCTGCTCTACCGCGATGTGCTCGACCGCCGCGAGCGTCTGGCGCTTGCGTGCTTCTGCTCCACGCAGCTCCCGCTCGTTCTTGCCATCACCACGCTTGCGCAGAACAGCGGGCACATGCGCGCCTCCACGGCCGCGTCGCTGGTGGGCGCTGCGGTGCTGTCGACGCTCGTGTACCCAATGGTGGGCCTGCGACTGCGCGGCGACGCGGCGGCGGAGGTTCCCCCGGCGGCGGAGCTTCCCGCGGCGGCGGTTGAGCTCCCGGGCCTGGCCGGCGGCGCTCAGTGAGCCTGGGCCCAGCTCACGCTCGGTTCTTGCGCGAGCGCCTGTGGCTGGCCTCGGCGATGTGGGTACCCGTGCTTGCGGCGAACGTCGTCGCGGTCGTGCTTGCGCTCGCGCTGCCGGTCCTCGACGAACACTTGAGCGAGGGCGTGAGCTCGCCGATTGCCGCCGCCGCGGCGCAGCAGATCTTCGGCGCGCTCGCCGCCGGCATGATCACCTTCACCGGAATCATCTTCTCGGCGGTGTTCGTCGCCGCGCAGATCCAGACATCGTCGTACTCGCCGAGGCTCGCGGCGCGGCTGCGTCGAGATCCCGTCGTGATCGCCGGCCTGGCCCTCCCGACCGCCACCGCGACCTACGCGCTGTTCGCTCTTGCGGCGATCGGCGGCCGCTCCGACAGCACGGGCCGCGGGTTCGTCCCGATCGCGACGGTAATCTTCGGGCTCGTCCTGCTCGTGGTCACGCTCGGCGCGTTCGTCGCGCTCGTGCAGCGGGCATTTGAGCTCACGCAGATCGGCGGGATCTTCCGGGGCCTCATGCGGCGCGCAGGGGCGGTGATCGACGACGTCCATCCGCTCGGCGCGCAGCACGCCGGACACGAGCCGGAGATGGCGCTGGATGCCGGCGCTGCTGTCGTCACGCATGAGGGCCCAGCGGGTGTGCTGGCGGCGATCGATCGCGCCGCGCTGGTGCGGCTCGCGTCCCAGACGGGGGGGTTCGTCGAAGTGGTGACGATGGTTGGCCAGTATCTTGCCCCTGGGACCCAGACGCTCCGCATTCACGGGGGACGCTCGGCGCCGGAAGCCGCGTATGCCCGAAGGGTGGTCGTGCTGGCGCGCCAGCGCACGATCGACCAGGACGCCGCATTCGTCCTGCGCATGCTCGTGGACATCGCCATCCGCGCGCTGTCACCCGCGGTCAACGATCCGACCACCGCGGTGCAGGCGCTCGATCGGATCGAGCAGCTGCTCGTCGAGCTCTATCGCCGCGCCCCGGGTCCGATGCTCGTGTTCGACGCCGACGGCGTGCCCGTCGGACGCGTCCCAGCGCCGACGTGGACCGAGTACCTGGAGCTTGGGCTGACTGAAATTCGTCACTACGGCGCCACCTCGGCACAGGTCGGCCGGCGCCTGCACGCGCTCTACGACCACCTCGCTGCCGAGATCGACGAGGCCTCGCGGCCTCGCCTCGAGCTCGAGCGGCGCCTGCTGGACGAGGCGCTCACCCGGTCCTTCCCCGACCCGGAGGAACAGGCCATCGTCGGTCGACCTGACCGATTGGGGCTCGGGGCGGCGGACTGATCGGCGCCGCGGCCTACGGGGCCCTGACCGCGGGCGATGTGCCGAGCACCTGGCCGTGCGAATCGAGCGCCTGCACCCTGAAGCTCGTTGCCTGTGACGGGACCCGGACCGCCGTTTCGAAACCTGTCCGGGCCACTGTGGCGATGGTGGTCTGACCGGCCTTGACGCGCCACGCCGATACATCGGTCGCGCCGTTCCAGCTTGCGTACACGGTGGTCTTAGAACCTTGTCGGCGGGCGGCGGCGTGCGGGGGGTACAGCGGCCGGCCGGTCCACGGCTCGACCAGCGCTCGGTAGGTGATGTCGGGGGATGGGAGCTTGGCATCGAGCAGCATCCCGCCTGACGCGGTGTATTCGGTGAAGTAGTTCGCCGATCCCCAGCCGATGAACTCGTTGCCCCCGGGCAGCGGCTCGATGCTGCCCATGTACTCGGCGTCGAACCCCGTCCCGTGGCCGTATTGGCCGCCGACAGTGGCGGTGTGGCTCTTGGTGTCGAGTTTGAGCACCAGTCCTCGCGACGCTCCGGTGGCCGGCACGTAGGTGCCACCGCCGGTGATCTGGCAGCAGTGGTCGTCGAAGAGCGTCAGCAGCGGGGTGCCCGGGTAGGCGACGACGTCGTGTTGCCACTGGAACGCGGCACCTGACGCGAAGGTGAAGCTCGATCGCCGGCCGCCGAGCGTCCACGCGACCGCTCCGCTCTTGATGTTCACCTTGTACGCGGCCCAGGTGTTACGCATCGAGACCACGAACGTCCCGTCGCCGACGATGTCGATCGAGTTGACGTGATAGGCGTCCCACGGGAAGCCGTTGGTGGGCAGCGAGGCCTCCGATTCGCTCAGCGGGATGTGCTTGAGCGCGTCCCACGTGTAGAGCAGCCTGCCCGTCGTGAGGTCGTACTCCTGGACGGCCGAGTCGATCAGCGCACCGTTGTAGGCGCCGCCGTAGGGAGAGAGGTTCATGGGCAGGTTCTTGTTCACCGTGACCCACGCGTCGTGTCCCTGAATCGCGATCTCATGGGTCGTCAGCACCCACCCGTCCGTCGCGTGGAGGGTGGCGACTGTCTGGTAGTGCTGGTTGACGACGACGTACTCGCCGCTATCGGTGGCGCCGGTATTGGAGACGACCCCTTGCCACCAGGCGAGCGCGGGCTTGCCCTCGAAGGTCTGGAGGCTGAGGTTGGAGGCGACGAGGTCGGTCGGCACCGGCTTGAACCAGACAGGCTGAAGGTGGTTGTCCAGGATGAGCGGCCCGCTCTGGCCGACCATCGGCGGATAGTTGAGGTCATAGAAGTTCGCGAGGAAGATGTAGCCGGAGGTGAGCTTCCCCGTCGCCGCCTGCGTATCGCTCGTCACCACTGGCGGGTGCAGCGACGGATCGGAGGCGAAGGTGTAGGAGCCGTCGGTGGTGTAGGCGCCGATCGGGGCGCCGTGTGAGCCACCGGCGGCGAAGGCGACCGCGACGAAGACCACGATCACCGACGTCACCGCGATCAGCGCCCCGAACCGCCGGACGGACGGTCGAGCCCCGTCGGTGTCCGGTGCCTTCGCCACCCAGGCAAAGGTCGCGACGGCCGCTGCGGCGCACAGACCAGCTGCGATGTAGTAGCCGAGCCGGAAGCCCTCGGTCAAGGCCTGCGACACGTCGGTGCCGCCGCCGATCAGCTGGCTCGTGCGGGAGGTCGCGAGTGTGATCAGGACCGCGATCCCGAGCCCGCCCCCGATCTGGCGCGAGGTGTTGACGAGCCCGGAGGCGAGTCCCGCCTGGCCCTGCTTGGCCCCCTGCGTGGCGACGATCGTCGAGGGCACGATCGACATGCCGATCCCGGCCGCGGTCAAGATGCCCGGGATCACGATGTACACGATGGCGGATCCGCTTGCCGAGATCTTCGTGAACAGCAGCATCCCGGCGGTCATCATCGCCAGGCCGCTGCCAAGCACCGTGCGAGCGCCGAAGCGGGCCACGAGTCCGCCGGCTCGCCTCGCGACCACCATGATCGTCAGCGCCATCGGCAGGAACGTGAGGCCCGTCTTGAGTGGCGACAGCCCGAGCACCTGTTGCAGATACAGCGAGCTCAGGTACCACATCGGGAACAGCGCGGCGCTGAACAGCAGCACGATGGTGTTCGCGTCCCTGAGTGGCTTGGTCAGCTCCTTGAAGGGGACGAGCGGCGCCGTGGCACGGGTCTCGATGAAACAGAACAGGGCCAGCAGCGCCAGCCCGCCGAGAATCGGACCGAGCGCGAGGCCGGCGTGCCAGCCCCGCAGGCCGGCCTCGACGACCCCGTAGACGAGCACCATCTGGCCGATCGTCAGGGTCAGCGCGCCCGGGAGATCGAACGACCGCGGGCCCTCGGCCCTGCGGCGCTCGCTCACCACCTTCCAGGCGACGACCCCCGCGACGATCCCGATCGGTGGGTTGATCAGCAGCACCCACCGCCAGCTCAGCTCCTGGGTGATGATTCCGCCGAACAGGGTGCCGGCTGCCCCGCCCGCGCCGTTCATCGCGGCCCAGAGACCGATCGCCCGATGTCGCTGAGGACCGGGCGGGAAGGACGAGGTGATGATCGCCAGCGACGCCGCGGCCATGAAGGCGCAGCTCAGGCCCTGGGCGCCGCGCGCCCCGATCAGCATCCCGCGGCTCTGCGCGGCGCCGCCGACCAGCGATGTGAGGGCAAACGCGAACAACGCGATCGTGAAGGTCCGGCGCTGGCCGAAAATGTCCACGACGCGGCCGCCCAGCATCAGGAAGCCCGCGAACGCGATCGCATAGGCATCGACGACCCACTGGAGGTCGGCGGAGGAGAAGGCGAGGCTCGATTGGATCGAGGGCAGCGCGACGTTGACGATGCTGAGGTCGAGGATGACCATGAACTGCGCCACGCAGCAGACGACGAGCAGCCAGCGCGACCGGCTCCCGTACTCCGGTTCGGGTGGCGGGGTCGTCATCTGGGCGCCGGGCAGAACCGGCCGGGTTCCGGTTCCCACACCGACGTCAGCCATTGTTAGCCTTCGCGAGCAGTCTTGGAACGACCAGGGGAGAGCGGATGAAAGCAGCGCTGCTGATACTTATCGCGGGCACGGTGATCGCGGGCTGCGGCAGTTCCGGCGGCCCAAGCGCCTCGTCCTCATCGACCGCCCCCACCAGTTCCACCGCCTCGACCACGTCGAGCACGACCTCGTCGGCCGCTGCTGTGCCGCACAAGAAAGCCGCGCACCACAAGAAGGCCCACCACAAGAAGCCTTCCGTCACCCACAGTTCGACCACTACCACGGCGACCACCGCGGTGACCACTGCGGCGCCGGTCGTGACGACGGCCGCGCCCGTCACCCACGTCGCTCCCGTGACGACCACCACAACGAAATCGACGACCAGTCGGACGCCGCCGGTGACGACGACGCACACCACGACGGCGTCGAAGACGACGACGACCAAGACGAGCAAGACGACCACAACCACGACGAGCACTTCGCAGGGCTACTGAGACTGCGCGACGCCGGTGACATCCCGGTCGGGCTCGTTTGGCCTTCCGTCGGTCTGGTGCTTGTCAGACCAATGACGATGTACACCGCCGGCAGATCGCATGGCGAGCCCAAGGCGACCTGATCTTAACCGGGTTTGTGGACGTGGGAACGAGATAGTGATTTCTCGACACCGCCGCCGCGCGCTTCGTCGCGCGACGCTCCGTCAGACCGGCCGCGGCTAAGCGCCGGTCTCGCCGTCTCCAGACCCCGCCGCGCGGAATGCATCTGGGCGTACGGGTGAGGCCGCTGAGAGCGCCTGGATGGCTCCGTTGGCGTCCAGGTCGGCCCCGTAGACAGGCGTGCCCGGCTGTTGGCGCCAGGATTCGGCCAGCATGCCGCCGTCGACCGGGTCGAAGCCGAGCTCGTCGACGAGGTCAAAGACGATCTGCTTACCGGCCGCGTCGTCGCCGGCGACCGGAAGCGCGATGCGCCCGGCACTGCCGTGCGGCAGCCCACCTTCGAGCAGGTGCTTCCAGAAGATCCCGTTGAACACCTTGAAGACCGGGACCCCGAGCTGTCCGGAGACCCACACGCTCTCGGGCGTGCCGGTCTCGATCGCGGCGATCAGGCCGTCGCGCTCGCGCGGGTAGTAGTTGTTGGTCTCGATGACCGGCGCGCCCGGCTTCGCGTCGGCGACGATGCCTCGCGCGAGATCGACGACGTTCTTCTGCGGGATGCTGACGATGACGACGTCGGCGTTGGTGGCGGCGTCGCGCGCCCACACCGCGGTCGCGCCGGTCTCAGCGGCCAGATCGGCCAAGGTCTCAGGAGCGCGAGAGTTCGACACCCGCACGGCGTGACCGAGCGCCGCAAGCCGGCGTGTCAGCGACCCGCCGATGTGTCCGGCTCCGATGATTCCGATGTCCATGACACCTCCGGTCGTCGACAGCAGGCTGACCCGGTCGGCCGTGGGCTTCTCAGGCGCTCAGTGCGGCGCCGGCCGCAGCCAGCTGATGGCTGTCGCTGCTGTCACCGGGCGCCGACCACAGCGCGTCATCACCGAGGGCGCGTCGCTCGGCGCGCCCAGCATCGACCAGTTCGAGCAGGGCGGCCTCTGCGGCGGTCCGGTCCGGCCGGTCGTTCCCCCGTGCCATGATGGCCGCGACCTCCTGGGTGGTCAGGCCGAGGTCGAAGTACTCCAACAGCGGGCCTGGATCCTCCGGGGGCGCTTGGCGCTCCAGGCTCGGATCAAGGTTGGCGATCACCACGTCGTAGGCTTCGACCGGCTGGAAGCCTCCCGCTTCCAGACGGCGGCCATCACGAGTCTCGAACACCAGGGACGGCGCGGTGTAGCGGACGGCGCCGTCGCTGTTTCCAGCCTTGCCCTGGAGCTCGGTCGCCGAGCCCGCTGCCGTACGGGTCTGCGCCTTGTCCTGTTCGTACTCGGTCAGCACGGCGGGATCGTCGATGAGGCTGACGATCCGGTCGGCGTCGACCCCGGACACGCCGGCGAGCACCTCGCGCATCTGCTCGTCGTCGTCGAACAGCAGGCCAGTGTTGAAGTTGGCCAGTTGCAGAGTGCGAAAGACGCGCCACTCGCTGCCGGGCCATTCCCGGCGGGCGGCGATCACTGCCCGGCAGGCGCGCGATGACGCGCTCAGCCGCGACTTGGGTTTCGCAGCGAACGGCATGCCGTACCGATCGCGGAACATCAACTGGCTGCTGGCCATACGCAGCGGCGTGAATCCATGCTCCGCGTACCGGGAGGTGTCCTCACTGAGCCCGACCAGCACCAAACGCCAGTCCAGCTGTTCCTTGTAGCGCCACTCGAGCACCCGGAGCGCGGGGTTCTCAGAGTATCCCCACGGACACGCGGGATCGGTGAACAACGTGACTGAGATCGAACGGTTGATGGCTCAAGGTTATCAACGCGAGGCGGCGCCGCTCCGGGAGGGGCGCGGCAGTGCGAAGTGGTCGCGCAGCGTGTGCCCGGTGTATTCGCCGGTGCGCAGACCGCGGCGCTCGAGGATGGGGGCGACCTCCCGCACGAACGTCGTGAGCTCGTCGGGGAGCAGGTGGGGCATGAGCGTGAACCCGTCGCAGGCTCCGCCCAGGTACCAGTCGGCCATCAGCTCCGCGATCTGCTCGGGGGTACCGACGAAGTCCAGTCCGCCCGGCAGCGCCGAGAGCTGCGCGGCGACCGCCCGGAAGGTCGTCGGCTCGCGGCTCGCGAGCTTGTAGATGGATGCCCCAAAGCTCGTCTTGGGCGCCACCTCCAGCAATTCCGGGGGAAAGGGGGCGTCGGGGTCGATCGTCCGGAAGTCCAGGCCAGCGAGATTGGCGAGATTGCGCCAGCGGAACTCACTGCTGGCGGCATCCTCGAGGGCTTGGCGGCGAGCGCGCGCCTCGGCCTCGGTTGACCCGAGCACGAACGAGAGCCCGGGCAGCACCGCAACCTGATCGGGGTCGCGCCCTGCGGCCGCAGCCTGCTCGCGCAGCCTGGTGCGAAATTCCCGGCCAGAGGGGAGGTCGCTCAGGGGAGTGAAGACGCCGTCGGCGTATTTGGCCGCAAGCGCGACCCCCGGCGGGGACGACCCGGCCTGGGCCAGGAACGGGTGACCCTGCGGCGAGCGGGGGAAGGGGAGATAGGAGGCGACGTGAAACCAGCGGCCGTCAAAACGGGGCGGGTGCAGCTTGTCTGGATCTGCCCACATGCCGGTCACCTTGTCGCCGACGAACGCGTCGTCCTCCCATGCGTCCCACAGCGCCAGGACGACCTCCACGAACTCGTCGGCACGCGCATAGCGCTCCTCGCGGGGCGGATGGGGCAGCTCACCGAAATTGGCCGCAGCGGCAGGTTCGACGGTGGTGACGATGTTCCAGCCCGCCCGGCCGCGGCTGATGGTGTCCAGCGTGGCGAAGCGGCGAGCCAGATCCCACGGTGAGGAGTAGGTCGTCGACGCGGTCGCGATCAGGCCCACCTGTTCGGTCGCCATTGCCACGGCGGTCAACAGCTGGACCGGGTCGATGAACGATCGAGGCAGATATTCAGAGCGGAACTCCGCCTCGCCAGGACTGTCAGGCAGGAAGATCGTCTCGATCGCCGCCTCCTCTGCGATCCGGGCCAGCCGGACATACCATCCGACGTCCAGGACGACGGCGGGGTCGACCTCCGCGACCTTCCACGCCGATTCGTGGTACCCGGAGTTGCGCAGATAGGCGTTGAGACGCAGTTGGCCGTCGCGTTGGCTGTTCATCGTCCTCACGCTAGCCCGACCCCTCGTTGCGCTGGTCTGAATCGGCCCTTCCGGGGTGGCGCCGGGGCCACCTGCGGTTGACGACGCGCGTGCGCGAGACGACCGGCCGCAGCCGCACCCAGCGGTGCACCGGGTTCAACGCGCTTGACTTTCGCTGAGTAAATCCGGTTGGATCAGCCACGGGGCTGGATTCGAGCAGGAGGATGGCGCACTTGAAGGTCAGTCCGTTCAAGCCCTGGACGCGGATTGCCGGCTTGCGCAAGGGGCTTCGCGGGCCAGGAATCCCTGGAGCCCTTGCGCTCGCGTGCACTGTGGCGTTGCCGGCGTGCGGTGGGCGACCCGGCAATCCAGGTGTCCGGGGTCGTGCTCACGGTGGTCGGCGTCGTGTCCAGCTCCCAGCAGGAGTCACAGGCCCTGCTCGGCGTGATCGTCCCGCCCTACGTGGCCGAGGTCATCGCCGGCCACCGCGATCCGCGACGAGTGATCGCGCGCACCACGCCCGGCGCCGCGCAGCTGATCGGCCACGAAGGTCCCGCCGAGCTCGACCCAGACCAGCCCCGCCAGGTCGCCGCCGAGGTGCCTCCCAATCCAGCGACCCTCCGCTCGCAGGTCCAGGCGTCGCTCTCGACGCTGTTGACCGTACTGAGCCTCGCCGGCCTCGGAATCGGCTTCTTGTCCATCGCGGCGGTCACCATCATGTCGGTGGCGCAGCGCCGGTCAGAGATCGGGCTGCGCCGCGCGGTGGGCTACGGACGGCTGGAGATCGCGCGGCTCATCGTGCTCGAAACGGCCGGAGTGGGCATGCTCGGCGGGGTTCTCGGGACCTCCATCGGCGTTCTCGCCACGGCCGCGATCGCCTCAGGCAACCACTGGACGCCGGTGATGAACAGCACGCTGGTCATTGTCGCCCCGTTCCTCGGCGTCGCCGTCGGGGTGCTGGCCGGTTCCTACCCGGCGATCCGCGCGGCCAGGATCACGCCCATGGCGGCGCTGCGCTCCTGAGCTGGTTGCGCGTTCTCGACCTCCGCGGCGGCTCGACGCGCGGGTTGACGGCCGGACGTCGCTCTGGCACGGTTCGAGCATGCCCGGGACCGGTGGATCGAGGGCCGCGCGGTGGGTGTAGAAGCCGGCGAGGCGCCGAAAGAGGCTGCTCCCGCACCGGCGCCGGCCACGGCGAAGACCGCTGCCACAGCGATGTCGCACGCTGGTCTCTCAGCGCGCGTGCCGCCGCGCGTCGCTCCCGCGAACGTGATCGCGCTCCAGCATGGCGTCGGCAACCGGACCGTCAGCCGCCTCGTCGCCGGTTCGGCCCGGACTGTCCAGTCGGCCCCCTCGCGGACCCTGGCTCGCGACACGACGACAGCGCCGGGGCCGCTGCCTGACGGGATCAAGTGCAAATCGTGCAGCGACGATCAGGCCGGCCAGATCGGTGCCGCGCACCAGCGCGGGAAGGTGATTGCCCGCAATGCGATCGCGAAGCTCAACGCGTATGACGGCAACTCGCCCGCCGAGGTCCGCGACGCGCTCAACCATCATTTCCACACCAGCAGCGTCAACGCGGCGCGGCTGGTCGCGAGTGCGCTTCTGCAAGTGACCAGAGAGGTGTCCGGCACGAGTTACGTGTGCCACAGCAAGCCCAACGGATCCACCGAGGCGATGGCACTCTGGTGCCTGCCGTGGACTGACATCCGGGTCTATCCGCTGTTCTACAGCAACCCCGACGTCAACTACCGCGGCTCGACCCTCCTCCACGAGTGGATGCACCGATACCACTGCGATCTGGACCTGGGGTACGAGTGGGAGCCCGACTACACCAGCCACGGCAGCACCCGGCAGTTCTTCAACGCGGATTCCTACGCGATGCTCGCGTATGACATCGGCAAGCCCGTGATCGGCGACTTCGACGCTCCCCACTCGGACTCGGGCGCTGCCTGACCGCTCGCGGCGTCGCGGCCGATCGAGCCGCAGCGGAGGGCGATTCCGGCTATCCGGGGCGCGTGTGGCGAGCCGAGGGCCCGCGAGCGGGGATAAGAAGTCCGTAAGGCGGGGAAGAACCGCTGGCCTGCGGCATCGACGTAAGGGGGGACACCCAACTCAGTCCAGGCAAGGAGATCCCACTATGACCCTGAAAACGACGCGCCGCCTGGGTGCTATCACCCTGCTGATCGTCGGCGCAGTACACCTGCAGCAGTACTTTGGCGATGATTACTCGGTCCTGCCGACGATCGGGCCGCTGTTCCTGTTGAACGCAATCGGAGCCGGGCTCGTGGCGATCGGTCTGCTCGCACCGATCGAGCGGATGCTGGGAGTCCGCCGGGCCGATCTGGCGGCCGGTCTGCTCAGCGTGGTTGGACTGGCGATCGCGGTGGGTTCGCTGGTTGCGTTGTTCATCGCCGAAAGCCAGCCTCTATTCGGCTTTATGGAGACCGGCTACGACACGCCGATTCTGATTGCGATCGTCGCCGAGGCACTCACCGCCGCCCTGCTTGCCCCGGTGGCCGTCAGGAACCTGCAGGGGGCTGCCTCCGGCGATCGCCCGCCGCGTTCGCCGCGCGCGCTGAGCTCATAGGCGACAGCGGGGGGCGCGAGGCCGAGCGCGCCCCCCGCTGCGGCCATCGGCGCGGGCGGGACAGAATCCCGGCGTCGCGCTGTTCTCCGTGCTGCCGGACCGCGATGAGTTTCGCTGCCGTCGGCCGTTTGACGGTTTGCTGAATCGCAAACGTCAACAGAGGAGCAGCGACGATGTCTTTGACGATCGTGAACAAGACGGTGCTGGTGACCGGGGCCAATCGTGGCCTGGGACAGGCGTTGGTCGACGAAGCCCTGAAAAGGGGCGCGAAGCGGGTGTACGCCGCCTCGCGCCGACCGATGGAGGTATCGGATCAGCGCGTCACACCGTTGATATTGGATGTGACCGCGCCGGCGCAGATCCAAGAGGCCGTTGATCGGGTCCAGTCTCTTGACGTCCTCGTCAACAATGCGGGTGTCTCGGTCGCGGATGACTTGAGCGATCGGTCCGCGTTTGAGCAGCACCTTGCGGTCAACCTGTACGGGACCCTGGATGTCACCCGGGCGTTCCTGCCGTCGCTGACCCGCAGCCGCGGAGCCGTCGTCAACATCGTGTCGCTCGGCGCCGTTGCAGCGGTGCCGGTGCTGCCGGCGTATTCGGTGTCCAAGGCGGCGTCGCTGTCGCTCACTCAGTCGTTGCGGGCGCTGCTGGCGGGCCGAGGGGTCACCGTCTACGCGGTCATGCCCGGTCCGATCGATACGGACATGGTCCGGGGGCTGGACATCCCGAAGACGTCCGCGGAGGATGTGGCGCGAGGCACGCTGGACGGAGTGGAGCGGGGTGAGGAGGAGATCTTCCCCGACCTGATGTCGCGGTCGCTGGCAGACGGTTGGCGTGCGGGTGTCGCGAAGCAGCTCGAGCGCCAGAACGCGGCACTGGTGCCCGCCGAGCCAATCGCGGCATAGGGGGAAGGGAACATGGACACGACGATGACGACCCACATGATCGGCACGCGGGAAGCGTGGCGGGAGTACCAGACCAGGTTGAGGCGATGAACTTCCCAAACCACGAAACGGATCAGCGTCTACTGCTGGCCTGCGCACAGGCCGGTGATGAGCGGGCGTTCCGTCGGCTCATCGAGCCCTATCGCCACGCGCTCGAGGTGCACTGCTACCGGATGCTGGGTTCCGCGGACGACGCCGAGGAGCTAGCCCAGGAGACATTGCTGCGTGCATGGAGGGCGCTGGAACGTTTTGAGCCCAGAGCGCAGTTTCAGACGTGGCTCTATCGGATCGCGACGAACGCGTGCCTTGATGAGCTCGAGCGCCGGCCCCGGCGACCAGAGCCGATCGATCCGTTCCCCGACCGGCCATCGGACGCGACGGCCTCGCCGACCTATGACCCCGCGGCGCGTTACGCGATCCGTGAGGGGATGGAGCTGGCGCTGCTGCGTGCGATCCAGCAGCTGCCCGGCCGCCAGCGCGCGGTGCTGATCTTTCGCGACGTGCTCGGCTGGACCGCGCCGGAGGTCGCCGGGCTCTTGGAGTCCACGGTCGCGTCGGTGAACAGCGCGCTCCAGCGCGCACGAGCGACGATCGACCAGGAACTGCCCCAGAAAGTCAGGACCATGGCGGACCCGACCGAGCGTGAACTGCTCAACCGCTACGTGGCCGCGTTCGAGCACGCCGACATGGACGGGCTCGTGGCGCTTCTGCGCGAGGACGCGACGCTGCGTATGCCGCCCCAGCCGTCGCTCAGCGGCGGCCTGCGGATCGCGCGCTTCTTCCTCGAGTCCGCCCACGGCGACCTGACTCGGATCCGGCACCGGCCGACCTGGGCGAACGGCCGGCCCGCGGTGACGATCGAAGTGCGAGCCGAGGACGGCACCTGGAGCCCGCACGGGATCAGCCTGCTGGAGATCGAGGGGGCACAGATCGTCCGGATCGACGCGTTTCTTGACCCCGCGCTACTACCAAGGTTCGGCATCCCAGTCAGCCGTTGACGATCATCTGAGCGCGGTGCGGCCCCACCTCGTGGCCGGCGGATGCCGCCGCAGGAACCGATCCACCGCCGAGCGCCGCTTCCAAACCCGTGAACAACAAAGCCGGCGCCCGTATGCTCTCCGGGAATGCCTCGCGAGGATCAGCTTTCAGTCGCCTATCAATAGTGAGCGTCGGCGATGGACAATTTCACAAGGGCCAGCCCGTCTGGGTCATAGAGCCGGACGGCGCGCAGCGGGCTGCAGACTTCGTAGGCGAGGGCGAGCTCAGCGCGTGGTTCGGGGGCTCACCGACGGTCATCGTGGTGTATCTCGACACGCGCTCCGCTGAGGCAGTCGAAGTCGATCGCGTCATTCCACGCGACGCCTGACGACTCCGACCGGAGGCTGCGCCTGGTCGAGGCTGCTGCCGGATTCGGCCGCCGGCAGCTTCAGAGCAGTTTGTCGAGCGTGATCGGTAGGTCGCGCACACGCCGGCCGGTCGCGTTGTAGATCGCGTTGGCGATCGCCGCACCGACCCCGGTGATGCCGATCTCGCCGATCCCGCGCGCGCCGGCCGGGGCGTGCGGATCGGCGATGTCGGTCCACATGACGTCGATTCTGGGCACGTCCATGTGGACGGGCACGTGATACTCCGCGAGGCTCGGGTTCATGATCCGCCCGGTTCGCTCGTCGAACGCGGTTTCTTCAGTGAGCGCGAGGCCGATGCCCATGATGATCCCGCCGCGGAACTGGCTGGCGGCGGTCTTGGGATTGATGATGCGGCCGCAGTCATAGGACCCCAGGATGCGTTCGACGCGGGTCTCAGCGGTGACCGCGTTGACGCGCACTTCGCAGAAGATCGCCCCGGTGGAGTGCATCGAGTAGGCCTGCGTCTCCTCGGGCTCGGAAGCTGAGGCGACGACGGTCAACTCGTCGCGGCCCGCGCGGTCCAGGATCTGCGAGTAACTCTCCCACCGGGCCGGGTCGGCGAGCTCGCACAGTCCCTCGTCGCGGCCGCCGACCTCGTCCGGAGTCAGCCCGGCGAGAGGCGACTCGTCGCCGGCGAGAGCGAGCAATTCCTCAACGAGCGCGCGCTGCGCGGCGATCACCGCCCCGCTGATCGAGGCCGTCTGGCCGGAGCCTCCGGCGAGCATGCTGCCGGGGAACGAGGAATCGCCGTAGGCGATGGTGACCCGCTCGAGCGGCAGAGCGAGCCGCTCGGCAGTCACGATCGTCTGAGTCGTTGCGGTCCCCATCCCCATGTCGTTGGCGGGCACCTCAACCGTTGCGTGGCCGGTCCTGTCGAGCCGAATCCGTGCGACCCCACCGGGGAAGCGATGGTAGGGATACGTGGCGGTGGCACAGCCCATTCCGATCAGCCACTCGCCGTCCTGGCGCGTCCCCGGCGCCGCCCGCTGCTTCCAGCCGAAGTGGTCGGCGCCTGCGCGCCACGCCTCGACGAGGTGCCGGGCGGAGAACGGCAGACCCGAACTCGGGTCGGTGTCGGGCTCGTTGCGGGTCCGCAACTCGATTGGATCGAGATCGAGCGCGATGGCGAGCTCGTCGATCGCCGACTCCAACGCGAAGGTGCCGACCGATTCCCCAGGCGCGCGCATGAACGAGTTGGACAACATGTCCATGTCGACCACCTGCTGGTCGGTCTTCAGGGTTTCGGTCGCATACATGTGTCGCGCGGGGAACGTGAACTGCTCGGCCAGCGCGTTGTAAGGGGTCATCGCGGAGATGCCGGTGTGGATGAGCGCCATGAAGCGACCGTCGTTGTCGGCACCGATCGCAACGCGTTGCTCGGTGTTCGTCCGGCCGCCAACCAAACGGTAGACGCCCTCGCGCGAGAGGGTGACTCGCACGGGGCGCCCGGCGAGCTTGGACGCGGCGGCTCCGAGCACGTGGTGTGACCACAGCGTCTTGCCGCCAAAACCGCCGCCGACGTACGGCGAGGTGACATGGACCTGGTCCTCGTCGATGCCGAACACCTCGGCCAGCGTCCACGCGTGCAGCTTGACCCCCTGGCTGGCGTCGTGGACGATGAGGTCCTCGCCCTCCCAGGCGAGGGTTACGGCGTGCGGTTCGATCGCATTGTGACTGTGGCGCGGCGTGCGATAGGTGAGGTCGATCGAGTGCGGGGCATCGGCGAGGGCAGCCTCGGCGTCGCCGACCAGAACCTCGACCGGCTGACCGACGAGGCTGTCGGGCGTGCGCGGGTGCGCCCTGGCCTCCTCGAAGGTCCGCGGCGGCGAGGACTCGTAGGCCACCTGAATCAGTGACGCGGCGTGGTCGGCCTGTTCCTGGGTCTCGGCCAGGACGACCGCGACCGGCTCCCCGTTCCAGTGAATGCTGTCGTCCTGCATCACCGGCAGGGTGCTGCCCCCGGCCGCCTTGGGCGCGGTCAGAAACAGCGGCGGCGGCTGCATCCGCGGCGCGTTGCGGTGGGTCATGACCAGGACGACGCCGGGCGCGGCCTCGGCGGCGCTGATGTCGAGGGTCGTGATGTGACCGCGAGCGATCGTGCTGTAGCGCAACGCGGTGTAAACCATCCCCTCCATCACGTATTCGGCGGCGAAGCGGGCCTCGCCCCGGACCTTGAGGGGCCCGTCCAGCCGGGAGACCTGGGCGCCGATGAGGCCGTGCTGGTCGCGCAGCACTGGATCGGAGCCGGCCTTCGGAGTCCAGCCCTCCGGGACGATCGCGACGGCGGGTCGGGATCCGGCGGTACTCATCGGCGGGCTCTCTCGGTCAGCTGTTGCAGGACGGCGGCGAGCGTGCGGCGGGTCAGTTCGACCTTGAACGCGTTGCCGGTGAGGGTGCGGGCGTCGGCGAGCTCAGCGTCGGCCGCGTCGAGGAAGGTGGCCTCTGTCGCCGGTCGGCCTCGCAGCGCCTCCTCCGCGCGCCAGGCCCGCCACGGCTTGGGCGCGACCCCGCCCAGCGCGACTCGCGCGTCGGCGATCGCGGTTCCGTCGAGTTCGAGCGCCGCGGCGACTGAGACGAGCGCGAAGGCGTAGCTGGAGCGGTCGCGCACCTTGCGGTAGGTGGAGTGTGCGGCGATCGCGGACGCCGGCAGCTCCACGGCGGTGATCAGCTCGCCCGGCTCCAGAACCGTCTCGACATCGGGACGATCCTCGGGGAGCCTGTGCAGGTCGCAGAGCGCGACGGCGCGCTCTCCCTGCGCGCTCTGGACGTGGACGATCGCGTCGAGCGCCGCCAGCGCGACGCACATGTCTGACGGGTGAGTGGCCACGCACGCCGGCGAAGCGCCGAGGATTGCGTGCATGCGGTTGAACCCGTCGATCGCGTCGCAGCCCTCGCCGGGTGACCGCTTGTTGCAATGCGACCCGTCGGTGTCGTAGAAGTAGGCGCAGCGGGTGCGCTGAAGCAGGTTGCCGCCGACGGTGGCCATGTTGCGGATCTGCGCCGAGGCGCCGGCGACGATCGCACGCGTGAGCATCGGATACCGCGTGCGGACTGCCGGATCCGCAGCCACGGCGGTGTTGCGTGCGGCCGCCCCGATCAGCAGGCCGCCGTCGTCGGTCTTCTCGATCTCGGCCGATAGGCCGGTTACGTCAATGAGCGCTGAGGGGGATTCGACGGTCTCGCGCATGAGGTCGACGAGGTTGGTACCGCCGCCGAGGTAGGCCGCGTCGCCGCCCTCGGCGCGGCGGATCGCGTCGGTCGCGTCGGTCGCTCGGGTGTAGGCGAGCTCGATCACGCGTACACCTCGGCGATGGCATCGACGATCCCGTTGTGGGCGCCGCAGCGGCATAGGTTGCCGCTCATCCGCTCGCGCAGCTCGTCCTCATCCAGGGCGATCTCGGTGGCGTCAAGATCGTCGGTGACGTGGCTGGGCACGCCGCGCGCGACCTCATCCGCCATCCCCACCGCCGAGCAGATCTGACCCGGGGTGCAGTAGCCGCACTGAAATCCGTCATGGTCGATGAACGCTTGCTGCAACGGGTGCAGAGCCCCACCGCTCGCGAGCCCCTCGATCGTCGTCACCTCACGGCCGTCGTACTGGACGGCGAGCGCCAGGCAGGAAAGGATCCGCTCTCCATCGACCAGCACCGTGCACGCGCCGCACGCACCTTGGTTGCAGCCCTTCTTCGTGCCGTGGAGCTCCAGATGCTCCCGCACGAAGTCCAGCAACGAAACACGAACGTCGGCCGGCACCGGCGCCTCGCGGCCGTTGATGATGATCGACACAACTGGCCCCTTTCAGCGGCTAGGTCCTAACACCAAGCGAGGCTACTCCGCTTCAAACCTCGGCTGAAACCACCATTCCCGCGCAGGTCGCCTGAGCCGCCACTTTGCGTCTGAACCTCCGGGCGTGGCACTGGCCTGTGGCCCGAGCCACGCACCACCGCGTGGCGCCCCTGCATCGCAGATTCTGGCTTCGGCACGAAAAAGCCTGGCTGTGCGGGACTTTCCATAGTGCGCCCGAGAGGACTCGGACCTCCACGGACCATTCAGTCGACAAGGCCCTGAACCCGGACCAGTCTCTCTAGACGGGTTTCCCTACGGCCAGGGTTCGCAAATCGGGCGGTTTTCTGGACGCATTGGACGTTCTGGAGGCGGCGAACTGGCGGCGATCGTCTGGCCGGCGATGTCCGGGGCGCCGCTTAGCTCAGCCAGCGTCGGGTGAGCGGGGTCGCGCTGACGCCGTGGATGACGATCGATACGGCGACGCATGCGAGTGTGGTCCACACGATGCGATGGGTCTGCGCCGGCGGGAGTTGATGGCTGCCGGTGACGATCATGGCGTAATAGATAGCGGCGACGCCGCGGACGCCGAAGAACCCAAGGAACAGGCGCGCACGTCGCGCCATCGGTCCGCGTTCGGTGACGAGGTAGACGAGGACCGGGCGGATAATGAGGATGAGCAGTGGGGCGAGCAGCCAGCCGCTGAGCCCCGGTGCCGCGAGACCTGCGCTGGTCAGACTGGCGCCGATCATAAGGATGATCGCCATTTCCAAGAGCCGGCCCGTGAGCTCGGCGCCCTGGTGCAGGCGAGGGCCGACTTCGTGGCCCTCGTCGCGGCGGCTGAAAGTGATGCCGGCGATGAATACCGCGAGCAGGCCATACGTTCCAATCGCCTGCCCGACCGCGTAGATGATCACCGCACAGGCCGGCGCGAGAAACCCGTCCAGGGCGGGCGAGAACAGCTGACGCGAGCGCGATCGCTCGAGTGCGGTGGCCGACAGCCAGCCAGCCGCGATGCCCAGTACGACGGCCGCGCCCACACCGTAAATGATGTCTTGAAGGACCCACGTGCCCAGCCAATTCGTCTGGCCGCGTCCGGCGATGAACAGGCCGAGCAGGACGAACGGCGATGCGAGCCCATCGTTGGCGGCGGCCTCGGTGTGTAGCGAGAATCGTGGCTCGCCCTGCGTGGGCGATCCAGGCGGGCCCAGGCCGAGCTCGCCGGCGAGGACCGGGTCGGTGGGGGCGAGCACGGCTCCGAGCAGGACCGCTGCGCCGAGCGGTAATCCCATCGCGGTCATGCCGTACGCGGCAATCGCCAGGATCGTCAGAGGCATCACGATGACCAGGAGCAGGAGGACGAGCACGAGCGAGTAGCGCGCGACCTGCCGTTCCACCGCCAGCCCGGCGCCGAACACCGCGACGACCAGGGCGAGCTCGGTCACATGTTCGAATACCCGGTGGTCGGCGATCGGGTCCAGACGCCCGATCCCCGCGCTCCCCAGCAGCACCGATCCCAGCAACCCGAGCAGCAGGTAGAAGACCGTTGCCGAGTAGGGCCGCTGGTGCTGGCGTGTCAGCGCTGCGATCCCGACGCACACGACGGCGCCGACGAACACCATCCCGGCCTGGTAGGCCAGCTCCTGCGGCAGGCCGGGCGCTGTCAGCCCGTAGCTCAGCACGACTGCACTAGAAGCCAGGGATACGACGCGGGGATTGTCAGTCGGTCAGCGAGCAAAACGGGTCACCGAAGCGATCGCCGACCAGGCTTCCCGGCACACCTGGCCACCACAGTACCGGTTGGGGCAGCCGATAGTGACGCCGTTGACCGGCGCGGCCTCCGGCTCCCAATGTCTGCCTGCTGACAGAATCATGATCAGCACAACGGTTGCGTGATGCAACGATGGCATACTGCATGTAGTGACCGCACCGACCCATCCCAGCAGGGCTACTGGAACCGACGAGGTGGCCGACGCCGTGCTCGGTGCCAGCCGGGCGCTGGTGGCGGTGGCGGCGCGGTCCCTGGCGACCGTAGCCGAGGACGTCACGCTCGCCCAGTACCGCGTCCTGATCGAGCTTGCTGCCCGCGGCCCTCAGCGCCTTGCTGATCTCGCCGAGTCCCTGACGGTGGATCGATCCACGGCGACGCGGATGTGCGATCGGCTGGTCCGCAAGCGGCTGATCGTCCGGCGGCGCGGGACCGATGACCGGCGGGTCGTGCGCGTGTCGCTCACCCCCACCGGCATGGAGTTGGTAGCTGAGGTGAGTCGGCGGCGGCGCGCGGAGATCAAGCGGATCGTGCGGCGCATCCCGGCGTCGAGCAGGCCGCTCGTCGTGACCGCGTTGCAGGCGTTTGCTCACGCTGCGGGCGAGGTGCCCGAACAGGACTGGTCGCTGGGATGGGGGATCGAGCATGACTGACGTCGTTTCGCAGGACGGCGTGAGTCCGGCGCGTCAGCCGTTGGCCCAGACGGCGGCATCATGGTTGGGCTCGAACCGGATGGGCCTGGTCGTGATGGCGCTGGTCGTTGGCGCGGGCGCGGGTCTGGGTGCGGCCGGATTTCGCGAGCTGATCTTCTTTGTCACCTGGCTGGCCACCGGTCACACGCAGTTCGGGCAGCAAGGTCATGCGCCGAGCCTGCATCTGGCGTTTCTGGGCATCTGGTTCGTTCTGGTGGTCCCCGTGCTGGGGGGCTTGCTTTACGGCCCGCTGATTCAGCGGTTCGCGCGTGAGGCCCGCGGGCACGGGGTCCCGGAGGTCATGCTGGCCGTTGCGGAGAATGGCGGGCGGATCCGTCCTCCGGTGACGATCGTCAAGGCGCTCGCCTCGGCGATCACGATCGGTACCGGGGGTTCGGTCGGGCGTGAGGGGCCGATCGTGCAGATCGGGGCGGCGCTCGCCTCGACACTGGGCCAGTGGGTGCGGATGTCCGAGCACCGGCTTCGGATTATCGTCGCCTGCGGCGCCGCCGGGGGCATCGCGGCCACCTTCAACGCGCCGATCACCGGTCTCTTCTTCGGCTTTGAGATCGTCCTGCGGGAGTTCTCGCTCGACGCGCTGTTTACCACGAGCCTGGCGGCGGTCACCGGCGACGTCATCAGCCGCGCCTTCTTCGGTTCCGCGCCGTTCTTCTCCTCGATCCCGCACGATCTGGCGATCACCAACGACTGGAGCTACCTGCTCGTCGGGGTCCTGGCGCTCATGTCGGGGTTGATCGGGCTGGGCTTCAAGACCGTGCTCTACGGCATGGAGGATCGGGCCGACTCGCTGTGGCGCGGACGTCCTGAGTGGGCGCGCCCCGCGGTCGGCGGGGTCCTGCTTGGGCTCGTGCTGCTTGCCCTGCCCCAGATGTACGGCGTCGGGTATCCGGTGATGGACTCGGTGATCGCCGGACACGTCGTCGTGGGCCTGATCTTGCTCTTTCTGATCGGCAAGATCGTGGCGGCCAGCCTGACGCTTTCCATCGGGGGGTCTGGCGGCGTGTTCGCGCCGTCGCTGTTTATCGGGACGATGGCGGGCATGGCCTTTGGCCTCGGCGCCCACGATGTTTTCGGGCCGGCGGTGGGTCCGCCGGCGCTGTATGCGGTGGTGGCGATGGGGGGCGTCTTCGCAGGGGCGGCTCAGGCCCCGCTCACGGCCATCGCGAGTGTCGTCGAGATGACGGGAAACTTCACGCTGACGCTCCCGGTCATGCTCGCCTCGGGGATCGCTGCGGCACTGTCCAAGCAGCTCTCTTACGGCAGCGTCTACACCACTAAGCTGCTGCGTCGCGGGATCGACATCGAGCGTCCTCGAGCTGCGAACATCCTCGAGACGCTCAGCGTCGCCCACGTCATGCAGCCGGTCGTGACAGGCAACGGCCTGCCTCGCTTGGCGGCCGCCGGGCGCAACCAAGGCAGTGTGACGACCTCCCGCGTGTCGTTGGAGAGGCTTGGGGCCGTGTCGAGGACCACCACAGACCCCCAGGAGATCTTCGGGGACGAGACGCTGGAGCAGGCGCTGCGTCAGCTCACGTTGTACGGTCGCTCCGGGCTGCCGGTTCTGTCCGATGACCGCGAGCACCTGAGAGGCTGGATCACCCGTGGGGATGTCCTGCGCGCGCTCGTGGACAGCATTGCGCAGGCTCGGCAGGCCACCGAGGCCGGGGCGGTGGCGGCGGACTTCGGCGCGGAGGACCCGGAGCGGGCCGCACGCAGCTCAAGCGCGCCGCTGGACGGCTACGAGATCGTCGAGCTCAGCATCACGCCGGGCTCGGCGGCAGCCGGCCGGCGCGTCAGCGACGTTGCCTGGCCCGACGGCGCCATCGTGGTGGCGGTCACCGATCGCGGGGAGCTGGTGACACCTAGTCCGGATGCGGAACTCCGCGCCGGCGAGCGTGTCGTGGTCCTAACTCCCGTTTCGGACGGGGTTCACTCCAGTGGCGTTGCGCGGATTACTGCGGGCGAAAGCCCACCATCGGCAACTCACTGACCAACCGCGCGCGTGCGCGCGGCGAGCCGTCGTAGCGCCAGCCGACGAGACGGCTCAGCACGAGACGTACGAGTGGCGTCGCCCAGCGGTTGCGTCGCTCGTAGTCCGCCAGCGCGACGATGGCCTCCTCAGGTGCGAGCTCTCGGTAGCGCGGTCGGAATCGTCGACGGCCGATCCTGATCTCGGTTGCGTGTCCTGCACTCACGTTCCGGTACCACTGCGCGGAGCGTCCAAGGCCGGCCAGGACGATCAGCTCGCCGGTGGCGCGATCGTGCCCGACAACCTCGAGCATCGTCCGATATCGCCTTCCGGACTGCCGGCCGGTGTGCGTGAGGCACAGAAAGCGCTGGCCGAGCATCCATCCTGCATGGACGTCGTAGAGGTAGGCCGGCGCCCGCAACAGCGACCGGAGCGTTGCGGAGAGGCGCAGCTCAGCCATCGTGGGCCAGGCCGCGGAGGATCGCCTCCAGGCCCAGCGTGTAAACCTGATCAGCGTCGAGCGTGGTCAGCTCGTCAGCGCGGCCGGCGAGGACGGGGAACTCGTCTGGGGGCAGCGCCGACAGTCGCCTACGGCCCGACGGTTGCGTGGCGTCGACGGTGAAGCCGGTGGCCTCGGCGAGCGCGTACCCCCGTGCGTAGCTGACCACGGAGCGGTAGATCGCCAGCGCGCGAGCGGGGGAAAACCCGTCGCGGACGAGCACCTGGAGCAGCCGCTCGACCGGCCGCAGAGCTGAGGGGGAGTCGAATGGCTGGAGGCCGACGAGCCGGAACGTCGCCGGATGCTCGACGGCGACGTTGCGCAGCGCCGTGGCGAACCGCCGGCACGCCTCACTCGAGTCATCGGTTGGCCGCAGTTCGTCGAGCGGGGCGAGGAGATCGTCGGCGATCGCGGCGATCAGTTCGTCGCGGCTGGTGAAGTGGTGATAGAGCGCCATTGCCTCTACCCCGAGTCGCTTGCCCAGGCGGCGCATGCTCAGGGCGTCGGGGCCCTCGCGCTCGATGAGCGCGATGGCGCTGGTGACGATCGACTGTCGGCTCAGCGGCGTGCGTCGGTGCTTGCCCGCGGAGCCGCGGCGCTGTCGCGACGAGGACGTGCTCGCGTCCGGCATGGTCCGACTTTACACTGTAAGGTGCATCGCATGGAAGAAGGTAAGTGGGCGGCTCGAGTTTTGAGCGAGATCGGTTCTGCGCGGGAGTCGATCGCGGCCAGTTACCTGGCGTTGTGGCGAAAGGCCGGCCAGACCTCGACCGACGAGGACGCTCAACCGCCGACCCCGCACGTCGAGGGCGAAGCGGACGCGGGGCGTCCCGCGCCACCAGCCCCGGACTCCTACGAGACTGAGGAGAGATGAGACGGACACGGCTCGTGGGTGCGCGTGCCGCGTCGGGAGCGCTCCTTCCTCCGGCCGCGTTCGCGGTGCACCAGCTGCGCTACATGCTGGCCTACGGCGCGGCCACGGGTCCCGAGCTGCAGCGCACCGGCCACTCATACCTGCACTCGGCGGTCCCGTGGCTGATCATGCTGCTCGCCCTGGCCGCCGGTGGGCTCCTGCGCGGGCTGGGTCGCGCGTTCGCGCGGCAAAC
The DNA here is from genome assembly GCA_036490435.1 of Solirubrobacteraceae bacterium. GTDB lineage: Bacteria > Actinomycetota > Thermoleophilia > Solirubrobacterales > Solirubrobacteraceae > Palsa-465. The sequence continues at coordinate 25,410 of DASXDW010000099.1, forward strand.
GACCGCGAAGCGATACAGCCTCTCCCTGGTTGCGCTGTGGGCCGCGTGCACCGGTGCGTTGGTGGTGATCTTTGCCAGCCAGGAACTCGTCGAGGGCATGTTCGCCGCCGGCCATCCTGCTGGCCTGTCAGGGATCTTTGGCTACGGAGGCTGGTGGGCACTTCCCGCGGCGGCGTGCATCGGCCTGGTGCTTGCCACCGCCTTTCATGGCGCTCGTTGGATTGTCAACGCCGTCGCCCGCCGGGCCGCGCGACCGCAAAGGGCCGCCCGGCTCCCAAAGTCAGCCGCGATGCGATCGTCGCGGTCGTTCACCCTCACCCCGGCCCCGCTCCTGGCTGGGTGGAGCAGTCGCGGGCCACCCGCCTAGCTCGCATCAGGCTCGTGTGATTGGCGAGCCGCCGCTTTCGGACTGAGTTGATCTGAGCTCTGCGCATCTGGGGGCCTCTCACACGTCCGGTCGCGGTTCGGGCCGGCGCGGCATGACCGCGCGTTCACTTTCGTTCAAGGAGCAGTGAGATGCTGAGGATTTCTCGCAGCGCTTTTCGCCTGTGGTCGCTTGTGGTGGCCGGCGTGGCGGGCGTTGCCCTGACGGGCTGCGGCAGTTCAGCCAGCAGTTCGGTCACCACCGTAACCCCCGGGACGACGGTCCCAGGCACGACGAGCTCGGGCATGAACATGGGCGGGTCCTCGAAGGCGATGAAGGTCGACGGGATCACACCGATCCCGATCCATCGGTTAGCCACCGCGACCTGGCAGGACATGAAGATCTCGGCCGAGGAGATGACCGCGGTCCCCTTCTTCATCTTCAACGGGACCCGCGAACAGAAGGTGCCATTGCCCAAGCACACGAGCTTTCACCTGATGGTGATGCTCAACGATGCTCGAACCAACGTGGCCATCCCGTACGCAAGCGTCTGGGCGACGATCCGCAAAGCCGGGAAGGTGGTCTACGACGAGCGCCAATGGCCGATGCTCTCTGAATACATGGGCCCGCACTACGGCAACAACGTCAGCCTCCCCGGCGCCGGCCAGTACAGCCTGAGCCTCCTCATCAGCCCTCCGGTCTCGGCGCGGCACATCGAGTACAAGAAGGTGTGGCTCAAACCGCACCGGGTCAACGTCACCTTCCACTGGACGCCCCCGTCATGAGCCCGGCTGGGCGATTCGGTTCGCGCGCGGTCTCCCGGAGACGTTTTCTGATCGGCGGCGCGACCGTGGCGGCGGCCGGCGCCGCGGTCGGAGTCGAACGGGGGGCGCAATCAAAGCACCCGCAGGACCCGCGTTCCGTCAGCCAGCCGCGGTTGCCGTTAGTCGACGTTGGCGAGCAGCCCGCAGAACTGCCTGCCCGTCAGCATGCATGGAACGCCACCCTGACCCGCGACGAGGATGGCAACTCCGTCGCGCCTCGGTATGACCGGCTGCTGTTCTTCGATGTGCGTGGCCGGCCGACGCGCCGGCACGCACGGATCCTGGAGGCGGCGTTGCGGACCTTGGAGCGCCGGTATCACTGGGGGCCCAAAGGCCTGCTGTTCACGGCGGCGTGGGCGCCACGCTACTTCGCGGCGATTGGGACCTCGTCCCCGGTGGCCACCGCCCGGGCGCTCTCGGACTTCGAGCTTCCGGCAATCGACGACTACGACCTGTGCCTGCACTTAGCGTGTGATGACGAGCGACGCTTGCGCGAGGTCGAGGCTGCACTGCTCCACGGTGCGACCCTCCCGGACGCTGACAGGCCGCTGTCCGTCAGCGGTCCGCTCGTCTGGCGCGAGACTCGGACCGGCTTCGTGGGCACCGGTCTCCCCGCCGCGCATCAGGAGACAGGCGGCATCCCATCGGGCCGCTCGGTCCCCGCCAACTCCCCGTTGTTCATGGGATTCAAGTCCAGCCTGCGTCGCAACCAGGCCACCGAGAACGCCGTCACCATCGCGCGGGGGCCGTTCGCGGGGGGAACCACCATGCATGTCAGCTATATGCGGCTGCGACTGGACAGCTGGTATGACGGCCTCAGCGAGCGAGAGCGAGTGGCGCGCATGTACGCGCCTCAGGTCACGCCCGCGCAGGCCGCGCACTTCACCACCGACGCTGAGAGCGACCCGCAGCGGCTAGGTCAGGCGATCAACCACTACGGCGTCATCGGGCACGCCCAGACCTCGGCGCGCGCCCGTCGCCACGGCAAGCCCATCATCCTACGCCGCGACTTCAACACCGTCGACGGGGGACAGGCAGGACTGCACTTCGTGTCGCTGCAGCGCACCATCGCGGACTTCGTCACCACCCGCACCGCCATGAACGCCAGCCCCGCCCAGCTACAGAATCCTGCCATCACGGACACCGTCAACAATGGCATCAACGAGTTCATCTTCGTCCTGCGCCGCAGTAATTACGTCGTTCCCCCACGAGCCCGGCGGTCATTTCCACTGCTGTCTGAAGGCGCTCAGGCGGCCGATTGAGATCTACAAGAACGATCTCGAGGCGGGCGAAGCCATTCGGAGTCGTCGAGGGTGGAGATGGGAAGAAGGTGTCGGCCACCAGGAACATCGGGGTGAGCACGGCGCTGGTGACCTGGTGCGCGACGTGTCGCTGGGGATCAATGTGAACGCGGACCTCGTCCACCTCGCGGTGCTTCTTGGGTTCGCCGTGGTGATGTGGCGCCTGGCCATCTGGCGCATGTAGGCCGGCCTGATCGACTAAAGCCCGGGCTCGTGCGACACCTTTACGCGCAACGCATAAAAAGGTCGCGCGCGTGGCCGGCGGTGGTGCCCAGCCCGTAGACGCCCGCGCGGACCCAGATCCAGATGACCTCCGTGGGCCGGCGCCGCTGATCGTCGGCTTGGCCTCCGGGCGGCGGTGCCACCTCGGAGCTCGTGACCGGCGTATTGACGACGACAACGAGCACCTCGTGTGCCCTACGGGCCACGCCAGACCGGGGGACCTGACCCGGGCTCTCGCGGGCGCGAGCGATCGCGCGGCGCGAGAAGGTCGCCGTCACGCGCCCGACGAAGGCGAGAACCTGACCAGCTTGCAGCCCAACTTCCCCGCACCGGGGATCATCCCCTACATCGTCGAGCACAAACTCGC
>DASXDW010000115.1:0-9541 GCA_036490435.1 Solirubrobacteraceae bacterium
CTGGTCAGCGACGTCACCGCGTTCATCGTCCGCTCGATCGAGGCACCCGAGCCCGGCGCATACGAGCGGTTCCCCGAGCAGCCGATGGACCAGCGGAGGCTGGTCGGCACCTTCCAGCGCTTCGGTCTTCCGGACAGCCTCGATTAGGTCGCCGGGGGGGCCGGAAAGTCCGCCCCGCGCGCCAGACTGTCCCAGGCCTCCCACTCCTCGAGCCGGGCACGGGCCACCTCGGGCGCATGGTCGGCGGCGAAGCTGCCAAGCAGCAGACGCAAAGGGGGCTCGTCGGCGTCGAGGAGCGCAAGCAGCGCCTCGCCCGCACGCCGGGGGTCTCCGGGCTGAGTCCGCGCATGCGCTCCCGACAGGACCTCCCGGCGGCCGGCCAGGACCTCGTCGTATGCGGCCAGGAACGGCGCGCGTTGCATGCTGTCCCCGTTCCAGTCGGTCCGGAACGGACCGGGCTCCACGATGGTCACGTGGATGCCGAAGCTCTGAACCTCCATCGCGAGGCTCTCGCTCATTCCCTCAAGTGCCCACTTCGATGCGCAGTAGATGCCTGTGTTCGGTTGCGAGGTCACTCCCCCGACACTTGAGATCTGGAAGATATGCCCAGCGCGCTCGCGTCGCATCGACGGCAGCACCGCCTGGGTGCACCACAACGCGCCGAGCACGTTGACCTCGAGCTGGTCGCGGACGAGCTCCTCCGTCACCTCCTCGACGGCGCCGGCCAGCCCATAGCCCGCGTTGTTCACGAGCACGTCGATGCGGCCCCAGCGGGCCGCCACCTCCTCGGCGGCCGCGAGCACCGCCGGGCGATCGGTGACGTCGAGCTCGAGCACCATGACCCGGTCGCCGAACCGGTCGGCGAGTTCGGAGGCGGTGTCGCGGCTCCGGACGGTCGCCGCGACTCGGTCGCCGTGTTCGAGCGCGACCTCTGCGAACGCCCGTCCGAGGCCGCGGGAGGCGCCCGTGATGATCCATGTGCGCATCGCGTCAGTCCCGAAGCAGTCTGCTGAGCTCACGCACCGGTACCGCCGTGTCGCCGCAGACGACATCGACCACCGCCCCGGCGCGGCCGGGCCCCCAGTACCCCTGGGTCAGATCCTCGAGCTTTGCGGCCATTGTCTGAACGGTCGGCCACTGCTGATCGCGCCGATCCTCCTCGCCGACGACGACGCGCCCGTCACGCATGTGCACCTCGACCTTGGCGATCAGCCCGCGGCCGTGCTCGCTGACGAGCTGGACCCGTCCGGCCAGGTCCGCGACGACGGGGTCGGCGAACTCGTCCATCACCGTGCGCAGCGACCCCATCGGCTTTCCGCTGAGTGCCGCCGCGATCACGAACTGCGTGCTGTCCTGCGCCTCGTTCATCGTGGTGAACGGCCCGGGGTTGTCTCCCCCGGGGAACTCCTTCACGCCCGGCTGCAGGTACCCGACGACCCGGTCGATCTGGCCAGGATCGATGCCCTGCTGATATGCCGCCAGCGCGCTGTCACATGACCCGATCTTGCCCCCGCTGATCGGGTACGGCTTGGCGGTGACCCCGGTGATGCCCCAATCGCCCCAGTCGGCCAGGTCCGAGTCGGGCGCGATGTCGGCGAACCCCTGAAAGTACCCGGCATCGCCCTCGAACGGGGTCGTCGCGCCCTGGGCACCGCCACGTCCGATGAGCGAGGCGACGATGCCGTTCTGAGCCGCGACGCCGGCCTGGATGTAGGGCTCCATCGTGCCGTGGGCGAAACCCTCGAGGAACCCGAACCCGAAGTTCGCCCCGTACACCAGGGAGGTGCGGGTGTCATCGCTGGGCGTGCGGAGCGCCGCGCAGGCTGCCGCCGCCGCGCCCACGGTCCCGAAGATCGCGGTCGTCCGGAGCTTGCGGGCCTTGATGCCCGCCGCCGCGATGCGCCCGAGCCAGAGGTGCACCTCGTAGCCAGCCAACACCGCCCGCAGCAGATCGCCGATCGTCGCCTCTCGGCCCGTGAGCACCGCGGCTGCCTCCGCCGCCGCGAGCGCGGCGGGCACGATCACCGGGCCGGGATGGTCCGAGCTCGAGAGGTTGATGTCCTCGAACAGGATCGCGTGCACCGCGGTCCCGTTGATCAGCGCGGCCTGGCCGATCGGCGCTGTGCCGCCGGTGGGCAGGACGGTGCAGCCCCCTGACGCGCCGCCGCTCAGCCCCGCGCCGGCGGCGACCAGCGCCCGGGTCGTCTGGACATTTCGTGCGGCGATAGCCGTGCTCACGGCGTCGAGCAACCGGTTCTGGGCACTGTCCTTGATCTTGGACGGAACGGCGTCCCAGCTCAGGTCATCGATGAACTGCGTCAGTCGCTCCGCGAACGGCGGCATGGATACTCCCTTGGGGTTGTGACGGTGAAAGCGGTGGGGCGCGTCGATGGCGGCACTCATCGGCGCCGCGACCGCGCGGTGCTCAACGCGACGGCCCCGATGAGCGCGCCGCCCTCGAACAGGTCCTGGATCCAGAAGGGGCCGCCCAGCAGTTCGAGCCCGTTGATCCCGACGGCGATGATCAGGATCGCGACGATCAGACCCCAGACGTTGAACCGGCCAGGCTTGAGGATGGTGCCTCCGAGGAACACGGTCGCGTACGCGGGCAGCAGGAACGACTGTCCGACGCCGGGCGCGCCGGCGCCCTGTTGGGCCGCGAAGATGATCCCGGCCATCGCGGCACCGAGGGCCGAGGCGATGTAGGCGCACGCCAGGACCCGATTGGTGCGGATGCCGGACAGGCGCGCCGCATCCCGAGCGGCGCCGGTCGCGTAGATGAGCCGGCCGCCCGGAGTCTGGGCGAGGATGTACCAGACGATGATCGCGACGACCAGCGTGATGATCACCGCCACCGGGACCGAACCGATCTTCGCCTCGCCGAAGGAGACGAACGCGGCCGGGATGTGCATCGTGATCGTCTCGCCGTTGCCCATGATCTGCGAGAGCCCCTCAAAGATCGACGAGGTCCCGATCGTGGCGATGAACGGGTCGATGCCGAGCTTGACGATGAGGCCCGCGTTGATGAGGCCGGCGGCGACGGCCGCGGCGAGCACGATCACGATCGCCAGCGGGATCGGCATCGAGCCGTTCGTGATCTGAAACAGCCAGGTCACGGCGACGACCGACAGCGTCATGATCCCGGAGACGGAGACATCGAACACCCCGCAAGCGAGCGGGAACAGCAGCCCAATGCTGAGCAGGCCCTGGTCGGCCTGGTTGCCGGCGATCCCGATGAAGTTCTGTGACGTGAAGAACTGGCTCGAGGTGAAGCTGAACACGATGATCAGGACGATCAGCAACGCGACGCCGCCGTAGCGCTCGACCGCGGGCGCGCCGTCGCGCACGCCGGTGAACCCGGCGAGGAAGCGACTGCTCGCGGGCGTCTTGCTCGGGTGCTCCTCGGCCTTCGTCACCGGGGATTGCTGGGTATCAACTGACATGGCCGTGAACCTCTTCCAGAATGCGCTGTCTTTCGATTTCCTCACCGCGAAGCTCCGTCTGAAGGACTCCCCCGACCAGCACGATCACCCGTGAGCACGCCGTGATCAGATCCTCGATGTCGGTGCTGCAGATCACGACGGTCGTTCCGTTGGCCCCGGCATCGCGCAGCAACTCGAGGATGTCCTTGGTGCCGGAGACGTCGACGCCGTTGGTCGGCTCCTCGACGACCAGGATCCGCGGGCGTGCCGTGAGCGCGCGGCCCATCACGACCTTCTGCTTGTTGCCGCCGCTCAACAGCTTGGTCGGGCTGTCCAGGTCCGGATATCTCACCTGAAGCCTCGCGGCCAGGTCACGGGCATAGCCACGCTCTGCGCGCCCGAGCATGCGCCCTCCTCGGAAGAAGCGCCGCAGCGTCTCGAGCGTCAGGTTCTCCCTGACGCCCATCTCCTCGATGATCTTCTCCGGGATGCTCGCGGGAATCACGAGCACCCCCTTGCGCCGACCGTCGTGGGGGCTGCGGATCTTCACCGAGCGCCCGCCGACCACGACCTCGCCATCGAATTCCTGATCGCCCCGCAGCAGCCTGGGGATGTCCTCGACGCCCGCGGCGACGAGGCTGACGATCCCCACGACCTCCCCGGGGGCGACCTTCAGCGAGATCCCGTGAAGCTTCTCGGTGGTCACGTTCCGCAGCTCGAGGCTCGACTCCTCGGACGGTCCTTGGCGCCTGCCCCCCATCGCATCGACGACGTCAGCGTTCTTGATCCGCGGCTCCGTGCGGACGAAGCCCTCGTCGCCGGGCCGTGCGCCGGCGATCAGCTCGATCAGCCGGCGCTGATCGAAGTCCTCCACCGCACCGCTGCCGACGTTCTTGCCGTCCCGGAGAACCGTGACGTGCTGGGCTACTCGCGGGATCTCGTCCAGGCGGTGGGTCACGTAGAGGATCGACACTTGTTGCCGGCGGAGCACCTGCACCAGCGCGAGCAGGCGCTCGACTTCCGAGTCCGGCAACGTCCCGGTCGGCTCGTCGAGGATCAGGCAGCGGACCGGCCCGCCCGAGGTCTGCAGCGCCCGCGCGATCGCCACCCCGGTCTGTTCGACGGGCGAGAGGTGCTTGACGAGTTCATCAGGTGCGAGCCCGTCGAGACCGACCCCGGCCAGCTCCGCGCGAGCGCGCCGGCGCTCGGCTCGCCAGCCCACCTTGCCCATGAGTCTTGCGTCGTAGTTGCGGGGACCAAGCCGGAGGTTCTCCAGCACCGTGAGCGACCCGATCACCCCCAGGCCCTGATGGACCACGCGGATGCCCACCGCAGCACTGGACGAGGGATCGCCGAGCTTCATCTCGGCGTTGTCGAGCCGCACGGTTCCCGGACCCCGATCCGGTTCGTAGTAGCCCGACAGCACCTTGATGAACGTCGACTTCCCCGACCCGTTGTGACCAAGGAGAGCATGGACGTCTCCGTCCTTGATCGACATGCTGAGCTTGTCCAGAACGGTGACCCCGAAGAAGCTCTTCGATATGTCCTCTGCGATGAGCATCCGCGATCTCGTCTACTTGAACAGAGCGCCGAACTGGCTCTGATAGTTGGTCGGTCCGAAAAACACGCCGGACTTCGGGACGCTTGAGACGTTGCTCTTGTCGATCAGCCAGATGTTGACCGGGGTGGCAAGTGGCACCTTCTGGCCGGCGATCACGCGCCCGGCGGCCCAGACGGCGGCATATGCCACCTCGCCCTGACCGACCGTCGCATCGACGACCTGCACACGTCCCTGCTTGATGTACTGGATGTTCTGCGGGTCGGCGTCCATGCCGCCCACCTCGATCGAGGACTGGCGCCCAACCTGGTCGATCGCGGTCACCGCGAGAGCGGACACGGTGTCCTGGTTGCCGATGACCCAATTGATCGACTGGTCCTTCTGCAGCGCGGCGGTGATCTGCGGCGGCGCCGATGTCGTCTGCGTGTTCTGGTTGGTGAGGACGGTGGTCACCTGGCAGGTGGTGCACTTCTTCATCTCCGCCAGGAAGGACTTCCCGCGGAGCACACCGTCGTTGTCCTGGTTCTCGCTGATGTACAGGACGTGGGCCTTGCCGCCGGACTTCGCGATCACGTAGTCGGCGAGCAACTTTGCCTCGAGCTGAGGCGCGTTCTCCGCCGCCTGTGTCACCTGCCCGGGGACACCCTTGAGGTTGTTGCCGCTGAACGCCCCCACGATCGGGATGTGCGCCGACTGGGCCTGCCGGTAGCCGCTGCCGCTGCCGATCTCCGGCACGTCGTTGACGACGATCGCGGCGGCGTGTGCGTTGACCGCGTTGGTGAAGCAGCTCTGCGCCTGCGTCGCGGTCGCGCCGGCATTGCAGCGAGCGAACTTGTCGCCGAGCGCCTTGACCGCGTCCCCAACCTCCCCGGAGATCTCGCCGCAGCCAACGATGGCGAGGTTGCAGGATACGTTGTAGATCAGCTTCCCGGACTGGCGCCCCACAGACTCGGTTTCCTGGATCTTCGTCGGGACTGCGAGCGCCTTCTGGATCGCCGCGTTGGCCTGTGAGACGGCCGCCGACGAACTGCCGCCGCTCGGGTCAGACCCAGCCGAGGTGCCGGCGACCGTCGACGACCCGCCGGATGCGCCACCGGACGACCCGCCGCTGGAGCTCGATCCGCAGGCCGACAGGCTGAGGGCGACCGCGGCCAGCACGGCCGGCATCGCGGCCGTCCACCACCCGCTGCGACGGTGGACCGCATGCTTGTCAACGCTCATAGGCACCTCACACCGACCTCGCGCTTGGACATCATCCCTCTCCTTGCATGTTCAGTCACTCCCGCACTGTCAACGTGATCTGACATACGGCAGTGTTTGGGCTCCGGGCCACACGATCCCGATAGGTGACATGACACCCACCGCCCTGCGTACGCGCTTCGCATTTCCTTCGTCACCCCGCCACTGGGATATATTCCCGCCGACCAGTGAGTCACTGGTCACGTAAACCCCCAGACGTGGAAGGAAACAGCGTGAGTAGCCAGGACGAAATCCGTCGGACGCTTGCCGAATTCGGCCGCTTCCTTGACGAGCGCCGATTCACCGAGTGGAGCGAGCTCTTCACTGACGAGGCGACGTTCGGGGAGACCGCAGGCCGAGCGACGATTCTCGCGAAGATGCTCGAGGGAGAATTGGCGACTCAACCCGAGCTCTTTCGCAAGCATGCGACCGTCAACTCCACGATCCTGGTCGAGGGCGATCACGCGACCGCGGTCTCCGACCTCCTGCTGTTCGAACGGGAGACGGACGGCGCCTGGCTGATGCGCTTCGGCCTCTATGAGGACACGCTCCGGCAGGTCGGCGATCGCTGGCTGATCCAGCGGCGACAACTGTCGTGGACGGCCAACCCGATCGATGACGGCAACCCGGTCATCGGCCAGGGCTGAGGGCGCGGTCCTGCGGGCGTCCATCAGGTCTTCCTCTCTCCGTTGTGTTCAGCGGGCTGAACACTGTCCAATGGGCTGACAGCAAGCTACCAGACGCTTGAGCCAGGGGTCAAGCGACCGCATGCGTGCGGTCAGCGATCTGGCCGACCTCGGGCGCGCACCAGAGGGCACCCGGCGGCAGCCCGAGGCCTGGCGGCTGAGAACTCAGTTCAGCTGTGCGCCGAGCCGCCGGGACAGCTCGGCACCGAGATCTCTCACGGCCTCACCGAGATCCCGCATCGCCTTCGGCGTGGCGTACATGGCGACCATCGCCATAGTGACTCCGGCGACGGCGCGGTCGCCCGAGCCTGCGGCGAACACCGGCGCACCGCATCCCGCCCACACATCGCGGAGCTGCCCAACGTCGATCGAGTAGCCACGAGCCCGTGCCTCCTCGAGTTCCTCCTGAAGTCGCTCGATGGATGGCACGCTCTTCTCCGTCATCGGCTCGGGCCATCTGCCCGCGAACATCCGGTCGACCTCGTCGACTGGGTAGGTGGCGAGCATCGCCTTGCCGGTTGCCGAGTAGGCCGCCGGCAGACGAGTGCCCTCGCGCAACGAGATGCGGATGACGTCGGTGCCCGCGCGGCAGCCCACGTACATCACGTCGAGGTCGCTGAGCACCGCGAGGTTGACCGCCTCCGGGCGATCGATCGCCTCGGCCAGTGACGTGAACGCCGCACCGAGGCTGTTCTGTGTCTTGAACGCGTTGGCCCAGGTGAGCACGTGCGGTCCGATCTCGAATCCGCCACGCTCCCGGGCGAGGATTCCGCGCTCGGCCAGTGTGTTGCACAGGCCATGCACGGTGCTGCGCGGAAGGTTCAGCTCCCGCGCGAGTTCCGAGCTGCCCCGGGGACCGTCAGCTCGCGCAATCGCCTCGAGGATCCGGTTGACGCGCACCAGCGCCGGAACGGGCTTGGAGGCACCGCGTTCAGATGACTGGCTGAGATCAAGCACTACCGGAACGGTGCCACAGCGAGTCAAGGGCAGGCGAACCACCCCGGCGCCGCTCACGCTCCGCGTCGCGGCGAGGCCCCGAGACGCCGGGAGAACTCTGCGGCAAACCGGGCGATCGCCTCGCCGGCAGCCTCGACGTCGCTTGGCGGCCGGCCCGCGACCATCGCGGTCGACACGCCGGCCACTGCGCGAGCGCCGGACTCGCCGCTGAACACCGGCGCCCCGCACGAGACCAGCGACGGCCTCAGCTCGCGGTTGTCGAGCGAGTAGCCGCGCCGGCGAGTCTCAGCCAGGTCCCCCAGCAGGTCGTCGACGTTTCCGAGGCTGTTCGGCGCCGGGGCCTGCGGCCAGACATGCTCGCCGAGCAGAGCGATGACCTCCTCGTCGGGCATCGTGCTCAGGATCGCCTTCCCGGTTGCGGTGTGGGGCGCCCAGAAGCGCAGCCCGTCCCGGAACCGGACGGCCAGTGGGTCGGCGCCCTCACGGTGTCCCACGTACATGACCTCGGGACCGCTGAGAATCGAGACGTTGAGCGCGACCCGCTCCGGCAGCGGGTCGCCCAGGCTGGCGAACACCCGGCTGAGATTGTTCTGGCTCTCGAACGCCGCCGACCATGACAACACGCTGGTGCCGACCGTGAACTCCCCGCTGCTGAGCCGATCGAGGATCCCCAGCTCCGCAAGGGTGTGACACACACTGTGGACGGTGCTGCGCGGAAGACCGACCTCGCGCGCGAGCTCCGAGATCCCCCGCGGTCGCGAGTCCTGGGCCAGGGCATCCATGATCTCCGCGAATCGCTCGACCGCGGGGACCGGTTTGGTCGCGCTCTCCGACGCCACGCGCGGAGACTGGCACATCCCGCAAACGTGCTCAGCCTGCGCGGGCCGTCAACGAGACGTCGTGGCCAGCTTGACGCCCAGCCCCACGAACGAGGCGGCGAACAGTCGCCGCGCGCGCTGGATGGCCTTCGGGCGCTCGATGACGTGACGCCGGAGGGCTGAAGCGGCGACGCCGTAGATGACGAACACGACGAACGTCATCGCCATGAACACGGCGCTCAGCATCAGCAGCCGCGCCAGCTCGTGGGGCGCGCGAGGCGGCACGAACTGAGGCAGGAAGGCGAAAAAGAAGACGGTCAGCTTCGGGTTGAGGAGATTGGAGAGCATCGCCGAGCCGATCACCCGCGCCGGCGAGCGGGCGGGCTGTTCCTCGGCGACGACGAGCTCGCTCCGATCGCGCCAGGTGACGATCGCCATGAACAGCAGGTAGGCGACCCCGGCGATCCGCAGCGCGTCGAACGCCACGCCGCTGGCGCGCAGCAGCGCGGCGGTTCCGGTGACGGCGGCGATGAGGTGCGGGACGATGCCGAGCGTGCAGCCGAGCGCGGCGATGGCGCCGGCGCGAGCGCCCCGGGACAGGCCGGCCGACAGCGTGATCAGTGCTCCGGTCCCGGGCATCGCGACGATGACCAGCGAGGTGAGAAGGAACGCCACGCTCACCCCACACAGGGTACGCCCGAGGCCTATGCCGGCTCGGCAAGCCGCGCCGCGCGCAGCCCGGCGATCGACGAGGTGACAGACACACCGGCCGCCTGTCGAAGGCGCTCCAGCGAGATCGGCTGCTCACGCGCGGACGGATCGGCGGCCAGCCGGTCCGCGCGGGTGATGCCGGGCAGGATG
>DASXDW010000136.1:0-3089 GCA_036490435.1 Solirubrobacteraceae bacterium
CGGCCGCCTGGTCATGAAGCAGGCCTCGCAGCGCATCGTCCGGCCGCTGCTCGAGCTGGGCGGGGACGCGCCCTTCATCGTCTTCGCCGACGCCGACATGGATCGCGCCGTGGAGGGGGCGATGGCCGCCAAGTTCCGCAATAACGGCCAGTCCTGCATCGCCGCCAACCGCTTCTTCGTCGAGGGCTCCGTTTTCGACGAGTTCACCGAGCGGCTGGCGACCCGAATAGACGCGATGAAGGTCGGCGATCCTCTCGGCGATCAGGATCCGGACCTCGGCCCCCTGATCGACGCCGAGCGGCGGGACGCCGTAGTCGATGTCGTGAAGGACGCCCTCGGACGAGGGGGCGAGCTCGCGACTCGTACCCGCGACGATCTCGACGGTGCCTTCATGGCCCCCGCGCTCGTCGTCGGCGCGCCCGACGACGCTCGGATCGGCAGCGAGGAGGTCTTCGGGCCCGCCGCCGGTGTCTTCCGCTTCGGCGACGAGGACGAGTTGGTGGAGAGGGCCAACAACACCGAGATGGGCCTGGCCGCCTACGTCTACACCTCCAATCTCGAGCGGTCGATCCGCATGCAGGACCGGATCCAGTCCGGGATCCTGGGCCTCAACAACGCCCTGCCCTCGGTCTCCTTCTCGCCCATGGGCGGGGTCAAGCAGAGCGGTCTCGGCCGGGAGGGGGCGCGTCAGGGTCTGGAGGAGTTCACCGAACTCACATACGTCTCGACCGAGCTCGGCTGGACTCGGCCAGCGTGAATGGGCGGCGTTCAAGGCCCGATACGGCACTGTTGATCAAGTGCGGCACGAGCAGGATTGCGGCCGGTTACGCCGCAGAGAGCCGCGATGTGGGTTGGACGGGGGCGCCGGTGCGTCTGAGCTCCTCCGGAAGCAGCCGCGCTAGGGCAGGGCCAAGTCCCGGCATCCCCGTCTCAACGACGTGTCAGGAGGCTAGGCGTTCAAGATCAGAGCGGAGATCGCCGAGCCACTGGCGGTTTCCGAGGCCGATCTTCTCTGGCAGTATGCCGGATCCCAGTTCCCTGAGAAGCCAATGCAGGTCCGCTTCGTTCAGGTCAGATTTGATCAATTGATCGAGCTCGTCGACCACTGCCTTGACAGCGTCCGCTGGCTCCTCTCTCACGAACTCAGCCGTGACGTCTTGCCAGCGCTGCGAGGGGAAGTCCAACTCCCAATCGGCATTGAAATACCCAGCGATCAGCCCAACTATGGGATTCTGCGGCGTTCTGATAGCGAACTTGGCCGCCCATTGCTCACGTGTCATCTCGATTCCTATCCAAGTATGCGGTGTGGATCCTGTAGCTATCGTCGACGCGCCGAAGGACGACGAGCATTCTTGACGGGGGGTGAACCTCGCCGGACTTATCGACCACAATCCCGACCGCATCGGACACATTCGCTCTGATGACGAGCCGTTTGCTATCCGGCCTGTTACCTTCCAGCCAGCTGTCGATGGCGTTTGACCATTCATGGTCGGACAGTGTCTTACTCAGCGCCGCCTCTGCATGGACCCGATCAAAGAAAGCCGATGCTTCGCCAGTACTAAGTGACTTCGCTCGGGACTCGAGAAATTCGGTTCCTTGGCCGACGTGGACAGCCAGAGTGTGACCGCCAGCCCGTTCATTCGCGTCTAGGAAGTCGGTCACGCGCTGACCAATCTGGACTTCCCGATTAAGGATGGCCGCGCGGCGGTCCGCCGTCTCCTCGTCATCGGATGAGTCGGCGTGGGCTGGCTCAGCAACCTCTGCCGAAGCCTCCTCATCGGCCCGAAAGGACTCGAGAGCCTCCGGAAGCCGCTCTCCCTGCTGTCGCTTCGATCTGACCAGCGCTTTCATGTCCCAGTCGAATCTCTCGGCGAGGACTCCCGACGTCTTCGGCCGACAAGCCCAGGCCTGAGGCGCTCTTCTGGCGTCGCTCCTGGAGATCAGCGCCGAACGCCTGATGCAGGGCGGCGGCTTCACGTTCCAGGTCCTGGGCGTTGGGCCGTTCTGGCTGATCCTTTCCCTCACCCTCACCGGGTCCACCCCCCTCCCGAGGCCCGGTGGGCAACTCCCTCGCCATACGCCCGGGACTCTAACGAGTTCGGCACCATGCTGGGTCTGAAGGGAGTGCCAACCCTGACTTTCCGGCGTGCGGTCGGGGGTCGGGTCCGATCCGGCGGTGGCGTCTGGCGCCACCGTGAATAATGGGCAGCGACATCGACCGATAGCGGTGGGATAGCAGGGAAGCCGGTGGGAATCCGGCGCTGTCGCGCAACTGTGAGGGTGGAGCGACCGTCCGGAGGCCACTGGGAGCCCGCTCCCGGGAAGGCGGACGGTGGCGATGAGCCCCAAGCCAGGAGACCGCCCCGCCGCACAACGCCATAGGAGGACGCGAGTGCGCGACAACACGAGCGCGACCAGCCGGGTGGTGGCGACAGCGGTCAGCCACTACCCGAAGGTGGGCGACGGGCCCGGGCAGCAGAGGCTGCGCCAGACCATCGCCAAGGTGGATCGCGGGGAGGTGGGCCCCGAGGCGATCGCCGAGGCGGCGGCGGCCATGACCGAGGCCGCCATCGAGGAACAGGAGCAGGCCGGCCTGGACCTGATCACGGACGGGCAGATCCGCTGGCAGGATCCGATCACCCGGATCGCCGGCGCCCTCGACGGGTTCGAGATCACGGGCCTGGTCCGCTGGTTCGAGAGCAACACCTACTTCCGCCTGCCGCGGGTGACCGGCGAGATCGCCTGGCGGGGACCGATCCTGGCCGAGGACCTGCTCTTCGCCATCGAGCACGCCCGCCGGCCGGTCAAGGCGGTCGTCACCGGACCCTGCACGATCGCGGCGCTCTCCGACCTGGGCGGGCGCGAGATGCGGGAGGTGACGCTGGAGCTGGCCCGCGCTCTCAACCAGGAGCTGCGCGCGCTGGCCGCGGCCGGCGCGGCATGGGTGCAGGTCGACGAGCCGGCGCTGGTGCGTAACGCCAGCGTCGAGTACCCGCGCGACTTCGACGTCTTCCAGGAGGCGATGCGGGTGCTGCTCGAGGACGTCCCCGGGCGGCGCAGCCTCTACCTCTATCACGGCGATGCCGTCG
>DASXDW010000143.1:0-33381 GCA_036490435.1 Solirubrobacteraceae bacterium
GCGGTGCCTGGCGAGGCGCGGGCTCTAGCTCCGACGACGCCTGCGGCGCAGGAGCACGAAGGCGAGCAGCAGGGCCACGATCGGCACCGGGTTGCTCTTCACGCGATCGATGACCACCGTGCGGATGAGAGCCAGGCCGTCGAGTGGCTCGGCCTCCGGGGTCGGGGGCGGTGGTGGTGGCGGCTCCGGGGCCGGTGGCGGCTCTGGCAGCGGCGGGGCCGGCGTCGGCTCCGGCACAGGCGGTGTCGGCTCCGGCTCCGGAGCCGGCCCGGGTTCGGGCTCGGGGACCGGCTCGGGCGCCGGCGGGACGACCTCGGGCTCGGGCGGGGGCGGCGGGACCTCGGCCTGGGGCGGCTCGGATTCCTCGGACGCCTCGGGCACGATCTCCGCCAACTCCTCTTCGGCCGCGGCCTCGACGGCCAGGTCGGGGAGATCCTCGGCGTCCGGCTCCGGTTCCATGGGCTCCGGCGGAGCGGGCTCCGGCTCAGCGGCGACGGGCTCGGGCTCCGCGGCGACGGGCTCGGGCTCCGCGTCGGCCGCGGGCGGCTGTGACGCCGCGGCCACCTTCTCCGCCGCTGCCGCCAGATCCTTGCGCGGCTTGCGCCTGGACTTCTCCGCTTCGGACTCGGGCTTGGCCGCGCTCGATGCCGCGGACACCGCCGGCATGCCCACGAAGGTCTCGTATTCGCCCGGCCCGGTGAGCATCGCCTGCAGCGCAGCGGCGAACTCAGTGAGCAGTCGGGCGCCGATCTCGTCGATCATCCCGCCGCGCTCAAAGCGGGCCAGGCGGCCGGTGATCGTGTAATCGGAGGAGACCTCGACCACGGTGGTGCCCGGGCCTCCCTCCTTGACAACCGAGACGACGGTGGCCCTCGCCCCGCCCTGGCCCCGGCGGTCGGTGCCGGACGCCTGCAACGTCGTGGTGTGTGCGGCCTCGTCGACCGCTTCGACGGCGAGAGTGCCGGCGTAGACTGCCGCGGTCGGGCCGATCTTGACCCGGAAGCTGCCGTCGTAGGTGCCGTCGTCGTTGCGGGTGCCCAGGTCGGCGCCTGGGAGGCAGGGGGTGATCCGCTCGACGTCGATCAACGCCGCCCAGACCTGGTCCAGGGGCGCGGCGACCTCAAATGACTGCTCTAGCTTCATCGCGGACCTCCTCCAGGTCTTCGGGGGTATCGACGTCGCGTCCGGAGCATAGGTGTCCCACCTCCACCTTCGGCCCGCCCCGGAGAAGGCCCCGCGCGCCCTCGTCGCCGTGCAGCGAGGTCAGCGCCACGATCTCCTCCGGGCCGAGCACCACGGGGTGCCCGGGGCGGCCACCGTACACGGCCCGCGCGCGCGGTGGCTGCCCGACAAACATCCGGATGACCTCGGGCGTGACCAGTGGGGCGTCGCCGAGGGTGACGATCACCTGCGACACGTCGCCATCCGCACCCAGGACCCCGACACCTCGTCGCAGCGACCACGCCTGGCCCGACGCCCATTCGTCGCAGACCACGGTCTCGGCCCGCCCAAACCGCACGCCCTCACGAATCGCCGCCGCCGACGAGCCAAGGACCACCACCACCCGCGAAAGCTCGGCCACGTCGCACTGTGCCCGCACCGCCCACTCCAGCAGCGGGCGCCCGTGGAAGTCGGCGAGCTGCTTGGGTGAGGCGCCGAACCGCGTACCGGCCCCGGCGGCGAGGACGAGCCCGGCAACCGCCACCTAGGCCCGGGCCTCCCGGATCGACCCCTCGGCCGTCAACAGCCGGCCACCGTCGCGGCCGTGGGCCACGGCCACGATCTCGCCCAGGATCGACAGCGCGGTCTCATGAGCGGTGCGGGCGCCGAGGTCCAGGCCGATCGGGCCCGACAGCCGCCCCACCTCCTCCTCGCTCAGCCCGTGCTCCTCCATGAGCCGCTCGCGCCGGCGGCCCTGGGTGCGCCGCGAGCCCATCCCGCCCACGAACATCGCGGGCCCGCGCAGAGCGATGACCAGCGCCGGGTCGTCGAGCACCGGATCGTGGGTCAAGACCGCCACCGCGGTCCGAGAGTCGATCCCGCCGAGGCGCTCAAACGCCTCCTCGGGCCAGGCACAGATCAGCTCGTCGGTGTCGGGGAACCGGTCCGCCTGCAGATACTGCGCGCGCGGGTCCACCACGTAGGTCCGCCAGCCCAGCGCGTGCCCAAGCCGCGACAGCGCCGCCGACAGCTCCACCGCCCCGAAGAGCACCAGCCGCGGCGGCGGATCGCCGACGCCCTCAAACGCCGGCCCGTGCAGCTCCGAGGTCTGCACCCACTCAAGATCCGCCACGGCTACATCTCCTCCAGGATCGTGGCCAGTTCCTCCAGCGAGGCCAGCGAGTTGCCCGCCAGGAGCCGGTCGGTGTGCGGCACCGCCGCCTGCATCCCGCGAGCCAGCGGCTGGTAGTCGGGGTGGGCCGCCAGCGGGTTGAGCCACACCAGCCGGTAGGCCGCGCGCCGCAGCCGCGCCATCTCGACGTCGAGCTGCTCGGGCTCGCCGCGATCCCAGCCGTCTGACAGGACGATGACCACCGCGCCACGGCCGATGCGCCGGCCGTGCACGCGGTTGAGCTCGGCGATGGCCGCGCCGATGCGGGTCCCGCCTGAGAAGTCCATGACCGCCGCCGCCGCACGGTCCAGGGCCCGGTCGTGGTCGCGTCCCGCCAGCTCCTGGGTGATGCGGGTCAGCCGGGTCCCGAAGGCGAACGCCTCCACCCGCCGTCGCGTGGCCACGCAGGCGTGCATGTACTGCAGCAGCATCCGGGCGTAGGGCGCCATCGACCCCGAGACGTCGCACACCAACACCACCTGCCGAGGACGCACCGTGGGCGCCCGCCAGCGGCGGTGCACCGGCTCCCCGGCCGTCCGCAGCGACGCATAGATGGTCGCGCGCAGGTCGGGCACGTGCTCACGGCGACGCGAGGGGCGCGTGCGCCGCGACAGCCGCGTCGGGTGGCGCCGGGCCAGCCGGGCGATGAGCTCGCGGGCCACCGCCATCTCGGCCTCGGTGTAGCGCGCGAAGTCCTTCTCACGCAACAGCTCCACATCGCTCCACGCCGCCGGCACCAGTTCGGCATCCTCGTCGGCGACGGCGCCCCCCGGATCAGACAGCCCCATCACGGGCGCCGGACGTTGGATGTGGCCGAGCGCGCCCAACGGATCCACCCCGTCACTCTCCGGCACAGAACCGTCCCCGAAGACGGCGACGAACGCCAGATCGAAGCGCTCGAGGTCGATGTGCTGCGAGCACAACACCGCCCGCAGCGCCAGGCGCACATCGTCGCGCGCCGCGCAGTCCACGACCTCCAGCGAGCGCACCGCGGCCAGAAGCTCCCCCACCCCCACACGCGTCCCCTGGGCGCGCAGCACGGCGGTGAGGTCGCCGAGCTTTTCCACCATCCCGTCAGCCAGCGGTTCGAGTGAGACCGCGAGGCCGGAGTCCGCGCCCGGTGCCGGGTCAGACACCTTCCAGCACCCCGCGCTCGCGCACGCGCAGGACGTCCTCGTGAACCTTCAACGCGACGCCGAGCGTCTCGTCCAGCGACGCCTCATCGCCCAGCGCCAGCAGCGCCTGCGCCCACACGATCGTCTCCCCCACGCCCGGGAGCTTGTACAGATCGCCCTGCGAGCGCAGCCGGGACACCGCCTCCACCACGCGGGCCGCGACCGCCTCCGGGACGCCGGGCAGGCGCGCCGCCACGATCGCACGCTCGCGCTCGGGGGTCGGGTAGTCGATCCAGTGATAGAGGCAGCGCCGCTTCAGCGCGTCGTGCAGCTCGCGCGTGCGGTTGGAGGTCAGCAGCACGATCGGGCGCCGCGCCGCGGTGATCGTCCCCAGCTCGGGGATGGTCACCGCAAAGTCAGACAGGAACTCGAGCAGGAACGCCTCGAACTCGTCGTCGGCGCGATCGATCTCGTCGATCAGGAGCACGACGGGCGCGTCGGGACCAGACTCCAGCGCCTCGAGGAGCGGACGGCGCAGCAGGAAGCGCCGGGAGAACAGCTCGCCCTCGTCGACGCCCTGCTCGGTGGCGCGCAGGGCCAGCAGCTGGCGCGAGTAGTCCCAGTCATAGACGGCGTGGTGCAGGTCGATGCCCTCGTGGCACTGCAGGCGGATGAGCTTGGCCCCGATGGCCGACGACAACGCGCGGGCCACCTCGGTCTTGCCCACACCCGCCTCGCCCTCCAACAACAGCGGCTGCTCGAGCACCACGGCAAGGTGAACGGCCATCGCCAGCGGGCGATCCGCGAGATATCCCTGACCCGCGAGGACCTCGCTCGCGGCCCTCACTGACTGAAGCGCCGCGAGCGTCATCTTGCCCTCGATCTTATCCGGCGCCAACGGCGTCCCGAATCGCCCGGCGGGTCAGGACCCGGACCAGATGGTGCTTGTACTCGGTCGAGGCGTTGAGATCGGTCGGCGGATTGGTTCCCTCCGCTGCCTGCTCGGCCGCCTTGGCGATGTTCTCGGCCGTGAGCTCCTGGCCGCGCAGCGCCTCCTCGGCGGCGGTCGCCCGCAGCGGCACCGAGCCCATATGCGTGAGCCCGATGCGAACGTCCTCGCATCCACCGTCCGACGCCTTGACGACAGCGCACACGCCGACCATGGCCCAGTCCTCGGAGCGGCGGTTGAACTTCTGGTGGCCGTAGCCCCAGCCCTCCAGCGCCGGGATCCGGATCTCGGTCAGCACTTCGTGCTCACCCACGTCGGTGGTCATGTAGCCCTTGAACAGGTCCGCCGCGGCCACACTCCGCTGGCCGTCAGGGCCCTGCAACGTGACCTCGGCCTCGCAGATGAGCATCGCCGCCGGCAGATCGGAGGCCGCGTCGCCGTGGGCCAGTGAGCCGCCGATCGTCCCGCGATTGCGCACCTGCATGTCGGCGATCGTCCCCGCCACGGTGGAGGCGATGCCCAGGTCTGACGTGTGCAGCGTGGTGTGGGTGGTCAGGGCACCGACGCGCCAATGACCGTTCTGGCGCTCCACTCCGTGCAGCCCCGGAACCTTGCGCAGGTCCACCAGCAGCGAGGGCGCCGCCAGGCGGAGCTTCATGAGCGGGATGAGCGAGTGGCCTCCGGCGATGAGCTTGGCATCCTCGCCGCCATCCACCAGCGCCGTGATGGCGTCCTGGAGCGACTCAGGTGCCGTGTAATCGAACGCGGCGGGGATCATGACTGCGGGCCTCCCTCCGGGCTCGCGCCCTGTCCTTGGTTGATGGCCTCCCAGATCCGCATGGGACTGAGAGGCATGTTCATGTAGTCGACGCCGAGCGGCCGCAACGCGTCGATCACGGCGTTGGTCACCGCCGCGGAGGCGGCGATGGTGCCGGCCTCGCCGACACCCTTGGCCCCGAGCGAGTTGACCGGCGACGGCGTGACCGTCCCGTCGGTCTCAAACGACGGCATCTCGGCCGCCGTCGGGATCGCGTAGTTGACGAAGGTGCCGGTGGTGAGCTGGCCGTTCTCGTCGTAGTAGACCCGCTCATACAGGGCCTGGCCGATGCCGAAGACGACACCGCCGTGGACCTGGCCCTCGATCAGCAGCGGGTTGATCGGATTGCCGCAGTCATCGACGGCGACGTAGCGGACCACCTTGACCTTGCCGGTCTCGGGGTCCACGTCGACCACGCAGGCGTGAGCTCCAAACGGGAACACGAAGTTCTCCGGGTCATAGAAGGTGGTCTCCTCCAGCCCCGGCTCCATGCCCTCGGGTACCGCCCCGATGTAGGCGACCCCGGCGACGTCGGCCAGCGCCATGCCCTTGTCGGGCGAGCCGCGGACCGAGAACTTGTCGTTGGCGACCTCGATGTCCTCCGGCGCGGCCTCCAGCTCGGCGGCCACGATGGCCTTGACCTTGGCCACCACCTTGTCGGTGGCCTTGGCCACCGCCTCGCCGCCAGTGGCCAGCGAGCGTGACCCGTACGTGTTGCGCCCTTCGGGGCCCATCGACGTGTCACCGTGGATGACCTCCACCACCGACGGGTCGACGCCCAGCTTGTCGGCCGTGATCTGGGCCATCGCGGTCTCCAGGCCCTGGCCGTGCGGTGAGGTCCCGGTGTAGACGGTGACCGCGCCGGTGTTGTGGACGCGGACCATCGCCGACTCCCACAGCCCGGCCTGGACCCCGACGCCGTTGGGACCGGTGATCCGGCTCGGGGCCAGCCCGCAGATCTCCGTCCAGGTGCAGAAGCCGATGCCGCGGTAGATGCCCTGCTCGCGCAGCTTCGCCTGCTCGGCGCGGAAGGCGGCGACATCGACGTGCTCCATCAACCGGTCGAGCGTCTTGTGGTAGTCGCCGGAGTCATAGACGACGCCCGTGGCGGTCGCGGCCGGAAAGTCCTCCTTGGGGATGAAGTTCTTGCGCCGGATCTCCAGCGGGTCCATCCCGAGCTCGTGGGCGAGCTGGTCGACGGTGACCTCGATCATCTGGGTGGCCTCGGGCCGGCCCGCGCCCCGGATGGCATCGGTGGGGCACTTGTTGGTGAAGACCCCGGTGATGTCGGTCTGGACGTTGGGGATCTTGTAACAGCCGCCCATCACGAACGCGCCCAGCGTCGGGATCAGCGGCGTGAGGATCATGTTGTAGGCCCCGAAGTCGGCCAGGATCTTGACGTGGAAGGCGGTGATCGTGCCGTCGCGCTTCGCGCCCATGCGCACGTGGGAGATCTGGTCGCGGCCCTGGTGGGCCACCGACATGTTCTCCGAGCGCGTCTCGATCCACTTGATCGGGTGCCCGAGCTTGCGCGAGGCCCAGCAGGCGAAGAGCTCCTCGCCGTAGACCTGGAGCTTCTGGCCAAAGCCGCCGCCGACCTCGGGGGCGACGACGCGGACGTGGTCCTCGCCGAGTCCGAGCAGCAGCGCCATGAACAGGCGCACGAAGTGGGGGACCTGGGTGGAGGTGTACAGCGTCAGCGATCCGGCGCGGTAGTCGGCCAGCACACCGCGGCACTCGATGGGGGCGCCGGCGATGCGGTGGTTGACCACGCGCCGCTCGACGATGACGTCGGCGTCGGCGAAGCCGGCCTCGACATCGCCGCCGGCCAGCGACCACTGATGGACCTGGTTGGTGGCGAACTGGTCGTGCACGTACGGAGCGCCGGCAATGGCGGCTTCCGGGTCGACGATCGCGGGCAGCGGGTCGTACTCGACGACGACGTCCTCGACGGCGTCGGAAACCGCGTAGCGGTCCTCGCCGACCACAACCGCCACCGGGTCGCCGACGTGGCGGACCACACCGCGGGCCAGCGGCCAATGCTCAGGGTTGTTGACCTCGACGCCGGGCGGGACCCAGGCCATGGGCAGCGGACCGCCGAGGTCGCTCATGTCCTCGCCGGTGAACACGGCAGACACGCCGTCGCGGGCCGCCGCCTCCGAGGTATCGATGGAGAGGACCTTGGCGTGGGCCTCGGGAGAGCGCACGAATGACGCCCACAGCTGGCCCGGAAGCGCGATGTCGTCGACGTAGCGCGCGCGGCCGGTGATCAGGGGCGGGTCCTCCTTGCGGCGCAGCTTGCGGCCAACGTGGCCGGCCGGCGCAGCATCGGTGACGCTCATGCCTGGGCTCCTGATTTCGACGCCGCGTCCAGGACCGACTTGACGATGTTGTGGTAGCCGGTGCAGCGGCAGAGGTTGCCCTCCAGCCCGTGGCGGACCTCCTCTTCGGTCGGATTCGGATTGCGGGCCAACAAAGCGGACGCTGACATGATCATCCCGGGTGTGCAGTAGCCGCACTGCAGGCCGTGGTTGTTCCAGAACGCCTCCTGCATGGGATGCAGGTTGTCCTCGGTGCCCATGCCCTCGATCGTCGTGATCTCGGCGCCATCGGCCTGGACCGCGAGGACGGTGCACGACTTCACCGCCTGGCCGTCCATGTGGACGGTGCAAGCTCCGCAGTTGGACGTGTCGCAACCGACATGGGTCCCGGTCAGCCCCAACTGGTCACGCAGGGCGTGGACGAGCAGCAGCCGCGGCTCCACCTCGAGCTCGCGCTCGGTGCCGTTCACGTTCAGGCGCACCTTCTCAGTGCTGCTCATACCTCTCCTCCTGGGTCGGACCTGGGCCTCAATCGCAACCCTACTCCCGCCCCCGCTCCCGGTCCAGTTGTTGCGCCCGCAACTGTTTGCTAAGGTCGGCCGCATGAAACTTGGACGCCTCATTCTCCGCCTCATCGTCGGTGGCTACTTCATTGGCCACGGGACGCAAAAGCTGTTTGGCTGGTTCGGCGGCTACGGCCCCGAGGCCACCGGCCAGTTCTTCGAGACCATCGGCCTTCGTCCGGGCAAGCACCACGCGCTCGCCGCCGGCGCCGCCGAGGCAGGTGGTGGGGCCTTGCTGGTGGCAGGCGCGGCCACGCCCGTCGCGGCATCGGTTCTCACCGCCACCATGCTCACCGCCATCAACCGTGTCCACCTCAAGAACGGCCCGTGGGTCACCAACCAGGGCTATGAGTACAACCTCGTGCTCATCGCGGTCGCCCTCGCCCTGGCCGAGACGGGCCCCGGCAGTCCGTCCGTCGACGACGCCATCGGCGCCACGTGGCACGGCCCCAAGTGGGCGTTCCGCTCGCTCGCCCTCGGCATCATCGGCGCCGTCGCCGCCCACATCGTGGCCGAGAAGACCCCGGCGCCCGAGCCTGCCCCGGAAGAGCCCGAGGCCGCTCCCGCCGAGGCCGAAGCCGCCTCCTCGGCCTCCTGACGCCGAAACCGACCGCGGCCGGGCGTCTCAGGCGACCGGCCGCGCCACCGGCTGGCCCACCGCTCCGTAGAGCTCCGGGCGCCGGTCGGCCATCGCGTCGGCCAGTTCGGTGAACGCCTTGTCGTGTGACCGGGCCAGGTCGACGGTGGCGCTCGCGGATCCCACGCCCGGCTGCGAGTCCAGCACCCAGCCGTCCTGATCGACGATGCTCGTGCCGCCGTTCCAGTCCTGCTCACGCTCGGTGCCCGTGCGGTCACAGCATGCGACGCACACGCGGTTGACCCGCGCCGCCGCCTGGGCGATCACCACCTCGCCGGGGCGTTCGCCGTCGGGGCGCTCGCTGTAGGGCCAGTTGGTCGGTACGCAGATGAGCTCGGCGCCCGCCAGTGCCAGCATGCGCGGCATCTCAGGGAACTCGACGTCGTAACAGACGAGCACGCCGATCCGTCCCGCGGGCGTATCGAACACCCGCGGCGGCTCACCGCCGGGCGCGAACCACAGCTTCTCGCGGTCCCACAGGTGGACCTTGCGGTACACGCCGATCACGCCCGAGCCATCGACGACCGCCGCGCTGTTGTAGACCAGCCCGTCCTCGCCGCGCTCGGCAAAGCCGCCGATCACCACCGCCGAACCGGCCGCCGCCGCCCACTCCGCAAACAGCGGATCCTCAGGGGCGATGGCCACCGACGCCGCCTCCTCGGCGGACTCGAACACGTAGCCCGAGGTGACGAGCTCGGGGAGGACGACGACGTCGGCCCCGGCCGAGACGGCGTCGGAGATGGCGCTGAGCGAGAGCCGCCGGTTGGCCTGCAGGTCGGCGATGCGTGGCGCCAGCTGCTGACAGACGATCCTGGTCATGTTGGGATATTAAGCTCTCGGCACTGGGGCGCGGGCGTTGCCGCCATCGCATCAAGCGCGTTTGGACGCGAGCACCTGGTAGACGGACGCCCACCCGGTGGTGAAGCCGGAGCGCGCGGCCCGCAGGTACAGCTTCCACACCCGGGCGCGCTCCTCCCCGGCGAGGCGCACCGCCTCGTCGTAGCGAGCCTCGTAGCTCTCGATCCAGTAGGCGAGCGTGCGCGCGTAATCCTCGGGCAGTCCCTCGACATGGCGGACGACCAGGCCGGTGCGCTCCATCGCCTGCGTGATGCGGCTAAGGGGGAGCGGCACGCCGTCGGGGAACACGAAGCGCTCGGAGAACGCGCCCTCGTCCTCGGTGTCGAAGTCCATGAGCTTGGCGATGCCGTGGTTGAGCAGGCGGCCGCCGGGAGCGAGCAGGTCGTGCAAGGTGCGCATGTAGAGGTCGATGCGCTCCTCCCCCACGTGCTCGACCATGCCGATCGAGGAGATGGCGTCGAATTTCTCCGCGCTGAGCTCCCGGTAGTCGGCCAGGCGCAGGGTCACGCGATCGGCCACGCCCGCCTCCTCCACCTTCTCGCGGCCGAGCTTGACCTGCTCCTCAGACAGCGTCACGCCCACCACTGACACGCCGTAGTGCAGTGCGGCGTGGATGGCGAAGCTCCCCCACCCGCACCCGACGTCCAGCACCCTCTCGCCCTCCTGCAGGGCGAGCTTGGTGCAGACGAGCCCCAGCTTGGCCTGCTGGGCGTCGGCGAGGTTCTCGGCGCCGCCCTTGAAGTAGGCGCAGCTGTAGGTCATCGACGGGTCCAGGAAGAGCGCGAAGAAGGCGTTGCCCGCGTCGTAGTGGTAGGCGATGGCGCGGCGGTCACGACCGAGGGTGTGGCGTTCCCCGGTGAGCCGCAGCTCGGAGGCGGGCGGGCGCGGCGGCTTGACCAGGCCGCAGGCGCGGATGACCGCGAGGCCCAGCCGCGCCATCTGGCCGGGCGAGAGACTCGGCGGCTCGAAGGTGTCCACGACGCGCAGCGACTTCTCGATGTCGTCGGTCTCGACGAGCCCCAGGACGTAGGCGCGGCCGAGCCCGAGCTCGCCGGGGGCGCGGATGACGTGGGCGAGCGCCTCCGGAGAACGGAAGCTGAAGGTGGGCGCGTCAGGATCGGTCGCCGGCACCTCGGTGCCGTCCCAGAAGCGCACCGCGAAGGGACGCTGCGGGAGCGCGGCGACCAGTTCGCGGCGTAGCGGTGCGGTGTTGGCGAAGGGCAAGGCCGCGGGACTTTAGCCCGCCGGCCGCGCCGCGCGCCGTCAGCCCTGCTGCATCGCGAGCTTGCGCTCGCGCCGGGTCGGGTCGACCCGCACCACGTCCCAGGCCAGGCCCGCCATCTCCAGCAGGCGGATGATCCCCGCCGACGGGTCCAGCTGCCAGCGCCCCAGCCCGTGGCGGTAGGACGTGGGGAACGCGTGGTGGTTGTTGTGCCAAGCCTCGCCCCAGGTGGGGATGGCCAGCCAGAAGACGTTCTTTGACTCGTCGCCGGTGTCGTAGGCGGCCTTGCCGAAGTAGTGGCAGACGGAGTTGATGCTGAAGGTGGCGTGGTGCATGAAGAAGATGCGCGCCGCACCGCCCCACAGCAGGGCGGTGAGCCCGCCGGTGACGGTGCCGGTCAGGGCCACGCCGAGCCCGAAGGCGGCGGCCAACCCGACCACCACCCACAGCACGAAGGTGCGGTCCACGAAGCGGATCCACGGGTCGGCCAGCAGGTCCTTGGCGTAGCGGGTCTCGTCGGCGACCTCCATGTCGGAGAACACCCAGCCAACATGCGCATGGACGAGGCCCGAGAGTTGGCCGCGCCAGCCGTCACGGTGGTCGAGATGGGGACTGTGCGGGTCCCCCTGCACGTCCGAGAACTGGTGATGCTTGCGGTGCGTGGCCACCCAGTCGATGACCGGCCCCTCGGCTGCCGCCGAGCCCAGCGCCGCGAAGACGGCGCGGGTGAGCCGGTGGGTCTTGAAGCTGCGGTGGGTCAGCAGGCGGTGAAAGCCGACCGTGATGCCCGACCCGATGACCATGTAGAAGATCGCCAGCACAAGGAGGTCCTGCCAGATGAGCAGGCCGTGGTTCCACCCCAGCCACATGCCCAGCAGCACCAGGACGGGCGGCGCCCCGGTGACCACCGCGCTGGCCAGGCGATCGACCAGCGGCATCTTGACCGCGCGGACCTCGCCGCCCGGCGCATCGGGCGATACGTCCGCGACTCGATCGGAGATGCGCGAAGCATCAGGCGTCGAGGGCGCGGCAACCGTTGTCGGGGTGTCGAGGCCCATGGCGTCGCGGGGGAGCCTACCCGTTCGGGGGGCGACCGACGTAAGAATGCCTTTAGGTCACCCTAATCGCCCGCCGGTCACGCAGGCGATCCCGCGCCGGGTCGACTACAGCCCGACGGCGTGGTTGGCCGAGGGCTGGTAGGTGCGGCACGGCTCGCCCCGCAGGCCCGGGCATGGCGGCAATCCCGTCGGCACGGCGACTCCGGGCACCACCGGGAGCACGAGCCGTGACGGGAACTTCGCCGAGTGGGCGACGAAGACCTTGGCCGTCCCGTGCGGGTTGAGCTCGGAGAAGGCCCACACCGGCTGGTCGCCGCCAGGCGCACCGATGGTGACGCGGATCCGCGAGCCCTTGCGGTAGGCGTGGCCCTCGTAGTACAGGGGCACGGTCACCTCGGTGTAGCGGCCCTCGGGGAGCGGCGCGACGTCGGCCTTGCGCAGGCTGAGCGCCGGTGCCAGCAGCGTGCTCTGCGCGGCGTCCAGCTTGCGCTCCGACGCGCGGACCCAGCCGTCCTGCACGAAGGTCTCCTTGCCGTCGGGGCGGACCTCGGAGATCGTCGCCTGGAGGTCGACGCTCGGCGTCGACGCCTTGACCCACAGTTGGACGGCGCCGGCGCCGATCACCACCGTGTTGGCGGCCAGCGGCGCGCTCACGTAGGACGCCGCGGTCCCGGTCGGGTTCACCTGCCAGTGGTAGGCGGGGGTCGCGTTCCATAGGCCTCCCGGCCCGCCGCTGTCATCGCCGGTGAAGCTCGTCGCCGAGCGCGCCTTCGGCTTCCAGGTGAACTCGTCGGCGGAGGCGCTGCGCGCCTTGCCTGCTCCCAGCGTCCCGCCGGAGCCCAGGTACCAGGACTGCGCCCGCGTGCCGGGGACCGGGAAACGCGAGAAGGACTGCTCGAACGCCGGGTAGGGGGCGCCCGGCGTCGCGCTGCCCGCGCCGTTGTCGAACATCACGCGGATCGGCTTGAGCGCCTGGAACGCCGACAGGGCGGCGGGATAGCTGCTCCGCGCCTGGATCGGGTCGGGCGGCAGGGTGACGTCGTTGATGCCCATCGCCGACGCGAACACCGTGGGGGCCAGCGCCTTGGTCGCGTCCGAGAGCTGGGGCCGGCGGTGGGCGACGTAGAGGTCCATGAAGTCGTACCAGCGGTTGAACGTCTGCGGATCCAGCGAGTCGACGTGGGCGCCGTTGGTGAAGGTGAACCACTTGCGCGAGGTCCCGGTGAAGTGCTGGGCGAGATCGGCGCAGTGCCCGCCGGTCTGCTCGTCGGTGAACTGGCAGGCCAGGTAGACCGGCACGTGGATCTTGTTCACAAACGTGATCGGCGCCAGGGGGTTGGCCACCGAGGGCACGAAGTAATGGTTGGCGCGAGCCATCGCCACCTGGTTGACCGCCTCGCCGTGCAGCACCTGGTTGGCCTTGCACGTCTGATCGCCCTGCTGGATGCGCTCAAACGCCCACGGCTGGCCGCCGGTCTTGGAGGCCGGCAGCGCGTCGTGGTCGCGGTCGGCGGCCCAGCCGAGGGTGAAGCCGGTGTTGAGCAGCCCGCCCGGGTACAGCGTGGTCGCCGTGCTGTCGACGACGCTGAGCGGCGCGATGGCGGCCAGATGCGGCGGGTCGGTGGCACCGACGAACAGCTGGCTGATGCCGCCATAGGAGATGCCCAGCATCCCCACGCGGTGCCCGAGCACCCACGACTGGCGGGCGACGGTCTCGATGATGTCGTAGCCGTCGAGGCTCTGCAGCGCCTCGAAGTAGTTGAACGACCCGCCCGAGCAGCCGGTGCCGCGCATGTTGACGTCGACGACCGCGAAGCCCAGAAGGTTGGCCACGGCGCTGATGCCGCTCTCGGCGCCCTTGGGGTCGGCGTAGCCGTAGCCGGCGTACTCGACGAAGGTCGGGTAGGGGCCACCGGAGGCCGGACCGGGGAGGTGGACGTCGATGGCCAGGCTCGTCCCGTCGCGGGTGCGCAGGTAGCCGTAGCCGCCATCGGGCAGCTTCTGGTCATAGCCCTTGGTGCTGGGCGGTGCGGAGCGGTCGGGCATCACTGTGACCGGCGCCGAGCGCTTGGCGCCGGCACGCAGGCGGTAGCCGGCGCCCGGAGTGACGTCGCGGAACACGATGCCGCCGAGCGAGTCGGCGCGCTGGCCGGCGACCGTGCGGCCGCGGCGGTCAAGCAGCCTGACCTTCGCCCGCGGTGCGAGACCCACGGCGTAGATCTGCTGGACGCTGCCGTGGGCGACGAGGTGGCCGGCCTTGCCCGGCGCGGCCTGTGCCATGGCGGCCGACAGCGCGCTCGCGACGAGCGCGACCGCAAGGGCGAGTAGGCACGTCCTCTTCGTCATGGGCGCGCAACCTACTACTTCGGGTGGGGGACGGCGCTGCTAGGTGCGCGCGGCACGGCGGGGGGCGCCGGGCGGGGCGGGGTTATCGGCCGACCGTGCGCACCAGCCCGCGCGCCCGCGCCGGCACCGCCGACAGGGTCTCGCGAACCTGGGAGAGCCCGGCGCGCAGCTCCGGATCGCCCACCTCGACCGGGAGCATGGAGTCCTGGAGCTCGGCGATCGACTGGTCGGCGTCGTAGGCAGCGTCCGCGGCGCGCTCGATCAGGTCGCGCACGCTCTGGGACTGCAGGCCGGGTGAGTGGGCGTCGAAGGCGCGGGCCCGCAGCTGTGAGCGGCTGGCGAAGTCGGCGTACGTGCGCTTGGCCCGGCCATAGGCCCCCTGCACCGGGCGGAAGAGCTGCTCCTCCAGGACGTCCCCGTGCTGCTCGTCGAGTTGCTCGTAGGCCTCGCCCAGGGCGGCCAGCGCTTCGGCGATCTGCTCAATGGCGACCGCCAGGTCACTCAGCACCTGCTCTCGGCCTTCGGCGGTCGTGTATGCCATCGACCACAGAGATTAGTTCGCCCGCGTGTCGAAAATGCGAACGCTCGATCGTCGTCGCGTTAACGGAGCGTGTGTGTCCACTAGCCTGGGCGCGCGGTCCGACCCCCAACCACCCCTCCCGCAAGGAGTCAGATCGATGCGTTTCATGATGATCATGATCCCCAACGTCTCCGAGGAGAACTGGCATCCCACCGCCGAAGACATCGCGCCGATGGCCAGGTTCAACGACGAGTTGACCCGGGCCGGCGTGCTCCTCGCCCTCGACGGCCTGCAGCCGCCCGGCAAGGGGGCGCGCGTCGCCTTCGCCAACGGCAAGCCGTCGGTCACCGACGGGCCGTTCACCGAGGCCAAGGAGGTCATCGGTGGCT
Organism: Solirubrobacteraceae bacterium; assembly: GCA_036490435.1. Classification (GTDB taxonomy): domain Bacteria; phylum Actinomycetota; class Thermoleophilia; order Solirubrobacterales; family Solirubrobacteraceae; genus Palsa-465. The sequence continues at coordinate 15,128 of DASXDW010000143.1, forward strand.
ACTGGCTCATCCAGGCGCGCTCCAAGGAGGAGGCGGTGGAGTGGGCCAGTCGCTGCCCGGCCAACGACGGCGACATCATCGAGGTCCGGCAGGTGTATGAGATGTCAGACTTCGAGGACGCCGCCTAAGCGCCGATGGCCACCGATACGAGGCGTGCCATCGATGCGGTGTGGCGGATCGAGTCGGCGCGGGTGATCGGCGGCCTGGCCCGCATCGTGCACGACATCGGCTGGGCCGAGGACCTCGCCCAGGACGCCCTGGTGGCAGCGCTCGAACAGTGGCCGCAGTCAGGCATCCCGGATAACCCGGGGGCCTGGCTGATGGCCACGGCCAAGCACCGCGCCATCGATCAGCTGCGCCGCCTGCAGATGGCCGAGCGTCGCCACGACGAGCTCGGGCGCCGACAGGAGCGCGAGCAGGCCACCAGCGAGCTCGATCTGGCGGCCGCCGCCGACGACGACATCGGCGACGACATGCTCAGCCTCCTGTTCGCGACCTGCCACCCGATGCTCTCGGCGCAGGCGCGGGCGGCGTTGACGCTGCGCCTGTTCGGCGGTCTGAGCACGCCCGAGATCGCGCGCGCATTCCTCGTCTCCGAGGCGACGGTGGCCCAGCGGGTGGTGCGGGCCAAGCGCACGCTGGCCGAGGCCCGCGTGCCGCTCGAGGTGCCGACCGGCGCCGAGCTTGAGCCCCGGCTCGCCTCCGTGCTCGAGGTCATCTACCTCGTCTTCAACGAGGGCTACGCGGCGACGGCCGGCGAAGACTGGATGCGCCCGGCGCTGTGCGAGGACGCGCTGCGGGTGGGACGCATCCTGGCCGAGCTGATGCCCGCCGAAGCCGAGGTCCACGGCCTGGTGGCGCTCATGGAGATCCAGGCGTCACGCTCGCGGGCACGAGTCGGGCCTCACGGCGAGCCCGTGCTCCTCCTCGACCAGGACCGCTCGCGTTGGGACCGTGTGCTCATCGGCCGCGGGCTGCGAGCTCTGGGCCGCGCCGAGCAGAGCGGCGGCGTGCTCGGGCCCTACACGCTCCAGGCCGCCATCGCCGCCTGCCATGCCCGGGCCACGACGGGCGACCAGACAGACTGGGGGCGGATCGTCGCCCTCTATGACGCGCTGGCGCAGCTCACGCCGTCGCCGGTGGTGGAGCTCAACCGCGCCGTGGCCGTTTCGATGGCGTACGGGCCCGAGGCGGCGCTCGAGCTCGTCGACGCGCTCATCGATGACAACGCGCTGCGCGACTACCCCCTGCTGCCCAGCGTGCGGGCGGACCTGCTGGCACGACTGGGCCGAGCCGACGAAGCGCGCGTCGAGCTCCAGCGCGCTGTCGAGCTGACCCAGAACGAGTCCGAGCGGCGCCTGCTCAGCCGGCGCGCCGCCGAGCTTTAGGTCAGGCGCCGGCGGCGACCGGCGGAGCGAACAGCCCGACGAAGTCGGCGGCCGCCTCCGGGTCGCCTTCGATTCGCAGCGCGCCCTCGGCGACGGCGCTCTCGATCGGGTGGCCGTGCCAGACAACGGCAGCCAGCGTGGACGTGTCGGTTGCCATCGACGCAGCCGGCGTCACCCCCGCGGGCACGTGCCCGCGGGCGACCTGGAGGCCGCCGGCTGCCACCTCGAGCGTGAAGACCTGATCTCCGAGCGTGAGCTGGTACACCGCCTCCACCCAGCCGGCGGCCTCGCCGTCGAAGGTCGTCTGGAGGGCGACGATGGCGGCGTCGACCCCGAGCGGAGGCGCGGCGCCCGGCATCGGAGCCCGGCTGCCCCAGCGACCGAGCGCCAGGAGGACGGGCGCGAGCTCTGCGCCCCACTCGGTGAGCTCGTACACCTTGGAGGCCGCCGGCGGCGGCAGCGTGGCCCGCTGTACGACGCCCGCCCCCTCGAGCTCGCGCAGGCGCGCGGCGAGCATGTCGGGACCGACGCGCGGCAGCCCTGCGCGCAGATCCGTGAACCGCTTGGGGCCGAGGACCAGCTCCCGGACGACGAGCAGCGCCCACCGCTCCCCGACGATGTCGAGGGCACGGGCGATCCCGCATGAGTCTCCGTATGTACGCTTTGCGTCAGCCATGAGTTGGTATTTCCAACCAGATGGTACTATACTCCAACTCAACGACGAATACGAGGAGCCGACCCTATGAGCCGACGTGATGAGTACCCCGCGGGAGTGCCGTGCTTCGTGGACACGTTGACGGCCGACGTCCAGGCCGCGAAGGACTTCTATGGCGGGATCTTCGGCTGGGAGTTCGCCGGGCCCGGGCCGATGCCGGGCGATCCGCCCGGGGAGTACTTCGTCGCGCGCGTGGACGGTGACGACGTGGCCGGCGTCGGCACCCGCCCGGCCCAGAGCAGCGACGGGCCGCCGTCCGCCTGGAACACGCATGTCGCCGTCGACAGCGTCGACGCGACGGTCGCTCAGGCCCGGACGGCAGGCGGGACGGTGCTGGCGGAGCCGTTGAACGCATCACCGGCCGGACGCATGGCGGTGATCGCCCACCCGGCCGCAGGGGCGCTGTGCCTGTGGGAGGCCGGCCACCGCGCCGGGGCGGCGCGCATCAACGAGCCCTCGGCGTGGGCCATGTCGCTGCTCACCACTGCGGACCCCGAGGGCGCGAAGACGTTCCTCGCCGGGCTATTCGGCTGGGAAGCCGAGGAGTTCGGACCCTCGCTGTGGCTGTTCCGGCTTTCCGGCTATGTCGGTGGGGAGCCCGAGCAGCCTGTCCCGCGCGACGTCGTCGCCGCGATGACCGTCGGCGAATCGAGCCCGGCGGCGTGGAGCGTGGACTTCTGGATCGACGACGCCGACGCGGCCGCGGCCGCCGCGCCTGGGCTGGGCGGCGCCGTCATCGCCGCGCCCTTCGAGGAAGCGATGTTCCGCCGGGCCGTCCTGGCCGCCCCCGATGGGGCGACGTTCAGCGTCAGCCAGCTGCAGCTCAGCGGCTGAGGGCGCGCCGGTCAGACAGTCGCCAGCACAGCGCGGCCATCGCCGCGGACACCACAATCACCGATGGCCACGCCCCGATCACCAGCCCCAGCAGGTGTGAGACGACGAACGCGGCAAGCCCGGCGATGGTGAGCTGGACCGTCACGCGGGTCCCGTCCCGGCGCAGCCACACCGCGATACAGGCCAGTCCGCACGCGGCCAGGACAACGCCGCCCAGGGGCCGGGACCCCGTCGCCACGGCGACGCCGAAACCGGCCATCAGCCCGGCCGCGGCGATGGGCCCCGTGGGGACATGGTCAAGCCGCGCGACGAAGCGGGGCGCGGCGAACTCATCGGTGGCCATTGCGCGATGATCTCAGAGCCGCCGCCCGGCGGGTAGCGTCAGAGCTTCCACTGCCGACCGGCGGGTAGCGTGTGTCTTCACCGCGACCGTCCACAGGAGAGCACATGGGTTTTGACCAGTACCACGAGCCGCCGGAGGAGTTGCCGGCCGCGACGCGTACCTTCGCCCGGCTATGCGCTTCGCTGACCGAGGAGGCCGAGGCAATCGGCTGGTATGAGCAGCGCCTGGCGGTGGAGAAGGACCCCGAGGCGGCCGCCGTCATGGCCGACGCCGTCGGCGAGGAGTACAAGCACTTCAGCATGGACCTGGAGGCGCTCCTGCGCCGCACGCCCGTCTGGCGTGAGATCGCGCAGGGGATTCTGTTCAAGCCGGGCGACATCGTCGAGCACGGCGAGGCCGCCGAAGCCGAGGCCACCGGTGATGACGAGCCGTCCGGGAGCGACGGCTCCGGATCACTGGGGCTCGGCAGCCTGAGAGGAGCACTGCGATGAGCAACCACCTGCTGCGCGAGCACGCGCCGATCAGCGACTCCAACTGGAAGCTGCTTGACGAGGAGGCCCGCGACCGCCTGAGCGTTCTCCTGGCCGCACGCAAGCTCGTAGACTTCTCTGGCCCGTACGGGTGGGAGTACTCAGCCACCAACCTCGGCCGCGTGACCCAGGTACCGGCGGCACCGTGCGACGGCGTCACCGCAGTCCAGCGCCGTGTTCTCCCGATGGTGGAGGTCCGCGCCGAATTCGCCATCAGCCGCGCGGAACTGCGCGACGATGATCGCGGCGCCGCCGACGCCGACCTGGAGACGCTCGACCGCGCCGCCCACCAGATCGCGGTGGCCGAGAACCGCGCCGTCTTCCACGGCTGGACGGAGGCTGCGATCAGCGGCATCGCTGAGCTGTCCCCTCATCAGGGCCTGCAGCTCGGCAACGAGCCGAGCACCTACACGCGGCCGGTGGCCAGCGCCGTCGAGCTGCTGCTGCGCGCCGGGATCGCGGGCCCCTACGCGCTGGCGCTGGGCAACGAGGAGTACAAGCAGGTCGTCGAGACTGCGGAGGGCGGGGGCTATCCGCTCCTCGAGCACCTGCGCAAGATCGTCGACGGCGAGCTCGTCTGGGCCCCGGGCCTGGAGGGCGCGATCGTAGTCAGCATGCGCGGCGACGACTTCCTCTTTGAGTCCGGGCAGGACCTCTCAATCGGCTACCTGGACCACGACGCCGACGAGGTGCGCTTCTACCTGGAGGAGAGCTTCAGCTTCCACGTGGCCACGCCGGAGGCGGCCGTCCCGATCAAGGCCTGAGAGGCGACCGGTGGCCGCGGCGATTACGACCTAGCTACTCCGGAGGCCCGAACGCGGCGTCGTCGAGGTCGCGCCAGCTGAACTGCGGGTCATAGCCGAGCACCTCGCGTGCGTGGCTGATGTCCAGCAGCGTGTCGTTGCCCGAGACGCTGTCGGCCACCGGCACCTCGGGGTAGACCTCGGCCATCAGTTCGCGGCTGGGTGTGCGCATGACCGTGTCGGCGGCCGCGATGACGAAGTTGTCGGTTCCGTCGATGTCGGCCTCCAGCGCTCGCTCGACGCTCTCGGCCACGTGGCTCTCGTCCACGTAGCCCCACAGATTCCACTTGCGGGCGTGCGGGTCGTCCTGCCAGCCGGCGAACCGCGCGTAATCGGCGCGGACCATCACGTTGGAAAAGCGAAGCCCGATGATGGGGATCCCGCTCCAGCGGTGAAAGGCACGGGCCATCTCCTCGCCCACGACCTTGGACAGCGCGTAGGAGGTCTCGGGGCGCATGTGCTTCTCGTCCACCGGCGCATAGTCGGGCGGGGTGTCGAAGGGCAGGCCCAGCGTCGTCTCGCTCGAGGCCCACACCACGCGCTGAAGCCCGAGCCGCTGCGCCGCGGCGAACACCGAGTGGGTGCTGGTGGCGTTCACCCGCCACACCTCGCTGGCGGGCGCGTGGGCGGGCGAGGGGATCGCGGCCAGATGGACGACGGCCTCGATCCCGGGCAGCGTGTCGCCGCCGCTGAGCGCCTCGAGCGTCTGGCCGAAGTCAGTGACGTCGGCGCGCAGGAACGGGATCGGATTCTCGGGATGGTTGGACTCGGGCGAGCCGACCTGGTCGATGTTGAGGACCTGGTGGCCGCGGGCGAACAGGTGGCGGACGACGACGCGTCCGGCCTTGCCGCTGCCGCCGGTGACTGCGATCTTGGTCATGCCCGGAGCTCTAGCAGACCCGCGCACCGTTAGGCTGCCGCGGATCGAACCTGAGCGCCGCACGATCGTGTTCTTCCCCGAGGGAGCGTTCGGTCCCACCAACAACTGCGTGGGCGTCGGCGACGTGCTGCGCCGCCGCGGCCACCGGGTGGTATTCGTGATCGAGGAGTCCTTCGCCGGGACGCTCGAGGCCAAGGGGTTCGAGGAGCGGCTCATGCGCCTCTCGGCCCCGCCGAAGACCCCCGAGAAGCCGGGACAGTTCTGGAAGGACTTCATCCGCGACACCGCCCCGGTGTTTCACTCCAGCACCCAGGAGCAGCTCGGCGGGTTCATTCTGCCCACGTGGCAGGCCCTGGTCGACGGCGCGCGCTACGTGAACGAGCGCCTCGCCGAGATCTTCGACGAGCTCGCGCCCGACGCCGTCGTCGAGGACAACGTCTGCTCGTTCCCCGCCATCCTGGCCAGCGGCCGCCCCTGGGTCCGGATCGTGTCCTGCAATCCGCTGGAGGTCACCGATCCCGATCTGCCGCCCACCTTCTCGGGCCTGGCGCTCGACGACCGCACCAACTGGGAGGCGTTCCGGGCGGAGTACGCGACGCAGGTCGGCGATCTGCAGGCCTCGTTCTCGGAGTTCTGCGTTGAGCGCGGCGCCCCGCCGCTGCCGGCGATGGACATGATCCACGAGTCGCCCTGGCTCAACCTCTACCTCTATCCCCAGGAGTTGGACTATCCGCGCGGCGTCGCGCTGGGACGCACCTGGCACAACCTGCAGACGTGCGTGCGTGCCACCGACGAGCCCTGGAGCCCGCCCGAGGGATTGGGCGGGGACGGGGTCGGCCGTCTGGTCTACCTCAGCCTCGGGTCGCTGGGCTCGGCCGACGTGGAGCTCATGCGGCGGCTCGTTGAGCTGCTGGCCGACACCCCGCACCGCTATGTCGTCAGCCGCGGCCCGCGCCACGACGAATACGAGCTCGCCGACAACATGGTTGGCGAGGAGTTCCTGCCCCAGACCTCGGTCCTCCCCCATGTCGACGCCGTCATCACCCACGGCGGCAACAACACGGTCACCGAGTGCATGTGGTTCGGCAAGCCCATGCTCGTGCTCCCCATCTTCTGGGACCAGCACGATAACGCCCAGCGCGTGCACGAGACCGGCTACGGCGTCCGCCTCCCCACCTACGCGCTCGAGAGCGACGAACTGGCCGGCGCCGTGGACCGCCTTCTTACCGACGGAGAGCTCCGTGCGCGGGTGCGCACCGCCGGTGAGCGCCTGCGTGAGCAACCCGGCACCGAGGCGGCCGCCGCCCTCATCGAGCGCGTGGCAAAAAGCGGCGAGCCCGTCGAGATCGCCGTCGCCGGCTGACACAGATGTCCGATTGGCGCTCATGCTTTTCGGGGAATTGCCGATTAACGGCCGCATGAGACTCGTTCGCATCGATTGGATCCAGGACGGCATGGAGTTGGCGCGGGACATCCCGTCGGCCGCCCTCGGCGCCGCGCCGCTGCTGCGCCGCGGAGTCCGCCTGTCCCAGTCGCTGGCCACGCGTCTGTCGTCGCTGGGCATCCGCGCCCTGTGGATCGAGGACGACATGGGCGAGGGGATCATCCCGGCGATGCCATTGCCCGACCACATCCGCGCCGCCACCGAGGAGGCCGTCTCCGCCTGCTTCGAAGCCGCCCGAGCGGTCGCCGCGGACCTCTCCGACCTCCCCTTCAACGCGCTCAAGCAGATCGAGCGCGCCGCCGACAGCCTCATCGACGCGCTCGCCGACTCCCCTGAAGCGGCCCTCGCCTTCGACGACCTGGCCAGCGCCGACACCTACACCTACACCCACTCCATGCGCGTCGCCACGCTGGGCCTGCTCCTGGGCCAGCGCATCGACCGGGTCGACGGCTGGGTCGACTATCGCGGCGAGGTGCGCCACGACCGGATGGTGGAGCGCATGACCCAGCTCACCATGGGCCTGCTCGTCCACGACATCGGCAAGCTGGCGATCCCCGAGCAGATCCTCAACAAGCCCGGCAAGCTCAGCCCGGAGGAGTGGGAGCTGATCAAGACCCACCCCGCCGCCGGCGCGTCGCTGTTGGAGTCCGACCGGATCTCCCCGCTCACCCGAGCCGTGGTGCGCGACCACCACGAGCGGTGGGACGGCAAGGGCTACGCCGCGGGCCGCGAGGGCTCAGACATCCACCAGTTCGCGCGGATCGCCGCGGTCGCCGACGTCTATGACGCGATCACCGCCGACCGCCCCTACCAGCCCGCCAACCCGCCCCACGTCGCGGTCAGAGCGGTCCGTGAGGGCGCCGGGACCCAGTTTGATCCCCAGATCGTCGAGCACTTCCTCCGCATCGCCATGCCCTACCCCGTCGGCTACACGATCACCCTGGCCGACGGCAGTTCCGGCGCCGTGGTCGGCGTGGACCCGGAGGAGCCCGACTACCCCGTGATCCGCCACCGCGACGGCGGCACGTTCGTCGAGCGGGCGCTGCACATCGTCGACGGCGTCGTCCAGAGCGACGACACCGCGGCCGCCGCCTGACCGCGCCCGGCTACCCGCCGCCCGCGCTTACGAGGCCTCGACGGCGGCCTTGATGCGCTCCGCGAACGCGGGGGCGTCCTTGACGGCCCCCCGCGCGGCGAAGCCCACCACGAGCTTGCCGAAGCCGTGGCCTTCGAATGTGTTGTGGATCGTGACCCGGGTCTGAGTGTCGCTCACCTTCTCCAGGTCATAACCGCCGTCGGGGACGGTGACGACGTTCTTGGAGCGCTCGGTCCAGCGGATGGTGGTGGGGGCCTGCACCGCTGTGAGCTCGAACGCGCGCTTCGTGGTCATCCCCGCGTCCTTGACCGTGCTCTCGAACACCGTGCCGACGCCCACGGGCCCGTCCGTGGTCTTGCGGATCTCCTGAACCCGCGGGCTGAACTTGGGGTCGTTGGTCCCGTCGGCCAGAAACGCGAACACCTCGTCGATGGGGCGGTCGATCAGGACCGAGCCGCTGAACCCGTGCGCCATGGACAGCTCCTTGATGGGCAATGTGTGCCCGGCCACCCTATCGTCGGATGAGCCGCCCGCGACGTATTGCGTCGCAATTCCCTCGCGGATAACGACGTCCTGCTGTCCGTCTCCGCGTGCATGAAGCGGGCGATCAGCCGGCGGCCAACGCGTCGGTGATGGCGTCGATCGCGGCCAGCCGCGCCGCCAGCTCGTCGCTGAGGCCGTAGCGGGCCGCCAGTTCGCCCGGCGACGCGTAGGTGAGCTTGGTCTGATCGCCGGCGCGCCAGATCAGGACCTTGAGCGGGAGGTCGAGCGCGGCCTCGGGCACGGCCTCCATGACCGGAGTCCCCGCCTGCGGGTTGCCGAAGATCGCCACCTTCGTGTCGCGCAGGGTCAGCCCCACCGCCTCCGCCTCACCACTGTGGTCGACGACATCGAAGAGCTTGACGCCCTTGGCCCCGAGCAGGTCGCGCAGGCGCGCCACCGTGTCGGAGACCGATAGAGAGGTGAGCTTGGTGGTGAGCCGGGCGCTGCCGAACCGCGAGGTGCCCGGGGCGAACCCCACGCCCGCGGCGGACCCCGCGCCCGCGGGCGGGTCAAGCGGCCGGTCGCGGCCGCCCACGAACACGTCATGGACCATGCTCGGCGCGAACAGGCCGTGCCCGGTGACCCCAGGGATCTGATCCAGCCACGCCGCAACGGCGGCTGGGTCCTCGAGCTGACCGGTGTAGTCGGCGATGACCCCGCCCTCGGGCGTCGTCGGCGCGCTCGGACGCAGGGTCACCGCGCCCACGGAGTGCAGCGTGGTCTTCAGGCCGAAGGCATCGAGCTCGAGCGGCACCGGAGCGTGCACCGCGTCCACGAGCTTGTCCTCAGAGACGATGAGCACGAACCGGTCCGCCGCGGCGGCGACGATCTTCTCGCGCAGGTGCGCTCCATGTCCGCCCTTGACCGTCCACCAGTTCGCGGCCACCTGGTCGGCGCCGTCGATGGCGATGTCAAGGCGATCGAGGGCGTCAAACCGCTCGACGGCCAGCCCGAGACCCGTGGCGACCTGCTCGGTCTCGGGCGAGGTGGCCACGCAGCGCACGCCCTGCAGCCCGCGGGCCGCCAGCGCCGGGAGCAGTCGCGCCACCGTCCGGCCCGTGCCCAGGCCGACGCGCATGCCCGGCTGCACGAGCTGGGCCGCGGCGACGGCCGCCTCGCGCATCTGCTCTTCCTGGACCGCCACGGGGCCATCGTCTCACGACGGCCCGCGGCACGGTGTTGCGATCACGTCAGGGGCGCAGCACGTCTCCGATCACCTGCAGCTCGCTGATGGTCAGGTTGCCCGTGGTGGCGCTCCCCGGCGAGCTGCTGGTCATATCCAGCTTGACCTGGGTCGTCGTCACCGGGGAGAAGGTGATCGACGACGGCGCGTCTGAGCCGGGGGCGAACTGCACGTGCTGATCGCGCACGGGCACCCAGTCTGCGCCGTTCCAGTAGGACACCTGCACCGTGGTCGGAAGCTGGTCGGCCGCGTCCACCGTGAAGTACGGCCGCAACTCGCCGAACGTCTGGGCCACCGGCCAGCCCACGCTCACCCAGTCGCCGGCGCGGGCGTTGGTGACGGCGTTGAGCGTCTGGGTCGACCCCTTCTCGTAGCGATTGGACCACCCGCCCGAGGACGTGTTGCCATCGAGCATGGCCGCCGGAACCGCCGTACTGGTCCCGAAGTCCGAGGCGTCGCCGTTGAACACCCCGCCGGAGAAGCTCGCGTCGGCGGTGGGCTGCTCGGGCCCGGAGGCCAGGGCCAGGTTCTGGCCCGTGGTCACGTTCCGGGTCACCGTGACCCGCAGCCGGGCCGGAGTCCCGATGCCGCTCACCCGCCCGTTCACCGAGAACTGGCCGGGGTGGGCGACGCGGGCCGCGGGGATCGATGGCCAGTGCACGCGCAACTCCTGGGTGACGCCGTCGGTGTAGGCCACCTTGACGACCGCCGGCGGCGTCGGCGTCATGCCGACGGGGACCAGGGCGCTGACAGTCTGGACCGAGGCCACCCCAGCGACGGTGACGACCGCCCGGGCGGGGATCCGCGTCCCGCGCACGGAGCCGCTCACGGTGTAGACACCGGGGCGCGCGCCCGTGCCGGGCCCGCGCCCGGACCAATTGACCGGGGACGTCGCAGTGGTGCCGTCCCCGTTGATGAGCTTCACGCTGGACGGCAGCGAGGCGTTCGTCCCCTGCAACGTGCGCAGGTAAGCGGGCGCGATCGCCGTCACACCCCGGATCCCGGGGTTCTGGGCGTACAGGGTCGTGGTGGCGGGCAGCAGCCCGTCGGAGGATGCCTTGATGGTGATCGGGCCAGGGTGCGTCGCGGACTCCACGATGGCCAGCACCTGGCCGTTGAAGGCGTCGTGGCGCGGCGAGGTGTAGCCCTCGGCGTCGTCCTCCTTGCCGTTGTCGGCACCGGCGAAGGTCCCCGCCCCGGTCACTGAGGTCAGCACCGAGTTGTCCGCATCAGGGACCTCGACGCCGTGGCGGTCGACCACACGCACCGTGAGATACGAGAGCGACTTGCCGTCGGCGCGCAGGACGGTCTTGTCCGGAGTGACGCTCAGGGCGTAGGGCCGCCCGGCGGTGTCCTGCTCGTCGCGGGCGACCACGTGGCCGCTCGCGTCCTTGGCCACGGCGACGAGCTTGCCGGGCCGGAAGGGCACGTTCCACACGAGTTCGAGACGCCCCGAGCTCCCGTTGGGGCTCTGATAGCTCCCCGGACAGGCTCCGCCGGTGAAGGTCTTGTCATCACCGGTGCATTGCGTCGTCTCCAGGTATCTCGCTCCAGACGGCGACGTCTTTGCGTCAAACGACTTGGCACCAAGTGACTTACCGTTGAGGAAGAGCTCGACCGATGGCTCGTTGGCGTACGCCCACACCTGCACCATCTGGCCCGGCTTGTAGTCGGTCCAGTTCATGGGGACGATGTGCACCATCGGCGATGTCGTCCACTGTGACTTGAACAGGTAGTAACCGTCCTTGGGGAACCCGGCCGTGTCGGACACACCAAAGAACGAGGTTTTGACCGGGAACGTGGTGTACGGGGTGGGCTCCCCGATGTAGTCCCATCCGGACCAGATGAACTGGCCGGCGAAGAATGGACGGTCGCGGACCTTCTGGATGTCGTACTCGTTACTCAGCGTCCAGTCCTCGAGATTGTTGTCATAGGAGGAGAGCTCCATCTTGCCCGGAGTGAAGTTCTGGCCGGTGTTGAGCAGATCGGGGTCCTGGTAGTAACCGCGGGTCGAGGTCTCCGAGGAGGATTCGGACTCGAAGAAGAACTTCGTCGGATACTGCGCGTGCAGCCCATCGATGGTCTTGGCGGTGTCGTAGTTGAGGCCCAGCCCGTCGAGGTTCTGCACCATCTGATCGGCCACCGACCCCGGCTTGGGCACGCTGCGATAGCGGTCAGAGCCGGCCACGATGGGACGGGTCGGATCGACCGAGCGGATGTCGGAGATGAGGCGCTGCTCGATCGGGAGCGCCTGCGCTGAGGTCCAGTCGGGGATCTCGTTGCCGATGGACCACATGATCACCGCCGGCGAGTTCTTGGCCTCGTTGACCATCTCCTCAATGTCGTAGTCACTCCACTGGTTGAAGAACAGGTGATAGTCAGCCGACAGCTTGCCCGTGTCCCAGGCGTCGAAGGCCTCCACCATCATCACGATGCCCAGCCGCTGGCAGATGTCGAGCAGCTCGGGTGACGGCGGGTTGTGCGAGGTGCGGAACGCGTTGACGCCCATCGCCTTGAGGTTGCTCATCTGGCGGTACATGGCGTCGTAGTTGTCCACCGAGCCCAGGGCGCCCTCATCGTTGTGCAGGTCGACACCGTGCAGCTTCAGCGGCTGGCCGTTGAGCATCACGCCCTGTGTGGGGCTGAAGACGAGCCAGCGTACGCCGAAAGTGGCGGTGGCGGTATCCAGTTGCGCGCCAGCGCCAGCGCCAGCGCCAGCGCCAGCGCCCGTGACCGTGGTCTGCACCGTGTAGAGATTCGGGTTGGTGGTGGACCACAGGTGGGGGTTATCAAGCCGGATGTCCGCCGCACTGGTGGCGCCGGCGGCGGGGACGGCGACCCCGCTGGTGGTGGCGTTGGCCACCTCGTGTCCATTGGCGTCACGGATCACGTAGTGCAGATCCACCGTGCTCGCCTGGCCGCTGTCGTTGGACAGCTGCGTGGCCACGTGGGCGGTGGCAAAATGCGACCCAATCGTCGTGGCGAGGTCAGGCGTCGTCACCGTGGTGCCCCAGCGCGCGATATGCAGCGAGTTGGCCACGGTCAGGTGCACGTGCCGCGTGATCCCGCTGCCCGAGTACCAGCGGCTGCTCGGCTCCTGGTTTTGGACGACGACCGCCACCACGTTGGGCGTATGACCGTCGGTGTGGACGAGATGGGTGATGTCGTAGCTGTAGCCCGTGTAGCCGTACGGGTGGTTGCCGACGAGCTGACCGTTGAGGTAGACGTACGAATTCTCGAACACGCCGTCGAAGTCCAGCGAGATCTGCTTGCCCGCCATCGACGCGGGCAGCGTGAACGTCTTGCGATACCAGCCCAGGCCGCCGGGGAAGAAGCCCGTCGCGTTGCTCTGGCTGGGATCGGGCGCCTGGGTGATGCTCCAGTCGTGCGGGAGCGTGAGGCGCTGCCAGGCTGAGTCGTCGAACCCAGGCGCGTCGGCCTTCGGGTCCGTCGAGGTTCCGTAGGTGCCTGTGGGATCGGTCGCGTTGGCGGTGTTGACGAGCTTGAAGCGCCAGCCTCCGTCGAAGTTCATCGTCCGGGTCCCGTCGTTGAGCACGCCCAGGTTGGGGTCGCCGGAGCCCGAGCTCCACCCCACCGGCCCCAGGTCGCTGCCCGACGGCACCGCCGCGTGGGCCACGCCGCTCCCCATCAATGCAAAGGCGCCCGTGAGCGCCACCGCCGCGACACGCGCCATCAGCCTGGAACCCATGTCCGTCCCTCCCTCTCCGATCAACCCTGGCGGACGGGTGAGATACCCGTGGGCGCAAGACTGAAACCACAAATTGTGAGCGCTCACATGGCGGGGTCAGGAAAATGACCGCCCCGGCCGTAGGCTTGAGGCGTGCCCCTGGACTGGCTGGCCCCGTCGGAGCTGCGCGTCGGCTTGGGCTGCATGCGCCTGTCCACCGACCCCGATCGCGACCCGCAGCGCGCCGGCGACACGATCGCCGCGGCCGTCAACGCCGGGGTCACCGTGTTCGACACCGCCCGCGCCTACGGCCGCGACGAGCACGAGCTCGGCCACAACGAGCGCCTGCTGGCCGCCGAGCTGCGGCGGTGCGGCGCCGAGCGGACCGCCCGGATCGTGACCAAGGGCGGGATGAGCCGCGAGGGAGGTGGCTGGGTACCCGACGGCCGGGCCAAGACGATCCGGGCCGACTGCGAGGCGAGCCTGGCCGCGCTCGATGGTCTGCCCATTGACACCTACGTTCTGCACGCACCCGACCCGCGCACGCCGTGGGCGACGTCGGTGCGCGCGCTGGCGCGGCTGCACGCCGAAGGGCTCGTGCGCCGGGTGGGGATCTCAAACGTCAACCGCCGCCAGTTCGACGAGGCGCTCGCCCTGGCTCCGATCAGGGCGGTCCAGGTGGCGCTCAGCCTCGTCGACGACGGGCCGCTGCGTGGTGGCCTCGTCGCGCGCTGCGCGGAGCTGGGGATCGCGCTCATCGCCCACTCCCCGCTGGGCGGTCCGCGCCGGGCGCCATCGCTGGCGCGCCGCGCGGGGCTGGCGGAGGTGGCGGCTCGCCACCACGCCGAGCCCGCCGAGGTGGCGCTGGCCTGGCTGCTGACGCTCTCCCCCACGGTGATCCCCATCCCGGGCGCCCGCCGCCCCGAGACGGCGCGCAGCGCCGCCCGGGCGTCGGCGCTGACGCTGAGCGAGGCCGATCGGGCGGCGCTGCGCCCGGCATCCCGAACGAGGTCGACCCTCGCGCGCCCGCGCCCACACCCGCACACGAACCCCGACGCGGACGTCGCGATGGTCATGGGCATCACCGGCGCCGGGAAGACCCGCCTTGCCCGCGACTACGTCACCCGCGGCTATGAGCGCCTCAACCGCGACGAACGGGGCGGCTCGCTGCGCGAGATCGCGGACGCCCTCGACGGGCGCCTCGCGGCCGGCGCGCAGCGGATCGTCCTGGACAACACCTACCTCACCCGCGCCGCTCGCAGCCACGTGATCGAGACGGCCACCCGCCACAGGACGCCGGTGCGCTGCGTGTGGCTGAACACTCCGTTGGCTCAGGCCCAGGTCAACCTGGTGGGGCGCCTGGTCGCCCTGCACGGGTCGCTGCCCACGCCCGAGGAGGTGCGGGTCCTGGCGCGAACCACCGACGGAGTGATGGCACCCACCTCACAGATGCGCATGCTGCGCGAGCTCGAGCCACCGGCGCTCGAGGAGGGCTTCGCCGCCATCGAGGAGGCGGCGTTTCAGCGTGCCAGCGCCGATGAGCCTCAGGGCGGCGGGGTGCTCGTCGCGGCTCCCGCGCTCGATCACCCCGGCTGGCAGGCAGCCGTGGCCGGCGCGGACCCGACGGCGCCGCATCTGCTGTTCGACTGGCGCCCCGACGGGACGCCGGCTGACCTCGACGACGAGGTGGCGCGTCTCGCAGAGGCCGTATCCGGCCAGGTGTCACGCGCGGCGTGCCCCCACGGCGGCGGGCCGCCTCGCTGCTGGTGTCGCCCTCCCCTGCCCGGGCTGGCGGTGGCCTTCGCAGCCGCCCATGGCCTCGACCTCACACGGTCGGTGGTGATCGGCTCAGGGCCTGCCCACCGGACGCTGGCCAACGCTCTGGGCGCGCGACACATCCCGGTTGTGGCGTAGAACTTCTGAGACGACATGGCCAAGACCGAGGAGATCATGGTGGACGCCGGCGGCCGCGAGGTCCGCGTCTCGAACCCCAGCCGGGTCATCTTCCCTGAGACTGAGCGCACCGTCGCGGTGACCAAGGGCGACATCGTCCGCTACTACGTGAGCGTCGGCGACGGGATCATGCGCGCGCTGCGCGAGCGCCCCACCACACTCGAGCGCTGGCCCAAGGGCGTGTTCCCCGGCATCGTGCTCTCGACCCGCGACGGGCGCCCGGGCGACGCCTTCTACCAGAAGCGCGTCCCCAAGGGCGCCCCCGAATACGTGCAGACGGCCCGCATCCAGTTCCCCTCAGGACGCGATGCCGACGAGGTCTGCCCCACCGAGCTGGCCGTCGTCGCCTGGGCGGCCCAGATGGGGACCATCACCTTCCACCCGTGGCCCGTGCGTCGCGCCGACGCCGACCACCCCGACGAGCTGCGCCTGGACTTCGACCCCCAGCCCGGCACGGACTTCGCCGACGCCGCCCGGGCGGCCGCCGAGGCGCGCACGCTGCTGGGCGAGCTCGGCTACACCGGCTTTCCCAAGACCTCCGGAGGGCGCGGCCTGCACATCTACATCCGGCTGGAGCCGCGCTGGACCTTCATCGACGTCCGCCACGCCGCCATCGCCTTCGCCCGCGCCCTGGAGCGGCGTCTCCCCGATCAGGTGACGACGAGCTGGTGGAAGGAGGAGCGGGGCGAGCGGATCTTCATCGACTTCAACCAGAACGCGCGCGACCGCACCATCGCCTCGGCGTACAGCATCCGCCCCAAGCCCGGTGCCCCGGTGTCGGCCCCGCTTGACTGGGAGGAACTGCCGCACGTTGCCCCCGAGCAGTTCACGGTGGCGACGATGCCGGCGCGCTTCGCCGAGCACGGCGACGTCCACGCCGCCATCGACAACGCGGCGTACTCCCTGCAGCCGCTGCTGGAGCTCTACGAGGCCGACCTGGCCAACGGGCTGACCGACATGCCCTACCCGCCCGACTATCCCAAGATGCCGGGCGAGCCCAAGCGCGTGCAGCCGTCACGCGATCGCGACCGGCCGCGCGACTGAGCGCACGGTCGCGCGACCGTCCCTAGACCGGCGGAGACTGCTGCGGCAGCTTCTTCTTGGTGCCGCTCTTGGCCGGATTCGAGGGAGGGGGCACGACGGGTCCGATGTCGCCGTCGGGCGCCTCGTCGAGGTCGACGATCACCGGCGCGTGATCGCTGGGCCCCGAGCCCTTGCGCGCCTGACGGTCCACCCAGGCGGCCTTGACTCGCTCGGCGACCGGTCCGCCGGCCAGCACCAGATCGATGCGCATGCCCAGGTCCTGGTGAAACATCCCGGCCCGGTAGTCCCAGTAGGTGAACACCCGCTCGGTGGGCCAGCGGTCGCGGACCACATCGTGCAGCCCGAGGGACTGCAGCTGCGCGAGGGCCTCGCGCTCGGGCGCGGTGACGTGGGTCTCGCCCACGTAGGCCTCGGGATCGAACACGTCCTCGTCGGCCGGGGCGATATTCATGTCGCCGGCGACGACCGCAGCGTCGGGGCCGGCGGCCACCATGGCCCGCAGCGCGGCCAGCCACTCGAGCTTGTAGCGGTAGTGATCGGAGTCGGGCTCGCGGCCGTTGGGGACATACACCGAGGTGACACGGACCCCGTCACAGGTGGCCGACACCGCTCGCGCCTCGGGGTCGGGGAACCCGGGGCCATCGGGGATTCCGGTCACCACGTCCTCCAGGCCGACCCGCGAGAGGATCGCCACCCCGTTCCACGCCGCCTCGCCGTACACCGCAACCGCGTAGTCGCGCTGCTTCAGCTCCTCGCCGAGCAGCTCGCGGAAGGCGTCGTCGGTGAGCTTGGTCTCCTGCAGACACACGACGTCGGGGCGGCGGTCGTCCAGCCACCCCAGCAGCCGCGGTAGGCGCTGCTTGACGGAGTTGACATTCCAGGTCGCGATCCGCATGCAGCGCCCACCGTAGCGCCTCGTTCAGCGCGTCACTGGCTCAGCAGCTCCATGTCGCTGGCCGAGTAGCGCGTCCCGGCCACACCACCCGACGGCAGTGCCTCGTCGAGCGCCTGAACGTCCTCGTTCGAGAGCTGGACGTCCACCGCGCCGACGTTCTCCGCAAGCCGCGTCGGGCTCTTGGTCCCGGGAATCGCGACGATGTCCTCGCCCTTGGCCTGGACCCAGGCCAGCGCCAGCTGGGCCGGGGTGATCCCCAGCCGATCGGCCAGCTCCGTGACCTGGTCGGCGAGCGCGATGTTCTGCGCAAGCGCGTCCTCCTGGAAGCGCGGGTTGTTGCGCCGCCAGTCGTCCTCGGGCAGGTCGTCCATCGACCGGATGGACCCGGTGAGGAACCCGCGGCCCAGCGGCGAGTAGGCCACCAGGCCGATTCCCAGCTCACGCAGGGTCGGCAGCACCTCGACCTCGGCATCGCGGGTCCACAGCGAGTACTCCATCTGGACCGCGGTCAGCGGATGGGTGGCGTGAGCGCGGCGGATCGTCTCTGGCGCGGCCTCCGAGAGCCCGATGTGGCGCACCTTTCCGGCCTGGACCAGGTCCGCCATCGCGCCGACCGTCTCCTCGATGGGGACCTCGGGATCGATCCGGTGCTGGTAGTAGAGATCGATGTAGTCGGTGCCCAGGCGCGTGAGCGATCCCTCGACGGCGCTGCGGACGTTCTCCGGGCTGCCGTCGACGCTGCGCGCCCAGGGGCTTTCGGGGTTGAGCCTGAAGCCGAACTTCGTGGCGATCTGCACCTCGTCGCGGCGGCCGGCGATGGCACGGCCGACGAGCTGCTCGTTGGTGTGCGGCCCGTAGATCTCGGCGGTGTCCAGGAAGGTCACACCGAGCTCGAGCGCGCGGTGGATGGTCTCG
>DASXDW010000168.1:0-15202 GCA_036490435.1 Solirubrobacteraceae bacterium
GTCGAGATCGCGTTCTTCACCTCCAACCTCTCCAAGGTCGGCCATGGCGCATGGCTCCCGCTCCTCGTCGGCGTGGTCGTCGCCACGATCATGGTCACCTGGCGCAAGGGCCGCGACATCGTCACCCGCAACCGGACGACACACGAGGGCTCGCTGAGCGAGTTCCTGGAGAGCCTGTGCAACGCCAAGCCGCCGATCGTGCGCCTGCCCGGGACGGCGATCTTCCTCAATCCGGGCAAGGAGACTTGCCCCCTGGCCCTGCGCGCGCAGGTCGAGCACAACCATGCCTTTCACGAGAAGGTGGTGATCGTCTCCATGGTCCCGGTGAGCATCCCGCGCGTGGACAAGCCCGACCGGTTCGTATCCGAGCGGCTGGGCAAGGGCCTGTTCAAGATCGCCCACATCACCGTCCGCGTCGGCTACCACGACAGCTGGAACGTCCCCGAGGCGCTCGCCGAGGCGCGTAAGCACGGCTTCCTGGACCGCAACCTCGACCTCGAGCACGCGTCCTACTTCGTCTCGCGCATGACGATCGTGCCCACCAGCGCCCCCGGGATGTCCCACTGGCGCAAGACCCTCTTCATCGGGATGGCGCGCAACGCGACCAGTCCCATCGACCACTTCCGCCTGCCCAGCGCGCGCACCGTGATGACGGGCTCGCAGGTCGAGATGTGACCTGAGCCCGCCCCCGGGGTCACGTCTTCACAGAATCTTGATGCCGGGACCCGGTTACTTCACAGGTCCTTGATACGCGCCCGCCGACGATCCGGGGATGGACAATCGGCGTACTGCGCCCACAGCGGTTCGCAGCCCGGATGGCACCGCGGCGGTGGCGGAGGCACCCGCACGGCCGGCCAAGCGCAACTTCAACGAGGCCGCCCATAAGCTCGGCCACTGGCCGGTCGAGACCCAGGCCCCCTCCGAGCGCGCGCCGTCAGCCGCGATGCAGGCGGCCACCGACGACGAACGCGACGTCGTTGCGCACGCCGGGAAGGCCGTACTGGCGCTGGGGGCCCTCGGGATCGTCTTCGGGGACATCGGCACCAGCCCCCTCTACACCGAGCAGTTCATCTTCACCGCCCACCGCAACGCCGCCCATGCCACCGTGGCCGGCGTCTATGGCATCGCCTCCCTCATCTTCTGGACCCTGATGGTCGAGGTGTCGCTCAAGTACGCCGGCTTCATCATGCGCGCCCACAACCGCGGGGACGGCGGGATCATGGCGCTCACCGCGCTGGTCAAGCGAAAGCGGATCGGCCGCACCTTCATCCTGGTGACGTTGGGCATCTTCGGCGCTGGGCTGTTCTTCGGCGACGGCATGATCACGCCGGCGATCTCGGTCACGTCCGCCATCGGCGGACTGAGCGTGGTCAGCCCGAGCCTGGCCCATCTGGTGGTGCCCCTCTCGCTGGCCATTCTCATCGGTCTGTTCGCGGTCCAGCGCTTCGGCACCGGTGCCGTGGGCTGGCTGTTCGGACCCGTGATCCTCGTCTTCTTCGCGGTCATCGCGGTGGCTGGGCTCAACCAGATCGTCCAGCACCCGGGCGTGGTGCAGGGCCTCTCGCCCGTGTGGGCGGTGCGGTTCATGATCGATCACGGCGTCTATGCCTGGCTGACCCTCGGCGGCGTGGTGCTCTGCTGCACGGGTGCGGAGGCGCTCTACGCCGACCGGGGTCATTTCGGCGCCTCCCCCATCCGCATGACCTGGTTCGCGGTCGTCTTCCCGGCGGTGATGCTCTCCTACCTGGGCCAGGCCGCGTTCATCCTCTCGCATCCGCGCAGCGTGAACAGCCCCTCCTTCAACCCGTTCTTCCAACTGATCCCGCACAGCATGCTGCTCCCGATGGTGGTCCTGGCCACGCTGGCGACGATCATCGCCTCCCAGGCCGCCCTCACCGGCTCCTTTTCAGTGGCCAAGCAGGCCGTCCAGCTCGGCTTCCTACCGCGCCTGCGGATCATCCACACCTCCAACCTGGAGGGTCAGATCTACGTGCCGCTCATCAACTGGTTGCTGTGCGCCGGGGTGGCGGCGCTCATCCTCGTCTTCCAGAACTCCAATCGCCTGGGCGACATCTACGGCGTCGCGGTCACCGGGACCTTCATCCTCAACACCATCCTCTTCCTCGCGGTGGCACGCGCGCTGTGGCGGACCCCGAAATGGCGCCTGGCCATCCTCGGCGCCCTCTTCCTCACCGTCGAGGTCGCGTTCTTCACCTCGAACCTCGCCAAGATCGCCGACGGCGCCTACCTGTCGCTGGCCGTCGGACTGGCCATCGCCGCAGTGATGATGACCTGGCGAAAAGGTCGCGACATCGTCACCCACAGTCGGAGCGCCCGCGAGGGGCCGCTCGACGAGTTCCTCGAGGGCCTGTGCGAGGCCGAGCCGCCGATCATCCGGCTCCCCGGCCCCGCCATCTACCTCAGCCCCGGTAAGGACACGACGCCGCTGGCCCTGCGCACGCTGGTGGAGCACAACCACGCCATCCACGAGAGGCTCATCATCGTCTCGGTGACGCCGGTGAGCATCCCGCGCGTGGACCGTGAGGACCGTTTCACCTCCGAGAGGCTCGGCAAGGGTCGGTTCAGGGTGACCCACATCAACATCCGCGTCGGATATCGCGACGGCTGGAACGTCCCCGAGGCGCTGGCCATGGCACGCAAGCTCGGATTCCTGGAGCGCAACCTCGACCTCGAGCACGCCGCCTACTTCGTCTCCAAGATGACCATCGTCCCCACCACCGCCAAGGGCATGGCGCTGTGGCGCAAGAAGCTCTTCGTCGCCCTGGCGCGCAACGCGGCCACCCCGATCGAGCATTTCGACCTGCCACGGGCGCGCACGGCGATGACCAACTCAGAAGTGGCCATGTGAGCCCGCCGCGTCAGTGACGGGTGGCGCCCGGGGCTCCGGCGCGCCACAATGAACGCCTCACGGACAGCAGCCGACGGGAGGCTTAGATGAGCAGCGACTACATCCTCGCCTACGGAACTCACGCGTCAGCGCAGGACGGACGGTGCGCCATGGAGTGGGTCAGCTACCTTGCGGGGGAGCCCCACTCCGACCAACCGATCTGCGTGAGCCCGGTTCTGCGCGCCATGTGCATCGCCCTCAACGACGGCCTGGAGCAGCGGCCCCGCCAACGGCTGCGCCCGTACCTGGCGCGGACCATCGGCACCAGCCAGGACGGCCTGGACACCCAGCGCGGCTGGATGGCCATGGACTGGCTCACCACGGTCTACACCCCCGCGTGGCTACGTGTTGCCGGGCTCACCGATGGCGCACAGCGACTCGAGGCCGCCGCGATCAGAGGCCCGGACGACCTCACGGCCGCACTCGATCTCCTTGAAGGCGCACGGCGCGAGGCGCGCGCCGCCCGCGCCCGGGCCTTCGGCTCCCCGCTGCCCACCGGCTGGGCCGCCGCTGTGGCCGCCGGCGTGGCCGGGCGCGAGGCGGCATGGGCATGCGCAGGAGCGGCTGCCTGGGCAGCCGCTCGCATCGGCATCGGGGACATCGCCGGAGACCGCGCCCGTGCCGCGGCGCGTGCCGCCGCCGGCGATGCGGCTGCCATCGCTGTACGCCACTCGCGCGCGTCGGCGTATCACGCCGGTGCCCGGGCCGCCGCCCACGCCGCGCTGGCACCGACGCTCGAGCGCCTGGCCGCCTCGGCGCTGACGCTGCTTGACCGGATGCTGCCGACGGAGGTCGTGCCGGTACCCGAGCCGGCACTCGCGCCGCCCGCGCCCGCTCTGCTCTGACGCCCGCGCCGCGGGAGCGCCGCGGCTTCACATCATCTTTATGAGGGCCCGTCGTTCCTGTATGGGTCCTTGACGAGCGCGGATCCAAGATGAGCGGCATGGACATTGTCGCCGTACTTCTGGGAGTCCTCATGTTCGCCATTCTGATCGCGCTCGTCGCCGGGATCGACCGGATATGAGTAGCCGGACGACTCGCGCCGTGACCGTTCAACCGAACCCGGATGGTGAGGGGTCACGATGAGCGCGAGCGATCTCTTCGGGCTGATCGTCTCGGCCCTCGTCTGCATCTACCTCCTCTACGCGCTCCTGCGCGGCGAGAGGTTCTAGTCGCCATGACCTTCACGGGCTGGCTCACCATCGTCCTCTTCTGCGGGATCCTCACCGCGCTGGCGATCCCGCTCGGCAGCTACATGGCCGCCGTCTACGCCGGCGAGCACACGTTCATGGATCGCTTCCTCGGCGGGCCGGAGCGCTTTCTGTATCGCGTCATGCGCGTCGACCCGCAGCGTGGCCAGGACTGGAAGGCCTACGCCAGGAGCCTGATCCTCTTCTCGCTTGCCGGCTGGCTGCTGCTCTATCTCATCCTCCGCACCCAGACCCTGTGGAGCTTCACCGGTCTCAATCCGCAGGGCTTCCACTCGGCGCCATGGAACGTCACGTTCAACACCACATCGTCGTTCGTGACCAACACGAACTGGCAGTACTACGGCGGCGAGACGACGATGAGCTACTTCAGCCAGATGGCTGGGCTGACGGTTCAGAACTTCCTCTCGGCCGCGACCGGCATCGTGGTCGCGGTGGCGCTCATCCGCGGGATCATCTCCCGCAGCGGCAAGAGCCTGGGGAACTTCTGGCAGGACATCGTGCGCACCGTCCTGTATGTGCTGATGCCGCTGGCGATCGTGGTCGCCCTCATCCTGGTCTCCCAAGGCGTGATCGCGAACTTCACCTCCTACCTGTCGGTGCACGGGATCAGCGGGGTGCCACAGGTGCTCGCGATGGGCCCGGTCGCCGGGCAGGAGGCGATCAAGGAGCTTGGCACCAACGGCGGCGGGTTCTTCAACGTCAACTCGGCGCACCCCTTCGAGAACCCCACCGGGTTCTCCACCCTTGTCGAGATGCTGGCGGTGTTGCTCATTCCCGCCGCTCTGGTGTTCATGTACGGCAAGCTCACCGGCAAGCGCCGTCAGGGCTACGCGATCTTCACGACGATGATGATCATGTTCCTCGGCGCGGTGATCGTCGCCTACATCGCCGAGGCCCATGGCTCGCCGGCGCAGCACGCCGCGGGCCTGCACACCGCCGTCGTTCACGGCTCCAGCGGCGGCAACCTCGAGGGCAAGGAACAGCGTTTCGGGATCGCCGGCTCCGCCCTGTTCGATGTCGTCACCACCGTCACGTCGTGCGGTGCGGTCAACAGCGCGATCGAATCGTTCACCGGCATCGGCGGCGCCGTCCCCTTCGCGAACCTCTCGGCCAGCGAGGTCATCTTCGGCGGCGTCGGCACCGGCCTGTACTCGATCCTTCTCTACGTCCTGCTCGCGGTGTTTCTCGGCGGCCTCATGGTCGGACGTACGCCCGAGTATCTGGGCAAGAAGATCGAGGCCCGGGAGATCAAGCTGGTCTCGCTGGGGATCCTCATCACGCCGCTGGCGGCATTGTTTTCGACCGCATTGGCAGTCGCCTCGAGCGCTGGGCGGGCATCGATCGATACCGCGATTGCGCACGGCCCACAGGGCTTCTCCGAAACGCTGTACGCGTACCTGTCCCAGGCCAACAACAACGGCTCGGCGCTCGCCGGGTACACCGGCTTCATCCAGCCCAGCGCAGGCAATCTCGGGTCCCACGGCGTCACTTTCGCCGACCTGCTCGGGGGGTTCACGATGGTGTTCGCCCGCTTCGCTCCGATCCTGTTCGCGCTGGCGGTCGCCGGCTCGCTGGCCGGCAAGCGGATCAGCCCAGCCGGGCTGGGCACGATGCGCACGGATAACCCCACGTTCGTCGTGCTGCTGATCGGCGTGATCGTGCTCGTCGGCGCCCTCACCTTCTTCCCCGCCCTACTTCTCGGCCCGATTGTTCAGGGCCTGACCGGACACCTCTACTAATGGCACTCAAGAAAGACATCATCACCTCCTTTATCGGGATCTTGGTCCTGACGCTGCTCTGCGGGATCCTCTTCCCGCTGGTCATCACCGGGATCAGCCAGGTCGCGTTCCCGGGCAACGCCAACGGTCAGCAGGTTCACGTCGGCGGCAAGCTCGTCGGCTCCAAGCTGATCGGCCAGAACTTCGGCGACGTCGTCGTCAACCCCAAGACGGGCAAGCCCAAGCTCGACTCCGCGGGCGGGGTGGGTGGGGTCCGGACCACGCCGGACCCCCGCTACTTCCAGACCCGCCCGTCCGGCACGGCGCCCGCGGACAACGCCGCCGGCACCGCGTTTGCCAACTACGGGCCGAACAGCACCGTGACCGAGCAGGCGATCGCGGCCAACATCAAGGCCTACATCGCACTCAACGGTCGTTACTACCCTGGCGGGCTGACCGCGGCCAAGGTCCCGGTCGATGCCGCCGACACCTCCGCCTCCGGCATCGACCCCGATATCTCGGTGGCCAACGCCAACATCCAGGCGCACCGCATTGCGGCGGTTCGCCGTCTACCGCTGGCAAAGGTCAACGAAATCGTCTCCCGCTACACCGGGGGCCGCGGCCTCGGCTTCTCCGGGGAGCCGACGGTCAATGTGCTCGAAGTCAACCTCGCCCTCAACCGACTGGGAGGTCGCTGATGTCGGTCGCCACCCCTCCGGCCCCCAGCCCGGTGCAGCGCTCTGAGCGCCAGGCCGTATCGCTGTTCCGCGCCGACATCGTCAAGCGCGCCCTGCTCGACAGCCTGATCAAGCTCGACCCGCGGGTGCAGATCCGCAATCCGGTGATGTTCGTGGTGGAGATCGGCGCGGTCATCACCACGGTCACCTGGCTCATCCAGCTGTTTGGGGGCGGGGCCCTGGGCGGCAACGATCCGTCCTGGTACACGTTCGTCATCTCCATCTGGCTGTGGCTGACGGTCGTCTTCGCCAACATGGCCGAGGCCTTCGCCGAGGGCCGCGGCCGGGCTCAGGCCAACACCCTGCGCAACTTGCGCCAGGAGACGATGGCCACGCTGCGGGACGGCTCGACCAAGAAGGCGTCCGACCTCATCAAGGGCGACATGGTCGTCGTCGAGGCCGGTGAGCTGATCCCTGGCGACGGAACGGTCATCGAGGGCATCGCCTCCGTCGACGAGTCCGCCATCACCGGCGAGTCGGCCCCGGTCATCCGCGAGTCGGGCGGCGATCGGTCGGCAGTCACCGGTGGGACCCGTGTGCTGTCAGACCGCATCGTCGTCGAGATCACCCAGGAGCCGGGCCATTCGTTCCTTGACCGGATGATCGCGCTGGTGGAAGGCGCCGAGCGGCGAAAGACGCCGAACGAGATCGCCCTGAACATCCTGCTGGCCGGCCTGACGCTCATCTTCATGATCGTGGTGGCGACGCTGCGGCCGTTCGGGCTGTTCGCCGGCACCTCGATCTCGGACACGACGCTCATCTCGCTGCTGGTGGCGCTGATCCCGACGACGATCGGGGCGCTCCTGTCGGCGATCGGGATCGCCGGCATGGACCGCCTGGTGCGCCGCAACGTGCTCGCCCTGTCCGGCCGTGCGGTCGAGGCGTCCGGTGACGTGGACGTGCTCCTGCTCGACAAGACCGGCACGATCACCATCGGCAACCGGCTGGCGTCGGAGTTCATTCCCATGCCGGGCGTCTCGGAAGCCGAACTGGCCGAGGTGGCGCAGCTGTCCTCGCTGGCCGACGAGACCCCGGAGGGCCGGTCCATCGTCGTCCTGGCCAAGCAGTACGGCATCCGCGAGCACGACATGAACGCGCTGCACGCCACCTTCGTGCCGTTCAGCGCCCAGACCCGGATGAGCGGCGTCAACCTCAACGGCAACCAGCTCCGCAAGGGCGCCGGTGACGCGATCATCAACTTCGTCATCGCCGAGGGCGGCAAGCCGCCGGCCGAGCTCCAGCCGGCGCTTGACCGCATCGGCCGCGAGGGTGGCACGCCGCTGGCGGTGGCCCGCGACTCCACCGTCATGGGCGTGATCTACCTCAAGGACACCATCAAAGACGGAATGCGCGAGCGTTTTGACCACCTGCGCCAGATGGGGATCCGCACGGTCATGATCACCGGCGACAACCGGCTGACCGCGGCGAAGATCGCCGAGGAGTCCGGTGTCGACGACTTCCTGGCCGAGGCCACCCCCGAGGCCAAGCTCGCGCTCATCAAGGAGCAGCAGTCCCAGGGCCGCATGGTGGCCATGACCGGCGACGGCACCAACGACGCGCCCGCGCTGGCCCAGGCCGACGTTGGGGTGGCCATGAACACCGGCACCCAGGCTGCCCGCGAGGCGGGCAACATGGTGGACCTGGACTCAAACCCGACGAAACTCATCGAGATCGTCGAGGTCGGCAAGCAGCTGCTCATCACCCGCGGCGCCCTGACCACCTTCTCCATCGCCAACGACGTCGCCAAGTACTTCGCGATCCTGCCGGCCATCTTCATCTCCACCTACGCCGCCGCCAAGGGTGGGACCGGCCCGCTGCACGTGCTCAACATCCTGGACCTGGGGAGCCCGCGCTCGGCGGTGATCTCCGCGATCATCTTCAACGCGCTCGTCATCCCGTTGCTCATCCCCATCTCGCTCAGGGGGGTGTCCTACCGGCCGATCGGTGCCAGCGCGCTGCTGCGGCGCAACCTGTGGATCTACGGGCTGGGTGGCCTGATCGCGCCGTTCATCGGGATCAAGCTCATCGACCTGATCGTCCACAACGTCCTCGGGGCCTGATGGCCGCAGCGGTGCTCGATCCTCGACTGCATCGCCGTTGCCTCGACGGCGAGGAATGAGCCGGTGGCGGACAGCCGCGGTCGCCATAAGGTGTTCCTGGGCATGGCGGCGGGCGTCGGCAAGACCTACCGCATGCTCCAGGAAGGGCAGGCCGAGGCGATGACCGGTCGCGATGTCGTGATCGGCTACCTCGAGCCCCACGGCCGGCTGGAGACGCTCGAGCAGGCGGCCGGCCTGGAGACGGTCCCGCGCCGGCGCGTGCAGTACCGCGACACCCTGCTGGAGGAGATGGACGTGGCCGCGGTGCTCCGCCGCGACCCGGAGCTCTGCCTCATCGACGAACTGGCGCACACCAACGCTCCCGGGACCGAGCACCCCAAGCGCTACGAGGACGTCCAGGACGTGCTGGCCACCGGGATCGACGTGTACTCCACCGTCAACGTCCAGCACCTGGAGAGCCTCAACGACCAGGTCGCGGAGCTGACCGGAACCCGCGTCCGGGAGACCGTCCCCGACGCCGTGCTGGCCGCCGCCGACGATGTCGTGCTCATCGACATCACCCCGGACTCGCTCATCGAACGCCTGCTCGCCGGCAAGGTCTACCCCCGGGAGCGCGTGCAGACCGCGCTCAACAACTTCTTCAAGGTGGAGAACCTCTCGGCGCTGCGCGAGGTCGCGCTGCGCCAGGTCGCCGAGGAGGTCGAGCACAAGCGCAACCTCGTCGATGGTGACGGCACCCGGCCCGGTGGCCGTCGCGAGGACCGCCTCGTCGACGGCCGCGCGCCCTCGGCGATCGCCGAGCGGCTGTTGGCCCTCGTGACCCCGGATCCCAGCTCGCAGCGCATCGTGCGACGAGCCTGGCGCTCGGCCCAGCGCCTCGGCGCCGAGCTCGACGTCCTGTGGGTCACTCCCGACGAGGAGCCCACCGAAGAGGAGAACGAACAGCTCGCCGCCCTGCGGCGGCTCGCCAGCGTCCTCGGCGCCCACCTGCTCGTCGAACGCGGGCCTGACGTCGCGCTTGTCGCCCAGCGCGTCGCCCGCGAGCGGGCCACGACCTACGTCCTCATGGGCGCGCCCGGGGCACAGGGCGCGCTGCGGCGCTTGATGGCCCCCGGGCTTCCGGCGCGGCTCATGGCCCTGCTGCCCGGAGTTGACCTGCGCATCGTGGCTGACCGGACCCAACGCGTGAAGGAGGGCACATGACACCCGTGCTCATCGCGATCATCGTCCTCCTCGCCGCCGCTCTGGCCGGCCTGGGCCTGTATCACCGCGGCGTCCTGCGCCGCCGCCCGGCGCTCGCGGCGCCCGACCCAGAATCGCGGCGCATCCTCTTCCCCTTCATGGGCTCGGCCCTGTCTCAGCGAGCGCTGGACGCCGCGCTGCGGTTGGCCCGCGCCGAGAGGGCGACGCTGATGCCCGTGTTCCTGGCCCGGGTGCCGCTCACCCTGCCGCTGGACTCGCCGCTGCCGCGCCAGGCCGCCGTCTGCCTTCCGCTCCAGGAGGCGATCGAACACCGTGCGGCGGCGTACGGCGTTCCGGTGGATGCGCGGGTGGAGCGCGGACGGACCTACCGCCACGCTCTGCGCCAGACGATCGCCACCGAGCGTTTCGAACGGATCGTGATGGCCGCCGCCACCGACGGCGGTCCGGGCTTCGGCCCCGACGACGTGGCCTGGCTGTTGGCCACCGCCCCGGGCGAGATCATCGTTCTGCGGCCGGGCGCGGAGGATCAACAGCTGCGGCCGAGCCCCCCGCGACCGCGACGTGCGGGCATCAGTGGGCGTAGTGGCGCGCCCGCCCGCGAGCGCGATCCCGTCCCGTCCTGACCTCGCCGCGTTGGTGGCCGGGCGGGCCGCCCTGCGGCGTCAGCCGGCACCGCGACAGCGCTTCTCAGTTCTCGTAGGCGCGCTGCACCTTGCCTGCCGCGGCGGTCACCGCGTCGCGCAGTTCGGGCACCCGTGCGGAGATCCGCTCCGCCGGGCCCGCCGCCGAGAGGCCGGCCACCAGGCGCCCGCGCCGGTCGAGGATCGGCGCGGCGACGGCCGCGGCGCCCTCGTCGAGCTCGGACACCGTCATCGCGATCCCAGCGCGACGGACCGCCTCGAGCTCGTCCTCGAGGCCCGGGGTGCCCACCGCATCGGCCAGGCGCCGGCGCTCGTCCGCGTCCAGGAAGGCGGCCAGGATCTTGCCCGAGGCGCCACGGTGCATGGGCCCGCGCCGAAACAGGGTGTAGGAGAGCCGCACCGAATGGCGCTCGGTTTCCACCACGTGCAGCACGATCGCCTCCAGCGCGCAGGGGGCGGTGAGGATCACCGTCTCCCCCACCTCCTCGCAGAGCTCGGCCATCACCGCGTCGGCCGGCTCGACGATCCGCTCGCGCAGCCCCGCCTCCGCGGTCCGGCCGAGGGCGACGAGCCGCGTGCCCAGGGCAACCGTGCTGTCGGGCCCGCGGGAGACGAGGCCATGCTGCTCGAGCTCGGCCAGCAGGCGGTAGGCGGTGCTGGTCGGCATCCCCGCGTCGACGGCAAGCTCGGCCACGGTGGGTCCCGCCGGCCGCCGGCCGATGTGATGCAGCAGCTCGACCGCCCGCTCGAGAGCCCCGGACGGCATGGCTCAGATCCCGGATGGCATGGCTCAGATCCCGGGCGGCTCATGCTCGGACAGCGCTGGGCGCGCCCCGGCGACACGGGCCACGCGCACCGCCAGCCCTCCATCGCCCACGAGACGGGCCAGGCCCTCGGCGTCGGCGTTCCACTCGGTCTCGTCGGTGAGGGTCCCGGCGTACTCGCGCACCAGCGAGTACGCCCGCGAGGTGCCGCCGCCCAGCTGTTCGGGGCCGCCGCGGAGGTCCACCGCCTGGGCGGCGATGATGAGCTCGAGGGCGACGAGCCGGTGGACGAGGCCGACCAGCGACGAGGTCGTAGAGACCGCCAGCGGCGCCATCGACGCGTGATCCTCGACCCCCTCGGCGAGCTGGCCGCGGTAGTCAAGCGAGACCGGGTTGGCCATGAAGCGCGCCTCCGAGGCCAGCGCCGCGAACGACCGCCCCAGCGGCCGCAGACCGCCGGTGGGCCCCTCGCTCCGGGCCAGGCCCGTGGGCAAGCCGGAGAAGTGGTGCCACAGGAGCTTCTGCACCCGCTCGTTGGCCACCTGGGCGGCGTGCGCGATGCCCAGGCGGATGTAGTCGAAGGCCATCGCCAACGAGGTCACGTCGAAATTGCCCACGGAGACGATCGCGCCCTCGTCGACCAGGACGAGCGGATTGTCCGCGGCGGAGTTGAGCTCGATCTCCATCAGCCCGCGCCCCACGGACAAGGCGTCATAGACAGCCCCGTGGGTCTGGGGCACGCAGCGGATCGACAGCGGGTCCTGGAGGTTGCGCGCGGCGCCGGGGCGCCACAGCGCCGAGTCCTCCAGGAGATCGCGCAGGCGCGACATCGCGGTCTCCAGCCCGCTGTGGGGGCGTGCGCGCGCCGCCGCGGGATGGATCACCGAGAGGTTCGCCGCGAAGGCCTCGAAGCTCAGCGCAGCGGCGATCTGCATGCTGTCGATGAGGTCGGCCGCATCCACCAGGACCAGGGATCCGCGACCGATCGTGACCCCATTGGCGGAGATCAGCCCGAGCGCCTCCTTGGGCCCGAGCGCGACCGGTTCCAGGCCGGCGCGTGCCAGGGCCTGGGCTCCTGAGAACGTCTCGCCCTCGAACTCCGCCCACCCGCGCCCGATCAGGACCTTGCCGATGTCGGCCATCTCCGAGAGGTCGCCCTGGCCCACTGATCCCACCATCCGGACCACCGGATGGATCCCGCGATTGAGCAGGGCGACGAGTGCCTCGATGAGCTCACGCCGCACGCCGACCCCCGCCTTGAGCATGCCGTTGACACGCGAGAGGATCATGGCTCGCACGACATCGGTGGCCAGGGGACGGCCGTAAGACGCGACCTGGTCGGCGACGGTGGCGAACGAGAACGCGCCGATCTCCTCGAGCGGTATGTGGTGGCGCGACAGCGAGCCCAGGCCGGTGTTGAGCCCGTAGACCATCTCGCCGCTGGCCAGCACCCGGTCGACGACGTCGCGCGCAGCCCGAACCCGCACGAGTGCCGACTCGTCGAGCTCCACGCGCGCCCGGCCGCGGGCGACTGCGAGCACGTCGTCGACGGTAAGCCCGTCACCAGAGAGCACGATCATCTCGTTAGTTGAGAAGGCTGTCACGGGTTGCGGCCAAGTGTATCCTGGATACATCTCAGTGAACGAGAAGATTTCGGGGCGCATCCTTCAGCCGGATGGGAGCACCCGCCGCGCCGGAGTGACGATGGCCGGCGGCCGCATCCAGCAGTGGAGCGAGCCCGGCGGGCGGGACACAGGTTCCACCGACTACGGCGACGCGCTCCTGCTCCCCGGTGCTGTTGACGTCCACGTGCACACCCGCAGCTACGCCGGCGAGGGCATCGAGCGGTGCACCCGCGCCGCGGCCGCAGGTGGGGTGACCACCATCGTCGACATGCCCTATGACTCCTCCGGGCCGGTCGACTCACTGGCGGCCTTTGAGGCCAAGGTCGCCGACGTCTGGCGCGAGGCAGTCATCGACGTCGCGCTGTGGGCGACGGTGCCCCCGCGCGGGCCGATCGACGACGTGCAGGACCTCGTCGACGCCGGCGCCGCCGCGTTCAAGCTCTCCACCTTCGAGACCCACCCCGAGCGCTTCCCGCGCATCCCCGACGCCCAGTTGCTCTGCGCGTTCGCCGCGATCGCGCAGGCCGGCGGCCTCGCCGGGGTCCATGCCGAGAACGATGAGATCGTCCGCGCCGGGATCGCCGCCGAGCAGGCCGCGGGGCACGGATCCGACCCGCTTGCCCACGCCCGCTCCCGGCCGCCGGTCGCCGAGCACGAGGCGATCGCCCGCTGCCTGGAGCTCGCGCGCGCCACCGGTGTACGCCTGCACATCTGTCACGTCTCGACCCCGCGCGGCGTCGAGCTGGTGGCGGCCGCGCGCCGCGACGGCGTCGACGTGAGCATGGAGACCTGCCCGCACTACCTGCTCCTGGACGAGTCCGAGCTCGAACGCCGCGGCGGCGAGGCCAAGATCAACCCGCCGCTGCGCGAGGCGCCCCTCCCGCCCGAGGGCCTGGACCTCATCTCCTCCGATCACGTGGGCTGGCCGCCCGAGCGAAAGCGCGGGCCTGACATCTTCGCCCTGGCCTCGGGCGCCCCCGGTGTCGAGCTCATCGTGCCCCTCGTCCACGACGCGCTCGGCGCCGCCGGCCTCGTGCGCCTGGTCAGTGAAGGTCCGGCTCGCCGCTTCGGCCTGTGGCCGCGCAAGGGCTCGCTCCAGCCCGGAGCCGACGCAGACCTGCTCGTCCTCGACCCTGACGCCGAGTGGGAGATCGACCCGGCTCGCCTCGTCACCGCGTCCGGCTGGAGCCCGTACAGCGGCCGGCGGGTCAAGGGCCGCGTCGTCGCCGCCTACAGCCGCGGCCGCCTGGTGTGGGATGGCGAGCGCGTCCTCGGCGAGCCCGGCGACGGCGCCTTCGTGCCCGCCGCGACCGCACGAGCCACGGCTATCGCCCATGACTGAGTCGCCCCCACCCACCCTGCGGTGTCGCGGCTGGCGCCAGGAGGCGATCCTGCGCCTGCTCGAGAACAACCTGGCCATCGCCGAGGACCCAGAGAACCTCGTCGTCTACGCCGCGCACGCCAAGGTGGCCCGCGACCACGAGAGCCTGCGCCGGATCGTCGCCGCCCTCACTCACCTGCGCGACGGCGAGACGCTCGTGGTGCAGTCGGGCAAGCCCATCGCGGTCCTGCCCACCGGCCCGCGGAGCCCGGCGGTGCTGCTGGCCAACGGGAACCTCGTCGGGCGCTGGGCCACTCCGGAGGTCTTCTATGACCTCGAGCAGCGCCACCTCATCGCCTGGGGTGGCCTGACCGCGGGCTGCTGGCAGTACATCGGCTCCCAGGGTGTCCTGCAGGGGACCTATGAGACCTTCGCCCAGGTGGCCCGCGAGCACTTCGGCGGGTCGTTGCGCGGCCGTCTGATCGTGAGCGCCGGGCTGGGCGGCATGGGCTCGGCGCAGCCGGTGGCGATCAGCCGCATGCTCGGCGGGGTCAGCGTCGTCGCCGAGGTCGATGCGGACAAGGCGGTGCTCCGCCGCGACGCGGGGACCATCGACCACGTCGCATGGAGCGTCGACGAGGCCCTCGACGTCGCCCTGAACGCCCGGACCGCCGGCGAGCCGGCGGCGATCGCGGTGGTGGCCAACGCGGCCGACCTGCTCGAGGGACTGCTCGAGCGCGACGTCATCCCGGACGTCGTCACCGACCTCACCGCGGCTCACGATCTCCGCGCCGGCTACGTCCCCGCCGGCATGAGCCTCGAGGAGGTGGCGGCGCTGCGCCACGGCGATCCGGGCAAGCTCGAGTCGCTGGCGCTGGCCACGATGGTGCGTCACGTCCGCGCGATGCTGGCTCTTCGTGCCCGCGGCGCCGTGGTCTTCGACTACGGCAACAACATCCGCCCCCACGCTGCCGGCGGCGGGGTTGACGAGGCCTTGACCATCGACATCTTCAC
>DASXDW010000180.1:0-68752 GCA_036490435.1 Solirubrobacteraceae bacterium
GGGTTGAGATACCGCAGTCCCCTCACCGCGGCCCGCACGGCCTCCACCAGCTCGGTGTCGGCCGCCTCCTTGAGCACAAACCCCAGCGCCCCGGCCCGCAGCGCCTCGCGGGCGAAGCGCGGCTCGTCCTCCATCGTCAGCACCACCACCGCAGTGCCCGGTGACGCCGCCCGCATCCGCGGAATCGCGGCCAGGCTGGGACCGCCGGGCATGCTGAGATCGAGCACGATCACTGTCGGCTTATAGGCCAGCACCTTACGGACCGCCTCCTCGACGTCGCCCGCCTCGGCCACGACCTCGAACTCGAACTCGGAATCGAGCAGTGCCCGCAACGCGCTACGCACGATGGTGTGGTCGTCGGCTAGGACGATCGTGGCCGGCGACGAGCTTTCGGCGGGGGTGTCGATGCGCCAGACCGTACCGCGCGCCGACGTACTCGGCGGGTTCCTACGGACGCCGCTGATGGAAAGGCCTGATGATGCAGCGCGACCCGGGCCCGACACTGAGCCGCGTGTCAAACGAACCGCGCCCATCGTGACCGTCCTGTACATCACGCACCCCGCGTCGTTGCTGCACGACCCCCAGGTGCTCTCACCCGATCATCCTGACCACCCAGAGCGGCTGGCGGCGATCGAGGCCGCCCTCGCCGACGCCCGGCTCAGCAGCCTGCAACAACTCTCTGCCCCCGCCGCCTCCGAGGCCGAGCTCACGCTGGTGCACACCGACGCGCATGTCGCGTTCATCCGTGACCTCTGCGCGGGCGGTGGCGGTGAGATCGACGCCGACACCTATGTCGGCGAGGCCTCCTACCAGGCGCCGCTGCACGCCGCCGGCGGCGCGTGCACGCTCGTTCAAGCGCTGCTCTCGGGACAGGCCACCACCGGCTTCTGCGCGCTGCGCCCCGCCGGGCACCACGCCGAACGCGATCGCGCCATGGGGTTCTGCCTGTTCAACAACGTGTCGGTCGCCGCCGAGCTGGCCATCCGCACGCTCGGTGTGCGCAAAGTGATGATCATCGACTGGGATGTGCACCACGGCAACGGGACGGCCGAGATCTTCCGCCACCGCCGCGACGTGCTGGTGGCCAACATCCACCAGTCCGGGCTGTTCCCCGGCACGGGCGCCATGGCCGACATCGGCTCCGGCGACGGGCAGGGATACACCGTCAATCTGCGCGTGCCGCGCGGCTCCGGCGAAGACGTGTGGCTATCGCTCATCGAGCACCGATCGTGCCCATCGGACTGGAATACCAACCCGAGCTGGTCCTCGTCTCCGCCGGCTATGACGCCCACCAAGACGATCCACTGGGACAGTGCCGGCTGCGCACCACATCCTTCGGGCAGATGACCTGCCACGTGCGGGATCTCGCGCGCGACGTGCGCGCCTCCTTGGGTGCCGTCCTGGAGGGGGGCTACGCCCCGGCTGCTCTGGGTCAGAGCGTGGTGGCGACGATCGCCGCGCTTGGCGGCGCCGGCGAGGCGGAGTCGGCCGCGCCGGACGCCATCGTCACGCCGCGCGCCGCGTCACATCTCGGTCACCGCTGGACCCTGTGACCGCCCGCCCGCCGGCGATCTAGCCGGCGATCGTGCCCGCGATCGCCCCGACGCCTGCCGTGACGCCCATCGCGAGGAGCCCCCAGCCCGTGACGCGGAGGATCGCTCGCACCCGCGGCGCGCCACCCAGACGGGCACCGAGATCACCGAGCAGGATCAGCATCGCCGCGGCGACCGCAACGCAGAGCGGGATTCGCGCCGGCTTCCCCGGGAGGATCGCCGCGATCAGCGGCAGGATCGCGCCGACGGAGAACGCCGCGGCGGATGCGGCGGCGGCCTGCAGCGGCCGGGCGCGCCGCTGGTCATCGAGCCCCAGCTCATCACGAGCGTGTGCTTTCAGCGCGTCGCGGCCGGTCAGGGCGTCAGCGACCTGCGCGGCCAGGGCCGGTGAGAGCCCGCGACCGACATAGATCTCAGCGAGTTCGTGCAGCTCACCCTCCGGGTCAGTCGCCAGTTCTCGCTCCTCCAGGGCCAGGTCAGCGTTTTCGGTGTCCCGCTGGGAGCTCACCGACACAAACTCGCCGGCGGCCATCGACATCGCTCCCGCGCTGAGCGCCGCCACCCCTGCGGTGGCCACCGCGGTCCGGCCCGCGCCTGACGCGGCCACACCGATCACCACGCTCGCGACCGACAGGATCCCATCGTTGGCGCCGAGCACCGCCGCGCGCAGCCATCCGGCGCGGTAGCTGAGATGCATCTCCCCGCGTGTCGCCGTCGTTGGCATCGTCCCGTTGTAGCGCGCTTGCGACCGACCGGCGATGCGAGTCATGTCAAGAGGTGCATGGATCCAGCATTTCCGGACATCTGAGCCTGGACGACGACACAGCGCAGTCGAGGCTCACGACTTCAGAAAAGAGGTTCCTCATCGCCTGATTAATGGGGTCTTAGTCGTTGAGCCCAGACTCCGGCGCCATGGGCAGCGATGTCAGACAGCCCCACGGACACACGGAGGTGCCACGCGGCCGGTGCAGACTTGGGGCCAGGACCGGGAATCGGCTCATGGCCGGTGGCACCGAGGGCAATGAGCGGTTGACTGTGGTGGCAGGTGTGGTGTTGATCGTGTTGTTGGCCGCGCTGGGTGTAACGATCGTGTTCATCGGCCGGCTGTTGTGGTGGC
This sequence comes from Solirubrobacteraceae bacterium, assembly GCA_036490435.1. Classification (GTDB taxonomy): domain Bacteria; phylum Actinomycetota; class Thermoleophilia; order Solirubrobacterales; family Solirubrobacteraceae; genus Palsa-465. Next base: position 2,671 of record DASXDW010000180.1, read on the forward strand.
ACTTGTTTCTGGGATTGGCGCTCATCGGTCCCGTTGCTCTGAAGGTTGGCAGTACCGGCTACCGGTTCCTGCGGTACTACACCGCCGAGCCCCCCTACCGCCGCAAGGGGCCTCCGCCGCCGGTTCTGCGCGCGCTCGGGCCGGTGCTCGTCGGCCTGACCGCGGTGGTTTTCGCCACGGGGGTTGCGCTGCTGGTCCTTGGACCGTCGAGCCGCGGGACGCTGCTGCTCGTGCACAAGGTGAGCTTCATCTGTTGGGCTGTCGTGACCGCGGTGCACATCGCGGGTCATCTGCCGGAACTCCTGCGTTTCAACTGGGTGTCACGGCAGGCCCGGGCCGACCTCAACGAACTGCGATCCCTTATCCCTGGATTCGGCGGGGTGGCCGAGCCACCGGCGCGCGGACCCGTCGAGGGAAGCGTCGCCCGGTGGCTGTCACTGGGAACAGCGGTCGCGCTAGGGCTGGTGCTCGCCACCCTCCTCATCCCGGCATTCCACGCCTGGACCGCCGGACAGGCGCTGCTTCACCACCATCACCACTTCCACTAGGCGACCCGGTTGGGTTCCGAGCGCCGCCGCCGAGAGATCACCGGCTCTGATGCGTTCCGGGCTGGTCCCGCTGCGAATCGATCGATCTCCAGCTCCAGCCGAGCGCCGACGCCGTCAGGCTCGGCGGCACGGATCTCGCCATCGTGGGCTTCGGCGATGACCTGCACAATGGCCAGGCCGAGTCCGGCGCCCCCGGCGCGCCGAGCGCGGGCCGCGTCGGTGCGATGGAAGCGCTCGAAGATGCGGCTGCGCTCATCGGGCGCGATGCCCGGGCCGTCGTCGGTGACCGTGAACCGCACGCGGCCTCCGGGCAGCGCCTCAGTGTGCATTGCGACGTGGCCGTCGGGTTCGGCGGTGTGGGCGACCGCGTTGTCGATGAGGTTGCGCAAAGCCTGGGCCAGCCGATCCGGGTCGGCATCGACTCGGCCGTCGGGGACTACACCAAGCTCAAACCGGCGGTTGACTCCCACCGTCGTGGTACGCCACAGCTCATCGATGAACGGGGGGAGGTCCACTGGCTGCCGGCTCACGAACTCGCGCTGCTCAGAGCGCGCGAGCAGCAGCATGTCCTCGACCAGGCGCGTGGTGCGGGCGACCTCGCCGGCGACGATGCGTTGGACATGCTGTACGTCCTGGGCCGACGGGTCCTCGTAGCGAGCGAGGACATCAAGCTGACCCGAGATGACCGCCAACGGGGTGCGCAGCTCATGCGAGGCGTCGGCGACAAAGTCGCGCTGCTGACCAAAGGCGGCGGCCAGCCGATCAAGCATGTGGTTGAACGCGTTGGCCAGGACCCTGATCTCGTGGCTGGGCGGATCAGGCTTCATCCGCGGATGCAGATCCCCGCTGTCGACGCGCTCGGCAACACGCGCCATGCGCCGCAGCGGCCGCGAGACCGACAGGCCGGCGAGATACGAGGCCAGGAGGACGAGCGCAACGGCCAAGGCGCCGGCCATGAGAAACGAGCCGGCGATGACATGCTGTGCGCTTCTGACCCCCGCCAGAGCCTCGCCGGCACCGAGCCGCACATGCACTCCTGCCGCGGTGACCACACGCTCGTCAAGCCGAACCTGACCGACATCCGGCACCGCGGCGGTTCGCAGGCCGACGGGCCCTCTCAGGGAGGCCTCGCCGAGGACGTTCTCGTGCTCCTGCTCGGCCGCGGTCTCTCCGGCATCGGGGGCAGCGGCGCCGAACAGCTCCGGGTGGTTACTCACCGTGCCGGCCCTCGGGACGACCGCGAACATGAGGGACGCCCGTCCGTTGTAGGGCTGGGCGCGCAGATAACGACGCAGGTCGGTGAGCAGTTGGCTTGGTGATCGGAATCGCAACGCCCGCACCGTCTGGCTGAGCTGCGCGACGTCGGCCCGCGCGTCGTCCTCGATCCGCGCCCGAAGCTGGCGACCGGTTTGCTCATAGACCACCACGAACACGATGGCGAAGCCGACCAGCATCACCGCCACAACCCACGCGACTAGCCGCCAGCGCAGGCTGGCGCGGCGAATCACGCGATCTCCTCGAGGCGGTAACCGCGCAGGCGCAGCGCTGTGATGGTCACCGGACGGCGGTCAGGGCCCGAGAGCTTGCGGCGCAGATAGCCGACATAGACGTCGACGATGTTCGTGCCCGGATCGTGGTCGTACCCCCACACCGCGCGCAGGATCTGCTCGCGGCTCAGCACGCGCCCGATGTTGTGAAGGAAGTAGGTGAGCAGCTCAAACTCGGTGGCGCTGAGGCGCACGTCATGTCCATCGTGGGTCACCCGCCGAGTGATCAGGTCGACGCTCAGACCAGCCCCACGCAGGGTCGTCTCCGGCGCCTGGCGTGAGACGCGCAGCTGAGCGTCGATACGGGCCTCGAGCTCGTCCATGGCAAAGGGCTTGACGAGATAGTCAACCGCACCCGCCTTCAGCCCCCCCACCCGATCCTCAAGCTCGCCACGCGCGGTGACGACGATCACCGGCAGCCCCGGCCGCTGGTCGGCCAGCCGCTGCAACACATCGCCGCCGCTTATGCGCGGCAGCATCAGGTCCAGAACGACGAGGTCCACCTCGTCGCCTAGCGCGAGCTCGAGCCCGGCCTCCCCGTCGATCGCCGACTCGACGCGATAGCCCGCCAGGGTGAGACCGCGGACCACGAAATCGACGATCCCGGGCTCGTCTTCGATGAGCACCAGATGGGGCACGCGGCCATCTTAGGTGCGATAGATGCCCTGCAAACGGTGGAAAAGAGAGTTCTCATCGGGGGGTGACTACGGGTTTAACGGCGGTCGGCAGCGTGACGGCCATGACTCCGCATGCATCGCCCGACTCCAGTGCCCGGCGCGACGCCGCCCTCCGGCGGCTGCGACGTGCCAACCGGGCGCTGGCCGCCGGCGCGCTCGGTCTGACCCTCCTGCTCGCCAGCACCGCCGCGCATGCGTTTCCCGGTCACAAGCGGCCGGCGCGGCGATCGGCCGCGATCATCCGCTCCGCGCCGGCCAAGGAGCGCACGCGGCCGGTGGGCCGGCCCGCGACCAGCGCTCAACGCCGGCAGCGCCATCACCGGTCGCATCGGCCCGTGTCTCGGCCCGCCGCGACGACCCCAACGTCGACCACTGCGCCGGCGCCGCTCTCCCCGCCGGCGAGTGCACCGCAGCCTGCTCCGGCGCCGAGTCCGGCCGCCCCGCAGCCTGTCGCTTCCGGCGGCTCGTGACCACCACCACGGGCCAGGCGCCGGACGGCCTGGTTCCGGTGAGCTGGCCCGCTCTGGGGACCACCGCAGTCCTGATGTCCACGGGCGACGCGCCGGCGGCCCGCGAGGCGGCCGAGCGCGAGATCCGCGCCATTGACGCCGCAGCCAGTCGCTTTGACCCCACGTCAGAGCTGTCCAGGCTCAACCGCGCCGCCGGGCAGGTCATGAACATCTCTCTCACGCTGCTCGAGGCGCTCCAGTTGGCGGTCAGAGCCGCCGCGCTCACCGACGGCGCGGTCGACCCCACCCTCGGCGACCGGCTCGTCGCGCTCGGCTATGACCGCGACTTCGGCGAACTCGAGCGGGTCGCGCCTGACACGCCGCTGGCGATGCCCGACGACAGCGCCGACCCACGCACTCAGCGCTGGCGGGCAATCGAGCTCTGGACACATCCGCCGGCCGCGCGCCTGGGCCCCAGCATGCTGCTTGACCTCGGCGCGACCGCGAAGGCACTGGCCGCCGACCGGGGCGCCAGGGCCGCCGCAGACGCCGCAGACGGCGGGGTCCTGCTGGCTCTCGGCGGCGACATCGCCACCAGCGGAGATGCCCCCGAGACTGGGTGGACGGTGCGCGTCACCGACGATCATCGCGACAGCACCGGCTCCGGGCAGCACCTGACCCTCCGAAGCGGAGGGCTCGCGACCTCCAGCCTCATCGCCCGCCGCTGGCGTCGGGCCGGACAGGTGTTCCACCACGTGCTGGATCCGCGCACCGGAGCGCCGGTGACACCCGTGTGGCGCACGGTCAGCGTCGCCGCGGCCAGCTGCGCGGACGCCAACATCGCCTCGACAGCCGCCCTCGTGCTCGGCGCCCGCGCTCCCGCCTGGATGGGCGCCCGGGGCTTGCCCGCGCGCCTCGTCGCGGTCGACGGGTCCGTGCGCGCCCAGGGCGGCTGGCCGCAGTGAAGACCTACTGGTATCTGACGCGTGCCAGCGGCGCGGTAGCGCTGATCCTGCTGACCCTCACCATCGTGATCGGGATCGCCGCGGTGACCCGGGCGCAGACCCGGCGCTGGCCGCGCTTCGCCGTCGACGCGCAACACCGCAGCACCTCGCTGCTGGCGTTCGTGTTCCTGGTCGTGCACATCGCCACGGCGGTGCTCGACAGCTTCGCCCCCATCTCGCTGCCGGACGCGATCATCCCCTTCGTCGGCGCCTACCGGCCCGTCTGGCTGGGGCTCGGCGCCACCGCATTTGACCTGCTGCTCGCGGTCGCGGTGACCAGCCTGGTACGTGACCGTCTGGGGCACCGGAGCTGGCGAGCCGTGCACTGGCTGGTCTACGCGGCGTGGCCGGTTGCGGTGCTCCACGGCCTGGGGACGGGATCCGATGTCCAGCAGGGCTGGATGACCGTCGTCTATATCGCGTGCGGAGCGGCGGTGATCGCCAGTGTGCTGGTTCGCGTCCTCGTGGGCTGGCCGCAGGACATGGCATGGCGACTCGGCGGCGTGGGCGTGCTGGCCGCCTTCGTGCTCGTGTTGGCTGTGTGGCTCCCCTCCGGGCCGCTGGCGCCAGGCTGGGCGCGGCGAGCCGGCACCCCGACCCATCTGCTCCACACACCCGCACCGGCTCGGCGCAGAAGCTCGTGACGCTGCCACGCCTTCTCATGGGAGCAGACGTGCGACCGATGACGCTCGAGCGCCACCGCGACCACCACGGTGACCTTCCCCTCACGGGGAGCCGGCTGGCCCACGAGATTGCCGCCTCGGGCATCCGTGGACGCGGCGGAGGCTCCTTCCCATTGTCGGTCAAGCTCGACGCCGTCCGCCGCGGCCGGCGAACGCCCGTCGTGGTCGTCAACGGCTGTGAGGGTGAGCCGATGAGTACCAAGGACCGCCTTCTGCTGTGCTCCGTTCCGCACCTGGTCATCGACGGCGCCCTCGCCATCGCCGACGCGGTTGACGCTGACCACGTGATCGTCGCCATCGATGATCTCAACCCCCGCGCCGGGGACACCCTCGCATGGGCGCTGGCCCAGCGACCGGAGCTACGCCGCGGCCGCCTGAGCGCGGAGGTCGCGACCGTTCCGGGCGGCTACGTCAGCGGACAGGAGAGCGCGGTGGTGCGGTGGATCAACGACGGCGTGGCCAAGCCCGGGGCGACCACTCCGCGGGTCACCGAACGCGGCATCGGTCGCCGCCCCACGCTCGTCTCCAACGCCGAGACACTCGCGCACGTCGCCCTGATCGCCCGGCATGGCGCACGGTGGTTTCGGGAGGTCGGCACTCGCGAGGACCCCGGCAGCGCCCTGGTCACCGTGAGCGGAGCCGTGGTCGCGCCGGGGGTCTACGAGGTGTCACACGGGAGCACCCTGAGTTCGCTCGTGACCGCGGCCGGCGGGCTCTCTGAACGCACGCGGGCGTTCCTCGTCGGTGGCTACGCCGGGGCCTGGCTCGACATGCTCCAGGCGCGTCAAGCCCGCCTCTCGCGCGACCACCTCGCGCGCTTCGGCGCCCGGCTGGGCGCCGGGATCGTCGTCGCGCTGCCCGAGCGCAGCTGCCCCGTCGCCGAGACCACACGCGTCGCGGGCTGGCTGGCCGACCACAGCGCCGGCCAATGCGGTCCTTGCGTCAACGGGCTGGCCGCCATCGCCGACGCGCTCGCCGGCGTCTGTCATGGGGACGGAGGGCCCGGGCTGCCGTGGATCCTGCGGTGGTGCGATCAGGTCAGCGGCCGCGGCGCATGCGCCCATCCCGATGGAGCCGCGGGCTTCGTCTCCAGCGCCGTGCGTGTCTTCGCAAACGAACTGGCCGACCATGCCCAGCACGGGCTGTGCGACGCCTGCAGCGCATCGCCCGTCCTGGTCACCCCCGCGCCGATCACCGCCGCCCACCCCACCGCGGCCCGCGGTTGACATGCGAATCGCCGTCGATCCCATCGCCTGCCACGGCCACGGCCAGTGTGCCGAGCTACTACCCGAGATGGTCACGCTCGATGACTGGGGGTACCCGATCGTCGATGACGGGACGATCCCCCGCGCCCTCGAGCCGCTGGCCAGACGCGCCGTGCGCGCCTGCCCGACGCTGGCACTGCGCCTGCAGGCCGCTGACCGCGATCAGCGCCGGCCGCGCTGAACCCGCAATCCCTGGCACCATCCCAGCTCACCTTGAGCGTCCAGCCCACCCCCGGCGAGGCCCACGGTTCGCGTCGAGTTCCGCTTGGGACCATCGCGCGGGAGTGGACCCGGATAGGGGTCACCGGGTTCGGGGGCCCGCCCGCCCACATCGCCCTGCTACGCCAACTCGTCGTCGCACGCAAATCGTGGCTTGATGGGCAAGCGTTCGAGGACGCCAATGCCGCCGTCAACCTGCTTCCCGGCCCGGCCTCCACCCAGCTGGCGATCTTCTCCGCCTACCGCGTCGGAGGCCCTGCCGGGGCGGTGATCGGAGGGCTCGGATTCGTGGTCCCCGCCGTGCTCTTCGTGCTCGCGCTCTCTGTGGTCTTCCTGTCACGGACCCCGCCGCTGTGGATCCGAGGCGCTGGGGCCGGAGCGGGCGCCGCGGTCGCGCCGGTCGCCGTTCGCGCAGGCATCGACCTGCTCAGGCCAAGCTACGGGCGTGCCCGGGAGCGTGCGGGACTTCTCGGTCGATGGGGGCTCTATCTGGTCGTCGCAGCCGCTGCCGCCGCGACGATCGGCCCCTATCTCGTGCTCGTCCTCTTGGGCTGCGGGATCGTCGAGCTCGCGCTGCGACATCCGCGATCGCAGTCGGCTGCCGACCGGTCCGGCACCTCCCTGCTACTCGTCCCAATCGCCATCGCCAAGGGGAGCGTCGGGGCGCTCGCCTGGACGGCTCTCAAGGTCGGAGGTCTCGCTTTCGGAGGTGGATTCGTGATCATCCCACTCATGCAGGGTGACGCCGTCCACACCTACCACTGGATGAGCAACGCGCAGTTCCTCAATGCGGTCGCACTCGGCCAGGTCACACCCGGTCCTGTCGTAGCGACGGTCGCCGCCGTCGGGTACGCAGCACATGGTCTGGCCGGCGGACTCATCGCCAGCGCCGTCGCCTTCATCCCCTCATTCTCATTCGTCCTGCTCGGCGGCCGCAGTTTTGAGCGGCTGCGCGCAAACAGGGACGCGCGGGCCTTCCTCGATGGGGCAGGACCCGCAGCCATCGGAGCGATCCTCGGCGCGGCGATCCCTCTGACGCGCGCTCTCACCGAGACCTGGCAGTTCGCCGTACTGGCCACGGCGGCCGTCATGCTGCTCGTGGCGCGTCGCGGGATCGTGCTCACCCTCGTGCTCGGTGGTGCCGCCGGCACTCTGCTCGCCCTGGCCGGCGCACCCGTTCCAAGGTGAGCACCGCCGTCCCTTCTCAGACCCCCGCCTTGTCCTGGCTACGGCGCCGCTCGTTGCGCTTGCGGGCCACCGCGGGCGAGGGGACTCCTCGGCCTTCTCGTCGGCAGCGCTGCTGCTGGCGTCATCAATCTCGCCGGTGCCGTCGATCGCCAACGGCGCCCCCCGGCGCCGGGTGGCGGGTCGGCATCTGGATGTAGGGCTCCCACACGGTCACGACCGTGCCACAGGTGAGGATCCCGGCGCGCATGCAGTCGCCGACATGGCCACTGTCAAGCAGATGGGAGCGGTTTTCGATCACGCCCACAGCATCGTCGGGCGAGGGTGGGGGCCATCAGGGTCTCACCGCGTCACCAGCTCGGGAACCTACGGACTCTCACCTGCGGCTTGACCCCACCGGTCACCCGTAGCTCGGGCCGATGGCCCGGCCCGCGGGCGCCCGTAGCGTGGACACCGTGCTGCAGAGCACGCCGACCTCGGCGCCCAGCCGGTCATCCACACCGCCCTTCCACCAGCCCGTCACCGGAAGCTGACCATGAGCCCCATGGCCGACCCACCACGCACCCAACTCGCGAGGGAGGAACCATCGATGCAACCGAACACGCAGGACAGCCAACCGCTGAAGGTGATCATCGCCGGCGGCGGCGTCGCCGGCCTGGAGAGCGCCTTCGCGCTGCACGAACTGGCCGCAGACCGCGTTGACGTCACGGTCATCGCGCCCGGCGAAGAGTTCATCTATCGCCCGCTGTCGATCGGCGAGCCGTTCAGCTCCAGCTGGGCCGAGCGCTACCCGCTGGCCCACCTCGCCGCCGCCGCGGGCGCCGAACTGGTGCACGACACCCTGGCCTTCGTCGACCCCGCAGCGCGCACCATCCACACCGCCAGTGGGACCGAGATGTCCTACGACGCGCTCATCCTGGGGCTGGGCGCGTCAGTGCGGCCGTATGCAGAGCACGCGACCAACGTCGACGATGCCCGGATGGACGAGCTGCTGCACGGACTCGTCCAGGACGTCGAGGGCGGCTACACAAAGCGGCTGGCGATCGTCATCCCCGGCCCCATGCCATGGCCGTTCCCCGCCTACGAGCTGGCACTGATGGCCTCCGAGCGAGCCTGGGACATGCAGAGCCAGCTCGACGTGACCGTGCTGACGCCCGAGCGGACGCCGCTCGAGGTGTTCGGCCGGGCGGCGAGCCAGGCGATGTCCAAGCTCCTCGCCGACCGGCAGATCGAGGTGGTGACCTCCGCCTATTGCGAGGTGCCGCGTACCGGACTGGTGGTCGTGCACCCGGGCGGGCGCACCGTCGCCGCTGACCGCGTCGTCGCCTTTCCCCAGCTCGTCGGGCCCGAGGTGAGCGGGCTGCCCAGTGACGGCGGCGGCTTCATCCCGGTCGACGAATACGGGCGCGTCCGCGGCGTGGACCGCGTGTGGGCAGCCGGTGACGGCACCAACTACCCGGTCAAGCAGGGTGGGGTGGCGGCGCAGTTGGCCGACATCGCCGCCCAGTCGATCGCGGCGCTCGCCGGCGTCCCAGCCGACGTGCGTCCGTTTGCACCGATCGTCGAGGGTGTGCTCATGACCGGTGGAACCGCACGCTACCTGCGGGCGACGCCCGGTGGCCCCGACGGAGAGGACGAATCCGTCTTCGCCGAGCTCACACAGGGAGTCCAGCCCCCCAAGATCGCTGCCCGCTACCTCGGCCCGCACCTGAGCGGACGCGTCTCGTCCGGAATCGGATCGGTGACCTGAGAGCTCGCCGTCTGCGACGAGGCGACCGTCACGCCGACGCGGTCAACGCCGGCGTGACGGCAGCTCGCCGACCGCCGGCGGCCACGGACGCCGCCGGGAGCACCAGCACCGGGCACGGCGCCTCGGCCAGCAGCCGTTGCGCGACACTTCCGGCAACCGCGCTGATCACCGGTGAACGGCCGCGCGTGCCGACGATCAGCAGCTTGGCCTGCGACATCCGCGCCACCTCGGCGATATGCGGCACGGGTGAACCGATCGCGCCACGCACGACGTGCAACGACGCGTCGATGCCGTGCCGGCGCAACGAGGACGTCAGCGCCTTGAGTCTGGCGATGCGCCGCTCATCAGCGCCCACGCACAGAGTCGGCGCGATATGCACGATGCGCAGCAGGCTGTCGTGGCGCTCACAGGCGTCACGCACGAAACGGGAGCCGGCGAGGCTCGCGTCCGACCCGTCAGTGGCCCACACGATGCTGGAGAACATCTCCAGGTGCGATGAATGAGTCATAGCCACATGATCGGCCGCCGCTCCCGTGCCGCCAACCCGGTGACACCGCAGACCCGCTCCGTGACAGCTACGACACCGAGTCAGTGCAGGACGTCGTCGGCATGAAGGTCATGCACGACGGCCGCCTCATTGGAGCCGACGCTGTGACTGGCCCGATCGCGGGTCCCGGGAACGGTGGTGGTGGACACGTGATCGCTCCTTGACGAGGGGTGAATCCCTACTCTCACCCGACGGCGCCCTTGGCACATCCGCAGTGATCCTCAGCCGGTGTGCGCGCTGACCACGGGAGCGTGGCGTGCGCTCACAGGTCCAGATCGTTGGCCTCCGCGTAGCAGACACGGTGAAAGCACGGCACGTCTGACACATACAGCCCCGGCTCGGCGGCCAGCGAGGTCTGCAGCGGCCCGTGAGGCGTCTCGAGCACCATCGGCTCATACGCGCCGATCACATCGGCGCAGTGCCGGCACCGGAGCCTGGGGAGCACCGGGTCGACGTCAGAACGGGTCACAGCCGGGGCCCCGTCGACAGTCGCCTAAGCGGCCGTACGCTTCGACGTCGGCACGAGCAGCACCGGACGATGAGCGTGATGGACAAGCGCGTTGGAGACGCTGCCCAGCAGCCCCGACTCCACCGCAGTGGTGCCGTGCGTGCCGGCGACGATGAGTGAGGCATCGACCTCGTCGGCCACCTCGAGGATCGTCTTCCAGATACTTGACCGGTTGGGCTCCTGCCGCGTCGTGACCCGGAAGTCCCGCAGCTGGGCCTCGGCCTCGCCCTCGGCAAGGATCTGCGCCGCGCGGCGGCAGGAGAGAGCCTCGAGCTCCTGATAGGCAGGCCCATGCTCGCTCTCGCTCATACCGAAGCTGTCGGCCATCACCCGCTGAGGCGGGTTCCAGATGTTGAGCAGCACCATGGGCGCCCCATCCAGGGAGCTGGCGGCGACGCTGAGCGCGCGCTGGGCGCTAGCGGAACCGTCGTAACAGATCAATACGGGCATGTCCTCTCCTGAAGTGTCCGGGTGGTGATGTGAGCGAGGCTACGGACGCGCTGGCGGCCGTCCATCAGGGGGACCACGGAGGACACCTACGGGTCAACTACGAGGCGTGACGCGCCAGCCGCCGTGACCTCCGCATCGGCGTCGACTTGCTCGTTGGCCACCGCGTCGCCATGACCAGCCCCTCGAGCGGAGTGAAGCCTATGGTGGTGTCCACCGAGCGCCCACCGGCGATGGCGCACAGCGAGGCGCCGGCCCCCAGATGACAGGACACGATCCGCCACGGGCGCGAGCGTCGCGTGAAACGCCGTGTCAAAGCACGCCACCCGGGGAATGTCGGGGAGGCATCGCGACACGGAGTCCAAGAGCGGCCAGCGACTTGGGCTGGTGCAGCGGCGCCAGGTCCGTCAGCTCGGCGAGGCGCTGGGCTGGTCATTCCCGAGCTGGCCGCACACGTTGCGGACCAGACCTGCGGCAGCCTACGGATGTCGGGCCGCTTGCACCGCCGTACGCTGGCCCGACCATGAAGATCCTCATCGCCTACGACGGCTCCCCGGACGCCAAGGCCGCCGTCGCCCTGGCCGGCCACCTGTTCGACGGCAGGACCGCCGTCGTCCTCACCGTGTGGGAGGGCTTCTCGGAGGTCGTCGCACGGGCCGAAGCCGGGATGCGGTCCACCTTTGACTTCGACCAGATCGACGCCGAGTGCGAGCAGTGGGCTCGCGACCGCGCCGCCGAAGGCGTCGGCCACGCCCGCGCCGCTGGGCTCCAGGCCGAGGCGCACGTGGCCAAACGCCGCGACACGATCGCATCGGCCATCCTTCAGGAGGCCACCGCGGTGGATGCGGACCTCGTCGTGGTGGGCAGCCGCGGCTGCGGTCCGGTCAAGTCCATGCTGCTGGGCAGCGCCTCGCGCGCGGTGCTCCAGCAAGCGACGGTCCCCGTACTGGTCGCCCCGGGGGCGGCGCGCTGCCCCGAGCGGACATTCGACGATGCACCCTTTGTGAGCGCCCAGCTCTGAGCTCGCGCGGGCAGCGAGGGTGTATCGTCGGCCGTCAGCGGTGCCGCCGCGAACAGGATCAGAAGGCGGTCGACGATGGACCAAGCGACGCGAGGAGTACTCACCGTTGCGCGCAGTGTGCTCGAGCAGCTCGACACCGACCAGGTGCTCGACCGCGTGCTCGACGCCGCGCGCGAGCTCACCGGCGCTCGGTATGCCGCGCTCGGCGTCCTGGACGAGTCGCGCAACTCGCTGGCGCGCTTCGTGACCCGGGGCATCGACGAGGACGACCGCCGCGTCATCGGCGCGCTCCCCACCGGACGCGGCGTTCTGGGCGAGCTCATCCGCGACCCCAAGCCATTGCGGATGGCCGATGTCGGCAGTCACCCCTACTCCTACGGCTTCCCGGTCGGCCATCCCCCGATGGGCTCCTTCCTCGGGGTCCCAATCCTCATCCGCGGAGAGCCCTACGGCAACCTCTACCTCACCGAGAAACAGGGCGCGGCGGAGTTCACCGACGACGATGAGGAGGGGGCCATTCTCCTCGCCGACTTCGCCGGCGTGGCGATCGACCACGCCAGGCGCTTCACGAGCTCAGAGTCCGAGCGCGGCAAGCTCCAACAGACGGTCGATGCCCTTGACGCCACCATCCAGATCGCGCGAGCGATCGGCGGCGAGACCGATCTGGAGTCGATCCTCTCATTGGTGGCCAAGCGTGGCCGGGCCCTCGTCTCGGCGCGCGCTCTCGTCATTGAGCTGCTCGACGGGGATGGGCTCACGATGGCGGCTACCGCGGGTGATCTACCCGCCGACCTCCTCGGAAAGCGCGTTCCACTCGCCGATACCATCGCCAGCGCCGCCCTGCGCGCCGGACAGACACAGCGGCTTAGCGATCAGCTGATGCGCGCCCGCTTCGAGCAACACGGCGCCGGCCACCTCGGCGTCAGCGCTGAGCACGGACTGGTCGTTCCGCTCGCCTTCCGCAACCGCCAGTACGGCGTGCTCATGGCGCTGGACCACCTCGACCACGGCGAGTTCAGTGCCGAAAACCAGAACCTACTCGAGGCGTTTGCCGCCAGCGCAGCGACCGCCGTAGCCACGGCCCAGTCGGCCGCCATTGAGCGCCGCCGGCAGCGAGTGGCCGCCGCCGAGGCAGAGCGCGGCCGCTGGGCCCGCGAGCTGCACGACGAGACCCTCCAGGCACTCGGCAGTCTACGGCTCACCCTGTCGAGCTCGCGACGCCGAGGCGACCCGGAGATGCTGGGAAACGCAGTCGACGAGGCACTCGCGCAGCTCGAACTCGACATCACCACGCTACGGGCCCTGATCACCGAGCTGCGCCCGGCGGCGCTGGACCAGCTCGGGCTGGAGCCCGCGCTCCAGGCGCTCGTCGACCGGACCCGCCGCGCCGGAATGGACGTCGATGCCGAGTTCGTCCTCAGCTACGAGAACGGTGAGGCGTCGGAGCGTCACACCGCCGACCTCGAGACCGGCATCTACCGGATCGTCCAGGAGGCACTCACGAACGCCAGCAAACACGGCGCGGCGGCGCGCGCGACGGTGTCGGTGATCGAGCGAGACGGGCAGGTCCACGTCACCGTCCGCGACGACGGCCGCGGCTTCGATCACACGGCGGCCACCGCCGGCTTCGGCCTGGCCGGCATGCGCGAGCGCGTCGAGCTCCTCGGTGGAGAACTGGAACTGTCCTCGGTCATCGGCAAGGGCACGACCGTCACCGTAACCCTGCCGGTCGCCCGGCGCCAGCTGTCGGCGAACCACGCGATGGCACCGTCGGCCGCCTCGAGCGGCTGACTAGGTCGTATCAATCCAGCAGGCCGCGATCGCGCGCGTAGGTGACCAGCTCAGCGCGGGTGGTCACCCCGACCTTCTGCTGGATGTGCGCGCGGTGCGACTCGACGGTGCGCACGCTGAGGAACAGCGACGACGCGATCTCGCCGTTGGTGTGCCCCAGCGCAATCAGCTTGAGCACCTCGATCTCGCGCGGCGAGAGGTTGTCAGGCCGGGTATCGGCCTCAGGCTGCGCGGCGAGGAGGGCACCGAGCTGCGGGTTGAGATAGGTGCGCCCGTCGGCGGCGAGCAGGACCGCGTCCATCAGCTCGCCGTCGGCGGCGTCCTTGAGCACGTATCCGACCGCGCCCGACCGCAACGCCGCCCGGGCGAACCCCGGATTCTCTTGCATGGTGAGCACGACAATCTGCGTCTCGGGAACCACGGAGCGCAGCCGAGGGATCGCCTCCAGGCTCGACTCACCGCCCATGTTGAGATCGAGTACCAGCACGCGCGGGCGGCAGGCCAGCACCGTGTCGATCGTGCCGGCGACACTCCCCGCCTCACCCAGGACCTCAAAGCGGCCGTCTGACTGCAGCAGCACCCTCAGGCCCGAGCGCACCACCTTGTGATCATCGGCTAGGACGACCGTGATCGGCGCCGCGCTCCCGGGACTGGCGGGCGCCTCCGCGGACGAGCCCACGGGAGTGAGATCCGGTGACGGCATGTCTGCAGGCGACATTGTCGCGACTCTAGGCCCGCGGGGGCCGCTTGGCATCGGCATCGTCACCGCTCGCGCTCCGTAACCCCTACGGTCGCGCTCAGCCGCCGGCCCGAAACGACGCGGGCACGGATCCTGACCCACTCCCCGTCCTCGCCGGCGATCCAACTGTCCACCCCGATTGTCTCAAGGCGCCGCACCTCGGTGGGATGGGTGACGACCTCGGTCACGCCAGCGACGATCACGCTCCATCCCGTTCGCCGACCGGGGTCGATGTCATCGACCTCAAACCACGCCCTGGAGGCGCTCATCAGGCTGGCGAACTTAGTGCCCGGTCTGCAGCGGAACACCACCGACTGCGACGCCTCGTCAAAGGCGTAGTTGACCGGACGGATGACCGGCAGGTCCTCAACCGGTCTGACCACCACCACGCGACCGACCGTCGTGGCGCTGAGCAGACGCAGACACTCGTCGCGCCCGAGCTCGGTGAGAGTCGATGAAGCCCCGGCGGACATCAACGGGTCCCGTAGGCGCCATGGGCGAGCGCCGCGGCGTCGAGCCCGCCCTGACGGCCGTCCACGCCGATGATGAGGTTCTCGTACATCACCACGGCTCAGGGGTTGCGCGAACACGGGTCGGTGAGCATGGCGCGAACCCACTCGGCTCGGTCGAGCCGATCGGCCCCTGCCGACGAAGCCGTCCGCAACGAGCGCAGGTGCTGGTTCTGAGCGCGTGCGCGCACGAGCTCCCGGTGCAACTCAGCGTTCTCGCGCGCGGCGGACTCAAGCGCCGTGCGCAGCTGCTGTGCGCAACCGGCCAGCCTGAGGTTCTCGTCGTGAAGCTGGTCGCGAACCACGCTCGCCCGTGGACGGGTCGCGGTCACAAGCGCCGTCGGTGTTGACACAGGAGTCATCGTCGGCTCCCTATTTGTTCGCAGGTGCGCGTGCAGTGAGAGCCGGCTCGGGTGACTCCTGTGTGTCGATGGCGACGCCGGGCGGCACCGAGAGGACCGGACACGGTGACACGTGCAGCAGACGCTGGGTGACGCCCCCGAGCGCGAACGAGCCCAGTGCCCCATGTCCGCGGGTCCCCACGACGATCAGATCGGCGCCGGCGTCCTGGGCGATCTCGGCGATCCGGTCCCCGGTTCGGTTGCCCAAGCCGGCGACGACGTGAATACTGGTCTCGACGCCGTTCTCGGCGGCGATCGTCTTGGCCTGCCGGTCGACCTTGGCCTTGATCTCGTCCTCGTTGGCGAACGCGTCCATGCCGGCTGCGCGCGCACCGGCGAGCTTTTCCACGACATGCACGACGTACAGCTCGGCGCCGTCCGTCTTGGCCGCCTGGACCGCATAGGGCATGGCGCGGTCAGCATGCTCAGATCCATCAGTTGCCCAGATCACCTTCGTGAACATCACGCACCTCGTTGCCGCTGAATGGTTGGTAGCTGGGACAAGCCTCCCGCGCCGCCGAGGATCCGCCAACAGGACCAACCCACAACCCTCGTCCGCACAGACCACTGATGTCAGCCTCGGATTCTTCAGTGGCGCGGGCCACAGCGGCGCTCATCTGCGTAGTCGGCGGCGCTCAATCCGCGGCAAATCCCTGATGCCCGCACGGCCACAGCGCTCCACCATGGTCGACGTCAAGCCCACAAGGGCGAAGGTCACCGTCTAAGGAGGAAACGCTATGTCTCGCAAGGTGTTCGACAAACTCACCAGTGCTGGCGGCGTCGTCGTCGTCGTAGTCCTGCTCGTCGCCGGCGGATTGCTCGCCTGGGGTCACAGCTTTGTGAACTCCAACGTGCACAGCCAGCTGGCCCAGCAGCAGATCTCATTCCCGCCCCAGGCCGCGTTCGCGCATCCCAAGGCCGGCACCGAGATCACTCCATCGATGATCCCGTCGGTGTCCCAGTATGCCGGGCAGCAGTTGCTCACCGGCGCGCAGGCCAAGGTGTACGCCGACAACTTCATCGCCGTCCACCTGTCCGAGATGCCCTACGGCGGGCTGTACTCCAAGATCAGCACCGCTTCACTCGCCAACCCCAAGAACACGCAACTGGCGGGGCTGGTGCAGACGTCATTCCGCGGCACCACGCTGCGCGGGCTGCTGCTCGAAGCCTACGCGTTCTCGGAGATCGGAGTGATCATGCTGTGGGGCGCGATCGCCTCGTTCGTCCTGGCCGCAATGATGGCGGTGCTGGTCGGGCTGGGCCTCGCCCACGCTCGCCGCACCGAACCCGAGACGCAGATGTTCCCCGCCTCGGTGGGCGCCGCCACCTCCTAATCGAGGTCACACCCGCTCGGGCTTGACGCTCACGATGCCCGCGCCGGCCACTCGCCGGCGTGGGCGTCACTTGGCTCGGTGGACGTTCGTATGAGCCATCAAACGCACCGGGGTGATCCATGCGTCGAGCGAGGCTCAAGGTGACCTTGAGCCCTCGTCGATAGTGCTGCAAATCAGGGGCGCGTTTCCGGTCATCGACCGGCGCGCCCGGGACTTGAGAACGGCAACCCAAGGAGGGTTGAGAACAATGACGATCCCGGTTGCAGATCCGATGGCGGGCTATCCCCAGCCGTTTGCCACCTGGGCTACCGTGCTGCGCAACGCCGCCGAGGCTCAGGGAGACGCCGGCGCCGACAACGCCATGGCCGACGCGTCGGCTGAGCACACCGGTTCGATCTACACGGTCGACTACACCGCCTGAGCTCGGGCTCGCGGCTAGTTGCCGTGAGTCGGCAGGGTCTCGCTGATCTTGTTGTCGTACTGGACCGGCGCGGTGTTGTGCTCGACCACCGTGGCGATCGGGACCTTGCTCTTGAGCTCCTGCTGCACCTGCGCGGGGGTGAAGGTGAAGGAGATCGTCAGCGACTTGTGCGCGGGGATCGACACCGCGCTCGGCGTCGTGGCGCTCGCGTTCGCGTCGGGCAGCGACATGGTCGCGGTGAGCGTGCACGGAACCTTGGCCTGGCACTTCAGAGCGATGCCGACCGTTCCGCCGCTGGGCGCGGGCGTGGAGGCGAACTTCACGGGGAGGCCGGTGACGACCGGCGCAGGAATGTCATGCGGGCAGGTTCCCGCGACATGGGTGTTCGACGACGGCTGGTGCTGCCCGGCGCGCAGGCCGAACTCCATCGCCAGCGTGAAGATGAACGGCATCGGGCTGGCCTGGTTGACGACCCCGGTCGACGCCACGCCGAAGTCCCGGAAGCGCGGGTCGAGCACCTGAGTGCACGGCAGGCCGTGCTTGCTCAGGATGTGCGACACGAACCAGTAGGGCGTCGCACCGGTCGGGAGGTCGTCGAAGCCCTCGTCGTAGGCGGCGGGGTGGTAGCCCTTGGCCACGAAGCGTTTGGCGATGTCGGTGATCGAGGACCCGTGGCTGGCGCCGCCCGTGCGGGCGAACTTGGTCGATTGTGCGTTGGCGACCTCGACAAGCGGCTTGGACAGCTTGAGCGCGGGCAGCTTCTCGGCCTTGCGCACCGCGTTGACCAGGCAGAGCATCGTCGCCTGAAACTGCTTCTCCGCGGCGGCGCTCGGCCCCATGATCACGTAAGCGTTCGGGCAACTCGCCAGCGAGCGGATCGGTGCGCCGCCGAGCGCCGAGCCGGCCCAGGCGAGCATCCCCACCGTGACCGCGACGACCGCAACGGCGGCCCCGAGTCCGCGCACGTGTGCCCGCCGGCTCCCCCGCCGACGGCGCGTGGGCGGATTGGGGGCGGGCGTGGGCACGGCGCGGCAACCTAGCCGCGCGCACGCGCGCTGTCAACCCGGCCGCTCGGACCGTACGGTCAAACGAGCGGTCGATCCCGGCCGTTAGAAGGGCCCGTCGGGCTGGTGGGGCTCGCCGGTGCGTCGGCGCCACTCTTCCACCAGGATCGCCCAGCGCTCGTGATCTCGCCACCGGCCCCCGATCTTCAGATAGCGCGGGGAGAAGCCCTCGCGGCGGAAGCCGGCGCCACCGGCCAGGGCCAGAGAGGTGGCGTTGCCCGGCTGGATGTTGGCCTCGATGCGGTGCAGCTGCAGGTGGCTGAAGGCGTGACGGAGGACGAGCTCGAGGCCCTCGCGCATGTACCCCTGCCCGGCGAACGGCTGGCCGACCGCGTAGCCGAGGTACGCGCTCTGCAGCCGGCGGCGGACGATCTGTGACAGGTTGAAGAAGCCCAGGATCGCGTCGTCCTCGGCGCGGCACAGGAGCATGGCCTCGAAGTCGGCACGCCGGGCGTCGGCGAGGTAGGCGGCGAAGCGCTCATCGTCGGTCGGCGCCGTCGCCCACGGGCTGTGGAAGGCACGGCTGATCCGCATCAGCTCCGTGAACTCCTCACGGTCGCTGCGGGCCGGGGCGCGGACGTACACCCGCGCCGCCGCGGTCATCGGTGCAGCGTCTGCTCTAGGCGGTACGCCAAGGCCTCGCATGCCAAATCCTCCGACACATTAAGCAAGAAGCGCTCCCGAGTGTCCTCCACCAGCTCGATCGCGCGCCGCAGCTGCCCCGGCTCACAGCCGGCGTCCTGGGCCAGCTCCGCGGCCCGATCGCGGTTGCGCACGAGCTCGCCCGCGCTGTAGGCCGCAGCCGCGAGGTCGGCGAACCACAGCGAGACGACCTGCAGCCCGAGGTCCAGCGCGCCCGTCTGGACCCTCCGCCGTGCTCGGCGGATGCGCTCAGACCACTCGGTTTCAACGCGCTTGCGGTCCTTGCGCGCGGTGAGCTCAAGTTCGGCGGCCTGCATGGCCTCCAACTCGGCGCCGGTGGCCTCCCCGCGCGCCCGCACCGCGGCGAGCAGCTCGCTCCACGGGCGACTCTCCGCCATGTCGCCGCGAATCGCGGCGCGCGCGTAGCGCTCGCCGGCGGCCCGCAGGGCCTGGCCTTCGGCGCCCGCCAGCTCGTGCGCGCGGTCGGCGTCCTGCAGCGCCAAGCGCACGCAGGCGAGCGCCGTCTCCGCCGGCACCCCCAGCTCCTCGATGGAGGCAGCGGCGGCCTCCTCGCTGGGGGCCTCGAACCGGACCGTCTGACAGCGGGAACGGATCGTGGGAAGGATCTCGCCCAGCCGGTCGGTGAGCAGGATGAGGTGCACGAACGCGGCGGGCTCCTCAAGGGTCTTGAGCATGCGGTTGGCCGCCTCGTCGCCGAGCTCGTCGGCGCGCTCGATCACGAAGACGCGACGGCTGGACTCAAACGGGGTTCTGCTCGCCGCCGAGATCACCGGCTGGTCGATGTCAGACACGAGGATCTCGTGGGCGCCGGAGGGCACCACCCAGGTGAGATCGGGATGAGCGCCGCTCATGACCCGAGCCCGGGCGCTGTCAGGGTTCGCCTCACCCTCGGCCAGCAGCGCGGCCGCCACGGCGCGAGCAGCGGCGCGCTTGCCCGCCCCGCCTGGCCCGTGAAACAGATATGCGTGCGAAGGCGCAGACGGCGTGCCAAGCGCCGGGGCCAGCACCGCGCGCGCGTGAGGGTGACGTTCCAGTTCAGCGAGCACCAGATCGGATGCTAGTTAGGGGGTGCGACCGATACCGTCGGACACTGACCGTCATGGCACGCGGCACACTGATCACCATCGAGGGCATCGACGGGGCGGGCAAGTCGACGCTCGCCGCCGGGCTGGTGGACGCACTCGCCCAGCGCGGGGTGCGGGCCACGCCCCTGCGCGAGCCGGGCGGAGTGCGGACCGCCGAGCGGATCCGTGAGCTGGTCCATGATCCGAACGCGACGATCGGGGCACGCGCCGAAGCGCTCCTGTATGCGGCAGCCCGGGCGCAACTCGTGGAGGAGGCGCTCGAGCCGCTGTTGTCCACCGGCAGCGTCGTCGTGCTCGACCGGTTCGTCGACTCGTCGCTGGCCTACCAGGGCGCGGGGCGTGACCTCGGCCTCCAGGCCGTCGCCGCCATCAATGCGTTCGGGACGGGCGGCCTTGCCCCGGACCGCACGCTGCTTTTGCGCATCGACCCCGCCGCCGGGCGCGCCCGCTCGGCGCAGCGGGGCGCCCCGCCGGACCGCCTCGAGCAGCAGCCCGACACGTTCTTCGCCCGCATCGCGGCCGCCTACGACGACCTGGCCCGCTCCGAGCCCGACCGGATCCGCGTCATCGACGCCGACCGCGACCCGGCGACCGTGCTCGCCGAGTCTCTGGCGGCCATCGACGACCTATTCGGCTGAGTTGGCGTAGCCCGTCGGGTGGGCCTGCGCAAACGCCCAGGCGTCGCCGATCATCTGCTCGAGCTCGGGCTTGCGCGCCACCCAGCCCAGCTCGGCCCGGATCCGCTCGGAGGCGGCCACCAGGGCGGGTGGGTCGCCCGGCCGGCGCGGCGCTTCGCGGACCTCGATCTCGCAGCCGGTGACGTCGCGGGCCTTGTCAATGACCTGCCGCACCGAGAAGCCATTGCCGTTGCCGAGGTTGAAGATGCGATGGTCGCCGGGGCGCGCGCCGTCGAGGGCCAGCAGATGCGCGTCGGAGAGGTCCTCGATGTGGATGTAGTCGCGGATCGCCGTGCCGTCGGGCGTGGGGTAGTCGGTGCCGAACAACTCGACGTGGGAGCTGCGGCCCTGCGCCGTGCGCAGGATGTTGGGGATCAGGTGCGTCTCGGGGAAGTGATCCTCGCCGACGTCGTCACTGGCCCCGGCGACGTTGAAGTAACGCAGGCTCACCGCCCCCATCCCGTGGGCGTGGCAATAGTCGGAGATCATCATGTCCACGGACAGCTTGGACGCCCCGTAGGCGTTGACCGGGCGCGGCGGGGACTCCTCGGAGATCGGCACCTCGTTGGGTTCGCCGTACACCGCGCACGTCGAGGAGAAGACAAGACGCGGCACCTGGAACTCGCGCATTGCGTCGAGCAGGTTCATGGTCCCCACCACGTTGGTGCGGTAATAGAGGCCGGGGTGCTTGACCGACTCGCCAACCAGCGCCAGCGCCGCAAAATGCAGGACGCCGTCAAAGCCGGGCGCGAGCGTCTCAGAGACCGCATGGGCGTCGCGCAGATCGGCGTGCACGAAGCGGGCCTCGGGCGCGATCGCCTCCTGGTGGCCTCGTTCGAGGTTGTCGAACACCACCACCTCATGGCCGGCGCGCAGCAGCTGACGGGACACGACGGAACCGATGTAACCGGCCCCGCCGGTAACGAGGAGCTTCATCGGGTACACCTCCAGGTGGCGGGATCTGACGACATCGGCGCCCGCGATTTAACACTTCTGGAATCGAGATGGGCGTGACGGACGAATCTCAGTCGCTGGCGATCGGGGATTTCGAGCATGTGGCGGTCGGTCCGTCTGTGGTGCTCCTACGGGTGAACGGGCGCTCGTGGCGCCCCCGCCCGACGCCCGACTGGCGGCCGACGCTCGTCTCCGATCACGGCCTCGGGCCTACGCGCTTCGCCGCGCTCCCCTCCCCGCCCGACCCCGAGGGAGTCCTGCGCGCCGCCTATTCCGTGCCCGCCGGGCTCCTTCACGCCGAGGCCCGCTTCTGGCTCGAGCTCGACGACGGCGAGATCCTCGAGCTCGGCGCCCCCGCCCCTGGCACCCCCCGTCGCGCCGCCGCCTCAGACGCCACGGCCCCCACCCGAGAGCCCGATCAGCTGGCCGCGCTCTCGGCCTCGCTCGCCGAGGCACGCGAGCGCGCTACCGGGCTGCAGGCCGAGAACGAGAACTTGTCGTCGACGCTCGAGGAGCTCGAGATCTGGCGTGGCGAGCTGGAGCGGCGACTGGCGGACACGACCACCGAGCTGGCCGACGCACGCGCGCGTCTCGCGCAGGCACACGCCACCGCCGAGATGGACGCGCTAGTCGCTCGCGCCGAGGCCGACGCGCTCGAGCAGGCGGCACGCGAGCTGATCGATGCGGCGGCCCACTCCCGCGCAGGGGGCTGACCCGGCCGTCGTGCTGGGCCCGGGCCGGCGCCCAGGCGCTCGGGTCGCAAAATCCGGCTTTGCCTGCCCTCGCGCGAGCGGTTTTGGCTGCATGGCCTAGTAAAATGAATCGTGGAAAGAGGCTCTAACAGCCGCCTCATGGACACGGCGGGCGGGGATTGTCTTCCGTCCGGACCGTCCGCCAGCATTCCCTCCCCCGCTCGGCCGCCACGGAGCCGAGACTGGAGCGCCGAGGCAGGCGGAAACGAGAGGAGCCGTACTTGATGTCGAACGCACCGCAAACGCAAATGAGCTCTGGTCCCCAGGCGGTGGACCGTCTCTCGGTGCGCCGTTACTTCACGACGCCTGGGACGCATCCCTTCGATGCCATTGAGTGGGAGCGTCGCGATGCGCGGATCGGGCACGGCGACAAGGTGTCGTTCGAGCAGCGCGATGTCGAGTTCCCCAAGGCCTGGTCCCAGAACGCGACCAACATCGTCGCCCAGAAGTACTTCCGCGGCCAGCTCGGCTCGCCAGCGCGCGAGAGCTCCGTCAAGCAGATGATCGGCCGCGTGGCGGGAACGATCTCTGCGTGGGGTCGTGAGCGCGGCTACTTCGCCAGCGACGCGGATGCCGACATCTTCGAGGCGGAGCTGACCCACATCCTTCTGCACCAGCTCGCGGCGTTCAATTCGCCGGTCTGGTTCAACGTCGGCTTTGAGGAGAGCCCGCAGTGCTCGGCCTGCTTCATCCTCTCAGTCGAGGATGAGATGGACTCGATCCTCGCCTGGAACACCAAGGAGGGCAACATCTTCCGCGGTGGCTCCGGGTCGGGCATCAACCTCTCGAAGATCCGCGGCTCCATGGAGTCGCTGTCCAAGGGCGGGACCGCCTCCGGGCCGGTGAGCTTCATGCGCGGAGCCGACGCGTGGGCGGGGACGATCAAGTCCGGCGGCAAGACGCGCCGCGCGGCCAAGATGATCGTGCTCGACATCGACCACCCCGACATCCGCGACTTCATCTGGTGCAAGGCCAAGGAGGAGGAGAAGGCCGCGGCCCTGCGCGATGCCGGCTTTGACATGTCGATCGACGGCGAGGGCTTCTACTCGATCCAGTACCAGAACGCCAACAATTCGGTGCGTGTCTCCGACGAGTTCATGCGGGCGGTCGAGAACGACGAGGACTGGCACCTCATCGCGCGCGTGACCGGTGAGCCGATCGGCGAGCCGATCCCGGCGCGCCAGCTGATGAAGGAGATCGCCGAGGCCGCGTGGCGCTGCGCCGATCCCGGCGTCCAGTACGACACGGTGATCAACCACTGGCACACCTCCCCCGTGTCGGGTCGGATCAACGCGTCGAACCCGTGCAGCGAGTACATGCACGTCGATGACTCGGCCTGCAACCTGGCGTCGCTCAACCTCATGAAGTTCCGCCGCAGCGACGGGACGTTCGACGTCGACTCCTTCGAGCACGCCGTGGACATCATGTTCCTGGCGCAGGAGATCATCGTCTCGCCCTCCAGCTACCCGACGGAGGACATCGGCGCCAACGCCCGCGCGTTCCGTCAGCTCGGCCTCGGCTACGCCAACCTGGGCGCCTACCTGATGGCCGACGGCGTCCCGTATGACTCCGACGCGGGGCGTGGGACGGCCGCCGCCATCACCGCTCTGATGACCGGTCGCGCCTACCTCGGCTCGGCGCGCGTGGCAGGCGCGATGGGACCGTACGACCGGTACCCCGAGAACCGCGAGGCGCACAACGCGGTGATGCGCATGCACCGGGACGCGTCCTACGCCATCCCGGTTGAGGACTGCCTGGACAACGGACTGCTCACCGCTGCGCGCACCACCTGGGATGACGCGGTGCAGACGGGCGAGGAGCACGGCTACCGCAACGCACAGGCGACGGTGCTGGCGCCGACCGGCACGATCAGCTTCCTCATGGACTGCGACACAACCGGCGTGGAGCCCGACTTCTCGCTGGTGAAGTTCAAGGAGCTCGTCGGCGGCGGCCAGATGACGATCGTCAACAAGACGGTGCCGCTGGCGCTCCAGACGCTGGGTTACTCAGACGAGCACATCGAGCAGATCGTCGCCTACATCAACGAGCACGGCACGATCCTCGGCGCGCCCGGGCTCGAGGACGAGGACCTGGCGGTGTTCGACGTCGCGGTCGGCCAGCGGGCCATCTCGCACATGGGGCACATCAAGATGATGGGCGCCGTGCAGCCGTTCATCAGCGGTGCCATCTCCAAGACCGTGAACATGCCGCAGACGGCGTCGGTCGAGGACATCGCCGACGCGTACATCCAGGCCTGGCGCCTGGGCGTCAAGGCGCTGGCGATCTACCGCGACGGCTCCAAGACCGCTCAGGCGCTGCGGACAGACGCCCAGAAGGACAAGCCGGCCGAGGTCGACATCCAGGCCGAGGTCGACAAGGCCGTAACCGAGGCGCTGGCCAAAGTCGGGCCTAAGCGCCGCAAGATGCCCCGCGAGCGCCAGTCGATCACCCACAAGTTCTCGATCGGCGGCCACGAGGGCTACATCACCGCCGGCATGTACGACGACGGAACGATCGGGGAGATCTTCCTCACTGACATCGGCAAGGAGGGGTCGACGCTTCGCGGAATGATGAACTCGTTCGCGACCGCGATCTCGCTCTCGCTCCAGTACGGCGTGCCGCTGGAGATGCTTGTCCGCAAGTTCAGCTACATGCGCTTTGAGCCCGAGGGCATGACCTCCAACCCGGAGATCCCGTTCGCCAAGTCGATGCCCGACTACATCATGCGCTGGCTGGCCTCGCGCTTCCTGGACACCGATCTGCAGGAGGAACTCGGCATCCTCACCAAGGAGGTCCGGGCACGGCAGGCGGCGCAGGACGCGGCAAGCTCGCATCTCAGCGACACCGCGGGACCCACCGTGTCCGCCGGACCCACCGCGTCCGCCGGACCCACCGCGTCCGCGGGACCTGCCCGCCCCGCGACGTCCGCGCTCACCGACGAGCCACCGGTCCTGCCGGCCGTCCGTCGCGGCCTGGACCTCGGCCCGGCGTGCCAGCAGTGCGGAGGGATGATGCAGCGGACCGGCAGTTGCTACACGTGCGGGAGCTGCGGCTTTAACACCGGCTGCGGTTGACGGCGGTGGCCGTCGCGCCCTCCCCGGGCGCGACGCAAAAGCCGGCCCGAATGATGTTCACAGTGTGTCATGACAGAGGCTCCCGGAAGGGAGCCTCAGTCGTGCGGGCACCGATTGACGTGAGTCGCGACCGCGCCTCAGAAACGCGGCGCGGTGCGATCAGCCGGACCGACCGTCGTGATGCCAGTACGCCGCGCCCTGCGCGCGACGGAAGGAATCCAGGTCGTGACGCGTCGCGACCGACGCTGGAGCGGCCCGACGTCCGACACGCCGCGGGCGCGATCGCGCAGCGGCGGCTCGCACGCCCCGGCGCCCGCTCAGTAGACGCCGAACCCCGGTGGACAGAAAGGTCGAATTACCTGAACGCACACATCACCCCGTTTCCGCATGGTCCCTCGTGACGAATGACGCCAATGAGCTACCCCGCCGCGGCAGTCGCAAACCACGGCAGCCCGGCTTTGTCCTCCTTCGCGTCACCCGTGGGTGGCCTCGGCCAATTGCTTCGGGCGATGAGAGGTCAGCGCCGTCGCATGCCGTCTCCCGGCCTTCCAGTGCCGTCGCATCCGCCGCGCGAAAGCCTTGGGCTTCTCGGCGTACACCCGCGCGCCGATCCAGAGCGCCTCGTCCTGCAATTCAGCGCGGCGATAATCGATGAGCCGCACGACGGCATCTATGTCCGCGGGGGCATGGACCGTGCCGCCGGCCAGCGCGCGGTGGAGCACGGCAAGGTCGTGATCGTCGCCCAGCAGATCCGCGAGCAGATGAGCATCCTTGGCCTGGCCCTTGACCACTGGACCACAGACCACGGTCAGAAGCCGCTGCTCGTACCACAAGTCCTTCACCCGCTTGCGCCACTCGTGCCATTCCTCCACACCACGGTCCGACCGGGCACGGGCGTAGGCCCTGCGCCCGTCACGGTAGGAGCGCAGTAGGCCGCCCTCGATCGCGCCCCATCCACCCCCGGTCACCGTCCAGTCCTCGACGCGCACACGTACCGCCCCCAACTCGCCCACCGCTCGGACGCCGAGCGCCGAGGCGACCAAGGCCTTGCGCTGCTCGTCACGTGCCCCGACCAACGTCTCGCGGATCCGGTCGAACGTGCTCTGCGGCAACTGGCCGACGTACCGCTCAGACAACTGGTCCAGCGTCTCGATCATCGCTTCGGCGTCCCGCGCGCCCGACAGCCCCCTCGCCGCGTCTCGCAGTGTCCGGTTCTCACGCCGGCGCTGTTTGGCGGGCATCGCAGCCCGCATCAGTCGCAGCAACGACCGCTCCTTCTTAACCGCCTTGCGGGCTGCATGCACCGCGTCCACCGGGTCCTCGCTGATGCGGTCGCTCAACTCGCGGATCGCGTCGTCCAACTGCTCAACAGCGCACCGGGCGAACGCTTCGTGGACCGTCTCATCAGCCTCGAATCTGTAGGCCATCGTCCCTCCGCTCTTCGACTGTCGCTCAGGGCCGAGTAGGCACCCGAGCCGACGACTTTCAGACCACCCGATTTTGCGCGCCGTAAACACCGGCACACGTGGTTCTGAGTCATTCGCCGCGGCGCGCACGCGCTGCGATGATGCCGACGTGGCCGTGACGCGACTGATCACCGGCGACGACGCCCCCGTCCTCGCAGAGCTGCAGCAGGCCAACCGGGAGTTCCTGGCCCCGTGGAGCCCGCAGCGGGAGCCGATGCACTACACCGTGACGGGACAGCGCCGGGCGGTAGCCGACGCCCTGGCGGCGCACGCAAAGGGGCGCGTCCTGCCGCGCGTGATCCTGTCTGAGGATGAAGTCGTCGGGCGTGTGACGCTCACTGACGTCACCCATGGGACGTTCTGCTCCTGCCACCTGGGCTACTGGCTGAGTCAGAGCCACAATGGGCGCGGCCTGGCCACGGCGGCCGTCGGCGAGATCATGAAGATCGCCTTCGGCGAGCTGGGACTGCATCGGATCGAGGCCGGCACGATCCTCAGCAACGTGCGCTCACAGGCGGTCCTCGAGCGCAACGGCTTTGTGCGCTTCGGCCTCGCGCCCGCCTACCTCAACATCGCCGGCGAGTGGAAGGACCACTTCCTCTACCAGGCGCTCAACGGGACGTGGTCACCCCACGCGGCTCGATGAGCGATGCGACACGTGGTGCAGTTCGCCGACGGGGCGGCGATCCTGGGGGGCGGGTTAGATCCAGCCCATCTCGGTCGCGCGCAGCACTGCCTGCGCGCGGTCGGCCACATCGAGCTTGGCGTACACGCTGTGCAGGTGCGTGCGCACCGTGCTGGTGGCCACCCCGAGGTCCTCGGCGATGTCCTTGTAGACCTTGCCGGCAGCCAGCTGGCGCAGCGCTGCGGTCTCACGGTCTGACAGCGGCGAGGGCATGGCGCGCTTGCGCTGGCCTCCGCCCTGGGGCAGGTCAAACAGCGCGTCGCGCAGCACCGGGCCCCGCACGCCGAGGATGGCCGCCAGACGCAGCATGATCCGGCGGTCCACAGCGTCGCCCCTCGCGTAGTGCGCGACGATGTCGGCCAGGCGCAGGAGGCTGGTGAGGCTGGCCTCGGAGTCAGACCGGTGGTGACCGCCGATCGCCTCGCACAGGCGTTCGGGCAGGCCCCAGCGCTCGGCCAGGACCGCGCCGAGGCAGGCGTGATCGAGCGTCGCGAGCCGCCGTTCCTCACGAATGCGCTGCTCGGGCGTGGTGCTGCGCGTGTCGACGCACCAGTTGGCGTCGCCGATGGCCAGCGCGAACACCAGCTTGCCGACATCGTGCAGCAGCGCGGCGCAGAACAGGTCGTCGCGCTCGGCGAAACCGACCTCCCCGGCGAGACGGTCGGCGGCCAGAGCGACGGCCTGGCCGTGGACCCGCAGGTCCTGGGTCAGCGCCTCCTGTGTGGTCCGCCACGGGAACGACGCGCGTGGGACCTCGTCGACGGCCGCTCGGAGGTCGTCTGCGTCCAGCTTGGCGACCGCGTCGGGGATGTTGGCGATCGAGCGACGCACGGGCAGGCGCTGGGCCCGGCGCAGCACGGCCACCGTCAGGCCGGTGTCGGACTCGATCGCCGCGACCAGATCGGTGAATCCGGAGTTCCCCGCCTCCAACGCGGACAACGCGTGATCGCAGGCGGGCCCAAACGCCGGCAGCTCGTGCACGTGCGCCATCACCCGGCCGATGCCCCGCGTGCTCACCCGGGGTCCGGCATCTTCGGGGTCCATGGCGAGAAGTGACGAGGTCCCTGTGTCCACGTTCAGCATGAGCTCATCGCCGCCCGCGCGGCCACGTGCGCGTAGGACTCCGGGATCAACTGCGGGCGCGTCGGCCGGCTGAGGAAGTAGCCCTGACCGTAGGGCACGCCGAGCGACCGCACGGTGTCCAACTCCGCCGCGGTCTCAATCCCCTCGGACACGACCTCCGCGCCGATGTCGCGGGCGAACGACACCAGCGCATGGGCCAGGGACCGCCGAGCGGGATCGTTATCGATGTCCCGCGTGAACTGGCAGTCCAGCTTGATCAGCTCGGGACGCAGGTGCAGGATGTGGCCGAGGCTGGCAAAGCCGGCGCCGGTGTCATCCACCGCCAGGCGGGCGCCTCGTTCGCGCACGCGGCTCAGGCTGTCGAGCAGCCGGTCGTAGTCATCGACGCGCACGTGCTCGGTGAGCTCGATGATCACGCGCTCTGGATCCACCAGATCTAGAAGGTCGAGGAGCTCCGCGCCGGCCAAGACGTCCGGCCCCACGTTGAAGGTGAGAAACGCTCCGGTGGGGAGCAGCCCGACGAGCGCGAGCGCGCGCTCGATGACGGCGAGCTGCAGTCGAGCGCCCAGCCCGACGCGCTGGGCGTCGTCGAACCAAGCCTCGGCGGGACGGTGCGTGTTGGGGAACCGGGTGAGCGCCTCCGCGCCGACCACGGCTCCACTGTCGAGCGCCACGATGGGCTGGCAGCGCACGGTGAAGCGGGCCTCGGCCACGATCGCCTCGATGCTCTGGAGCACGGCGATGTCGGGGCCCGGGTCCGCGGCGCGTGTGCCGGCGCCCGGCGCAGCGGGCAGCACCGCCGGACCGGTCAGCACAGCCGAGGCCTGCGCGACCCGGAAGGCGTCGACGATGAACTGGTTGACGCGATCGCTCATGGTGGCGCCCGCGCCCGCCATCCTCATCATGTCGGCGCTGAGCGTTTCCCGGTCGGCGCTCGAGAGATCCCACATCGCGCCGGCCACCGTGCTGACGAACCCGGTCAGCCGTACCAGCGCCGCCTCATCCTGGGTGGTGAGCGCACCCGTCGGCGGCACGAGGTCCATCGCCTGGTCGATGATGCGCTGCATCGCGACTGTCGGGTCCTCGCGGGATGGGTTGGCCCCGCAGGGTCCGGGCGACTCGAGCATCGATTTGGTCCCTTCCGGCTCGCGCACCGTCTCACGCGAACCTAAATTTGATCAACGTGCTCGGAGCTACCCAATCCGGCGATACATTGTTTATTGGTGAGTTGAGACTGTGCGCTAATGCACACGTTATCGCCCCACTTGCGCTCGAATTCGACACGCAAGGGGAGGCTGGCGCGGAACGGGCGAGCGCGGCGGGCGCTACTGGACGGGTTTGACGGCCCGCGCCACCGTGTCGGCGGTGAGCACGCCCTTGCGATTTCGCGTGTAGTTCACGTGGACGGCATCCCCGAGGACGACGCCATCGAGCAGGTCGTAGTCGCCGCCGGTCTGGAAGGTCAGCGTGGGCCCGTAGACAGTGGGGGCGCGCAGTTCGGAGCCCACGAGGTGGTAGGGCTTGAACGCGGAGTTCGATGCGTCCGGGGCGCCGTCGTTCAACCAACTCGCTCCGCCATGCGGCTGCGCGGGATTGCCTGCGCCACCGTCGGAGGTGCCGAAATC
The DNA here is from genome assembly GCA_036490435.1 of Solirubrobacteraceae bacterium. Classification (GTDB taxonomy): domain Bacteria; phylum Actinomycetota; class Thermoleophilia; order Solirubrobacterales; family Solirubrobacteraceae; genus Palsa-465. The sequence continues at coordinate 32,844 of DASXDW010000180.1, forward strand.
GTGCCCGTTGATGCTCATGAAGATGTGGACGCCGGGCTTGTCCCAGAACGTCACGGCGCCGGCGCCATGGCCGACGCCTGGAACGAGCAGCTTGGCCTGGCGCAACTCGGCGATCACGCCCGCGTCGTTGGGCACCGACATGCCCGGCGGGAGCAGGCCGGCCCCGGCGAGCACGGCCCCCACTGCGCCTGAGCAGTCAAATCCGACCCGGCGGCCGTTGTAGCCCGGGCCTTTGATGCCGATGCTGGCGATTCCGGCCTCCGCGTGTCCGCCTCCGTACACGTAGGGGTAGTCGCCCTGGGCGACGGCGTTGGCCGCTGCGGTCAGCGCCGGCACGACAGGCATGCGCCGCCCGCCGACGCGGATCGTGAACGACGACCAGCCCAGCGCGACCACGGCCCCCCGGGCCTGGGCGGGACCGGCCGGCCGGGGCTGCGCCGGGAGCGCGGCCAGCGCGCCAACGGAGGCGGAGAGGACGGCAACGGAGAGGACGGCGGCGCAGGCCAGCGCGCGCGAGAGTGCGATGAGGCGTGTCACGTTGAGCTCGTCGGCGGTGCTGTCGATGGGGGCGCGGGCGTGGACGCACGCCTGCGCGCCCCGCTGACCGTGTCATCGGCCGACGACGCTCTGAAATTGAGTCCGTCTGGACGGCGCTAACGCTTCGCGGCGCTGCGGGAGCGCGAACGACCGTCGCTGGACGCGGGCAGCTGGACCTCGCCACTCTCGAACAGCATCATCACCAGCCCGGCGTCGAGCTCGGCGTCGGCGTCATCGGAGGACGTCTCCAGACGCTGGGCGCTCTCCTTCTCGATCTCCTTGATGCGCTCGAGCAGACCGTTGAGCTCGGAGGCAAGCTCGGCGAACCCCTTCTCGTCGAGCAGCATCTCCCGTCGCGCGACGACCGCGTCGCTGCGCTCGAAGCCTCCGCTGGACGCCGCCGCCCCGATGACGCGACCGGTCTGATCCAGCGTCGCTGAGATCATGCCGTTCTTGACGACGTCGGGCACCTGAGCCCACGCCTGGTCGGTGACGCTGACGCGACCGACCGCGCGGTAGTAGTGCTCGACGGCGCCGCGGCGCGGCTTGGTGCTGGTCAGCTCGATGAGCCCGACCCGCGCCAGGAAGCGCACGTGGTAGCTGACGTTGCCGAGCGGAGCCCCAATCTCCTCGGCGATCTCTGAGGGGCTGGCCACGCGCGTCTCCAGCACCCGGAGAATGTGGATGCGCAGCGGATGGGCCAGGCCCTTGACCAGCCGCGGGTCATCGATCTCGGTTATTTGCATCATGCGTTTAAGCACCGCAAAGCGCTTGCGGATCCCTTCCGCCTTACGGCACAAGCAGGGTTTTTCACTTTTCCGCCGGCGGCGCCGGTGACGAGTCGGCCCGACGAAGTCAGTGCGAGCGCCTATCTTAGTCAGCAAGCGGACATTTCGTGTGAAAGCGTGTCCGCTGGCCTAGGTTTGCGCCCCGAACGCTCACATTTTGCGCGCGAGCTGATCGAGAAACGTGATCCTTTTCCTGCACCATCGCTATCGAACCCCCGGGGGCGAGGAGCAGGCGGTCGACGATCTCCTGTGGCTGGTGCGCAACCAGTTGGGCGAGGACGCTGAGCTCCTGGAGCGTGACTCGGCGCAACTCGGACCTGCCCGCGCGGCGACCGGCCTGATCCGGGGAGGCCTTGACCCCAACGACGTGGCCCGGGCCGTGCGCCGCACCCGCGCGCGCATCGTGCACGCCCACAACCTGCACCCCACCCTCGGCTGGCGCGCACTGGCCGCGGCGCGCGAGGCCGGGGCGCGGGTCGTCCTGCACCTGCACCAATACCGGCTGGTCTGCGCGATCGGGGTGTGCTTTCGCGACGGCCACGAGTGTCTGCGCTGCCACGGACGCAACACCCTGCCTGGAATCGCACTCAACTGCCGCGGGTCTTTCGCCGAAGCCGGCGCGTACGGGGTCGCGTTGATGGCCTGGCAGCGGCGGCTGGCGGCGCAGGCCGACGCCTTCGTCGTCCCCAGCCACTTCGCCGAGGCCCGCCTTCGGGCGCTGGGGGCGCCGTTGGGCGCGACCTTCGTCGTGCCCCACGTCATGCGCGAGTTCGCGGCGGGGCCACCGGCGACGCGCGGCGACCACGCGCTCGTCGTCTCGCGCCTGGCCCCGGAGAAGGGCGTCGACGTGGCGATCGCAGCCAGCCGCCTGGCCGGGATGGCCCTGGTCGTCGCCGGCGACGGGCCCGAGCGCGAGCGCCTCGCCGCCGGCGCGGACGGGTCCGTGCGCTTCGTCGGCCGGGTGCCGCCGGCGGAGCTGGCGCGGCTGCGCGGCACCGCGCGCATGGCCCTCGTCCCGTCGCTGTCGGCGGAGACCTTCGGGCTGGCGGCCGCCGAGGCGATGGCGGCAGGGCTGCCGGTGGCGGCGTCCCGGATCGGCGCTCTCCCCGAGCTGGTGCCGGACCCGTGGCTGGCCCCGCCCGGCGACGCTCAGGCGCTGGCGCGGGTCATGCAGCAGCTGAGCGCCAAGAGCGGCGGCGGCGCCACGGCGCTGGAGCGGGTGCGGGCGGTCACGGCTCCTGAGCGCGTTGGACCTGAGCTGGCGGCTGTGTACGAGCACGCGATGGGACGGCGCTGAGGCGCCGGCGCGAGACGCTGGCGACCAGCAACCCCACCAGCACGAGCAGGACACCCGCGAGCTGCAGCCCGCTCGGGTCCTCCCCAAAGATGAGCGCAGCGAGGGCCAACGTGCCGATCGGCTGCACGGTGAGCAGCAGCGAGGTCATCGCCGCCGGCAGCCGCGGGAGCGTGGCGCCGATGATCAACCAACCCAGAACCTGCGAGGTGAGGGCGAGGGTGATCAGCCACCCCGCGCCAGGCCAGCTCGGGACGAGCCGGGCATCACCGATCACCAGTCCGGCGGCGACGCACAGCACCGTGGACACCGCGGTCGCGTCACACAGGGGACCCGCGGGCCGCCGCAGGTCAGCGCCGCCCCGGCGGAGCATCAGCAGGAAGCCGACATAGGCGACCCCGGCGCCGAGCCCGAACAGTGCGCCGCGCGTCGGATTGCGGCCGTAGGCGCCGTGTTCGAGTACGCCGGAGATGAGCAGCACGCCCACCAGCGAGATGGGCAGCGCCAGCCGCACCCGGGGCCCCGGGCGTTCTGAGAGCAGCGCCCACGCCACCAGTGGCAGCAGCACCACCTGAATGTTGGCCAGCACCGTGGCCAGGCCGGCGCCGACGTCGCCGATCGAGTGATGCCAGAGCAGCAGGTCGGCGCTGAAGAAGACGCCCGCGATCAGACCCGCCCGTCGCTCGCGCCAGGTGCGCGCCCCGAAGCGCCGGTCCTCGATCCAGGCCAAGAGGGCCAGAATGGGCAGCGCATAGGCGCAGCGGAAGATGGCGGCAGTGGACGGCGAGGCGTGGCTGAGCCGCACCAGGATGCTCGAGAAGGCGATCGTGACCGCGCCCACCAACGCGTAGGCGCGCTCGTTGCCGGTGAAGGCGAAGCGCGGAGGGATGCGCGATCGTCTCGCTGTGATCGACGTCACGATCTGGGTCTAGCAGTTCAGGCACACGCCGACGTCCTGCCAATCGGTCAACGCTCGCGCGCGGACTTCGACAACTTGGAGCGCCCGGCCGCGGCGGGCCGCACGTGAGCCTGTCGGCCATCGGTGGCAGGATGGCCCACCCGATGTTGGCAGAGCCAGAGCGAGAGCTGATCCGCCGGCGCTGCGAGTCCGTACTGCGGCAGAACTGGCGCGAGGGCACGCAGTCGCCGGGTGGCCAGCCGTACGCGTTCACGTGCCCCAGTCCGGGGCGCTATCCGTGGCAGTGGTACTGGGACTCCTGCTTTCACGCGATCGTGTGGCGGCGCTTTGACCCGGCACGGGCGCGCCGCGAACTCGAGTCGCTCCTGGCGATGCAGCGCCCGGACGGTTTCATCGGCCACACGATCTTCTGGGGCGAGCCTCTGCGGGGAAGCCGCCGCTACATCTACAACGTCATCTCGCCCACGGACCCGACGACCTCGAGCATCCAGCCGCCGCTGCTGGCGTGGGCGTGGCGGATCGCGGTCGGCGACCCGGCGACCGAGCCGCGGATCGCGCGCCAGCACGATTGGCTCCAGGACCATCGCACTCTCGACGACGACGGGCTGCTGTGGATCGTGGCTCCCGACGAGTCGGGGCTCGACGACTCCAACCAGTTCGACGCCATCTGGCGTCATCGTGCCCATGGGCTGCCCGGCTATCTGGGACTCGTGCGCCGCAACCGCCGGCTGGGCTTCGACCTGCGGCGCATCGCCGCGGCCGGTGGACCGGTGTGCTGCGAGGTCCTCACCAACGTCCTCTACAACCTGGCGCGGCTGGCGCTGGGCCGCCCGTCACTGACCCCGGCGCTCATCGAGCGCTGTTACGACGAGGCGGCGGGCCTGTTCATGGCCCGCGCGCGTCCAGCGCCGGCGCGCACTCCCGCCGTCACCATCGCCGCGCTGGCGCCGCTGGCACTCCCGGACCTGCCCGAGGCGATCGGCCGCCGCCTCGTGGAGGAGCACCTGCTGGACCCGGGGCAGTTCTGGACACCGGTGGCTCCGCCGTCGGTGTCGCTGCAGGAGCCCGGCTTCACCGTCAACGACCGCGGCCTGCTTCGCCAGCGCCGCTACTGGCGAGGGCCGACCTGGGTCAACGCAGCGTGGCTGTGCTGGCTGGGCCTGGTGCGCCTGGGCTATGACCAGGCCGCCGGCGAACTGGCCCAGCGGCTGGGCGACGCCGTGGCAGCAGATGGACTGCGTGAGTACTACAGCCCGATCACACGGGCGGGGATGGGCGCGCACAACTTCGGGTGGTCGAGCCTCGTGCTCGAACTGCTCGAACCCGACCTCGAAGCGGCGCGCACCAGCTACCTGTGATCTGCCCCGGCGGGCTGAGGCTGCCGTTTACCATCTGTCTCATGGAAACAGACAGAGACATGAACCTCACCGAAGAGCAGTGGCGCGAGCGCCTGAACGCCGACCAGTTCGAGGTCCTGCGCCACGCCGCCACGGAGCGCCCCTTCACCGGGGAGTACGTCAACTTCAAGGACGACGGCACGTACCGCTGCGCCGGCTGCGGGGCGGAGCTGTTTGACGCCGGCACCAAGTTCGAGTCCGGGACGGGCTGGCCGAGCTTCTATGAGCCGGCGGTGGCCGAGAATGTCGAGCTCGTCGAGGACCGAGCCCACGGGATGGTCCGCACCGAGGTCAGGTGCCGGCGCTGCGGCGGCCACCTCGGCCACGTCTTCCCCGACGGCCCGCAGCCCACCGGGCAGCGCTACTGCATGAACTCCTGCGCGCTGCAGTTCGACCCGGCGGCGTCGTAGCGGGCCGCGCTCAGGCCGACTTGGGAGCGTCGCCGCCCGGCTGGTGCTCGCCCTCGCGTGCCCGCTCGACCCGCGCCGCCTGCCGCGTCTCGCGCTCGCGCCGGCGCTTGCGCACCTGGTAGTAGATGTAGGCGAAGAACAGCAGCAGCAGCACGCCCAGGGCGTACAGGCCGAACGTCGAGATGGCATCGGCGGCGGCGCTGCCCAGGAAGTAGCCCACCAGCCCGTAGGTGACGCCCCAGGTGATCCCGCCCAGGGCGTTCCAGAAGAAGAAGTCCCGGAAGCGCATGTGGTTGATGCCGGCCAGCCACGCGGCGGCGAAGCGCACCAGCGCGATCCAGCGGGCGAAGAACACCGCCTTGGGCCCGTGCTTGGCGAAGAACTGGTCGCCGATGGTGATGAGCTCGAGGCGGTACTCGTGAAACGGCCCCTTGGACTCAAGGACGTCGCGCCCCAGCCGCCGGCCCAGGAGATAGCCGATGTTGTCGCCGACGATGGCCGACGACACGCCGATCAGGATCACCAGCCAGATCTCCAGCTTGCCCTGACTGGCCAGGACCGCCGCCAGGACGAGGGCCGTCTCCCCCGGGGAGGGCACCCCCATCGACTCCAGGCCGATGATCGCCGGCAGGCCGTACCCCAGGCTGCCGGTGACGTTGATGATGGCGGCCAGTGCGAGCACCTCACCCACCGTGCCCTCGCGCCGGGCTGCGCATGGTCGTCCCGTCAGCCCCCGGAGCCCCCACCGGTCTCACGTCGCGGGCGGCCGCCGGAGGACCGCCAACAGTGACAACCCCACCGGCAGGGTGTGCCCGCGCCTCAGCCAACTGGCCTCCAGGGCCATGGGACGCTCGAGGACGTCGTTGAGCCAGGCCGGGCCCATGTCGAGGTCGCTGCTGTGACCGTTGCGCGCGCCCATGCGTCGCTGCGCCAGGCGTACCGCGGCGGCGGGCGCCAGCAGCAAGCTGTTGAACGAGCTCACTCGGTCGATCTGCCAGCCGGCCGACCGGGCGGCGGCGCGCAGCATCGACCGCGAGTAGCGGCGATAGTGGTGGTTGGCCTCGTCGTGGCGAGACCACAGCGCCCGGTAGGCAGGCACGGTGACCAGCAGCCAGCCTCCGGGCTCCGCCACCCGACGCAGTTCGACCAGCGCGGTCACATCGTCGGGCACGTGCTCGATCACGTCCAGGCACGTGATGAGGTCAAAGGCTCCGTCCTCCCACGGCAGCTCCTCCAGGCGGCCCACCTGCACGTCGCCCAGGCCCCGAGCGCGCGCCAGTTCGGCCGCGTCGCTGTTGAGCTCGATCCCGCAGACCTCGCCACCGTAGTTGGCGAGCTCCACCAGGGTGCGGCCCGAGCCGCAGCCGGCGTCGAGGATCCGCGCGTCCGCGGGCAGCGCCAGCCGATCAAGCTCGGCGCGGATGACGTGCCGGCGGCCGCGGTACCACCAGTGGTGCTCGTCGACGGCCAGCGTCGCTTTCATCAACGTCTCATCCATCGACGCGCAGGATGCTAGTCCCTCATCGCACCGCCACCGGATCGTTCTCCGGGGCGTGAGCGCCGGGCAGGCGCAGGGTGAACATGGCCCCGGGGCCGGCGCGGTCCTCAAGGTACAGCGAACCGCCCATGCGCTCGGCCAGCTGCCGGCCGATGGCCAGGCCCAGGCCGAACCCGGCCTGGCCGGCGGTGTCGCGCCCGCGATGGAAGCGCTCGAAGATGGATTCGCGGTCGTCGGGATGGACGCCGGGGCCCTCGTCAGACACGCTGATCGTGACCAATGGGGAGCGCTTGAGGACGACGCGCACCGCGGACCCGGACGGGCTGGCGCGGACGGCGTTGTCGAGCAGGATGCGCAGGATCTGGGCGATGCTCCCCGGGTCGCCGAGCGCCCACACCGAGCCGTCGACCTCGTCCAGCGTCGAATGGATCTCGTTGCGCTCGCTACCAACCTCGAACTCGGCGAGGACGGCGCGGCTCAGCTCACTCAGCTCCACTGGTTCGGAGCGCAACTGCACCTGGGCGTCGATGCGCGACAGGTCGAGCAGGTCGGCGGCGAGGCGGCCCAGGCGGCGTGACTGGGCGTGCGCGCGCGCCACCAACGCGCGGGCGTCCTCGAGGTCAGGGTGCTCGTCGTCGAGGTCCTCGCGCAGGAGCTCGAGCATGCCGTCCAGCGAGGTCAGCGGAGTTCGCAGCTCGTGGGATGCGGTGGAGACGAACGCCCGCCGCGCCTCCTCCTGCTGACGAAGGCGCTGCTGCATGGTCGCCAGGGTGCGAGCGAGGTCGCCGACCTCGTCATGTGCGCGGTCGACGGGCACCTCGACCGCCGGGCCGCCATCAGCCAGCTCCAGGGCCGCCTCCCGCAGGCGACTCAGCCGGCGAACGAGGCGCGCCGAGAGCGGGATGCCCAGGATCAGGGTGAGAGCGAGCCCAGCGAGGGCGGCGTCCAGGAAGGCGCGGCGCACCACGCCCACCACGTCGGGGATCTCGCCGATGGACTTGCGCACCGCCAGGACGTAGCGCTGGTGGTCCCGGATGTTGACGAACGGGATCGCAGCCCGCGCGAACTCCTGGCCGTCGATGAACCCGAACGTGAACCGAGCATGGTTGGTGCGAAACACGGTCTGCACGTCGTTGAAGGGGTCGTCCTGGTCCGCGGGGTCATGCGTGGGCGCAACGATGTCCTTGCCCGAGCCGGGAGGCCGCAGCACGTCCACGAAGCGGGCGTCGAGCGGCTTGGCCAGGCTGTTCTGGGCTTTGAGGAGGCTCTTGTGGGCTGGTCCGGAGGGTCCCACGTGGTCCAGCTGAGCACGCACGAACGTGGTGAGGCTTGATTTGCGGCTCAGGTCCTTCCGCAGCGTCGTGATCTCGGCGTTGCGCAGGCTCTGCTCCAGTGGGCCGAGCAGCGCCAGCGCCGCCACGGCCAGAGTGGCCACGGCGGTGATGAGAACCACGCCGACGATCCGACCGCGCAGACCGAAGGCGCCGTGCCCCGGTAGGCGCGACACGGCCTACGGTCCCCGGAGGCGGAGGCCGGCCGCGCGCACTACGGTCCTCGCAGGCGGTACCCGGCGCCGCGAACCGTGAGGATGTAGCGCGGCTTCTCCGGTTCGGGCTCCAGCTTCTCGCGCAGGTGGCGGATATGGACGTCGATCGCGCGCGGGTCACGGTAGGCGCTGTCGCCCCAGATCGCGCGCAGGAGCTCCTGGCGGTTGAGCAGCCGGCCGGGATCGGCCATGAGGGCGTCCAGAAGCTCGAACTCGGAGAAGGTCAGCTTCACCGGCCGTCCCTCGATCGTCACCTCGCGCTGCGCGCGGTCGAGCGCGATCGGCCCGACGAGCAGCACCTCGTCGCCCATCGCGCGCGTGCCGGCGCGCCGCAGCACCGCCCGAATGCGGCTGCGCAGCTCGGCCAGGCCGAACGGCTTGGTGACGTAATCGTCGGCCCCCGCCTCCAGGCCGAGTACGGCGTCGGCCTCGGAGTCCAGCGCGGTGAGCATGATGATCGGCACCACGTTGCGGCGGCCACGCAGCGTGCGGCACACCTCGTAACCGTCAGGTCCGGGGCCCAACGCGACATCGAGCAGGACGATGTCAAAGCTGTCGGTGCTGGCACGGTCGATGGCGGCACGCCCATCGGCGACCGCGAACACCCGGTGGCCCTCACGGCTGAACGAGCGCGTGAGCATCTCGCGCAGATCGGACTCGTCGTCGACGACCAGGATGCTCAGCGACGCGTCGCCAGTTCGCGACGGAGCCGTGCTGTGGGCCGGAGCGGAAGTGGAGTTATCCAAGGACATGTGCGTCGGCCCGGATCGTACCGACCGCGCCGCCCGTGGGCGCACGATTGGGTGCCCTCGCGGCCACGCGACAGCTAGACCGCCTCGAGCTCCCGGGAGGTGGTGGGGCGCGACTCCTCCGCCGCCACAGTGACGCGCCGCGGCGCCAGACTGCCCTCGGTGGCCCACGCCCACAGGAGGACGAGCCAGGTCACCGTGGCGAGTGACACGTGAACCCACACTATGTCGGTTGGAAGGTGCAGTTCGTATTGGACGCTGCCGACCAGCCCCTGAGCGGCGAGCAGCACCCCGAGCACGGTCAGCGGCTCGAGGGCGTCCGCTCCGGCCCCGCGGTGACGGCGCAGGAACCAGACCCCGATCACGGCCACGCCGAATAGCGCGGCGATCGCCGCATGCTGATGAATCGCCCACATGAGGGTGGCGGCCCCCTTGAAGTGCAGGCGGTGGACGATCTGGCCGGTGAAGCCGCCCGAATGCGGTCCCGATGCGGTGGCCACGGTCCCCGCGAAGATGGTGAGGCCCCCCAACGGAGCCAGCGCGCGCACCGACCAGACGGCGACCCGGTCAGTCGAGCGCGGCCGCTCCCCGGGCTCATAGCGCGCGCGCCAGGCGAGCGCAAACGCCACCACCAGGATGAGCAGCGACAGGCTGAAGTGGGCCATGACGAAGCCGGGCGCGAGGTGGTGGAGCACGGTGAAGCCGCCCAGGACGGCCTGGGCGATCACCCCGAGCGGCAACAGCACCGCCAGCCAGGCGAGATCGCGCCGGAAGGGCCGGCGGGTGAAGGCGAGGACGGCGGCGATGACGCAGATCACGCCCACGATGCCCGAGACGGCACGATTGCCGAACTCGATCAGGGCGTGGGTGCTGAGCGGCGGCAGCGGCGTTCCGCCGCACTTGGGCCAGTTCTCGCATCCCAGCCCCGAGTCGGTCAGCCGCACGGCGGCACCGGTCATCACGATGACCGTGAGCGAGGCGAGGGCCACGTAGGCGACGGTGCGGTACTGGCGCGGGCTGACGCGCAGACGTTCACGCATGAGCGCAGCCGCAGCGGTGACGCGTGGACACGAGCACGGGTTTTGACGATACCGGCCCGAGGCGCCGGCAGCCGGTGGTCCGGTGGTCGGTGGTCCGGCGGGCCGGGTGGCTCGATACCCTTGCGCTCGCTGATGGGCCCTGGATCACAACAGCCGCTGCGGGGAGCCGTCATCGGCCTCGGCATGATCGGCCGCCACCACGCGCGCCTGCTCCAGGGCGCCGAGCGCGTGGAGTTTGCGGGCGCCGTGGACCCGGCCGGCGATCGCTACCGCAGCGTCCACGAGCGCTCGCGCGTCTTCGAGTCTGTCTCCGCGCTGCTGGCCGACGGTCCGCTTGACTTCGCCGTCGTGGCCGTGCCGACTGAGGCGCATCTGCCCGTGGCCCGCGAGCTGATGGCCGCCGGGGTCTCTGTCCTCGTCGAGAAGCCCCTGGCCTCGACCGTCGAGTCGGCCAGGGAGATCGTCCGCCTCGCCGAGGCGCATGGCGTCCACGGCGCCGTCGGTCATGTCGAGCGCTTCAACGTGGCCCTTCAGGAGCTGCACCGCCGAGTGGTGGACGGTCAGCTCGGGCGCCTGTACGCCCTGTCGACGGTCCGCAGCGGCCCCTTCTCCGGGCGGGTGCGCGACGTGGGAGTGATCAAGGATCTCGCCACCCACGACATCGACATCGTGGGCTGGCTGTCGGATTCGCGCATCGCCCAGGTGTCGGCGCAGACGCAGCACCTCTCCGGCCAGGAGCACGAGGACCTCGTCCTGGTGACCGGCGCGCTCGAGTCCGGGCCGTCGTTCAGCCTCGTCGTCGACCGCATCTCCCCCACCAAGGTGCGCCGGACCCGGGTGCTGGGCGAGCGCGGCGTGCTCGAGGCCGACACGCTCACCGGGGACCTGTTCTTCTACGAGAACGCCGAGGTCGACGTCACCTGGTCGACCGACCAGCAGTTTCGCGGCGTCAGCGAGGGCAACGTCACGCGGTACGCGCTGCGCCGCGACGAGCCGCTGCGTGTGGAGCTCGAGACCTTCATCGATCTCGTTCAGGGCGACGGTGGCGCCGACGTCGTCGGGCTCGACCGCGGCGTGGAGATCGTGCAGATCGCGGAGACGGTGATCGAGAGCGCCCACAGCGGGCGCACGCTCGCCGTGGCAGCCGTCGCCTGATGCGCGCCGTCGTCGTTGCGCTGGGCAAGATCGGCCTGCCGATCGCCGTGCAGATCGCCCGCGCGGGCCACGACGTGGTCGGCTGCGACATCGACGCAGGTGTGGTCGATCAGGTCAACGCGGCCCAGGAGCCGTTCCCCGGCGAGGCCGGCCTGCAGCAGGCTCTGGCCGAGGTGGTGGCGGCCGGGCGCCTGCGCGCCATCACCGACACCGCCACCGCGGTCGCCGAGGGGGCGGACCTCGTCATCGCCGTCCCGCCGCTCGTGGTCGATGCCGCCGCCCGCCCGGACTTCACCATCCTCGATGCCGTGGTGGACGACATCGGGCGCGGCCTGACCGCGGGCGCCGTCGTCTGCGTCGAGACCACCCTGCCGGTGGGCACGACGCGCGGTCGCGTCGCCCCGCGGCTGGCCGAGGCCTCGGGACTGGTGGCCGAGGAGGACTTCTTCACCATCCACAGCCCCGAGCGCGTCTACGCGGGCCGCATCTTTCGCGATCTCGCCACCTACCCCAAGCTCGTCGGCGGACTCAGCGAGGCCGGCGAGCACCGCGGAGTGGAGCTATACCGCTCGTTCCTCGACGCCGAGGTGCGGGCCATGGGCAGCGCCGAGGCCGCCGAGCTGACCAAGCTCGCCGAGACGACCTACCGCGACGTCAACATCGCGCTGGCCAACGAGTTCGCGCGGTTCGCCGACACGCTGGACATCGACGTGGAGCGCGTGATCGACGCGGCCAACTCACAGCCGTTCTCCCACATCCATCGTCCCGGGGTCGCCGTCGGCGGCCACTGCATCCCCGTCTACCCCCGCCTCTACCTGTCCGGCGACCCCTCGGCCCGGCTACCGGCCACCGCGCGCGAGATCAACGAAGCGATGCCCGCCTACGCGGTCGACCTCCTGGCCTCCGAGCTCGGGGCAGACCTCGCCGGCCTGCGCGTCCTGGTGCTGGGGGTCAGCTATCGGGGCGACGTCAAGGAGACGGCGTTCTCGGGCGCCTTCGCGCTCACCGCCGAACTGCGCCGGCGCGGCGCGGCGCCCGTGGCGGCCGATCCGCTCCACAGCGACGAGGAACTGACCTCACTGGGCTTTGCGCCGTGGCAGGGCGAGCGCGTCGATGCCGCCATCGTCCAGGCCGACCACTCCGCCTACGCCAGGCTGACCAGCGCGGATATCCCCGGGGTGCGGGCGATCCTCGACGGCCGGGAGATCCTGGACCTGGAGGCGTGGCGGGCCGCCGGAGTGGCAATCCGCCGGATCGGCCGCGCCTAACAGGGCGCCGGGCCTGCCCGCAATGTGGGGCCGGGCCTACTCACGCCGGAGCGAAGCGGAACGGCAGCGACTCGGCGATATCGGCCAGCGACGGAGCCTCCCGGTCACGCGCGGACACCAGCAACTCGCCCGCGTCGGGCCACTCGATCCCGACCGCGGGATCGTCGAAGGCAAACCCGCTCTCGGCGCTCGGGTCGTAGTAGGTCGAGACCTTGTAGGTGACGTCGGCGAGGTCTGAGAGCACGCAGAAGCCGTGCGCGAAGCCGTTGGGCACGTAGAGCTGGCGATGCTCGACGTCGTCCAGGGTGAAGCCCTCCCATTGGCCGAACTGGGGCGATCCGACCCGGATGTCGACGATCACGTCCAGGATCGCGCCGCGGGCGCAGCGCACGAGCTTGGTCTGCCCGGCCTGGAAGTGCATGCCCCGGACGATGCCCCGGCGTGACCGCGAGTGGTTGTCCTGCACGAACCCTTCGGCGATGCCCAACTCCCCGAGCGCGCTCTCGCGGAAGGTCTCGACGAAGAACCCGCGTTCATCCCCGTGGACCGCGGGAGCGAGCAGGACCGGTCCGGTCAGCGTGGTCGGCAACGTTTGCATCACCTCGCCTCCGCGGCCAGGAACGCGTCGGCCTCGGCCAGCGCGGCCGGAGTCCCGATCTCAAAGAATCGCTCGGCGGCGGCGTAGCCGAACAGCTCCCTGCGCCCGGCAAGCTCGTGGTAGAGGTCGGCCAGATCGTCGACCTCCGCCGGCATCACGTCCAGCGCCTCGGCGCGCAGCCCACCCAGCCCGTAGTCGATCCAGTGCATCGCGGGATTCGGCGTGCGCTTGTCGTACGTGGTCACCCGGGTCCCGTCGAAGACCGCGTTGGACACGTCCCACCGGCCCTCGTTGCGCAGGACGGTCATCAGCCCCGGCAGCTCGCTGCGCTCCCATTCGCGTGCCACCGACGCGTAGTCCAGGCGGAGATAGGTGTCGCCGTAGAGGATGAGGAATCGGTCGCCAAGCTGGGGCGCGGCCTTGCGCACGGCGCCCAGCGTACCGATCAGGCTCGGGCCGTCGTAGCTGTAGGTGATGTGGATCCCGAACTGCGACTGCCCGATCCGCTCCTCGATGAGCTCGCCGAGATAGCCCACGCAGAGCACGACGCGGACCGCGCCGTACCGCGCCAGCAGCCGCAGTTGGTGCAGAAGAAACGGCTCGCCGGCGACCTCGAGCAGCGGCTTGGGCGTGTCGCGTACGGTCTCGCCCAGGCGCGTTCCCAGCCCGCCGGCCAGCAGGCAGACGGGCGGCAGCGCGTCGGCCGTGGTCCCACCACCGGCCGGCGCGCTCACGACGTCTCGACCGCGACGCGGACGGACGCGTAATCCGGCGACGCGGCGTACGCGGCTTCAATCAGCGTCCATGCGTAGTAGGCATCGTCGAGGTCACCCAGCAGCCGTCCCCCGGAGCCCAGCGCCGAGACGAAGTGCTCCCATTCGGCCGCCCAGGAGAGATCGGCGGTGCCGTAGGTGCGCTCCTCGAGCTCCGGCGGCCCCAGCTCAGGCCGCATCCGGTAGATCCTGAGAACCTGCGGGCCGTAGGAGCGCACCAATCCGTCCACCTGGAGTTTCGCGGTATGGCAATACACCTCGATCGAGAACAGGTTCTTCCACTCGGTCCACGTCACGTGAAGCATCGCCCAGGGCGCCGTGCGGCCCTGTGCCTCGCCCAGGATGAGCGCGGCGTTGTCCTCCACCGGCATATCCCAGAAGTGGGTGCGCAGCAGCGCAGAGTGGAGCGGGAGCGGGCCGGCCAGCCAATGCGCGAGGTCCACCAGGTGCATGCCCTGGTCGATGAGCTCTCCCCCGCCCGACCGCTGTGGCTGAGCCCGCCATTCCCGGTCATATCCGAGCCGGCCGCCATGGCCGTAACGTGCTCGCAGGTGCATCAGGGGCCCGTGATCGCCGGAGTGCACCTCGCCGGCCAGGTCCCGGAGGGCGGGGTGGAATCGGTGGTTGAAGCCGACCTTGACCCGCCGCCCCGCGCGCTCGGCAGCCTGTCGAAGTGCCTGCACCTGGCCGGTGCCGAGGCCTCCTGGCTTCTCCACCAGGACGTGACTGCCGGCATCCAGAGCCCGCTGAGTGAGCGGCGCGAGCTGGTCATGGGTGGCCGCGACGACCACGACATCCGCCTGCAGCGCCAGGAGCTCATCAAAATCGGCGCAGAGCTGCCCGCCGTGAGAGGCGACAAGGTCCTCGGCCCGCGTCGCCACGGGATCGGTGGCGCCGAGGAGGCGGTCAGCCGCACCGAGAGCCTGAGCGCGCTCGCGGCCGATGAGGCCGCACCCCGCGATCGCGACCGTCAATCCGCGCCGGCTGGGCCCGTTGCCGTCCGCGACGCTCACGCGTACTCGTTGGAGTGAGCTCCGACGAATTCGAAGTCGAACGTGAGCTCGGTGGCGCCGGCCGCTGCCATCGCCTGACGCGTGTCGGCGGGATTGCGGGCGTACACCAACAGGAACCCGCCGCCACCGGCCCCGACCAGCTTGCCGCCGATCACGCCACTGCGCCGTGCCAGCGTGTACAGCTCGTCGATCCGGCCGGTGGCCATGCCCGGGGAGCGCTGGCGCTTGTTGAGCCAGTGCTCGTGCATGAGCTCGGCGTACGCGAAGAGGTCGCCGTCGACGAGCAGATCGCGGCTCTGGAGCCCCATCTGCTTGGTCCGGTGCATGTTCTCGAGCATCTCGTCGTCGCCGGTCTTGGTCCGCGAGTCCTGATCGGAGAGCACCGCCGACGCGTCGCGCGCCTCACCGGTGTAGAAGAGCAGCATCTGCTCGCGCAGGGAGCGCAGCGTCTGCGTCGAGAGCTCCAGCGGCTCCACGGTCACCGATCCGTCCTGATGGAAGGTGTAGGCGCAGATGCCGCCGTGGGCGGCGACGTAGGGGTCCTGCTTGCCGCACGGCTCCTTGAGGATGTCGATCTCGATCTCAGCCGCGGACTCAGCCAGGGCCGCCTGGGTGATCGACGTCCGCCGCGCATGGGCCAGCCCCTTGAGCAGCGCCACCGTGAACGCTCCCGAGGATCCCATGCCCGTTCCCGCGGGCACATCGGCCACAGACGCGATCTCCACGGGGCTGCCTCGCCAATGCCGGGTGAGCGTCTCGCGCAGGATGGGATGGCGGATCTCCGTGATGTCCTCGACATCCTCGGTCTCGGAGTACTTCATGCGGTAGCGGCGCTGGAACACCGTGTGCATGAGCATGTAGATGTACTTGTCGATGGCGCCGGCGACGAGGAAGCCGCCATGGTCTGAGTAGTAGGACGGCAGATCGGTACCTCCCCCGCCCAGCGAGATCCGCAGCGGGGCGCGGCTGAAGATGACGCTCATCGGGCGGCGGCCTCCGATCGGACTTCGCTCTCCCACGCATACGGGTTGGCCTCAAACCATTCCAGCGTGCGCACGATCGACTCGCGGATTGTCAGCGTCGGCGTCCATCCCAGGGCCTGGATGCGCGACGTGTCGAGATGGATGAGCGGACTGTCACCAGCCCAGCCGCGCTTGCCCCCCGCGTGGTCGATCTCAGGCGACAGACCCATCTGTTGCGTGATCAGCGCGACCGAGTCATCCACGACCACGGTCTCGTCGCGCCCGAGGTTGTACACGCCCACCTCCCCCGGCCGCGACTCGTGGGCGCCCGCGGCGGTGAGGATCGCCGAGACGCAGTCCTGGACGTAGAGGTAGGACTTCTCCTGGCGACCGTCTCCCAGCACGCGCAGCCTGTGGGGATCGCGCTTGAGCGCGCAGTAGAAGTCGAACACGTGCCCGTGGGTGTAGCGCTCGCCCAGGATCGATACGAAGCGGAAGATGAGGCCGGTGAACCCGAAGCCGTGCGCGTAGGCAGCGATCATGCCCTCCCCGGCGAGCTTCGACGCCCCATACAGCGAAGTCTGCAGCGGGAACGGCGCGTCCTCTGGCGTCGGGAACACCTCGGGCTCTCCGTACACCGACCCCGTGGAGGAGAAGCCGATCTTGCTGACGCCCTGGGCGCGCATCGCCTCCAGGACGGTCGCCGTGGCGATCGTGTTCTGCTCCAGGTCCTGGCGGGTGCGCTCCAGCCCGTGGCGGACATCGGCGTTGGCCTGCAGATGAAACACCCAGTCGCAGCCCTCGAAAGCGCGCCGCAGCAGCGACTCGTCCAGCACATCGCCCTCGAACAAGGTGACACCTTCGTCCTGGAGCAACTCGGCGACGAACTCCCGGCGGCCGGTGCGGAAGTCGTCGACGATGACCACCTCTGCCCCGGTGGACCGCAGCCGGTCAGCGAGGGTCGAGCCGATGAACCCGGCCCCGCCGGTAACACAGACGCGATTCATCGCACTTACAGAGAGAAGCCTGCGGCGAGAGCGTCGCGGCGGAACATCTGCACGGTCTCGAGCGAGTACTGGTCGAGATCCTTGCCGAGCAAGTCCAGCTTTTTGAGCAGATCGTGGGTCACAGTGATGATGTGACAACCGACCTGGTCAGCCTGCACTACGTTGAGGATCTCGCGCGGTGAGGCCCAGATGAGCTCGGAGCGCGGAGCCGCCACCATGATGTCCACGGCCCGTCCCATCAACGGGACCGGATCGATGCCGGCGTCAGCGATCCGCCCGGCGAACACCGAGATGTAGGACGGCGCGCCGTCCTTGACCGCTTCAGTGAGCAGTTCGACCTGGGCGCTGGTGAACACGGCGGTGACGTTGACCTTCACGCCGCTCTCTGACAGCTCGCGCACCAGCGGGGCCATCGACTCGCCCCCGGTCGTCGAGACCGGGATCTTCACGTACACGTTGTCGCCCCACTCGGAGATCATCAGCGCCTGGCGCCGCATCTCGTCGGCGTCATCGGCGAACACCTCGAACGAGATGGGGTGCTTCGTGATCCGCTCGAGCAGGCGCTTGGCGAACTCCTCGTAGTCCGTCAGCCCTGCCTTCCACATAAGTGTGGGGTTGGTGGTAAAGCCGGCGATGCGCTTGTCGGCGGCGAGGGCCAGGATCGCATCCAGATCCGCGCCGTCAGCAAATATCTTGACGTTGAGGTCGTCAGTCACCGGGCTCAATGTACTCCCTTCCAGGCGAGGATAACGCCCGCAGCGGCCGCTAAATCGGTAACGAGAGCATCGGGGCGAAGTTGCGCGGTGCGCTTGTGCGCGCTGTCGCGATGCTCGATCAGGATCGTCCGGCAACCTGCCGCGCGGCCGGCCTGCACGTCGGTATCGGTGTCGCCCACCATCCAGGATCGAGCGAGGTCGATGGTCAGCTCGTCCGCGGCGGCCAGCAGCATCCCAGGGGCCGGTTTGCGGCACTCACACGGACCAGTCAGTTCGGGTATCACGCCATCGGGGTGGTGTAGGCACAGGCGGAAGTCGTCAAAGCGCACACCCTCGGTGCCCAGCAGTTCAAGCACCCGCGCCTGGACGGCATGCACCTCACCGAGGGAGACATATCCCTTCGCCGCGCTGGGCTGGTTGGAGACGCCCACCAGCCGCCACCCCGCATCGGCGAGCCGCCGCAGCGCCTCCGCCGCCCCGGCGATCAGCCTGACGTCGGCCACGCACAGCGGCGACTCGGGCCCGCCGGTATCCGGACCGGCGACCAATTCGTTGATGACCCCGTCGCGGTCGACGAATACCGCGCCCGTGGCGGAGCTCACCGGTGACCGGCGGCGGCCAGCGACTCCCAGTGCCCGGGCTGGACGGCCAGCTGCGGATGAGACACGAGCGCGTGCCAGACGATCGCCTGGTAGGACTCGACCAGCGGCGTGCGCAGATCGCCGGGGGCGTCGATCAGCACCGCGACATCAGCCAACTCGGCGAGCGTGCCGCCCGGAGCCCCGACGACGCCATAGATGAGCGCGCCGCGCTCCCGGGCCATCTCGATGGCGTTGACGACGTTGACGGAGACGTTGTGCTCCCGCGAGCCCCCGCCGACGCTGAAGACGAGCAGGCCGTCGTGAGCCGAGAGCTTGGAGATCTCCAGCCACGCGCTGAACGACGTGTCCCACCCGTCGTCGTTGGTGCGCGCGGTCAGCTCGCTGACGTTGTCCGTCGGGGCATAGGTCTCGATCCGGCACAGCTTGCGGAAGTCGTTGACCGCGTGCGAAGCGTGCCCCGCCCCGCCGCCGACGCCCACGATGAACAGGCGCCCGCCGCGCTCTCGCAGCGCCGCCAGGCCCTGAGCCATCGCGTCGACCTGGGTGCCGTCGATAGCGGCGGCGAGGTCGGCGACCGCGTCGAAATAGCGGCGGCTGTGCTCAGAGGACGACATCGCGCAGAAGCCTAGATGGTCGTGCCATCAACCCGCCGGTCGGCTCTCGCTGGCGCAACCGGTCACTATGATCGCCGCCGTGAAGATGGGGTGGCGCTAATGGCGGCGAGGCTGCCACGCCTTCTTTCGCCTGAGGGAAGGTTGTGGGGCTGGCTCCCGCACGTGCTCGTCGGCGCGGTCGCGCTGCCGTTCATCCTGCGTCAGAACTCCTGGTTTGAATGGAGCAACACGCTGTGGCTGCTGGAGCTTCAGACCGCTCACGTCAGCGCTTACGGCATCCCCACGTTCTTCACACACGCCGCGCGGGAGTACTTCTACCCACAGCAGCTCTTCTATGCGGGCCCGATGCTCTCGGTGTTGAGCTACCCGTCCGTCCTGTTCGGGGCGTGGCCCGTGTTCGCCGCAGTCACCGCCGGGGCGTTCATGGCTGCCAGTGCGGGGATGAGCTGGGCGGCGAGGAACCTCGGGGTCCCGTCGCGGCTCGCCCTCATCCCGGGCTTGCTGTTCGCTGTCACGCCGTACACGATCTCCAATCTCTACGGCCGCGGGGACTGGGCGGAGGTGGTTGCCGTCGGGGCGCTGTCCGTGGCTCTGGGTGCCGCGACCGCCTTGCTCACCGGCCGGGGCTGGATGCCAGGCACGGTCGCCGCCTTGGCCCTTGCCGTCGCCGCCATCGCCGGTGTCCATAACCTGACGCTCCTCTTCGGCGCGCTGCTCGCCCCAGTCTTGGCGGTCTGCCTCCTGCCACTGGTGCCGGGAACGCCGGCACAGCTCGTACGTCGCTACGCCCTCGTGGTCGCTGGCGCGCTCCTCGGACTCGCTCTCGTCGCTGTCTTCCTAGTCCCGAATGTCTGGTTGTCAGGGCGAACGCTCATCAGTCATTCGACTCAATTCCTCACCGAGGTCGGCGGTTATGACCGAGCGGGCATCGTGCTCGACCCATTGCCTGGACAGCCCGCCGGCTACCCGGCCAACGACATCCACACCCAGACCTTGGTCCTGCCGCTCATCTGGCTCCTTGTCGCGGGTGCTGCGTTCATCGCACGGTCCCGGGCCAGCCGGCGCTCGGCGATCACATGCGCCGGCCTGGTACTCATGTCGGCTGGGTTGGTGTTGCTCATCACCCATCCGGAGTGGTGGGTGGGCTGGCCCAGCGCACTGACAGCCATCCAGTTCCCCTTCCGGCTGGTGACATACGTAGCGCTGGCCACGGCTCTCGCGATCGCCGTCCTACTCGCGGTTCCGGCGGTGCGGAGCAGCCGCGTGGCGGTGCCCGCTCTGGTGCTGGTGACGATATGGCAGGTGGCGCTGGGCGGCTATCTGGCGATCCACGCGAAGGCCAGAGGGGCCACCGACGCCCCCACGGCCTCCGCCGTCCGCGCAAGTGTCAAGCCCGAGGCATTCCAGTCCGGTCAGCAGATCCAGTTTCGGATGTACGTCCCCGGAGTGCTCCCGTCACCGCACCA
Organism: Solirubrobacteraceae bacterium; assembly: GCA_036490435.1. GTDB lineage: Bacteria > Actinomycetota > Thermoleophilia > Solirubrobacterales > Solirubrobacteraceae > Palsa-465. Next base: position 53,196 of record DASXDW010000180.1, read on the forward strand.
GTGGGCGACCGTGGCGCCGATCGGCGACGACACCCCACCCCAGGTGCATCTGTCCGGCCGCCAGCCGGCGGGGAGTCTGGTGGGTACACGGGTCGCTGGGTCTCCGCTGATCAAGTTCACCGGCGACGTCACCGTGGTGGGCCACACCCTGTACGGGCTGGACATCGTCCGGGTCAAGCGAAGCCCGTGGCACGCCACGGTGAGTTCGGAGTGCACGACGTGCATCGGAGCCATCACCGGCAAGGCGCCCCTGCCGCTGCTGGCGGGCCGCGTCATCACCGTGGCCGGCGTGTTGACCCTGCTCTTCCTGCTTGTGACAGCAGTGCGCGCCCGGCGCCGCGTGCCGGGAGATCCCGCCTACCTGGGGACCCGGGTGAAGAACTGATCGTCGATCCGCCGCAGCTTCGCCAAATCTGAGTCCTCGCGCAGGCGCGCCCGGAACGCCGTCTCGCGCCAGGGGTCCCACTGCGCGCTGATCAGCCGCCCGGTGATTCCCTGTGACTCCGGGCTGAGCAGGAAGGCGACCAGCTCGGCGGCCTCCGTCGCCGGGAATCCGCCCTCGCTCACCTGCTCCTGCGTCCGCTCGTAGTAGCGCTCGCCCGCCGCCTGGGCGCCGGCGCGCAGCGTCTCCTCGTGCATTCGCGTGGCGACAAAGCCCGGCGCCACCGCGTTGACCTCGACCTCGCCCTCGGCGGCAACGTTCTCCGTCAGCCTGACCACAGCTGCCTTGGAGGTGGCATAGGCGTCGTAGCGCGGTAGGGGCGATGTGCCGCCTCCGCCCGAGAACGTCACGGCGCGGCCGTCCGCGGCCCGCAGCCGAGGCAGCGCGAATCGCAGCGCGAGCATCGTCCCGACCAGGTTGATGGCGATCGTCTGCATCAGATCGGCTACCGGCAGCTGCTCGAGCGCGCCGATCGGGCCGAGGATTCCTGCCGCCGTGACCAGCCCGTGCAGCGCGCCGCCGGCGTCGATTCGCAGAGCCGCGTCCTCCCACGACGGCGCATCGGAGACATCGATCGAGATCCCCTCGTGTCCACTTCCCTCGAGGCTTTCGATGGCGGCGGCGATCGCTTCGGCACCCCGTGCCGCCACGATCATGCGCGCCCCCCGCCTCGCCAGCTCGCGGCTGACCTCCAGGCCGATCCCCAGCGAGCCGCCCGTCACCAGGATGCGGCGCGCCTCGAGACACTCGTCCACCCTCGCCTCCGGCGGGTCAGCCGACCCGGCGGGCGACGCCGAGGACGTTCAGCCCGATTGGGGTTCGCACGTGCGACTCGAGGAAGGCCCCGGCCGGCACGGCCACGCGGTCCCACAGGGACAGCAGATTGCCGCTCCGCTGACGATCCTCGACGTCGCCCCGCCCGAACGCCGCCCATGCGGGGATAGCGATGAGGTTCACCCAGTGCAGCTCGACCGGCTCCAGTCCCGCTTCACGGAACACCTCGCGCAACCGCCACACGGAGTAGCGGCGGTAATGGCCGATCCTGCGATCCAGAGCGCCGTAGAGCCCGTTGAGCGCGGGGACGTAGACGACGACATTGCCGCCGGGCACGAGGAGTTCGCTCAGTTGCTGCAGCGCGCCGGCATCGTCCGCGATGTGCTCCAGCACGTTGACCATGAGCACCGAGTCAAAGCGGGCCTCGAGATCAAGGGTGCGCAGGTCGCGATCCTCGACGCGCACGTTGGGATGGCCGGCGAACCGTTCCCGCAACGTCGTCACGCACTCCGGCGATACATCGTTGGCGACCACCTCGCGCCCCTTCTCATAACGGGCCGTGATCGCCCCCAGCCCCGCGCCCACCTCGAGCACGCGGTGGCCGAGACGCTCGCTGCACAGGCCCGCGATCCACGAGAGGTAGTTCGGCGCGCTCTCGCTGGCGACGTCCAGATCGGCGTCGTGGTCGCCCTCCTGCTCCAGCAGGCCGGTCGCCTTGGGATGGATGTAGCGGGCCGCGGGCGCGGGTCTCAGTCGACTCATCGGCGGCAAGGCTAGCCTGGCTTGCGCGCCAGTGGCTGCTCGCTGAGCCGAACGCGCCGGTCGATGGCGCGGCTGGCGGCCCGCCATGGAATGAGCCGTTCAACCGGGTTGCGCGACCGTCCGTGCAGCGTCCTCAGGACCTTGTAGCGAACGATGTCCTCATGCCCGGGCAGGAAGCCCGCAGACCACGGCTCCAGCCCGACGCGCCGATAGGCCTCGCTGAGGGTGCGCGGCTCGAAGTAGGCGACGTGGATGTCGGGATGGACGTACTTCCAGGACGCGAACGAGTCGCGGTGGGGCTCGGCGTTGCCCGTCGTAAGAAAGAAGACCCCGCCAGGCTTGAGCAGCGACGCGATCTGTTCCATCGTGCCCAAGGGGCCGGGGATGTGCTCGACCACCTCGATCGCCGTGACCACGTCGAACGTCCCCGCCTGATCGCGGAGCTGGTCGTCATCGAGTAGCTCGATCCGGTGGTCTCGCGCCCAGTCCGCGCCCCACCCCTGGTCGTAGCCGTAGACGTTGGGAAAGCCGTGAGCCCGCGCATAGCGCACGAGGCCTCCCAGCCCGCAGCCGAAATCCAGCCACCTCACCGTCGTGGTGTCGCACAGACTCTGGACCGCCCGGGTGATCCCCCGCCACTCATACAGCCGAATCGTGCGCGGGTTGCCCATCTCCTCCAGGTAGTTGACGAACGAGTCGGCCCCGTCACCCCGGTAGTAGGCGGCGTCGTACAGCGAGGCAAAGTCCTCGCTGGGGTTAGCGACGAACACGAGGCCGCACAGCCCACAGCGGCGGAAGAAGAAGTCGGCGTGACTGAAGTCCGAGCGGATCGTGGCCAAGTCGCTGGTGTCGCTCCCGCAGATCGGACAGGCGGGCTCGGCCGCAGACATGGGCGGCGACGCTAGCAGTGCGCTTCTCGTACCCTCGCGGATTGATGTCTGCCCAGCCCACCGATCACCTTGGCCGTCGGTTCGAGTTCGACCCCACCGAGGCGGTGGTCCGCTCACGCGCGAGCGGCCGCTTCATCAAATGTCCGGCGTGCGGCGCCGACACCGAGCGCTACCTCTTCCACGAGCGCGGGGCCCGTTTCGTGCAGTGCCGCAGCTGTGGCGCCGTCTACGTCAACCCGCCCGCCCGCGAGGTCCGCGACTACTTCGACACCCTCGCCGCCGGTGAGCGCGCGACGATCGAGGAGCGCGAGCACGTCCGCAAGGAGTTGGACGACGTGGTGCGTTACGCCAGCGGCGTCTACGAGACACAACGCGGTGCGCCGCCCGGCCGGATCGTGGTGGCCGGACGCATGCCCGAAGACGTGAGCATCTCCTCCGCGGCTCGGATCGACGCGGTCCGGCTCACGCACGAGCAGACCCTGCGCCTTGTGCACGACTCGGACATCTCGCCGATCGCGGAGGCCATCTCCGACGATGTGGACCTGGTTGTACTCAATCAGCTGCTCGAGGCGTGCCCACTCGCCTCGCAGGTGGCCGCCGAGCTGGCGGCACGCCTGCCCGATCACGCAATGCTGGTCGTCGTCTATGGCAACGCCGCGTCCCTGCCGGGCCGCATCATGCGCCGCAACTGGCGCCGGTTCTTCCACTGGAAGGCCGTGTACTTCAACTCCGAGAACCTGCGCAGCATGCTGGAGCGCGCCGGCTTGCATTTCGTCGCGCAGTCCGGCCTCAGCACGTCCTACGCGGTGACCAGGGCACTCGACCTCGCCCTCCCGGGCACGCCGCTGGCGAACATCGCGCGACGGCTGGGCCTCGGTGCGGCCAAGGCGCGCGTGCCGACAGGGACCTACGTGTCGATCTTCGAGCGGGGCGCGGAAACGGAGACCGATGAGCTCCTCAGTGTCATCGTGCCGGTCTTCAACGAAGCGGCCTACGTGCGCGCGGTGCTCGACGAACTTCTGGGCAAGCAGTTCGTGGTCCCGCACGAGGTCATCATCGTCGAGTCCAACAGCACCGACGGTACGCGCGAGATCGCCCAGACGTTCGAAGGGCGCCCCGGGGTCCAGATCATCTACGAGGACCGGCCGCGCGGTAAGGGAGCGGCGGTGCGCCGCGGGCTGGAGGCGGCGACCGGCACCATCGTGCTCATCCAGGACGCCGACTTCGAGTACGACCTAGACGACTACGACATGCTGCTGGAGCCGATCCTCCAGCGCCGCACCAGCTTCGTGCTCGGCTCGCGATCGCTTGGGCTCGATGACTGGAAGGTCCGCCGGTTCGCACGCTCGCGTGTCAAGGCATTCCTCATGAACGTCGCGCAGCTCATCTTCGCGCGGACCTTCAACCTCCTGTACCAACAGCGGGTGACTGACGTCAACACGATGTTCAAGGTCTTCCGCCGCGAGTGCATTGAGAACGTGGACTTCGCAGCCACGGGCTTTAGCTTTGACATCGAGCTGGCCTGCATGCTGGTCAAGAGCGGATACAGCCCGATGGAGGTGCCTGTCAACTACGTCGCGCGTGGGTTCGAAGAGGGCAAGAAGATCAACTTCGTCAGCGAGTTCTTCCCGTCGTTCTTCATGTTCTTCCAGTGCCGCTTCGGGCGCCGGGGTACGGCATGAGCCACGATTTCCACTTCGCCGCCGAGGTCGTGGACATCGCCGCACACGACCTCCCGGGGCTCAAGGCCGCGTTCGTCGTGGGTCGGGTCGCCGACGGCTCGGACGTTTTGGACGTGGGGTGCGGCGGCGGCAAGATGCTTCGGACGGTCAACGTCCACCACCGCGGTGTGACGCTGCTGGGCTGCGATGTCGTCGTGCCGACCGATATCAACGGAGACTTCGCCTTCACCCAGCTCGACCAGGACACCGGGCTGCTCCCCTACGACGACGCCTCTGTCGACATCGCGCTCATGATCGACGTCCTGGAGCACGTCGACCATCCCGAAACCGTCCTGGACGAGATTGCGCGGGTCCTGCGGCCGGGCGGCAGGGTGCTCGCCTTCGTCCCGATCGAAGGCGAGCCGATCAGCTGGTTCAGCCTGTTCCGGGCCATCCTGGGCCAGGACCTGTACGTCAAGACCAAGGACCACATCAACTCCTTCACGCACGATCAGGTCGAACGGATGCTCGGCGCCCGGTTCGTCGTGGACGAGCGCCGGTACCTCTACCACTTCTTCGGCCAACTGATGGACGCAGCGCTGTGCGCTGCGCTGGTGCTCGGCCCGGTCCGGCGCGCGTTCTGGACCCACAGCCCCTACCACGGTGAGAGCAACGCCTCGCGCCCGCCGTCGCTCGTTGGCCGCGCCGTGGCGGCGGTGTTCAAGGCGGCGAACGTCGTGGCCTGGGCAGAGTCACGGCTGTTGCGCGACGTGCGGACGATGTCGGGCGGCGTGCTCCTGGCGGCCCGCCGCCGCTCATGAGCTGAGCTCGATATTGCTCAGCAGCAGCTCGGTCGGCGAGGTCGGCGTGCCGGCGATCGTGACACGGACCCGATTGAGGCCCCAGTGAAGTGAGACCGGCAGGCGGAGCTGGTGGACGGACGCCGGGACCATCACCGACCGCCCGTTGCCCGAGATCCGGATCTTGACCTTCGACAATGAGGACACGCCCGGACCGGGCGTCGCGGTGACGACGATCGCGGCGCGACGGGCATCGGGTGAGAGCACCGTCAGCGAGAGGGTGCCATTGCCCAGATAGGCGCTGGCGTGATCCTCGCTGAAGGTGATCCTGCCGTTGAGCGGGGTGACCGGCAAAGGGCCGTCGTCGATCCGGGCGATCTGGGGCTTGCCCCCGATCATCGTGGCCACCGTCGCGAAGGGCCCGGTGGCGTCCTCGAGGGCCGAGAAGGTCCCTGGATGCTCGGTCTGGAGCAGATTCGAGTAGCCGGTGAAGCTGATCGCGGTCCCGACCACTGCCCCGATAAGCGTCAGCACGATGCCGGTGACCGCCCATATCCTTCGCGCGGTCGTCCTGGGTCGCGCGCGGGCCAGCAGCATCGCCCACAACAAGAAGGCCGGGATCAGCAGGAACGTGACGAAGTCGACTTCGTAGCGCTCGGTGGTACCGAACAGCGCCCACGAGACAAGCGTCGCGATGAGGATGCCCAGGGCCGTCAGCCCAGCTGCGGCCACCAGCGGCCGGCGCTCAGGAGGAGTTCGCCACCGCCACAACGGCACGATCGCCGCCAGCAGCAGCGTGATCGGCATCGTGGGAAACACCCCGCCCGTCGGCTCGGCCGCCAGCGTCGGGCCGCCGGCGTAGCCGCTTGGCAAGCTGAACGGGAGGCTGGCGGAGGTCCGCAGGACAAAGTGGGGGAAGGCCAGGACCAGGCGCGCGGGAAGCAGCAGATACGAAACGAGACCCGGGAAGATGTAGGACAGGCCGTAGAAGTGCGCCTTGGTCTGGTCGATGCCGGCGAGCTCATCACGTTCCCCGAAGTCCGTGAACCCCCCGAAGCGCACGTGGTTGTAGAGCGCCAGCAGCAGCCCGCACACCACAAATGGCCCCAGCGCGTAGCTGAGGAGCTTCAGGGTCTCGCGATTGACCCGCAGGCGGTATGCGCCTGTCCGGCGCTTGTGCTCCCAGAGGGCCGCGGCGACGGCCACCGCACCGCCCACGGCCAGCGTGGGCCGCGCCCCGAGAGCCAGGCCGAGGCACAGGCTCCCGGCGATCATCCGCCATCGCCGCAGTTGTGGACCCAGCACCGCGGTGACCATCAGCCACAGACCAGCCATCCCAAAGCAGTAACCGCACGCGATCGCCACCTCGTACTGGATGGGCCGTCTGAGCAGGAATGGAACCGCGTTGCTCAAGGCGAGCCCCACCAGCGAGATGGGCAACAGCCAGCGCGGGGCCGCCGGAACGAGCTGTTGAACCAGGGCGCGCAACAGCAGGAACGCGCACACCAACCCGATGAACCCGTAGAGCGCCGCGGCGAACGGCTCGGACATCCGCAGCCCGGTGATCCGGAAAGGGGCGAACAGCGTCAGGACCGGCGTGGGGCCCCACTGGGAATAGAAGTGCCCGTGATACAGCGAGAGATCGTGGTACGGCCCGTTGCTGTACGCGGCGTTCTGCGCCGGGTCGTACGGATCTTTGAGATGCAACAGGCCCCCCGGCGGGGTGATCGGGAGGTAGGTGTGGCCGTGGAGGAAGCTGGTAGTCAGCTCGTTGTAGAGGTCGTTGTTGGACGAGCTGAAGTCAAAGCCGACCGAGGTCGCGGCGGTCCACATGTAGAAGCCGCCGGCGAGCAGGATCAGGACGAGGACGAGGACGCGGTAGGGCGTGACGCGCACTCCGGCGATCCTGTGCGCGCCGGAGAGCGGCGCGGTGCGCTGAGCCGCAGGCGCAGGGGTGGCCGTCGACGCGGGGGAGGCGCTGGCCGAGAAGCTCATCCCTGATCGTCGAATCCGTGGCGGGACTCGATGATGAACTTGGGTCGCTCGCGGGCTTCGTCGTAGATCCGGCCGACGTACTCCCCCATCACGCCGAGCGACAGCAGCTGGATGCCGCTGAAGAAGGCCACCACGACGACGATCGTGGGGTTACCAATCGGGAAGGAGACCCCGCCGAGCTTGAGGCCGAGGTAGACCACGGCGACGACGAAGGCGAGCACCGAGAACATGATCCCCACCAACGAGATGAGCTGGAGGGGGTAGCGGGAAAAGCCGACCAGACCGTTGATGCCGATCGCGAGGGACCCAAAGAACTGGTTGTACTTGCTGGTCCCGCCGGCGCGGGCGTCGCGGTCATACGGGACGCTGGTCTGGCGAAAGCCGACCAGGCCGACGAGGCCTCGCAGGAACCCGTGGTGCTCCTTGAGGGACACCACGTTCTCCACCACGCGCCGGCTCATCAGCCGGAAATCGCCGGTATTGGGCGGGATCTCGACCTCGGCGATGCGGTTGATGACCCGGTAGCCGAGGCGAGCCACGATCCGCTTGGGCAGCGTCTCGCCGACGCGGGTGCGGCGCTGGGCATAGACGACGTCGAAGCCCTCGTGCCACCGGGCCACGAGATCCGGGATCAGCTCCGGAGGATCCTGCAGATCGCAGTCGATGACGACGGTGGCGTCACCGCTGGCGGCCTCCAGGCCGGCGAGCGTCGCCATCGGCTGGCCAAAGCGGCGGGAGAAACGCAGCATCTTGACCCGTGGGTCGCGCTCCCGAAGCGCCAGGATCAGCTCCTCGGTGCGGTCCGGCGACGGGTCGACGCTGAAGATCAGCTCCCACTCCAGATCGAGCCCGTCGAGCACGGCGCTCAGCCGGTCATACACCCGGCCGATGTTGTCCTCCTCCTTGTAGGCCGGGATGACGATGCTGAGCGAAGCGGTCACGACGTGGATCGGGGGCGGGCGACGACGACAAGCGAGCGGACGCCGAACGGGAGCCTGATCCCTAGCCGCGCCAGCCCGCGCTCCAGGTCCCAGGTCAGCGCCCCCACTCGTGAATCGTGGGTGCGGGCGATGTCACGCGCGACCTGGGCCTCCAGCGCCTCTCCACGCAGCGCACCGTGGACGCGCCGGTTGCGCTGCTTGACCAGCCAGAAGGCGGGATACAACAGGCTCGCGATGTAGCCGTCGCGGACGATTTCGAGGCCGGCGTCACGGCATTTGCCGGCCAGTTCGTGCCTGGCGTAGCGACGCTCGTGGCCCAGGAAGCGGTCGTAGTAGTCAAACGTGCGTGGGCCAGCCGGCACGACGATCGCGGCGCGCCCGCCTGGGCGGAGGATGCGGGCGATCTCCGACACGGCACGACGGTCGTCGGGAATGTGCTCAAGTAGGTTCGCGCTGACGACGGCGTCGACGCTCGCATCGACGATCGGCAGCGCGCAGGCGTCGGCGTGCAGCAGCCGTGCCGACGGCATCGCCGCGTGGGCCTTGACCAAGCCCGAAGCGATGAGGTCCACGCCGATCAAGTCGGCATGCGGCCAGCGCAGGCGTAGATCCTCCAGCAGGTAGCCGGTCGAGCACCCCACGTCAGCGATCGTGGCCCCCGGGTCCGTCCCGACGATGCCGTCGAGGATCGCGCCACGCGTCCAGCGGTCCAGGAAGTGAGAGCGCGAGGACTCCTCGTGCAGCGCCTCCAGTTCGTCTGACCAGTTGACCGAGGGATCGACGTCCACGTAGGAGAGGTATGGCTGCGCCGAGCCCTCGTCTGAAAGCCAGCCCAACGCGTAGGGGGGCATGGACGAGCAGCCGGGCGGCGCCCGGAAGAGATCCGACGTGTCCTCGGTGCCCAGCGCAGCCGAGGGTGCCGCGTTGCCTTCGGGCATCACGCCCAGAGCGTAGATGAGCGGCTACGATCGCGTCGTTGACTGCCTCGGAGAACACGTCGTCGCAGCCGGCGTGCCGGATCTGCGGCGGTCACACCGAGATCGTCGGCGCGGTGGAGGGCTCCTTCAGCGGTCGCAGCTATCACCTGCGACGTTGTGACGTGTGCCGCTACGCCTTCATCGCCGACCCGTGGACGGACTTCGCCCGCATCTACGACGACGCCTACTACGCCGGCAAAGGCGCCGACCCACTGGTGGACTACGAGTTTGAGCTCGCCTCGCCCGAGGACACGATCCGGGTGTATGAGTGGCGGGGCATCACCCGAGTGGTCGCCACGCTTCTCGGCGGGCTGGACGGGGTGCGCTGGCTGGACTTCGGCGCGGGCAACGGCGGCTTGGTCCGGTACGTGGCCGCGCACACCCCGGCGACGGCGGTCGGCTTCGAGGAGGGCTCGATCGCGCGGCGGGCCAGCGAGCTCGGGATCCCCGTCAGCTCAGAACCGCTATCCGACGAGGAAGGCGGATTCGATGTCGTGACCGCGATCGAGGTGCTTGAGCACACGCTGGACCCGGTGGCGGAACTGCGACGGATCCGCAGCCTGCTCCGCCCGGGCGGCCTGTTGCTGCTCACCACCGGCAACGCCGCCCCGTATGCGTCACGGCTCACGCGCTGGCCGTACGTGATCCCGGAGATTCACATCTCGTTCTTCGAGCCCGCCACCCTGGTCCGGGCGTTCCAGACCGCCGGCTTTCGCACCGCGGCGATGCCGCCCGCCGGCGGGTTTGACGAGGTCCTGAAGTTCAAGGTGCTCAAGAATCTGCGGCTACGCCGGCGCTCACGTTGGACGGACCTCATCCCGGCCCGTCCCGTGGCCGTCGCCGCCGACGCCAAGGCCCACCTGCGCGCGCATCCGATCGCCTGGGCCGTCTGACCTACCCCTCCCCCGCCCCACCGTGCACATCTGGCTAGACCTCATCCTCCGAGAGCTGCTGTTCCTGGTGCTCCTCGCCGCGCTGGGGGCTGGCCCGGCCACGTTCCTCAGCGATCGTTTCGACGGCGCCCGGGCGGTGCTCGCCCCGGTGCTCGGCCTGTGCCTGGGCGCCTGCCTGGCGGTGACGGTCGTCTACTTCTACCCCGCCTCGCAGACCTACTGGCTCATTGTCGCCGCCGCGGTGGTCTCGATCGCCATCGCGGTGTGGCGGCGGCCGGGATTGTCGCGCCCCCGCGCACGCACCGCGATGCAGGTGGGGATCGTCGTCGTGGTGGTACTCGGCGCGTTCAACTACCCGCTCGCCGGCCGCCACACGGTCGGTCCGGTGGGCGGTTACCAGATCGGCGACACCAGCGGCTACGTGTCGGAGACCAACGGGCTGATGCACGAGTCGCTACGCGATGCGCGCAAGCTGAAGCAGTCGGACTCGGACCTGTCGATCGTCGCGCTGAGCAACTACGGGCGAGGCAACCAACAGCTCGACATCTCGGCGCTGGAGGCCAACTTCAACAGCCTGTTCGGGTTGGGGACGACCGACACCCAGACGCCGTGCCTCATCGCCGTCTTGCTGGTCGGCGCGCTCGCCGCCTTCGGGGTGGTGCGCACCGCCGACCGGCGGTCCGGGTGGGCGCCGGTACTCGCGGGCTGCCTGTATGCCGGGCCCGCCTTCACCCAGTTGCTGATGGAGGGCAGCCAAGCGGCGATCACGGGCACCGCCGTGCTCGCCCCCCTGATCGCAGTGGGCCTGGAGGCGCTGCGCCGGCCCAGGGTGGCCAACCTCATCCTCCTCGGGCTCATGGCCGCGGGCCTCCAGACCGTCTACCCCCTGTTCATCCCGTGCGTCGTGATCGGCGCGGCGCTGGCCCTAGGGGTGGTTTTCGTGCGCGCGCTCCGCGGCCGGACGCTCACAGCGAGAGGGGTGCTGCGGGCGGCGCTGGCGCTCGCGCTGGTGCTGGCCTGCGCGATCGTTTTCACGCCCGTGGCGTTCTCGCGCAACGCGGTCTACTGGAGCGACATCCTCCACGGCCAGCTCTCATTCGCCGGTCTGCCGGGGTACCGCCTGCCGGCCCCCGTGCTTCCCGGATGGGCACTGCAGACGCGCGACTTCTACACCCTGACCAACCCGCTGAAGGGAGCGACGCTGGGGCAGTTCGTGCTCGCCGCCGTGCTGCCGCTCGCCTTCCTCGCGGTCATCGCGGCGGGCGTCTGGCGCAACCGGACGGCTCTGGCGATGGCAGCGGTGGCGGCTGGCGCGATCGTGCTGGCCTACTACACCTGGCACAGCGACAACTGCAGCTACTGCGTGCAGCGCAATCTCATCCCGGCGGCGGCGCTGGTTCCGTCGGGGCTTGCCCTCGGACTCAGCGCCCTGGTGGCCCTCCGTCCGGTACCCGGCCTTTGGGCCGCCGCTGCGGTGACGCTCCTAGCGGTCGTCGTCGTGGGTCACGAGGGGATCGTGCTGCGCCAGCGGCTCAGCCAGGGCGACTACATGCTCGACAACGGTGCCCGCCGCGCACTAGCCGCGCTCCCCGCCGGCGCCGGGCCGGTGAACCTCGAAGGGTTCTCGGAGAGCCCGCAGGCGCCGATGGAGCTGCCGCTGGTCTACAACCTCGCCGACGAGAAGACCCACGGCCGGGTGTCGCTGCCGACCGACGCCAATGACAACTCGGGGCTCGCTTACCTCAGCGCCGGAGTCGTCCCCCTGGAGCGCTGGTTCAACTACGACTACCAGTACGTCCTCACCCGGGTGCCAGGGATCAAAACCACCCGCGAGACGGTGGCGCGGTTCGGGTCGATCGCGCTGCAGCGGCGCACCCAGCCGGTCGACGTCACCGTCGTCAGTGGATTGTCGGTACCGACCGCCCGCCTGGACCCGAGCGGCACAGCCTGGGTCAACCCCGCTTTGCCGCTCCAGTTCCTCGTCCTGGGCGGGTCCACCGGGCAGCCCGAGTGGGTGACCCTCGGCCTGCACGCTGCGGTGCCGGTGAAGGTGCAGGCCGGGCCGGGGGTCATCGCGCACCGCCGCCGCGGGCAGCAGCTCACCATCTGCCTGCGAGCCCAGGGCCAAGCGCCCATCCGCTCGGCAATGGTCCACACCGTGTTTGACCCGACGCCGCCCCCGCGCACTCCCGGCCGGTTCGACCTCCCGCTGCCGGGCCGCGGGCTGACCCTGGACAGCATGACCGTGTCCGCGCGGTCCTGCGCGGGCGGCTGAGCGCGCCTGACCGCCCGGCTATGCTGCGCCCGATGGCCGACAGCAGCGGCGCCATTTCGGGGCCGGTCGATCCCGCGGACGACGGCCCGTCACTGGTGGCACGGCGAATCGGGGCGGCGATCCAGAGCCCGCCACCTCCGCCTCCTCCACCGCCCGGTGTCCACGCGGATGCGGCCGTCCTTGCCGACGGTCTGGGGCGCATGCGCACCCGTGCCGACCTCTTCGGCTTCGTCATCGCACCACGCCGGCCGGTGGTTGGCCTGCGCAGCGTCAAGCGGCTGCTGCGCCGGCTCCAGGCCCAGACGTTCGGCCGCCAGTCCGAGTTCAACGTCGCCGCCACCTCGGTGGCGGAGCTGCTGGCCAGCGAGGAGTTCGGCACCGGCCGCTCTGTCCGCGCCCAGGCCGAAGCGCTCACGCGCGCAGAGGAGCGCATCGCCGGTCTCGAGCGCCGGCTGATGGAGGCCGAGGCGGAGCTCGCCGCGCTGCACGAGCGCTCCGACCCCCCTCGGCCTTGAGGATCGTCGTCGCGAGTGCGTACGTCCCCTTCGGGGACCGAGACGGCCACGCCGACGAGCTCGCCGGGCGCCTGCGCGCCGCCGGACATGTCGTGGAGCAGATCTGGCTGCCGGTCGACTCTGACCCGGCACGTCACGTCGAGCGCGAGCTGACGGTCGCGCTCACCGACGTCAGCGACGCCGGCGACATGCTCATTGCCGTGCGACCCCCAGCCCACCTGCTGCGCCACCCCCGCAAGGTCGTATGGCTGCAGGACAGCGAGCGCGCGGACGGCAGCGCGCGATGGCTCACAAACGCCCCGCCCGAGATCGCCGCGCTGCTGGGATGAGGGTCGCTGTCCTCAACGCCCAGGTCCCGTTCGTGCGCGGTGGCGCCGAGCAGCTCGCCGACGGGCTGGTGGCGGCGTTGCGCGGCGCCGGGCATGAGGTGGAATACGTGCGGCTGCCGTTCCGGTGGCATCCGGACGAGCGCATCCTGGACCACATGCTGGCGGCACGGCTGCTGCACCTGCCCGATGCCGATCTGGTGATCGGTCTCAAGTTCCCCGCCTACCTCGTACCCCACCCCAACAAGGTGCTGTGGGTGCTCCATCAGCACCGCCAGGCCTACGACCTGTGGGGGACGCCGTGGCAGGGGATCTCCGCCTCAGCGGAGGGCCGCGCCGTCCGTGACGCGATCCGCGCCGCCGACGACCGCTGTCTGGCCGATGCCCAGCGCGTGTTCACGATCTCCGGCCGGGTCGCCGAGCGCATGCGCCAGTTCAACGGCGTCTCCCCCGAGGTTCTCTATCCGGCGCTGCTCGACGGCGGCTATCACGGTGGCCCCGACGGGGACTACCTCTTCTATCCGAGTCGCATCAACGTGCTCAAGCGCCAGGTCCTGGCCGTGGAGGCGATGCGCCACGTCAGATCTGATGTGCGGCTGGTGCTCGCCGGCGACGCCGATACGCCCGAGGACCGCGTCCGGCTGACGGAGATGCTCGCCGAGCCGCAGCTGGCCCGGCGCGTGCAATGGCTCGACGGGTGGATCCCGCACGAGCGTAAGGTGGAGCTGATGGCCGGTGCCCTCGCCTGCCTGTTCATCCCCTTCGACGAGGACTACGGCTACGTCACCGTGGAGAGCTTCACCTCGGCCAAGGCGGTGGTGACCTGCACCGACTCCGGGGGCCCGCTGGAGTTCGTCACCGATGGGCAGACCGGCGTGGTCTCCGAGCCCAGCGCGGAGGGGCTGGCCGAGGCGATCGATCGCTTCGCCACTGACCGGGCGGCCACGCGGCGCATGGGCGACGCCGCGCTGGTGCGTCTGGACGAGCTGGGAATCTCGTGGCCCGCCGTCATCGACCGGCTCATCGCGCCATGAGGCTCGCCTGGCTGAGCCCGGCTGCCGGCAACAGCGGCATCGTGGAGTTCAGCCGGCAGGTGCTGCCGGCGGTGGCGCGCTACGCCGAGCCCGAGCTGTGGAGCCACGGTGCGCCCCAGACGCCACCCCCGGGCATCCCGGTGATCGACTACGCGTCTGACCCCGAAGCCCTCCTGCGGCTCGCGTCTTACGACGCCGTCGTTTACCACCTCGGCAACCACCTGGCCTTTCACCGGGCCGAGTACGACGCCGCCGTGCGGGTGCCGGGCGTGGTCGTGCTGCACGACCGAACACTGCATCACTTCTTCGCCGGCTACTACGTCACCTACCTGCGCCGCCCCGATCTCTACCTCGCGCGGATGACCGCGCTGTACGGGGAGCGCGGGCGGGAGGTGGGCGAGGCGGTGATCGCCCAGCGCGGCGAGCAGTCGTGGCAGAGGCCGGACGAGGTGCTGGAGCATGCCTTCATCGAGGACGCGCTGGCCAACGCGCTCGGTGCCGTCGTGCACTCGGCTGGCCACGCCGCCGCCGTCAGCGAGCGCTGGGCGGGGCCGCTCGTCCACCTCCCGATGCCGGCCTACGACTCCCAGCTCGCCCTCGCACCCGCCGCGCCTCCGGAACGGTCTGCGGGGACACCGATCACGTTGATGAGCGTCGGGCACGTCGATCGCAGCAAGCAGATCCTCACCGTCATCGAGGCGCTGACCTCGGCTCCGCAGTTGGCCGCCCGGGTCCGCTATTTCGTCGTCGGGCAGTACGACCCGCGCAATCCCTACGTCCGCGATCTGCACCGCACGATCGCCGATGCGGGTCTCGCAGACAAGGTGACGCTGCTCGGATACGAGTCGCCGGCGGCGCTGCAGCATCACATCGCCTCCGCGGACGTGTTCCTCAACCTGCGCTTCCCCAACCTCGAGAGCGGGTCGGCCTCCCTGATGGAGCAGCTCGCGTCTGGACGCCCGGTGCTGGCGTATGACAGCGGCGCCTACGGCGAGCTGCCCGACGGAACGGTCGTCAGGGTTCCGGCCGGGGATACCGAGGCTCTGCTCGCCGCGCTGGATGGGCTGGTGCGCGACGCCGGGCTGCGCGAACGGACCGGCGCCGCGGGCCGCGCGCACGCCGAGAGCCGGCGCGTGGATGCCTACGCGCAGGCGCTGGTGAACTTCACCGGGGACGCCAATGCGTGGCGGGCAAAGCGCCGTCTCGCTGACAGCGTCGGCGAGAAGCTACGCGGCCTCGGACTGCGCCCCACCGACCCGGCAGTGGCCAGTG
>DASXDW010000024.1:0-39027 GCA_036490435.1 Solirubrobacteraceae bacterium
ATCTCCGAATTCAACGAGGAGGCGGTCCGCTTCGCCGCCAAGTACCGCATCCCCGCAGGGGCGGGCTCGGACGCGCATGTGCCCCAGGGCCTGGGCTCCGTGCGCATCCGCATGCGAGATTTCAACGGGCGCGACGAGTTCCTGGAATCGCTCCGCGACGCCGACATCATCCGCAACCCGGCGAGCCTCCTCTACGTGCAGGCACTGAAGTTTCTCCAGACCAAGGCGATGCCCGGAGCGGCCCGGCGGGCGAGCCGCGAGCGGCGGGTCAGGCGGGCCACCGGGCGCAAGTCCTGATGCAGCCGCAAGGACAAGGACGGGCTCCGTCCAATCCGACTGGGGTGCCGGCAACCGACGACGAGATTCGAGAGAAGTACCTCGAGCGCGCGATCCGCGAGCTCAACGCGTTCGCACGCCGTCTCAGCGACTGCTCGCACTGTCCCCGCGGCCAGTTGATGCCGGTGCTGGGGTCGGGCCACCCCCAGGCCGACATCTTCATGATCAAGTACTCGGCGCGGCCGTCCGAGGTCGAGGAGGGCGTTGCCTTCTACGGGCGGACCGGCAACGCGCTGATGAAGTCGCTCAAGCGGCTTAACATCGATCCGCTGGCCGTCTACGGCACGCTGTGCGTCAAGTGCCCGGTCGCCGATCCGGCGATGGCCGACCCCGCGTGCATCGCCCGCGTCATCGAGGAGCTCGCGATCGTGCAGCCCAAGATGGTCGTGGTCATGGGCGAGGACGCGCTCGGCGTCATCAACGACCTCGGCGTGCCGCTCTCACGCGAGCTGGACGCCACCCCCGGCGAACTCCAGCGCTTCACCCCGTCCATCGAGGCGCTTTTCGTGCCCAACATCGACGACGCGCTGGACGAGGAGAGCGCCAAGCGGGCCTTCTGGTCGGCGTTTCGGGTGCTGGGGCAGTGGTGGGCGGACCTGCCGCCCTACTAAGACTAAGCCGCCAGGCTCAGTCCATCGTCAGAACGATCTTCCCGAGCTTGCCGCCACGCTGGAAGTGCTCGTAGGCGGCGGGGGCCTCGGCCAGCGGATAGGTCTTGCCCACCGGCACCTTGACCTCGCCCGAGGCCAGCAGCGGGAGCACCGAGCGCTCCATGGCGCGCGCGGTGAGGGCCTTGAGCTCGAGCGGGCGGGCGCGCAGCGTCGAGCCATGGATGCGCGCGCGCTTCATCATCACCAGGCCGAGGTTGATCTCGCCCGTCGCGCCGGCGCCCGTCCCGATCACCGCGATGCGCCCACCGGTGTTCAGGATCTTGAGGTTGTCGATCAGGTTGACCGCCCCGACCAGCTCCAGGATGACGTCAAACGGCCCGCGGTCCTGGAAATTGTCGTGGGCCACCACGTCCGCGCCGAACTCGGCGACCGCGGCGTGCAGGTCGGTGTTGCGCACGCTGGCGGTCACGCGGGCCCCGGCGGCACGGCCCAGCTGCACGGCTGCGCAGCCCACGCCGCCGGCGGCGCCGTGCACGAGCAGCCGCTCGCCCACCACCAGGCCGGCCTGCGTGAACACCGCGTCGTGAGCGGTGGTGAAGACCTCGGGCAGGCCGCCGGCTTCGGGCCAACTGAGGTTGTCGGGCACCGGCATGAGGATGCGCTCGTTGACGGTGGCCAGCTCGGCCTGGCCGCCGCCGCCGACGATCGACATCACGCGGTCGCCCACCTCAAAGCGTTCCGCGCCCGGCCCGCGGCCGACGACCTCGCCGGCCAGCTCGAGCCCCGGGATGTCCTGCGGCGAGCCGGGAGGGGCCGGGTAGTGCCCGGCCAGCTGGTGCATGTCGGCGCCGTTGAGGCCGGCGGCGTGCACCTTGACCAGCATCTCGCCCGACCCGGGGACGGGGTCGGGATGCTCCTCGACGCTCAGCTGCTTGTCTTTGATGGTGGCGGCGCGCATGGCGGTGACAGTACCCGTGGCGAGTGGGGGCTACCCGCGGCGCACGAGCTCGGCCACACACTCGATGTGCGGCGTCTGCGGGAACATGTCGACGGGCCGGACGCGCACGAGCTCGTAGCCCGCCTCGACGAGCTGCGCCGCGTTGGGCGCCAGCGTCGTCGGATTGCACGACACGTAGACCAGCCGCGAGGGCGCGGCCTCGATGATCCGCCGGACGACCTTCTGCGACAGGCCGGCGCGGGGCGGGTCGACGACGAGTACGTCGGGGCGACCGGCGCGCTCCACCAGCTCACGCATGGCCAGGCGCACGTCGCCGGCGAAGAAGTGGGCGTTGTCGATCTCGTTGGCGCGTGCATTGGCGATCGCATCGGCGATCGCCGCGGGCACCAGCTCGAGGCCCCACACCTCGGCCACGCGCGGCGACATGAGCAGCCCGATGGTGCCGATGCCGCAGTACAGGTCATAGACGCGCTCGAAGCCGACGGGGGCGGCATACTCGATGGCGAGCTGGTAGAGGCGCTCGGCCATCTCGGTGTTGGTCTGAAAGAACGCCTCGGCGGAGATCTCGAACCGCATGCCTCCGAGCACCTCTTCGAAGCGGTCAGAGCCGGCCAGCAACTCGGTGTCGCCGCCCTGAGTTGTCTCGCCGACACTGTCGACCTGCGTCCACAGCAGGCCGTCGAGCCCGGCGCCGGCGCGGATGAGTCCCTCGCTGTCAAGCGCACCGACGCTCGTCACCAGGCGCACCTGGATCGCGTCGGTCCGCCGTGCCTCACGCACGACGAGGTTGCGCAGCAGCCCCTCACCGGAGCGGCGGTCATACGGGCTCAGGCCCTCGGCGCGGCACCACGCGACGATCTGCTCACGGGCGGCGTTGGCGCGCTCGGAGGCGAGCATGCAGTCGTCAATGGCCACGATCTCGTCCCAGCGGCCCGGAGCGTGAAAGCCGCAGACCAGTGCGCCAGAAGCGTCGGCACCAAAGGAGTACTCGAGTTTGTTGCGGTAGCGCCACGGTGACACGGCGGCGACGATCGGCTCCAGCGCGAACCCGTCGAGCTTGCCGATGCGCCGCAGTGCGTCGTCGACCTGTCCCTGCTTGACCTCGAGCTGGCGCTCGTAGGAGAGCACCTGCCACGGGGCCCCGGGATGGTCGGCGACGGGCGCGATGCGGTCAGGGCCGGGGGCGATGATCTCCACCGCGCGGGCTTCGGCGTAGGCCCGCTTGCGCTTGCCCACGACCGCCCGCACGCGGTCACCCGGAACCGCGCCGGTGACGAAGACCACGTAGCCGTCGAGCCGCGCCACGCCGGCGCCACCGAAGGCGAGCGTGTCGATGGTGAGCTCCAGCTCGTCGCCGCGCTGGGGGCGCGAGTGTGTGGGAGGCGCGGTGGACATGCGGACCTACACAAGTAGCAGGCCACAGTCACCCGGGCGCGTGGGGCGCCCGGGCGTCACGGTCATGACGGTGCCGCGGTCGCGGACTAGGCCAGCGACTTCTCGAGCGCGCCGACCACCGACTTGCGGTTGGCGTTCTTGCGCTCGTAGGTCAGCACCTTGCGCATCTCGGGCTTCTTGAGCTCCTTGATGCGGCTCTGCACCTGGGAGGCATTGAGCTCGTCGTAGCCGAGGATCGGGAATGACGGGCCCACACCGGCCGCCCGGCGCGCGCGATCGGCGCCGCGGACGATGCGGTCGACGGAATCCGAGCCCCGCGCGCGCTTGGTGGCCGAGCCGGCCTTGCCCAGCAGCGACTCGATCTCCTTGACCAGGTCGGTGCCCTGACCGCGGCCGCGGCGCACCAATTCGGAGACAAGGTCGTTGGCGTCCTTGCGCGTGACACGGCCCCGCGCGGCAGCGTCGTCGAGGGCCTCCTGGATGTGGCTGCGCGTGAGCATGACGACGTCACGCGGCTTGATCACACCCTGCGCGAGCTCCTCGGCGACCGACAGCACGCCGCCGCCGCTGGCGCGACGCGTTGAGGTGGACGCCGCCTTGGCGCTGGTCTTGGTGTTCTTGGCGCCGGCGCTCGCCGCGGTCGCGGTGCCCTTCGCGCCGGCGCGCGCCGTGCGCGCGGTTCCGGCGGCGGCCTTGCGCGCCGTCTTGGCGGTGGTGGCCGCGGACTTCGCCGTCGACTTCGCGGCGGTGGCGGTCTTGGCGGCCCCGGACCGAGCGGTGCCGCGCGTCTTGGTGGCGCCGGACTTGGCCTGGGTCGCGGTCCTGCCGCCCGCCTTGCGCGCGCTGGTGGCGGTGGACTTCGCGCCGCTGCGAGCGGACGCCTTCGTGGCCTTCGCGCCGGTGCTACGCGAGCCGCTTGCCCGCGCGCCGCCGGATCGCGACGAAGACGATGAACTTGTACGGCCGGACGACGAGCGTTTGGCGGGGGGCATTCGGAAGCACCTGCTCCTTATTGGCTTTAGCGCGTGGCGCGCGGATGATTGTCCTGCGTCGCTGCGGCGAATCTACCCAATGTGCGCGCAATATGCGCGTAGCGGTCAGAACGTTTCAGCTTACGAGCAGCTCGAGCAATGCCTTCTGCGCGTGTCGCCGGTTCTCGGCCTGATCCCAGATGCGCTGACGGTCGCCATAGAGAACGTCGGCGGTGATCTCGTCACCTGGGTGTGCAGGGAGGCAGTGCAACGCGATCGCGTGCCGCGCGGCGAGGTCGAGCAGCGCGTCGTCGATGCGGTAGTCCGACAGCGCGCGGCGGCGCTCTTGGGCGGTGGCGGGGTCGTCACTCATGCTCACCCACACATCGGTGTACACCGCATCGGCTCCGTCAACCGCAACGCGTGGATCGTCGGTCAACTGCGCGCCGGCAATGGGCTCGAGCTGATAGCCGTCGGGCGCGGCGACACGCACATGCACACCCGCCAATCCACCGACGAGCGCTAGTGACCGTGCCACGTTGTTGCCGTCACCCACATAGGCCAGTGTCAGTCCATCGAGCGAGCCGAACGTCTCGCGCAGTGTCAGCAGATCGGCGATGGCCTGACACGGATGGTGCTTGGCGGTGAGCATGTTGACGACGGGAACGGTGGCGTGGCGGGCGAGCTCCTCGACGTCGGCATCCGGACCGGTGCGGATGCCGATGGCGGCGACGTTGCGCGAGAGGATGTACGCCGTGTCGCGAATGGACTCACCGCGACTGAGCTGAAGCTCGCCGGCGCGCATCACCATCGGATGACCGCCCATCTCGGCGATGCCGACCTCAAACGATGTGCGGGTCCGCGTCGACGGCGCCTCGAAGATGAGCGCAACCGAACGGCGCATCAGCACGTCGGAGCTGTAGGGCGCAGCCTTGAGCTCGGCGGCGCGGTCCAGGAGAGCGCCGAGCTCAGCGGGGCTGAGCTCGGTCCCGGTGAGGAAGTGGCGTGGCACGGGCCGCAGTGTACGTTGGGCCGTGTGCAGTTGCGGGTGCTGACGTGGAACCTCTTCCATGGCCGCTCGGTGCCGTCGGCCCGGCGCGACCTGCTGGACGACTTCGGGGCGGCCCTGCACGGCTGGGAATGGGACGTCGCGCTGCTCCAGGAGGTCCCGCCGTGGTGGACCGCGCCGCTCGCCGGACGCCTGCGCGCCGAGCACCGCCAGGTGCTCACCTCGCGCAACTCGCTGCCGCGGGCGCGGGGAGCGCTCGCGCGGCGCTGGCCTGACGCGATGAAGTCCCAGGGCGGCGGCGCCAACGCCATCCTCGCGCGGCGCGACCGCATCGTCGCCCACGAGGTGCAACTGCTGACCCGAACCCCGGAGCGTCGCGTTGCGCATGGGGTGTCGCTGGGGTGCGGCGTGTGGGTGGTCAACCTGCACGCCACCGCACACGACGAGCCCGCAGCGCAGCGCGATGGGACCATCGCCGCGACGGCGGCGCTGCGGTGGGCGCGCGGCGACGCCGTCGTGCTCGGCGGCGACTTCAACCTGCGCGCGGCGGCGTGGCCCGGCTTTGCCGGTGTCGGCGGGCACGACGTCGATCACGTGCTCATCGCGGGGGCGCTGGAGCCGCGCGGGGGCGCGGTGGTGCTGGACCGCGGCACCCTGTCAGACCACGCGCCGGTGGCGGTCGACCTGCGCCTCACGGTCGGCGAAAGCGGCCCTGACGCGGCCGTATGATGAGAGGGTCACCCGCACCGGAGGAGGGCCGCATGTCACGACTCATCCGCATGGACCAGACCGGACACACCGTGTTGGCGCACTGGAGTCCGGACGACCTCGCCGGGACGGAGGCGGCCCGGGCCGCGCTTGAGTCCGAGCTCGACCATGGTTACCTGGCCGTGGCCACGGAGGCCGACGGCACCGCGACCGCCGTGCGCGAGCTTCCGCTCGACGCCGAGCTCGTCGTCCTGCGCCGCCCGATCGCTGGCGGGTAGTGGAGGCGGCGCTCGGGCAGCTTCCCGAGCTGGAGAACGTCCGCTGGCGTACGCGCGTCGACGAGCCGATGCTGCGCCGCGCCGACCGCGTGTGGACATTGAGCGCCGTCGCGCACGAGGTCCCGTTCCTGGCCACCGCGATCGTGCTGCCGCTGCTGGCCCCGGTGCTGGCGGTGGTGTCGGTGTTCGCGCTGGCCTTCGCCTGGGCGATCCCGGCCCTGTACGCCGCGCGCGGGGCGGGCGTGCTGCGGCCCGTGCGCCGACGTGGCGTGGCGAGCGACGCGGCCGCCGAGGAGCGCGCGTTGGGGCTGCTCGGCGACCTCGTCGGTCATCAGGCGCGCGAGCTCGTGGCGCGGACCGGGCTGTTGGTCGAGCGCGGCAGGTTCGGCGTGTGGGTGGTGGGACCGGCCGGCGCGCTGCTCGTGCGCCCGGGCGGCCGGCGGGTGCAGTGCTACTGCGTGCGCGTCCCCGACGCCGAGCTGCCGACATCCGACCGCGTCGCGCACCTCCTCCTCGCCCTGCGCGCCGACGAGGCGGGGTTTGCCACCGTGGCCAACCTGACCTTCAGCGGCGCCTGCTGGCGCCTGCGCCCGCGCCTGTCGCCGGCCGCCCGCGAGGGCCTCACCGTCGCGATCAGCTTCGCCCGCTCCCGCTCTAAGTAAACTTATAAGTTTACTTGGCTAATCAGGACCCGTGCTGTGGGAGATGTTTCCACCCTGGTCAGAACAATCTCCCACGACCCCCCGGCCACCGCCGACCCGCACCCTCCCCTTCCCAGGCCGCAGTTGACGTTCGCTGATGTCAGGGAGCGCTATGGGTTGCGCGCGGTCCGCAGCCCGAAGCCGCGGAGCATGAGGAGCGCCTTGGCCCCCATTGTCCCGCGCGCGGGCAGCACCCCGAGCTGGGTCGCCGCCTCGTAGACATCGAAGAACGCGCGCACGCGCAGCAGGAGCTCGTTCTGCAGCTCGCAGTAGAAGACGCAATGCACGACGACGAAGCGGTTGCTCGCCGGCAGGCCCCCCAGGGGGGCGCGATGGGTGCCCAGCACCTTGCACGGAGCCGCCACGAAGTGCCCGTTGGAGAGCCGCTCGCCGGTGCGCTCCAAGCGGGCGTCGGGGAAGCCGTCCCACAGGCGCGCGGCGTGGGCGCTGAGCGCGTCGAGGCCGTCCAGGGGCTCGCCGGTGAGCGGGTCCTCGTACTGGATGCCGGTGGCGCACACGTCGGCGAACGCCGCCGGATCCTTGCCCGACCACGCCGCCTGCCAGCCGTCGATCAGCTCGTCGACGGTCACGCGGCTCCGCTCGCACCGATCACTGCGAGACCCCCTGTGGGTCGAAGGCCGGCACGCCCTCCTCCGGCGTCGAGGCCTGCGCGTAGCGCCGGCGCGGGATGCGCCCAGCGCCGCGAGCCAGTCGTCCCGCCTGCACGCCGAGCCGCACGGCGTGAGCCATCGCCGCTGGGTCATGCGCGCGGGAGATCGCCGAGGCGCACAGCACCGCGTCGCAGCCCAGCTCCATGGCCAGTGCGGCATCGGAGGCGGTCCCCACGCCCGCATCGAGAATGACCGGCACCCCGGCGCGTTCGATGATGATCGAGAGGTTGTAGGCGTTGCAGATCCCCATGCCGCTGCCGATCGGCGAGCCCAGCGGCATCACCGCGGCGCAGCCCACGTCCTCCAGCCGGCGGGCCAGCACAGGGTCGTCGGTGGTGTAGGGCAAGACGGTGAAGCCGTCGTCGACCAGCTCCTCGGCCGCGGCGACGAGCTCCACCGCGTCGGGCAGCAACGTGCGGTCGTCGCCGATGACCTCGAGCTTGATCCAGTCAGTCTCGAAGGCCTCGCGCGCCAGCTGCGCGGTGGTGACCGCGTCGCGCGCCGTGTAGCACCCGGCGGTGTTGGGCAGCACCGCGACGCCCACCTCGTCGAGTACGTCGAGAATCGAACCCCGGGAATTCGGACCCCGCCCACCCCCCAATCGCCGCAGCGCCACAGTGCACAGGTCCGCCTCCGCGGCCCGGCACGCCTGCGCCAGCAGCTCGTGGTTGGCAAAGCCGCCGGTGCCGAGGATGAGCCGCGAGCTCAGCTCGCGGTCGGCGATGCGCAGGGGATCCTCGGACATGGCGCTCATCCTCCTCCAATCGCGGCGACGACCTCGACCCTGGAGCCCTCGCTGAGCTCGGTGTGCGCCCAGCGGCCCCGTGAGACGACCTCGCCGTTCAGCGCGACGGCGACGCCGCGAGCGCCCGGGGCGACGTCGAGCATCTCCACCACACTGGCGACGGTAGCGCCGTCGCCGATCTCGCGCAGCTCGCCGTTGACCGTGACGTTCACGACGCCCCACCCCCGACCGCCAGAGCGGCGAACCGGCCGGGCGCAAAGGCCACGGCGTCCTCGGGCAGCGCCTCGCCCGCCAGTGCGCCCGCGACCAACTCGGCGGTGACCGGCGCCAGCAGGATCCCACCGCGACGGTGACCGGTCGCCCAATGCAGGCCCTCGACCGACCCCGGACCGATCACCGGCAGGTTGTCGGGCGTGCCCGGGCGCAACCCCGCGGCGAACTCGTCCACCACCAACTCGGAGACGCCCGGCACGAGCTCGGTGGCATCGCGCAGCAGCTCGAAAGCCGCGCCGGCGGTGACGGTCGTGTCAAAGCCCCGCTCCTCCGAGGTCGCGCCCAGCACGTAGCGGCCGTCGCCCCGGGGGGTGATGTAGGTGGGGCCCATGCGGATCACGCGCTGGAGTAGCCCCGGGCCCGCCGGGTCGTGCAGGCGCATGATCTGGCCCTTGATGGGGCGCACGGGGATGCGGTCTGCTTCCGGCAGCCCCGACAGCTGCGGAGACCACACGCCGCCGGCGATGACCACCTGCTCGCCACGGAGCGTCGAGCCGTCCTGGAGCACCACGCCCTGGATCCGCCCGCCGGTGAGCGCCACGCCGGCGACGGGGGTGTGCTCGCGAACCTCGCCACCGGCCGCCACCACGGCCGCCGCCAGCGCCGGCACCAGCATCCGCGGGTCGACCGCGTGGTCACCGGGGACGTCGAGGGCCAGGCGTAGTGCCGGCGCCAAGCCCGGCTCGCGCCGCCGCGCCTCCGACGCCCGCAGGCGCTCGACGGGCAGCCCGAAGCGTTGGCGCAGCGCGAGCTCGCGCTCCAGCGCCTCGGCCTCGTCGGCGTCGCGGGCCACCAGCAGGGTCCCGGAGGTCGTGAGCCCGACGCTGTCCATGCTCGCCGCCTCGAGCAATTCCGCAACGAAGCGCGGATAGGCCCGGGCGCTGCGCAGACCGAGCTCGAGCAGCGGCTCCTCGCCGGGCGTGACCTCGGCGACGGGGGCGAGCATCCCGGCGGCGTAGTACGAGGTGCCGCGGCCCACGGCCCCCCGCTCGAGGACCACGGCGCGCAGCCCGCGCTGGCCCGCGCGCCAGGCGATGGACAGGCCGATCGCGCCGCCACCGATGACGAGGACATCTGCTGTCACTGACTGCTCAGACAAGGCACCTCCCTGCGCCGGCATTACCCGGTCAGGTCGTGACGGTCGGCGGATCGGCGTCCGCCCTCTCAGCCCAACGGTGGGGCTCCCGTAAGGGCTGCAATGTTAGTACGTGCGACCGCACGCCCAGCCGAGCGGTCCTGACAGACTGGTGGCGTGTCCGACCTTCGAGACGTCCTGCGGGCCGCGCGCCTGTACCTCGTCTGCGGCGAGCAGACCGATGCCTTCCTCGAGCGGGCCCTGCGCGGCGGGGTCGACATCGTCCAATTGCGCCTGAAGGACGCCGACGACGAGACCACCATCGCCACCGCCCGACGCTACGTGGCCGTGTGCCGGGCCCACGGCGTGCCGCTCATCCTCAACGACCGGCCCGACCTGGTGTCCGCGGCGGGCGCGGACGGCGTCCACGTCGGCCAGGACGACGTGCCGGTAGCGCAGGCGCGGGCGCGGGTCGGGCCCGATCGCATCGTCGGGCTCTCCACGCACTCGCCGGCGCAGATCGATGCCGCGGCGGCGCAGCCCGAGGTCGACTACATCGGGGTGGGCCCGGTGCACGCCACCCCCACCAAGCCCGGCCGCCCAGCGGTGGGGCTGGACCTGGTGCGCTACGCCGCGGGCCACGCCGCCACGCCCTACTTCGCCATCGGCGGTATCGACGCCGGCAATGTCGCCGCCGTGCGGTCAGCGGGCGCGACGCGGATCGCCGTGGTCCGCGCCATCACCGACGCTCCGGACCCCGAGGCGGCGGCGCGTGCCCTGGGCTCGGACACTGAGGCCCGCGTTGGCGCAACGTAGCCGCAAGCGCGGGCGCCGGGGGCCCGCCAAGGCAACCCCTGCCGCCAAGGCCCCCCCGGCCGCCAAGGCGGCAACGAAGCCCGCGCCCCGGCAGGCCAAGCCCAAGCGGCCCGGCCAGTGGGCTGTCCCCACCGGCGAGGAGCTCACGCGCAGCCAGCGCCGCGACGCCGAGGCCCGCGCCAACCTCAAGCCAATCGCCCCCGGGGAACGCCCGATGGTCATCTGGATCTCCGCGCTGCTGGCGGCGGCACTGGGACTGGCCAACCTCATCGCGTGGCTGGCCGGCGACAAGATCAACGGCAAGCACCCCGCCGCCGGGGGCATCCTCATCTTCTCTGCCCTCATGGGCGCATGCGCCGTCGGCCTGTGGCGCATGTGGTACGGCGCGGTGCTCGGGTGGATGGCGCTGCTGGCCATCATCGGCACGCTGTTCTCCCTGTACCTAGTGGAGGCGAGCAACGCCCTCGGGTTCATCGTGGCGCCGATCATCATCGTCATCGCGGGCTATCTGTTCTTCAAGCTCGTGCGCGTGCTGAGCCGCATCCAGATGCCGCAGCGGCCTGGAAGCTGACCGGGCGGGCGCCCCGCGCGCTGATCTCCGCCGAGCTTGGGTAGGCTCGTATCAAATGCCTGAATCCAGTTATGACTGCGTCGTCATCGGCTCCGGGCCCGGTGGCTACGTCACTGCCATCCGCGCCGCCCAGTTGGGGATGAAGACCGCCTGCGTCGAGAAGGACCGGGTCGGCGGCCGCTGCCTGAACTACGCCTGCATCCCCGCCAAGGCCGTACTGCGCGTGGCTGACATCCTCTCCGAGATCCGCGAGGCCGACGAGTTCGGCATCAAGGTCTCAGAGCCGGAGATCGACTACAACGGCGTCTCGGAACGGCGCAAGAAGGTCGTCTCAACGCTCACCGGCGGCGTGGCCGGGCTGCTCAAGAAGAACAAGGTCGACGTCATCGAGGGCGAGGCCACCCTCACTGGCAAGGGCACGCTGACCGTGGGCGGCCAGGAGATCTCGGCCAAGACGATCGTGCTGGCCACCGGATCGGTCAAGCGGCCGATCCCCGGGGCCCAGTTCGGCGGGCGCGTGATCGGCACCGAGGAGGCATGGGCGCTGGACGAGCTGCCCACGTCGATGGCGGTGGTCGGCGCGGGCGCTTCGGGCTCAGAGATCGCCTCGGGCTACGCCCGGCTGGGCGTCGCCGTGACGCTGTTTGAGGCGCTGGACCGCGTGCTGCCCACCGAGGACGCCGACATCTCCAAGCTCGCCGAGCGGGGCTTCAAGCGCCAGGGCATCATGGTGCACACCAACACCCTGGTCACCGACATCGCCTCGACGGAGGCCACCTGCACCTTCGCCCACGGCGATGAGAAGGGCGAGGTGGACTGGTTGGTCATCGCCGCCGGGCGCGGCCCGGACATCGAGGGCCTGGGACTGGACGCCGCGGGTATCAAACTCGCCGAGAACGGCCTCATCGAGGTCGACGGTGCCATGCGCACCAATGTGGAGGGCATCTACGCCATCGGCGACCTCGTGCTCGGCCCCGCGCTGGCGCACAAGGCCTCCGACGAGGGCGTGATCGCCGTCGAGGACGCCGCTGGGATGAGCACCCACCCGATCGAGTACATCGATATCCCGCGGGCCACCTTCTGCACCCCCAACGTGGCCAGCTTCGGCCTCACCGAGGCCCAGGCCCGCGAGCAGGGCTACGACGTGGTCGTCGGCAAGGTGCCCTACGGCGCGGTCGGTGCCGGCACGGTCTACGGCGATCGCACCGGGCTGGTCAAGATCATCGGCGAGACCAAGTACGGCGAGCTGATCGGCGGTCACATCATCGGCGCCAAGGCGACCGAGCTCATCCAGGAGCTGGTCAACGCCCGGGCGCTCGAGGGCGGCTATCCCGAGGTGGCGCGACTCATCCACGGGCATCCCACGATGTCCGAGGCGGTCATGGAGGCCGCTCGCGCCGCCGACGGCTGGCTCATCCACGGCTGACGACGGTCCGCGCGTGGCTTCGCCGCCCGCACAGCCGGTCTTCTACTACGACCTCGGCGACCCCGGCTGCTACGTGACCGCCGAGCGGATCATGGCCGAGCTGGGGCGAGTGGGACCGGTTCCCGAGTGGGAGCCCGTGTACGGCCCGGGGCTCGGCTGGACGCCACCGCCACCCGACCCCGACCAGCTGGCCCAGACCATCGCCGCGGAGGGCCTGCTGCCCCTGCACCTGCCGGCGGCGTGGCCGCCCGACTCGGCGTTTGCCATGCGCGTCGCCACCTATGCCAAGGGCGGCGGGCGCGCCGTGGCCTTCTCGCTCGCGGCGTTCCGGCAGGTGTTCGCGGGCGGGCGGGATCTCGGCGATGAGGGGACCGTCCTGCTCGCTGCCGCGGCGTGCGAGATGCATCCCGCCGCGGTGCTCAAGGGCACGGGGCTGCGCTCGGTCGGCGAGAAGCTGGCACGCGCCGGAGAGCGCGCGCTGCAGGCGGGCGTGACGCAGCTGCCCGCGATCCAGGCCGGAGCCGAGATCTTCCAGGGCAACCGGGCGCTGGAACGCGCGGCGGAAGCACTCGTCACGGCCTGACGATGAAGGCCAACCGCGTCTTTCATCTCATCGTCAGCCGTGGTGGGCGGGAACCGTCGTTCATGGCCGACCGCCGCCGCGTCGATCGCATCGAGGTCGTCTCGATCGACGACGGGGAACTACTGCTCTACTGGGAGCTGCCGGCCAAGGACGCGTCGACCCTGTTGCGCCGCCTGCGGGCTGACCTGGTGGGTTTGGAGGCGGAGGAGTTCCTGGCCCTGTGGGAGGGCGCCGACAGCTGACAGCTAGCGGTATGTTGGGCCCACCGTGGAGGCCTCCGGCACACCCCCGACCAGCATCGCCCCCGAGGCGCTCAAGGGGGAGACGACCGTGCAGGAGCCAAGCCGCGCCGGTCGGGCGGTCGCGCGACGCAGCGCGGAGATCCGCGCCACCGTCCCGGACGTCGAGCTGTCGGTGGAGGCCGACGCCGGGCCGCTGCTGGCGCGCGCCGAGGCCGAGGGTGCCACCACCACCGCGTTGCTCATCGCCGCGTGCGCCGGAGCCCTGCGTGCCTTCCCGCGCGTCAACGGCGCCTACCGCGACGGCCGCTACGAGCTCTACTCCCGCGTCAACATCGGCGTGGTGACCCAGACCGCCGAGGCGCCGGTGACGGCCACGGTCCTCGACGCCGATACCAAGTCGCCGTCCGAGCTCGACGAGGACGTGGCGCGCCTGACCGCACGCGCGCGCTCCGGCGAGCTGACGCCCCCCGAGCAGGCCGGGGCCACGTTCACCTTCGAGGACCTGGGCGAGCATGGCGTCGGTCGCGCCGCCGGCCTGGTCAGGCCGTCGCAGGCAGCGATCCTCACCGCGGGCGCCATCCGCGCCGTCGGAGTGGTGCGCGACGGGGCGGTGGTTCCAGGACACCAGCTCACGCTCACCCTGGCCGCCGACCACCGGATCGTCTTCGGCGCCCTGGCCGCCGGCTTCCTGCGCCGGGTCGCGGAGCTCGTCGAGGGGTGAGCGCGGACTCCGAGCAGGCCGCCGCCGAGCGGATCGTCGCGCACGGGCGCCAGGAGCTGCAGGCGCGCCTGCGTGCCGCCATCCTGCGCCAGGCCGGCAGCGCCCCCGAGGCGGTGACGCTGGAGGCGGGCCAGCTCGACCGGCTCGTCGATGACGCCGCTGCCCGAGCCGGCGGGGTGCTGTGGCGCCGTTGCCTCGCCGGCGCGGCGAGCGCCGAACTCGGCGTGGAGCTCACCGAGGCCGTCTCCCACCCGATCGTCGAGCGCGCCCATGCCCTGGCCGGTGCGCCGCCCTATGAAGCTCCGCCCGTCGAGGCGCCACCGGTGGTGGACCCGGCGGACGAGGGAGCCCCCGGCGAAACGGCAGCGCACCCACCACTCCAGGCGCTGCGCCTGTCGGCGGTCCACGTGAGCGGGATCGAGAGCCTGCGCAACGGCGAGTCAGACCTCGAGCTGCGCTTCTCTGACGCCGGGCTGGACCTGATCAAGGCCTCCAGCGGCGCGGCCATCGGCCGGCTGCTGTGGTCAGAGATCCACGACGTCGAGGTGGCGCGCGCGCGGCGGGGCATGCGGCCGGGGCGACGCCCGCAGGAGCTCCACGTCCGCGCCCAGAGCGGCCAAGCGGTGTTTCAGCTGCCGGGGATGACCGAGCAGCAGGTCAGTGAGCATCTCGAGCCGGCTCTCGCGCGGCTCCGGGGCGGCGCTGGCCGAAGCTGAGCCGCGGGGCCGGGAAGTGGGGCCGCGGCATCGGCCGCCGAACCGCGCGGCTGGGCGGCGGTCCGTCGTTGCGCGAGGTGACGATCGCCCAGGCCAGCATCCCCGGGATGGCGAGGATGACGAGCGCGGCGAACACGACGTTGGTGATGAGGGAGAGAGTCATGGGTCCTTGGGTCCGCTTACTGGATACCCAGACAACTTCCCTCAGTTGGCTAAGCGGAGCGTGAGATTCCGCTTACGGGCCCCCATTCCTACGCAGCTCTTAGCCTTCCTAACGGATCACCGCGTCAACCGCTACGGCCAGAAACAGCAGCGAGAGGTACAGCAGCGAGTAATGGAAGAGCACCGCTGCGCGCGCCGGGGTCTGGTCGCGCCACAGCCGCCACGCGAGCACGCAGAACACCGCGCCCAGGATGACCGCGGCCCCCAGGTAGCCCGCGCCGAATGTGCCCAGCGCGGCGGGCACCAGCGACACCGCCACCAGCGCGCCGGTGTAGAGCAAGACGCGCACCGAGGTGGCGGTCGCTCCACGCACCACGGGCATCATCGGCACGTCTGCAGCCTCGTAGTGGCGTGAGAGCAGAAGCGCGAGGGCCCAGAAGTGCGGCGGCGTCCACAGCAGCACGATGACGAACAGGAGCCCGGCGCCCAGCCCAAGGGTGCCGTGTGCCGCCGCCCACCCAGCCAGTGGCGGGATCGCCCCCGCAGCACCCCCGATGACGATGTTCTGAGCCGTGCTGCGCTTGAGCCACAGCGTGTAGACGACCACGTAGTAGGCGCCGCCGCTGAGGCTGAGCACCGCCGCGAGGAGATTGGCAAAGATCGTCAGAACGGCGAAGGCCAGCGCCGACAGGGCCAGCCCGAAGGCCACGGCGCGCCTCGGTGAGATCCGGCCGGCCGCGACCGGCCGCGACGCGGTGCGGGGGCCCATGAGGCGGTCGATGTCGCGATCGAGCACATGGTTGAGCGCGCTCGCGCCTCCACACGCCAGCGCGCCTCCGATGACCAGCGCGGCCAACGGCACCGTTGCGGGAGCGCCGCCGGCGGCGGCCACCATCGCGCACACCGCCGTCAGGACCAGCAGCGACATGATCCGCGGCTTGGTCAAGGTCACGTAGTCGGTGAGTGTCGCCCGCCATGCGGGCCGGGCGCGCGCGGCAGCGCCGTCGACGGCCAGGCCCTCGGCCGGCACGGTCCCGATGAGCTCAGGCATCCTCGCCTCGATTCCGTGGCGCCAGCGCCCGCATATCGTGGCGCACCGCTGATGGCAGATATGGGAACAGGTAGCCGGAGCGCTCGTCGCCGCGGCGATCCAGCAGGTACAGCGCCTCGGTGTGGGTGATGTCACCACGCGTGGGCTTCACAAAGATGCGGTACGCGCGCCAGACGGGGGCCAGCTGCGCGTGGCTGCCCATCAGCCAGTGCCAGGGCGCGAGCCCGGCCAGGCCCCACGACCGCAGCGCCGCCCGCACACTGGCCCCCGTGTCCTGCGGGTTGACGCTCACCACCACCAGCACCGGCCGCTGCGCGACGGGCAGCGCGCGCTCAGACGCGGCCAGGGCGCGCCCGGCCAGCGGGCACGCTGACTTGCAATGCGAGTCCCAGAACTCGATGGCCACCGTGCGACCGCGCAATGAGCTGAGATTGAACCGCGCCCCGGTCTGGTCGCGCAGGGCGTTGATGGCCGGCGCCGGCCGGGCGCCGGCTGCCCATCTGGCCTGGCCGTCCAGCGGTCCGCGCGCCGCGGTCGCGGCCGCCGGCGCCGTGCCTGAGCTCAGCAGTAGGTGCGCGCCCGCTCCCGCGCCGACCCCGCCGAGGGTGGCGATGGCCAGCACCGCGGCGAGCTGCCTGGCGGTGCGGCGGCTGAAGCGATATCGCAGGGCGGCGCCGGGCGCGATCATCTGATCTCGCCCGGCGGCGGACCGGCCGGCTGCGGGCGATCCGCGGCATCGCCGGCCGAGGCCACGACGTCGGCCGGCGGGAGCGTCGGCGAAGACGGGTGCGAATCGGGCGCGCGCCGGGCAAAGTGCACGTACCAGATCGCGATGACGATGAGCAGGCACACTGGCAGGAGCAGCGACAGCAGCGAGCCGGCCAGGAAGTCATCTGCGAACAGGGGCATGCCGGTCCTCCTAGGTCGTCGTGAGCGCCCGCTCGGCGGACGCCGGCTTCGTCTCCGGCTCAAGCCACCGGTAGAAGCCGATCATGAAGGTGATGGTGTAGGCCAGCGACCCCGGCACCCACATCATCCCCGCGGCCAACTGCTGGTCGGCGACCGCGGTGATGCCGCCGGGACGGTGGGCCAGCGCGGCGTAGAACGGATACAGCGGGTGCGGGACGAGCACCAGCGTGATCGCGAGGATCCAGCCCACAACCATCGCCCCCACCGTGAAGGCGATGCG
The DNA here is from genome assembly GCA_036490435.1 of Solirubrobacteraceae bacterium. Taxonomy (GTDB): domain Bacteria; phylum Actinomycetota; class Thermoleophilia; order Solirubrobacterales; family Solirubrobacteraceae; genus Palsa-465. Next base: position 17,209 of record DASXDW010000024.1, read on the forward strand.
GACCGGCCACACCAGGCGCGGACGCAGGGGCCCGGGGTCGACCACGCGCGCCCAGAACAGGAGCCCGGTGAAGAAGAACATCGCGTGCTCGACGTCATGTACGGCCCAGTAGTGCAGTGTCGCGTCGTACGCCCCCGGGATGTGCCAGGCGACCACGGTGGCGTTGAAGAGCAGGAAGGCCGGGAGGGGGCGCGCCAGCGCGCGCAGGGGCGCCGTCCAGCGCGCCCTGGCCAGGGTCCGTCCCACCCGTGTTCGCGTGTCTAGCGGCAGCGCCCGCCACATGCGGGGCCACGGCCGGCCGAGCAGGATGAGCGGTGGCGCCACGGTGAGCAGGAGCACGTGCTGAAACATGTGCACCCAGAACAACTGATCGGCGTAGCTGTCGATCGGAGACTCCAGCGCCAGCACGATCGTCACCAGCCCTGCGGCGAACGACGCCGCACGCAATCGGTGGCGTCCCGGGCTGCGGTAGCCGATGCCGCCGGCGTAGTAGAGCATCCCGGCCACCGCCACATAGAGCAGCGGGGGTTGGACCGACCAGCCGTGCCAGCTCATCGGCTACAGGACGTAGAGGAGCACGAACAGCACAAGGCCGTTGGCGACGTAGAACGACCAGAAGAACGAGCAGCCCTCAAGGCCGGCCTCCACCACCGGCGTGTCGGACATCACCGCGGCCGGGGTGGCCACCACACCCTCACGGCGCCGGCGCCACGCGGTGGCCACCTGCGTCTCGATCCAGTAGACGCAGGCCAGGGTGATGACCGAGTAGAACGCGGTCCAACCGACGAAGACGCTGGCATAGCCGCCGCTCTCGGGTCCAAAGCCCAGCGTCGTCCAGTCGATCACTTGGAGGACGACTGACAGGAACGCCAGGACCAGGGCCGCACCGCCGGCGCTCACGGTGAGCTCTGGGCGCCGGGCCGCCAGGGCGAGCAGGACCGCGCTGGCCACCAGGACGAGCAGGATGACGAGCCCGAAGCCCACCGACGGTTTGACGTGGCCGATCTTCCAGTCCTTGTCGGGATCCTGTGCTCGCAGATAGAAGTAGGCGAACACGAACGAGACCATGAAGAAGGCCACCGCTCCGCACAGGCCGCGAGAGCCGGCCCGCAGGGCGCGCGGCTGCCACTCGGGCGGCTCGAGCTCGATGTGCGGATGGGTGGGGGCGGAGGCGGAGCCTTCCATGTCACGCTCCCTGGACGACGGTGGTCGTCACCGGTGCGGGCTCGACACCGTAGGGGTACGGATCTGAGTCGAACACTGGGATCTGATCGAAGTCGTGCACCGGGACCGGTGTGGGCAGCTGGAACTCGGCCGACTTGGAGTTCCACGGATTGACCGCCGCGGGCTCGCGCTTGACCAGCATCGACCAGATGAGGTTGTAGAGGAACACCAGCATCGAGAGACCGATGCAGAACGCCGACACGCTCACCCAGTCGTTGAGGGCCTGAAGGTTGGTGGGGTAGGTGACGACGCGACGCGGCTGGCCCATCAACCCGAGCGCAAAGAGGGGGCCGAAGGTGCAGTTGAACGCGATGAAGAGCGTCCAGAAGTGGATCTTGGCCAGCCGCTCGTTGAAGTTGAAGCCCGTCATCTTCGGGCCCCAGTAGTAGATCGCGGCGAACAGAGTGAACACCAGTCCGCCCATGATCGTGTAGTGAAAGTGGGCCATGGAGAAGAAGCTGCCGTGCGTGGTGACATCCGACGGCACATCGGACAGGAACACCCCGGAGATCCCGCCGAACAGGAAGTTGAACGCCCACCCCATACAGAACAACATGGGGACGGAGTACCGTATTCGCCCACGCCACATCGTGCCCATGGCAGACAGGAAGATGAACCCCGTGGGTAGCGAGATCAGCTCCGTGGAGAGCATGTAGAAGGGGCGCAGGTCGGCGTTGATGCCACTGACGAAGAGGTGGTGCTGCCACACGAAGAAGCTCAGCAGCGTCACGCCCAGCATCCCTGCCACAGCCAGGCGGTAGCCCCACAGCGGCTTGCGGCAGAACACCGGGAGCAGCTCCAGCACGATCCCGAAACCCGGCAGGGCCACGATGTAGACCTCGGGATGCCCGAAGACCCAGAAGAGGTTCTGGAACAGATAGGAGCTCCCGCCTTGGCTGGCGACGTAGAAGGCGGTCTGGACGGTGCGATCGAACGCCCCCATCAGCAGTGCCGCGATGAGCATCGGTGCCGCGAGCATCATCAAAACTGCCGTCGCCAGCACGCTCCACACGAAGATCGGCAGGCGGTTCCAGGTCATGCCCGGAGCGCGCATGGTCACGATGGTCACGAGCAGGTTGAGGCCCAGCAGGCACATGGACAGCCCCACCAGCGCGAAGAACCCGATATAGGCGTCATAGCCGGCAGTGCCCTGGTCGCCCAAGGGCTGGTATCCGGTCCACCCCGTCTGGAACCCTCCCATGAAGATCGTGGTGACGAGCACCACGCCGGCCGCCATGAGCAGCCAGAAGGTGAACGACTCGATGCGCGGAAACGCCATCCTGCGCGAGCCGATCATCAGCGGCACGAGCCAGTTGGCGAATGGCCCCAGCACGCCGCTGGTCATCATCCCCATCATCATCGCGCCGTGCAGCCCAACCAACGTCACATACTGATTGGGCCCGAACACATGCACGTTGGGTTGGAGCAGTTCCGTGCGGATGAGCATCGCGTTGATGCCGCCGACGAGAAAGAAGACGCCGATGCCGACGATGTACTGGATCGACACCACCTTGTGGTCGGTGCAGAGCCGGAAGTACCGCGCAATCCCCTCGCCCTCGGACTCGTGCTCGGCCAGGGAGGCCGGGTGCCCCATGAGACGCCTGATCGGGTAGTTAGCGAAGCCCAGCCCCACCAGGAACCCGATCACCCCGAACAAGTACCCGAGGAGAATTCCGATGTCGTTCTCACCGGTGTCGGAGAAGTAGTCGAGGCTCGGCGCATGGATCCGCGCTCCGATCCAACTGCCCACCAGCCAGCCGACCACCGCCAGCGCGATTCCGGTCAGCAGGTTGAAACCGAGCAGCTTGCGCCATGCGGGCTGAGGCCTGGCTACGATCGTCGCTGTACTCATCCGCCTCTCCTCTGCGGGTCCGGGAAGTACTGCTTGCGGTAGGGCGCCAGGTTCTTGGTCGCGGGCGCGAACTGCTGTCGCTGCTGAGCGATCCAGGTCTTGAAGGTGCTCTCGCTCACCACGTGCCCGGTGGCGAACATGTACCCATGCCACACGCCGCACAACTCCGCACAGTGCACGTCGAACGTCAGCGGACCCTTTGTGGTGACGTAGGCGATGTTGTCGAACCCGGGCTCGGCGTCGGCCTTGACGCCGAGTTGGTAGGCCCAGAACGAATGGATGACGTCCAGTGAGGTGACGTGGAACTCGATCACCCGGTGGGCCGGTAGGTCGATGGTCGGCGTCTCCACGCCGCCATAGGACGGCCACCGGTAGGTGAACTTCCACTGCTGGGCGATGACCTGAACCTGGAGCGCGTCCTTGGAGCCGGCAGGCGCCGCGATGGGGTTCGGCCCCTGGCCCCCGCCAGCCCCGTCGGCCAGCAGGCGCACCGTCCCGTAACCGGCGAGAAAGAGAACGATGCCGGTCGTGACGACCAGCCACCAGGTCTGGACCTTGGCGTCGCCACGGATCGATGGCCCGTCGAGGACCGCGCCGGCGTCGCGCTCACGAAAGGCGATCAGGGCGTAGATGAAGAAGACCAGCACCGCCATCGCGACCGGGGTGGAGACCCCCAGCAGCACCGTGTTGTCCACCACCTGACCCGAGGCCTCGACGGAGCCGTTGCCCGGCGGGAGGATAGGCGCCAGGAGGAGGACCACGAGCAGGGTCGCGACGATGCTCGTGCCCAGCCACCAGAGGACGACGCGGCGCCAATGGTTGACCTCACTCATCACATGCCCCTCATACGACCTTGATGAAGCCATCCATGTAGCCGACGGTCTGCATCGGGCCGCCCCAGCCGGCAATGTAGCCGGCCGCGCACGGGACGAAGCACTGCCAGCGATACAACCCCGGCTTGCCGGTATGGAAGGTGAAGGTGGTGGTGCTGTGGGCGGTATCCAATCCGCACGGCGCGTTCGCGCACTGGTTCTTGGCGTCGTCGGGGACGCCGTAGATCGGGACCGACACCCCCAGCTGCGGGATGGCGAAGATGTGCGAGGCCGCGTCGGGGTCCACGGTCGTTGTCGGTTTGCCGTCCAGGGTGAACGTCCCGCCCTTGATCCCCTCGGCCTGGGAGATGAACGGGTTGCGCAGGCCGCTCTGACCGTCGTAGTTGTAGACGGTCACGGTCACAACCGCGTTGGCGGGGAGGACGAACGTCGTGTCGTGGCGCCAGTTGCCGCTGTGGGCGTCCACCGCGTAATACGACACCCAACTCGGATGGGGGTCAGTGCCCTTGGACGCCGGGACGGTGCCCAGGTAGAGGTGCGCGCCCGCGGGCGACTGCGCCGCGGAGGCCGAGCCAGGCTCGCTCGTCAGGTAGAGGCCGATGTACAGCCCTAACAGAACGCAAACGACCGCCGCCCCGACGACAATCCCTGTCACTCGCTTGGCATATCCACTCATCGAAGACCCTCTCACCTCGGGCGGCCATCTTGGAGGGGCGTACCAACTGAACGCAAGCAGATGACCGTGATGTCATCTGCGCGTCATTTACAACCGGCGGCGAGCGGGATAGATTGCTCTCCCGGCCGGAGCTCGAGCGAGGAATCAAGGATGCGGATACTGGTCGTCGAGGATGAGGCACGCATACGTGCCTTCTTGGCACGCGCGTTCGAGGCGGAGGGCTTCGTGGTCGACGTTGTCGCAGACGGCGAGCGGGGACTCGAGCGGGCGCTGTCAGAGAGCTATGACGGCGTGATCCTCGACCTGCTGCTGCCCGGCCAGGACGGCCTGGAGGTGCTGCGGCAGCTGCAGCTGCACCATCACGACGTGCCGGTGCTCATCTTGTCGGCGCGCAGCGACATCGTCACCAAGCTGCGCGGCTTTGAGCTGGGCGCCGTCGACTACATCGTCAAGCCGTTCTCGCTGGACGAGCTCGTGGCGCGCGTGCGCCTGCACATGCGGCGCGCGGGCGGCTTCACGTCCGGGAAAGGCGGGGTGTTGCGCGTCGGCGTGCTGGCGCTCGACCTCACCCGTCGCCAGGCGCGCATGGGCGACACGGTCGCCGACCTCGCCGACCGCGAGTTCCGCCTCCTGCACTTCCTGATGCTCCATCCGGGCGAGGTGATCAGCCGCCAGCGGCTGCTCTCGGAGGTCTGGGGCTTCGACTTCGACCCGCGTTCCAACGTCGTCGACGTGTGCGTACGTCGGCTGCGGCGCCAACTCGGTCCCGACGCGCCAATCGAGACCGTACGCAACGCGGGCTACCGCGCGGCGGCATGACTGCGCGGCGCCAGCCGCTCCGGGACCTGGCGCGGCGGCGCAACGTCGAACTCGCCTGGGCCGCTTTCGCCGCGCTCAACTACGCCGCCATGATCGCGTGGCCGAGCTGGGAGACGATCCCGTTCCACTTCGTCTGGATCAGCATCACCCTGCTCTACGGCTTCCGTGTGTGGGACCCGCGGCCCACCCTGATCGTGCTGGCATGCGTGATGGGGCTGACCGGGGTGTCGATCGGCTTCGACGCCTTCCACGGCATCCAGCTGTGGGGCGAGCTGTTCGAGGTGCCTCTGATGGCTGCGATGTTCCTCGCCATGGTCTGGCACGCGCGGCGTCGGGTGGATGCCCAGCGCATCGCGGAGGGGCGCGCTGAGGAGCACCGTCTTCTGCTGGAGAGCCAAGAACGCTTCATCCACGACGCCTCGCACGAGCTCCGCACCCCGGTGACGATCGCCCGCGGCCATCTGGAGCTGCTGCTCTCAGAGTCCGGCGAGGCGCCGGAAGTCGAGGTGGCGCTCGACGAGCTGGGGCGAATGGATGCGATCGTCGGCCGCCTCCTCGTGCTGGCGGTTGCGAACGAACCGGACTTCCTCCAGCTCGACGAGATCGAGCTCGAGCCCCTGCTCGAAGACGTGTTCATGCGGTGGTCGGATCTGGCTCCGCGAGCCTGGCGGCTCGGCCCGCTGGCCACGGGAAGCCTCCTTGTCGACGCGGATCGCCTGCGCGCCGCGCTCGATGCGCTGCTGGAGAACGCGGTCAAATACTCGTCCCCTGGAGCTGCGATCGAGCTGCGAGCTCGAGCGTGCGAGCACGGCGAGGTGCTGATCGACGTCGAGGACGAGGGCTGCGGGGTGCCGCCGGAGGCACTGTCGCGGATCTTCGAGCGATTCGCACGAGCCGACTCGGCGCGCATGCGCACCACCGGTGGCGCGGGCCTGGGGCTAGCCATCACCGACGCCATCGCCAAGGCCCACGGTGGCCGATGCACCGCGGCCAGCACCGGACCGGGGTCCGTCTTCTCGCTGCGCCTGCCAGGCTTCACGCCCGCCGGCCGGCGCGCGCCCGTCAGGACTGGCGCTCCAGCAGCCTGATGTCGTGGGCCAGCCCCTCGGGGGTGAGCTCGTCGGCGGCGAAGCCGATGCGCTCATAGCCGCGCTTGTCGATCAGCAGCACGAACGTGGAGTGGTCGATCTTGGGCGTGACTGGGTGGATGGCGTACTCGTGCCACACCCGGCGCATCGCCCGCAGCGGGCCGTTGACGAACTCCAGGCGGCCGCTCATCTGGTGCTTGGCCAAGAACGCCCTGCGGTTGTGCACGGTGTCCTCGGCGTGAGCGACGCTGACCCCGATCGTGGGGATGTTGCGCCCGCCACCCGGGAGGTCGTTGAGCGCGCCCTTGATCTGCTCGACCATGAACGGGCAGGTGTCGTGGCACAACGAGTGGATGAAGGTGAGGACCACGACCTTGCCGCGATCCGCGGCCAGGCTCACCCGCCGGCCGTTCTGGTCGGTGAGGGTGAAGTCGTGGGCGCGCAGGTGCGCCGGCATCGTCGGCCCGTCGAACGCGGAGCGCGACGAGGCCTGCGTGTCGGCGGAGCGGCGGTTGGTGACGGCGACGAACACGATCGCGCCCAACAGCGCCACCAGGATCGCCATCAGCGCGCGCTGCAGTTTGGCGCTGGCCAGCACGCGGTCGATTCAAGCACGCGCCGGACAGCGACGGCGGCGGCTGAGACAATCACGGAGGTGGACGCGGCACACGGACTCGCCCGCCTCCTTTCTGAGTCGGTACACGACCAGCGGGTGCTCGACGCCGTCGCCGCGGTGCCCCGCCATCGCTTCGTCCCCCACGCCGATCGCGCGCGGGCCTATGAGAACACGGCACTGCCCATCGAATGTGAGCAGACGATCTCCCAGCCGGTGGTGGTGGCGCGGATGCTGGCGCTGCTCGAGCTCACACCGACGGATCGGGTGCTGGATGTCGGCACCGGCTCGGGCTATCACGCAGCGCTGCTGAGCCTGCTCGCCGCCGAGGTGTGGACGGTGGAGCGCCACGCGCAGCTGAGTGCCCAGGCGCGCGTCACCCTGTCACAGCTGGGCTACGCCAACGTGATCTGCCTCGTCGGCGACGGCTGGGAGGGGCTCCCCGAGCAGGCTCCGTTTGACGCCATCAACGTGGCTGCGGCCACCGACCGCATCCCGCGCGCGCTGGAGGCTCAACTCGGGCCCGGCGGACGGCTGGTGGCGCCGGTGGGCGACGAGCACCAGTACCTCACCCGGGTGCGCCGTACGCCTGATGGGCTGCGCGCCGAGCGCCTGGATCCGGTCAGGTTCGTGCCGCTCGTGCGCGATCCGAAGCGCTGACGTCAGGTTGGGTGGCCCCGACCGGGTCCCCCAGCCGCGCGCGCATGACGTCCATCGCCGCCGGGCTGGAGTCGATCAGGACAAAGCGCCGTCCCAATTCCCCGCACACGGCGCCCAGCGTGCCCGAGCCCGCGAACGGGTCCAGGCACCAGCCGCCCGGACGCGAGGACGCGGCCACCAGCCGCCGCAGCACGCCAACGGGCTTCTGGGTGGGGTAGCCCGTCTTCTCGGCGCCGTTGGTAGGGACGATGGTGTGAAACCACACGTCGGTCGGCCGCTTGCCCCGCGCCGCCTTCTCGGCGCCGACCAGCCCGGGCGCCATGTAGGGCTCGCGGTCCACCGCGTCGGCGTCGAAATGATGGGCGCCGGGCGTGCGGACGTAGGCGAGGATGGTGTCGTGCTTGGCGGGCCAGCGGCGGCGCGGCTTGGCGCCGTAGTCGTAAGCCCAGATGATCTCGTTGAGAAACGCGTCGCGCCCGAAGATCTCGTCCAACAGCAGCTTGCAGTAGTGCGCCTCGCGGTAGTCGATGTGGAAGTACAGCGTGCCGTGGGGCGCCAGGAGCTCCCGTGCGCGGGTCAGCCGAGGCTCGAGGAACCCCAGGTAGTCGCCGAAGGCGTCGTCGTAGCTGAGGCTCTGCAGTAATTCGGTGCGATAGCGCCGACCACCGAAGCCCACGCGGGATGCGGCGGCGTCGGCCGTCGCGCTCATCGAGCGGCGGGTCTGCGCGCGACCGGTGTTGAACGGGGGGTCGACGTAGGCGAGGTCGAAGGCCGCCTCGGGGAGCTGCTCGAGCACCGGCAGGTTGTCGCCGGCGATGACCAGGTCGTCGTCGAGATCGAGCCGCGATCCCGCTTGAACAATGCGCATGACGCCGATCTTATGGACACAGCCGCTAGCATCACGAACGGTGGTTTCCGACCTATATCAGCGTGCGCGCGCTCATTCGGTCGCGCAGCGGTTCTCGCGGTCCCCGTACGCCGCCAAGGTGACCAAGTACGCCATCGGCTCGGTGATCGCGTTGGCGACGAGCATCATCGTCTTCGCGATCGCCTACGTGGCCCTCGGCGGGCACCCGACCACGTGCTCGATCCTGGCCTTCTTCGCGGGCGCGATTCCGAACTGGATCCTCAACCGCCGCTGGGCGTGGAAGATCAAAGGGCGGGCCGACTTCCTGCGTGAAATCGTCGCCTACATCGCGATCTCGGGCGTCGTTCTCGTCGCCTCCTCGCTCGGCACGACCGCCATGCAGCACTGGGTCAAGACCAACGTGCCGGCGGGCCACGGCATCCGTGTGCTCCTGGTGACGGGCGCCTACGTGTTCGTGCAGGCGGTGCTCTTCGTGGTGAAGTTCGTGATCTACGAGAAGTGGGTCTTCTCGGGTCAGTCGCGGCTGCGCGCCGCGGTCCGGTCGCGCCACCAGGTGTGGAGCGCGGCGCGGGCGAACCGCACGCCGTAGAGCAGGTTCCCGCCCTTCTTGGTGCCGGTCGCGTGCTGGCCACGGTCGCGCATGGTGGTGGCCACCTCGCCCAGCCGGTAGCCGTGCAGAGCGGCGGAGATCATCAGCTCGGACGCCTGGTACTGGGGCTGCTCGAGCACGACATCCGCGGTCACCTCTGAGCGCATCGCCCGCAGCCCGCAGGCCGGATCCGTGACCTTCTGGCGGACGAGCAGGGAAATGAGCGCGCCGAACACGATCACGCCGAGGTGGCGGGTTGAGTCCGTGGTCAGCTCGTTGCCCAGACGGCGGCTGCCCGAGATGAAGTCGGCCTTGCCGTCGAGGATCGGCTGGACCACGGTGCCGATCTCGTCGGCGTCGTACTGGCCGTCGGCGTCGATGGTGACGATCACCTGGGCTCCCCGGGCCCGAGCCAGCCAGTAGCCGAGGCGCAGCGCGGCGCCCTGGCCGCGGTTGACGGTCACGTCGCAGACCAACGCGCCGGCCTGCGTGGCGACGGTGGCGGTGGCGTCCTTGGCTCCGTCGACCACGACGATCACCTCGGTCTGCAGACCGGCGGCCTCGCCCGGGATCGACGCGATCACCTCGGCAACCGTCGGTTCCTCGTTGTAGGCGGGGATGAGCACCGCCAGCGGCGCGCCCACGCCGGCGGGGTGGCGCTCGAGGAAGGCTTCGGCGGCGGCGCGCTCGGCGGGCGCCAGGCGGTCGTACTCGTCGCGGCTGACGTCGATGGCGGTCATCGGGTCGCCGGTGCCTTGACGTCGGCCGTGGACCACTCGTCCCACACGCCGATGAGCCCGTCGTCGAGATCGGGGTACTGCGGCGTCCAGCCGGCGGCGTGGGCGCGGGCGGGATCGACGATCACCGCGGGCATCTCGCCGGGCTTCGCCGGACCGTGGGTGAACTCGACGTCGGCGCCCGACACCCGCCTGACGGCGTCGATGACCTCGAGCACGGACAGCGAGGTGCCCGACCCGATCACCGTCGAGCCGGCCCACTCCTCAGAGGTCAGGCCGAGGCGCATGGCGGCCACCACGTCGTGGGCGTGAACGTAGTCGCGCACCTGCGAGCCGTCGCCGTAGACCTCAAACGCCGTGCCCAGACGGATGCAGCGCATCAGCCGGGCGATGATGCTGTCCTTGGCCTGCATGCCGGGACCGTAGACGTTGGTCAGGCGGATGCACGCGCAGCGCAGACCGTAGGAGGCGGTGTAGGCGGACATGAGCATCTCGCCCGCGGCCTTGGTCGAGCCGTACGGGGTGAGCGGGTGCAGGCGGGCATCCTCGGTGATCTTCGGTTGCTCCATGGGGCCGGTGACGGCGTTGGTGGAGGCGAAGGCCAACGAGGTGACCCCGGCGGCGCGACCGGCCTCGAGCAGCGCGTGGGTCCCCGCGACGTTGGTGGCGAAGGTCCGGTCGGGCTCCTCCAGAGACTTCAGTACCGAGGTGACGGCTGCCAGGTGCACGATCGAGTCAAAGCCGCCGCTGAAGGCCTTGGCCAGCACCTCGCGATCGGCAATGTCGCCCTGGACGAGGTCCACCGAAGGGTCGGGGTGGGGCTGCAGGTCCACCACACGCACCTGCGCGCCGTCCGCGCTCAGTCGCGAGACGACGTGGCGGCCGATGAAGCCGGAGCCGCCCGTGACCAGGACGCGTCGGCCAGTGAGGTCGGAGGAGGTACTCATGTCCAGTTCTTCGAGGTGTGGGTGCCGGTCACGGGTGAGCCGAGGCGGTGCATCCTGCCTGGCCTTTGGACGGCGCGGATGGTGCCCAGCGAGCGCCCGAGGATAGCCGACGGGCGGGCAGGGAGCGGTGGGGGCGCGGGCGGCGGGCGTTGGGGGTGGGCGCCGGGAATCGACTCCCCGGCGGCTGATAGCTTCGGCTCGGCGTGTCCCACGGACCTGGTCCCTCGAGGCCGCCCGGCCTGGTCCCGGAGCCGCCGCTCGCGCCGCGCCGCGGCCGGCGGCGCCCGCGAACCGTCTCGACCGCCCGGCGCCGGGCGCGGTTGGCGGTCGCGCTGGCCGGCCTGATCCTGGTGATCGCGATCATCGTCTCGGAGCTCGGTGGCGGCGGGCTGCCCCGGCCTCCCGCGCCGACCGTGGCCGACAGCGCCGGTCCGGGTGATCCGTTCGCCTACCGCTCCAGCCAGCAGGCCGACTTCGTGGCCCGCGCCGCCGCCGGCAACGCGCGCCCGCTGTTTGTGCTCAGCCCGGGCGGCGTGGTCGCCACCGCCAAGCGCGTGGCCGCGTTTCGCAAGGCGATCGACCGAGCCACCGCAGGCTCGGGGATCGACCCGAACCTGGTGGAGGGGCTGGTCTTTCTGGAGAGCGCCGGGCGTCCGCAGGCGATCGCCGGGTCCGATCCCGCCGACGCCGCCGGGCTCACGCAGATCCTCGCCTCCACCGGCCAGTCGCTGTTGGGCATGCACATCGACCTCACCGCCAGCCGGCGGTTGAGCCGGCAGATCGACGCCGTGGCCAGCGGCGCGCGCACCGGGCACCTGAACCGGCTGCTGGCGCGGCGGGCCGCCGTCGACGACCGCTTTGACCCGACCAAGGAACTCGCCGGCACCGTGCGCTACCTGAAGATCGCCCAGCGCCAGTTCGGGCGTGAGGACCTCGCCGTGGAGAGCTACCACATGGGCATCGGCAACCTGCGCCAGGTGCTCGACGCCTACGACGGCGGCCGGCCGGTGCCCTATCCGCAGCTGTACTTCGACAGTGCCCCGACGCGCCACGCCGACGCCTACCGTCGTCTGTCGAGCTTCGGGGACGATTCCTGGACCTACTACTGGCGGGTGCTGGCGGCGGTGGGGATCATGCACCTGTACCGGACCAACCCGGCCGAGCTCTCGCGCCTGAGCGCGCTCCAGTTCGCCGATGACGCCGGCGGAGCGGTGCTGCACCCCACGGTCAAGCCGTTCGCGAACCCGGCCGCGCTGGCACAGGCCTACCAGGACCACACGATCGTGCCGCTGCCCTCGAACGCCGCGGCGCTGGGCCTGGTGATCGACCCCGCGATGGGGACCGGCGCCAAGGCGGTGGGCGCCCCGCGCTCGCTCTATCGCGGTCTGCGGCCTGACGCGCTGCGCTTCATGATCGAGCTCGCCGCGCAGGTGCGGCGCGTCTCCGGGCTGCGCGACGCGCCGCTGCGGATCCAGAGCACCGTCACCGACGCGCGCCTGGCCGGCCAAGTGGGCCTGTCAGACCCACCGGCACAGACCGGCTGGGCCTTCTCCGTGGAGCGCCGATACGTCGCCCCGGCGCAGGCGGAGGCGTTTCAGGCAGTCCTGGATCGCCTGCAGTCGCTCAACCTGATCGCCTGGGCGCGAGAGCCCGACACGATCCGCATCACCGTGGCCTCCGACGCGGTGTCATGGCTGCGCCGCGGTTGACCCCCCTTTAGTAGGTTGCGCCGTCGAACCATGACCGACGTGATCCAAACACCCCCCGAGGCGCTCGAAGGCCTCCCCGACTTCCCCTTCGCGTCCACGTTCACCGACTTCGACGGCGTGCGCATGGCCCATCTCGACGAGGGCGACGGCCCGCCCGTGATCTTCGTCCACGGCGAGCCGACCTGGTCGTTTCTGTGGCGCAAGGTGCTCGTGCCGGTCCGCGACGCCGGCTATCGCGCCATCGCGCCCGACCTGCCCGGGTTCGGCCGCTCCGACAAGCCCACCGACATCGGCTGGTACAGCTATGACCGGCATACCGCCGCGCTCACCTCGCTGCTGGAGTCGCTGGACATCCGCGACGCCACCATGGTCGTGCATGACTGGGGCGGACCGATCGGCCTGCGCACCGCGGTGGAGTCGCCGGAACGCGTGTCCCGACTGGTCATCCTTGACACGGGCCTCTTCACCGGCCATCAGCCGATGACCGACGCGTGGAACGCCTTCCGGGACTTCGTGGCGCGCACGGACGACCTGCCGGTCGGCTTCCTGGTGCGCGGCGCCTGCAAGCGCGATCCGGGCGAGGCGGTGATCGCCGGCTACGAGCGGCCGTTCCCGGATGCCGCGTCCAAGGCGGGGGCGCGGGCTTTCCCGCTCATCCTGCCCACCGCGCCCGACATGGCGGGCGCCGAGGCCGGACAGCGCACGCTCGACGCGCTGCGCTCCGACACCCGGCCCAAGCTCATGCTGTGGGCCGACTCAGACCCCGTCCTGCCACTCGAGACGGGCCGGCGCTTTGCGGCCGCGCTGGGCGGCGAAATCGCCCACGTGATCGGCGAGGCCAGCCACTTCCTGCAGGAGGACGCCGGCCCCGAGATCGGCGGGCTGATCGCCGACTGGCTGGGCTCGGGCGCGTAGCCCGCGCCGCAGCGTACGCGGCGCCCGGTCAGCGCCTAGACGGTTTGCTTCTCGGGCTCGGCCGCCGACGGCGCGGCTCCAGACGCGGCCACCGGAACCGCCGGGGGCGCCTCGGTGAGCGCGGGCCTGTCATTGGTGCGCTTCTCGTAGGCCTCGCGCAGCAGATGGTCGGGGTTGACGAGCACCTGGTCGCCCTTGAGCACCCGTGTGACGAAGTCGGCCACCGAGCGCGGCAGGACCTGCGCAGCCTTCATCAGGACCCCCACCTGGCGGGGCACATAGACGTCCACGCGGCCGGTCTGGAGCGCCTCGACGATCGCGGTGGCCACGTCCTCGGGCTCGACCACCTTGACGCCGCGGCTGCGCTGCAGGCCCGAGCCCAGCTCGGTGTTGACCACCACCGGCATGACGATGCTCACCTCGATGTCGGTCTTGCGCATCTCGGCGCGGATCGCCTCGCTCAGACCCACGACGGCGTGCTTGGTGGCGCAATAGGTCGCGCCGCCCGGGAAGCCGCCCTTGCCGGCCACCGAGGCGATGTTGACCAGGTGGCCGCGACCGCGGGGCATGAAGCGGTCCAGGGCCAGCTTGGAGCCGAGGATGACGCCGTGGAGGTTGATGTCCACCATCCGCGCGGCGGTGGTGTCGGTCTCGTCGACGAACGGCCCGATGGGCATGATCCCGGCGTTGTTGATCACCACGTCGAGCGGGCCGATGCCGCTCTCGACCTCGGTGAGGAAGGCGTCGAAGCTGGCACGGTTGGTGACGTCCAGCGGCAGGCCCAGTGTGCCGCTCCCCAGTTCGGCCGCCGTGTGCTGGGCGAGCGGCGCGTCGATGTCGCCGATGGCCACCCGGGCGCCCTGGGCGATCAGCGCGGCCGCGGTGGCTCGCCCGATTCCGCGGGCGCCGCCGGTGATGGCGACGACCTTGCCGGCAAGCGATCGTGGAGCCTTGGCCATGAGACGAGTCCCTCCTGAAAATCTTGAGATGCGGTGGCGTGCGCCGACCGCGCGGTGGCTGGTACCAGACTGTACCGACCCGAGCCGGCGCGGGCGGGCAAACTGGCTGACTGACCAGTCAACGCCTGTGACCCCACTATCCTGCCGGATTGACGATGGCCGAGTTTCACCTGGACGGGCAACGGCTTGCCTACACCGTCTACGGGGAGGGCTCACGGACGACGGTCCTGCTCCCCGGACTGTTGCTGTCTCAGAAGATGCAGGCGCCCCTGGCGCGGGAGCTGGCGGCCCGTGGCAACCGCGTCGTCACCCTTGACCCGCTTGGCCACGGCGCCTCCTCGCGACCGCGCGACCAGTGGCGCTACTCGATCAGCGCCTTCGCCGAGCAGACCGTGGCGCTGCTGGACCACCTCGGCATCGACCGCGCCGTGGTGGGGGGGACGTCGCTGGGCGCCAACGTCAGCCTCGAGGTGGCGCTGCGGGCGCCCGAGCGCCTGGCGGGCATGGTCATCGAGATGCCGGTGCTCGACCACGCCATCGCCGCCTGCGGTGCCGCCTTCACGCCGCTGCTGTTCGCCCTGCGTTTCGGCGAGCCGGGGATGCGGGCGCTGGCCCGCGGCGCTCGCGCCGTACCCCGGCGACCGCTGCCGTTCCTGGCGCAGATCGGCCTGGACTGGCTCTCCCAGGACCCGGGGCCCAGCGCCGCCGTGCTCAGCGGGATCCTCTACGGCCGCGCCGCGCCCGGGCACCTCGAGCGCTCGCAATTCCAGACCGCCGCGCTGGTCATCGGCCACCCCCGCGACCCGGTGCACCCGTTCTCCGACGCCGGCATGCTCGCCTCCGAGCTGCCCAACGCGCGTCTGGTCAACGCCCGCTCGGTCCTCGAGCTCCGCGTGAGGCCCACCCGGCTGACGAACAAGATCGCCGCATTCGTGCGCCAGTGCTGGGCCGCCGGCGAGGCCGGATCTGCGGCCGACGCCGCCGTCGCCTGACGCGCGCCACTAGCCTGCGACGAGACCACCTCGTCAAAAGGGGACGCCGATGGACTACCGGCCGCTGGGCAGCTCTGGACTGCAGGTTTCTACGCTCACGCTCGGCACGATGACGTTCGGCGGACGCGGCAACTTCGCCAATGTCGGGGACACCGACCTCGACGGCGCGCGGCGTCAGATCGACATGTGCCTCGACGCCGGCGTCAACCTCATCGACACCGCCGACGTGTACTCCACCGGACGCTCTGAGGAGATCGTCGGCGAGGTGCTCAAAGGCCGCCGCGACGACGTGCTCCTCTCCACCAAGGTACGGATGCGGATGGGCCCCGGGCCCAACGACGCGGGGCTCTCGCGCCACCACGTCATCAGCGGCTGCGAGGCGAGCCTGCGACGCCTGGGGACCGATCACATCGACATCTACCACGTGCACGAGTGGGACGGCCTGACCCCGCTGGAGGAGACGCTGGGCGCGTTGCAGTACCTGGCGGACACCGGCAAGGTCCGCTACGTCGCGGTCTCCAACTACACGGGGTGGCAGCTGATGAAGGCGCTGGGCATCGCCGAGCGCGACCACCTCCCGCGCTTCGCCGCCCAGCAGATCTACTACTCGCTGCAGGAACGCTCCGCTGAATACGAGCTCATCCCGCTGGCGGTCGACCAGGGTCTGGGCACGTTCGTGTGGAGCCCGCTGGCCGGAGGGCTGCTGTCAGGCAAGTACCGGCGCGGCCAGGACGCGCCCGCCGGATCGCGCCATCTCACCGACTGGGACGAGCCGCCGGTGTACGACGAGGACCGGCTGCATGACACCGTCGACGTGTTGGTCCAGGTCGCCGACGGCCATGGGGTCTCGGCGGCCCAGGTGGCGCTGGCGTGGCTGTTGCGCCGCCCCACCGTGAGCTCGGTCATCATCGGCGCGCGCACTGACGAGCAGCTCGCCGACAACCTGCGCGCCGCCGAGCTGACCCTGTCAGAAGAAGAGGCTGGGCGGCTGGAGGAGGTCAGCCGCCCGCCGCTCCTCTACCCCTACTGGCACCAGCGCAAAACGGCAGCGGAGCGATTGGGACACGCGGACCTGGCCTTGCTCGGCCCGTACCTCGCGTAGGGTCGTGGCCATGGAGCACACGGGGCGGATCGAGCAGGCGTTCACCGCGCAGGCCGAAGCCTTCGAGGACCGCTCGCGCAACCGGGTCTTCACCTCGGACTCCCGATGGGTGTTCGAGCGCCTGCCGCTCACCGGCCAGGACGTGGTTCTCGACGTGGCCGCGGGCACCGGCCACGCCGCGCGCCAGCTCGCCGCGTCCGCGCGGGCCGTGGTGGCCTTGGACGCCACCGAGGCGATGCTGGCCCGGGGCCAAGCGCAGGCGGTCGCCGAGGGGTGCGCCAACGTCGTGTTCATGCGCGGTGACGCCGCCGCGCTGCCCTTCCTGGACGGGTCGTTCGACGTCGTCGTGTCGCGCTTTGCCGCCCACCATTTCGAGGAACCCGCGCGCGTGGTGGCCGAGATGGCCCGCTGCACGCGGCCCGGTGGGCACGTCGCGCTGGTGGACCTCGTCGCCGACGAGAACGCCCAGGTCGCCTCCGAGCAGAACCGTCTCGAGCGGCTGCGCGACCCCTCGCACACGCGCATGCTGGCCGCCATCGAGATGCAGGCGCTTCTGGCCGAGGCGGGGTTGGAGGCCATCGACGTCGCCACGCGGCCGTTGGAGCGTCCACTCGACCCCTGGCTCGAGCAGGCGCAGACCGAGGAGGCCACGCGGGACGGGATCCGCGCCGCGCTCCGGGCCGACGCGGACGGCCGAGGCGGCGGTCGATCGACCGGCTTCCGGCCCCGCGTGGATGACGAGGGCGCGCTGTGGTTCGTGCACACCTTCGGCTCGGCGATCGCGAGCAAGCCGTCATGACCGAACTGCACCGCAACGCCGCCACGATTCAGGAGCGTTTGCGCGATCTGGGGCTCGATATCGAGCCGCGCCAGCTGGACTCCTCGGCGCGGACCGCCGCTGAGGCAGCGGCCTCGCTCAGCACGACCGTGGGCCAGATCGTCAAGTCGCTGGTGTTCTTCCGCGGCGAGGAGCCGGTAATCGTGTTGTGCGCCGGGGACCGGCGCGTCGACGCCGAGCGGCTGGGGCTACGGGTGGCCAACGCCAAGGAGGCCAAGACGGCCACCGGCTTTGCCATCGGGGGGATTCCGCCGCTGGGTCATGACCGCCCGCTGCCGACGATCGTCGACGAGTCGCTGCGGCGCTTTGACGTGGTGTGGTGCGCGGCGGGGACGACGCACTCGGTGTTCCCGGTGCAGATCTCGGCGCTCATCGACGCGATCCCGGGCGCCGACGTCGTCGCGATATAGGCCCGACGCTGGGTCTCAGTAGGTGGGAAACGGCGTCGAGGTCAGCGAGCGCACGGTGACGCTGACCGACCTGGCACGTCTGTCGGCGCTGAGCGTGAGCAGCGCGGCGTTTGCGCGCGAGGTGACGCGGGCGCCGGTGGCCTTGACCGTGTAACCCAGCGGGTAGGTGTAGGGCGGGATCTCGATCTCCGTGAGGGCTTTGAGCTTGGGGTTGGGGGAGTAGCGGTAGCGGTAGGTCTGGGCCGGGCGATAGAAGGACTGCGCGCCCGGCGTGCCCGCGGTGGCCCACGCGTAGGGGACCGACATCGCGCGCGCCTGGTTGGGGTAGGCGTGGCGCGTGGTCTGGTCGAGCAGGCCCTCGTGGGGGCCGCCGGCCGTGGGGTCATTGAGCTGAATGGCCGCCCAGTAGGTCCAGGAGAGATCGTCACCCTCGGCGTCGTCGACCGTCTTGCCGTTGAAGCCGTCGTGGTTGTTGGCGCCGAACTCGTCGAGGATCCACGCCGGGCCGCCGGGCTGATCGGTCCGTGTGTGGGCGCGCTCGGCTTTCACTTGGGCCAGCTCCTGCGGGATCGTGCCGTAGGCGTGGTAGGCAAGCACCAGGCGAGGGAACCGCAGCGGCTCGGTCATCCCGATCTTCTCGGGGGCGCCGAAGTTGGTGTTGCCGCTGGGCTCATAGAACACGACGTGCGTGGGATCGGCGGCCTGAACGGCGCCGATGAAGCCGTCGGGGAGGGCGGCCGTGTGGTTGGCGGCGCACGACTTGGGTTCGTGGATCGTCCCGCCGTAGTCGCACTGCAGTTCGGCGTCGAGGTTCTTGACCAGGTAGTCGTTGGGCTCGTTGTAGAGCTCGTAGCCGACCACGGCCGGGTTGCCGCGGAAGTGGCGAGCCACCGCCTGCCACACCCGCGCGTACTGGCCTTGCAGGTCTGCGCGTACGTCGTTGGCGAAGAAGTGATGCATCGCCACACGGATCGGGCGCAACAGCCAGAAGGTGCCCCAGCCGGGCGACGGCCGGAAGTGCGCGCCGCCCGTGCAGGTCGCCCACAGCGGCGCCCCCTCGCCGTTCCATGGGGTCGTCCCCTTGGTGTTGAAGAACGCCGAGCCGTAGGCGTCAGCGTGCATGTCCACGATGACGCGCAGGCCGGCGTGGGCCAATAGCGACACGATGCGGTCGGTCTTGGCCAGGTAGGCCCGAACCGTGGCGGGGTTGTACGGGTCGGTGCCCCGCGCCAGCTTGGGGAACGGCGTCCCCGGCTTGTGGGCGGCGCAGTAGTGGGGGTCGTTGATGTGGACGCTGGCCGGGCCGGGCTCCAAGCCCTCCCAGATGATCCCCAGCCGCACCACGTTGAACCCCAGTTCGGCCAGGGAGTGGGCGTCGGCGGCGGTGAAGCGCCGGCCGGGGTCGGCGGCGTCGGGTGAGAGCACGTAGGCCAGTCGCGGCCCCTCCGCGGGCCCGACGCACGGCGTGCCGGGGACGGGCATGTCCACCGACCCCCCACCGCACTTGGCCACGAGGTTGGCCCCGTGGAGCTGGAGGTCGCGGCCCTGCTGGTCGGTGAGGTACAGGCCACCGGGAGCCTTGACGGTCCCGGCGCCGGCCCAGCCGTCGGTGGGGGCGGCGGCGGGTGCGTGCGGGGCGGCGGCGGCAGCGGCAGCGGTGGCAGCGAGTGCGAGCGCCGCGGCTGCGATCAGCGGGGCGACGAGGCGAACGAGGTCTCGGCGGCGCAAAGCGGCGCGACTCTATCCGAGGGTGCAGACCCCTGAGCCGGTCGGCTCCCCGCCCGCCCTGAGTCCAGGCCGCCCGTGGGGCACGAATTTGCTGGGGAAGAAGGGGTGCAGGTGGCGCGGGACGCCGCGACGAGCTGCCAGGGGGGAAACGCGGCAAGCGCGCTGACCGCGACCACGTTTCCCACAGATGCGCCCTCAGGGGCGCATTTCGCGTCAACCCGGCGCGGCCCCAACCCGTTTCCCGCGTTTTGCCCCCTCGGCGCGGCCCCCGCCCAACCTCTCCCAAGCCATGCCGTTCAGCCCGCCCGCAGACCCCATCAACACGGGACCCCTACCGCAACCGCGAATCAGCGCCGGGCCAGCTCCAACTCGTCGTGCCCCACGTCGTGCCCGTGCGCGCACCGCAGCTCCGCGGTCACGGCCGATCCGCAGTCGGCGTGGCGGATCTCCACCCGCGCGCCCCCGGGCAGGACCCACTTGTCGCCCCACTGCATCAGCGCCACGAGGGCGGGCAGCAGGTCAGAGCCCTTCTCGGTCAGCCGGTAGGCGTGACGGGTGCGCTGACCGGGTTCGCGGTAGGGCTCGCGCTCGAGCAGGCCCGCGTCGGTCAGCTCGCGCAGGCGCGCGGCGGCGACTGGCTCGGAAAGACCGGTCCGCGCGACGAAGTCGTCGAAGCGCGTGGCCCCATAGAAGGCCTCGCGCAGGACCAGGAAGGCGGAGCGGTTGCGCACAACATCGAGCGCATGGGCCATGGGACACCGATCGGCGATCCAGCCGTCACGCGGCTCGAGCGTCCCGGTCATCTGAATTGTCGTCTCAGTCTCAGTCATCGCGCACCGAGTATAGCTGACTTACGGATCTCTAAGCCAGTGTGGTAGGGTGCCTGGCTATGAGCTTCCTAAGTCAGACTCCCACCCGGCGAGCGGACGCGTCGCCCTTCCTGGTACTGGTGATCGTGTGCGCCGGGGTCGTCCTGGCGAGCCTCGACCTGTTCATCGTCAACGTGGCCCTGCCCGACATCGCCCGCGACCTGCACGAGCGCAGCCTGGGGGACCTCTCGTGGGTGCTCAACGCCTACGCGATCGTCTACGCCGCCCTGCTCGTCCTGTTCGGACGATTCTCCGAGAGCCGTAGGCGAGAGAACGGGTTCCTGCTCGGCGTCGCCATCTTCACCGTCGCCTCGGCGGCGTGCGGCGCCGCCACCAGCATCACGATGCTCGTTGTCTTCCGGGTCCTCCAGGCGGCCGGCGCGGCGCTGCTGACGCCGACGTCGCTGAGCCTCGTGCTGGCCACCACCGAGCCCGAGCGGCGGCAGGGTGCGGTCCGCGCCTGGACCGCGATCGGCGGGCTGGCCGCCTCGCTGGGGCCCGTCGTGGGTGGGCTGCTCGTCGCGGCGAGTTGGCGCTGGGTGTTCTACGTCAACGTGCCCATCGGGCTGGCGGCGATCGTGTTCGGCTGGCGGCGCCTGCCGCAGGTGCCGGGCCACCCCGTGTCCCGGCCCGACGCGCTCGGGGCGCTCCTGATCACCGCGGGCGTGGGCCTGCTGACCCTCGGCCTGGTCAAGGGCAACGACTGGGGGTGGGGCTCGCTGCAGACGGTGGCCACCCTCGCCGCGGCCGTGATCGCCCTGCTGCTCTTCGCGGTGCACTGCGAGAAGGCCCGCAATCCGCTGATCGATGCCGCGCTGTTCCGCGTCCGCTCCTTCAGCGGCTCATCGGTGGTCGCGATCGTGTTCTCGATCGCATTCGGGGCCATGCTGCTCTCGGTCGTGCTGTGGGACCAGCAGGTGTGGGGCTGGTCGGCGCTTCAGACCGGACTCGGGGTCGCCCCGGGGCCGCTCATGGTGCCGCTGTTCTCCTTCCTCATCGCCGGGCGGCTCATCGCCCGCTTCGGGCCGGGTCGGGTGATCGGCGCGGGCGCCACCATCTACGCCGCCGGCGTCACCTGGTGGGTGCTGCGCTCGGGGCTGACGCCCGACTATGCCGGCGAGATGCTCCCGGGGATGCTCATGACCGGGATCGGCGTCGGGCTGACGCTGCCGACCTTCATGGCCGCGGGCGCCTCCTCGCTGCCGCCGCAGTCGTTCGCCACCGGTTCGGCGGTGATCAACATGTTCCGGCAGACGGGCCTGGCGCTCGGCGTTGCGGTGCTCGTGGCCGTCCTGGGCACGACCTATCACGGTGCCTCGGCGCTCGCCCTCTTCCAGCGGGGCTGGTGGGTGACCGCCGGACTGTCGTTCGCCGCCATCGTGCCGTCGCTG
>DASXDW010000031.1:0-27636 GCA_036490435.1 Solirubrobacteraceae bacterium
CGACACCTCGTAGGTGAAGTCGACGTGGCCGGGCGTGTCGATGAGCTGGAGCTGGTAGGTCTGCCCGTCGTGAGGGGAGTCATAGAAGACCCGCACCGCCTGGGCTTTGATGGTGATCCCGCGCTCGCGCTCCAGATCCATCGAGTCCAGCACCTGGGCGCGCATCGAGCGCGGATCGACCGTGTGGGTGAGCTCCAGGATGCGGTCGGCCAGCGTCGATTTGCCGTGGTCGATGTGGGCGATGATGGAGAAGTTGCGGATGTGGGCCTGGTCAGCCATGTGCTGCCATGAAGGGTACGAAGCGCGGGACTATCGCCCGGGCAGCCGGCTCGTGACGAGCTGCTGCACCTGGTGCGCCTCGGGGATCCGCATCAGCAGCACGAGGCGCGCGTAGACCACGCCTGCCACGACGAAGCCCGTCCCGAGCGACACGATCTGCGCGACCAGCGACACGCCGAGGAGCGCGTCCAGGCCCTTCCAGACGAAGTAGCCGAAAGCGGTCATCACCGCGGTGGCCAGGCAGATGCGGAGCGTGATCATGGTCGTCTGGGCCATCTCGAGGTGGCCGTTGAAGCCGATCCGCAGGCGCCGCAGCTGCAGCCACGTCATCACGATGTTGGCTGCGACGGTGCCGAGGACGAGCCCTGCGATCCCGAGCGGCTTGTACAGCGCGACGGAGACGATGATGTCGACGACCACGTTGATGGCCGCCAGCTTGGTCGGGATCCACGGGCGCTGGAGCGCGAAGAACGTCCGGCTGAGCAGGAGGTTGACGCCGGCGAAGGGCAGGCTGAAGGCGAACCAGAACAACGCCTGCGAGACGTAGTGCGTGGACAGCGGCCCGAAAGAGCCGTGCTGGTAGACCAGGCGCACGATCGGCATCGCGAGCGCGGCCATCAGCGCCGCCGACGGGATCAGCATGAGGTTGATCTGACGGAGCCCGTTGCCGAGCGTGCGCCGCATCCCCCCCGCGTTGCGCGCTGACGCCATTCGGCTCAGCGTCGGGAACAGGACGGTCGCGACGGCGACGCTGAAGATCCCCTGGGGCAGCATGTAGAGCCTGAAGGCGTCGTTGATGGCGGCCGGGGCGTAGCTGCCGACCAGCGCTCCGAAACCGGCGTTGATGAAGATGTCCAGATTGATGATCCCGACCGTCAACGTCACGGGAAGGAAGAGGATCAGCACCTGGTGGACCCGGGGGTCGCGCCAGTCGAACGCGAAGGACAGCGAGTACTCGACGCGCCGCAGAGCCCAGGCGATCATGAGGAACTGCACGATCGTCGCGACCAGCCAGGCGATCGCGTAGGCGTAGACGCTGTCCTGGTGGCTCTGAAACCGCCCGTGCAGCACCACGAGGAGGACGACGATCACGATGTTCCAGACGGCCGGAGCGAGCGCCGGGATCGAGAACTCGTCGTAGGACTGCAGGATCGCGACGAACAGGCCGGTGAGGCTGAGCAGCAGCACGACGGGGAACAGCACGCGCGACAGCCCCGTGGCCAGTGCGGTGGGGATGTTGGACCCGGTGAACAGCGGCATCACGATGCCCGCGATCCCCATGTAGACCAGCGTCAGCGCGCCGAGCGAGAGCAGGATGAGCCAGAACAGCGACGAGGCGAGGCGGAAGGCCTCGCGCTTGCGGCCGGCCTGCAGCAGTTCAGTGAAGATCGGCACGAACGCGGCGCCGAGGGCCGCCTGCGAGAACAGGTTCGAGAACAGGTTGGGGATCTGCGAGGCAATCTGGAACGCCGAGATCGACCCGCTGGTGCCGAAGAAGCTCGCCTGCACGACTTCGCGCGCCAGACCGGCGATCCGCGACAGCGCGGTGGCCAGCGCGAAGATGGCGCTGCTCACCGCGAGCCGACGGCGTCCCGGCGACTGCGACGGGGGGTCGCTCGGTGGGGTCGGTGGCGGCGGACTGGGCGAGCCCGGGGACCCGATGCGTGTGCTGTCCACGGTCACGAGCGCGCTATAGTACGCGCCGTCGCTGCGGCTGCCCGCGCGCTTTTGTCATGGCCAACATTCACTCACAGAAAAAGCGGATCCTGCGCGCGGAGCGTGAGCGACTGGAGAACCGTCGCTACACGTCCACGATCAAGACCTACTTCCGCCGCCTCGAGGTGGCCGTCGCCGAGGGGCAGGACGAGGTCGCCGAGACCGAGCACCGGACGCTGGTCAAGACGATCGACAAGGCCGTCAAGCGAGGGGCGCTTCACCGCAACAACGGCGCCCGCAAGAAGTCTCGCGCAGCTCGGCTGCGCCGCGGCGCGTAGCCGGCGGGCGCCCCCAAGAGCCCCGCACCCCTGTCCGCGCAACCCGACCGAATCAGCTTCGAACTGGAGCACATCGCCGCCTCCGCCGACGGGCGCGTCGAGGTGGCGGGGCGATGGTTCGGTGTACGCGGCCGCCGATTCGTCCGCCCGACCCTGACGCTGAGACAGAAGGGCGCGCCGGTCCGCGCCCTCGCCGACCTCGAGCACAAGCCGTGGGCGGCGGAGGACGGTGAGGTCTGGACCGCGGCCTTCAGCGTGGACGAGGGCCTCGACGGAGCCCGTGAGATCGAGCTCTCGGTGGCGCCCGACATCGTCGTCGAGCTGCGACCGAAGGGCAAGAAGCTGGCGCGGCCGGGCGACACCCTGGCGGCCGGCGCCGCCGCGCGAGCGCCGCGTTTCAAAAACCGTGGCGTCGCACCGGTCCCGGAGGCTGGCGAGAAGGCGCCTGAGCGAGAGGCGGCCCCGGCGCCCACCGGGCGACGGCGCCCCTCGCAGTCGGCCGAGCTCGAGCGCCTGGGCGCCCGACTGGCCTCGGCCAACCATGAGCTCGAACAGGAGCGCGAGCGCCGCACCGCCATGGCCAAGAGCATCGAGGACGAGCGCTCGACCAACCGGCAGCTGCGCACGGAGTTGGGGCAGGCGCGCTCCGAACTCGAGGTGGCCGGGGCAGCGCGGGCAGAGGCAGTGGCGGTGGAGGCCGAACTGGAGGAGGCGCGCCAGCAGTTGCGCGAGACCCAGCGCGGGCATGAGGCCGACACCGAGGCGCTCACCCGCCGCCACGAGGACGCCACCCAGGCGTCCGCCCGCGAGCACCAGCAGCTGACCGAGGCGCACGGCGCCCTGCAGGACGAGCTGCGCCAGCAGACCGAGGCGCTCGAGGTCACGCGCGAGGCGCTGGCGGCCGAGCGCGCCGAGTCGGGTCGTCTGCGCAACCGCTTTGCCCAACTTCAGGAGGCCGGGCCCCGCACCGGTTCCGCCGCGACCGGCACCGATCCCGCGCCGGGCGAGGGCGGTGTGTCACGCCGGGGCGCGGCGCGCTCGAGCGGCCAGTCGCGATCGACCCCGGACGAGGCTTCCCAGCAGGCGACCTCCCGACAGGCGACCTCCCGACAGGCGACCTCGCAGCAGGACACCTCCCGGCGCGAGAGCTCGCGGCGTCAGCGCTCGCGGCGCGATGCCCCGCAGCGCGAGCCCGACCCCACCGAGACCCAGCGCTTCGACGTGCTGGGGGCGCAGGACGAGGTCGAGCGGGCGCCGTCCCCCCCGCCGCCATCACGGTCCGCCTCGCGGAGAGCGGGCCAGCAGACGCCTGAACCGCCCTCGTGGACCCCGCCGGTGGCCGACCGGCTGCGGCCGCTGAACCCGTCGCTGCGACACCGGACCTACTGGATCGGCCGGCTGCTGGCGCTGATCGTCCTCTGCGGGGTGATCGCGGCGGTCTACCTGGTGCTGCACACGACGGTCCTGCACTAGTTTCCTGACGCGGTCATTCGGTGCCAGGACCAGGTCACTCGCCGGCGGCGCCGGCGAGGCGGCCGATCGCGATGAGCGCCGAGGTGTCCTCCCCCCGGACGCGGCCCCTACCCACCCCGCCGCCGCGGGAGGCGAGCTCGAGATCGGCGATCTCGCACACGGCTTCCGCGAGACGCTCGGAGCCGGTCTGCCGAGCGTCGGCGATGAGGCGGTCGGCGGCTCGGGAGGGCATCCGCAGGCGCCGCTTGACCTGCGCCGGCGGCTCACCGGCGTCCAGCGCCGCCGCGATCTCGTGCGCGGTCCGGACCCGCTGCGAGATCCAATAGAGCAGTCCGGGCAGGCGCTCGCCCTGCTGGCGCAGTCCCAGGTAGGCGGTGACGGCCGTGCGGGCGTCGCCGGCCACAACGGCATCAGCGACAGCCCAGGCCCGGCGCTCTGCTGATGAAGCGGTCAGCCGCTCCACCGCCTCGGCATCGAGGGGCTCCGGGGCGTGTGCGGGGTCGGCGTCATCGGTGCCGAGGGCGAGCTTCTCGAGCTCGCGCAGCAGCCGCTGTTGGCGATCGCCGACGTGGCCGACGAGCGCGCGGGCGCCGTCGGGCTCGAGCTCGAGTCCCAGCTCGCGGGCGCGTGCGATCGCCCACTTGGGCAGCTCCCAGGGCTTGACGCTCACCTCCGCGCTGACGTCGCCGCCGGCCGCGAGCACGGCGGCGTGGAGGCGGTCCGGCGCCTTGTTGCGACTCTCCTCGCGGGCGAAGAACGCGATCGTCGTCTCCGGGGGCATCGCGCCCAGCGCGCCCGCGAGCGCGTCGAGCTCCTTGTCTTTCCAGCGCTCAACGCCGTCAACGATGATGAACCGCCGGCTCAGCGTCAGCGTCATCGCGTCCAGCGCGGAGGCGGCGCGCTCGGGCGTGGCCTCCTCGCCCTCGATCAGCTCGACCCCTTCGGCGCCACTGATCGACTCGGCCAGCGCACGCAGGCGAGCGCGGCGCTCAGCGATGCGCCCGTGGTCGTCGCCGTGGATCAGATAAGCAGGCTTGAAACTCGCGGCCACTGGACCGTCGAGTCTAGTGTTCTGACGCGGTCATTCGGTGCCAGGATGGGTGATGGCTGGGCGTGGCTGACGGCCGGCGATGATCCAAGTCGTACTGGTGGTCCGGCGGGATCATCGCCGGCCGTCAGGCGCGTCTAGACGTGCCCAGACTGGTATCGAATGAGTGCTTCAGGACACTAAGCCGGGCTCAGACGGCTGACGCGGGGCTCAGGCGACCGACGCGGGGCTCAGGCGGCCTCGGCGTCGGCGGCGAGCTCGAGCGCGCGGGCCACCGCGGCGGCGGCCGTGTCGGCCAGCTCGATGCCCTCGATCGGCCACGTGTCATATCCCACCACGCCGGTGCCGGCGTTGAGCGCCAGGGCGATCTCGGACAGCGTCCCGTAGGCCCCTCCGACGGCAATGACGGCATCGGCAGTCCGCGCCACGAGCGCGTTGCGGACGTCACCCAGGCCGGTGGGAAGCGCGATCTGCACCCACTCGTTGGCCTCGCGGCGGTCGGTGCCGGGCAGGATGCCGATGACGATGGCGCCCGCCTGGTGCGCTCCGCGGCTCGCGGCCGCCATCACGCCGCCGCGTCCGCCGGTGATGACGATGCACCCGGCGGCACCCAGGCCGCGTCCGACGTCCTCGGCGGCCTGCTCCTGCTCGGGCGTGGGCTGGGAGGCGCCGATGACCGCGATGTACGGACCGGCAGCCATCGCCGCGTCAGACCGCCGATGCGACGGGATCGGCCATCAGGCCTTGACCACGATGTTGACGAGCTTGTCGGGCACGACGATCACCTTGACCACCTGGTGCCCGTTGAGGTGTGCCTGCACGCCGCGGGCCGCCATGGCGAGCTTCTCGAGCTCCTCGCGCGGCGCGCCGGTCGGGGCCTCGACGCGGTCGCGCACCTTGCCGTTGACCATGCAGACGAGCATGAACTTCGGCTTGACCAGCATGGCGGGATCCGCGGTGGGCCACGGCTCCTCCCACACCCGGCGACCGGTGAGCATCTCGTAGACCTCGGAGCCGAGGTGCGGAGCGAAGGGGAATACGAGCGAGGCGGCGGTGGCCACGGCGAAGCGGCGCGCCGCCGGGTCGGCGTCGGGATGGCGGTAGAGCTCGTTGACCAGCTCCATCACCGCGGCGATCGCGGTGTTGAACGAGTAGCGCCCCCCGATGTCGCCGGTGACCTTGTCGATGGCCCAATTTGCCTTGCGCACGAGCTCGAGCGCGCTGCCCTCGGACGCCAGGGGCTGCTGGGCCGCGGGGCGGGCGGCGTCCGGGTCCTCGCCCTCGGCCAGCTCGTCGCCCAGACGCCAGAGCCGGGCCAGGAAGCGGTACACGCCCTCGACCCCGGTGTCTGACCAGGCCGCATCCTGGTCGAGCGGGCCCATGAAGAGCACGTAGCAGCGGGCGGCGTCGGCCCCGAAGCGCTCCACGATCCGGCTGGGCGCCACCACGTTGCCCTTCGACGAGGACATCTTGTTGCCGTCGGCCCCCAGGATCATGCCCTGGGTGAACAGCGCCTGGAAGGGCTCCTGGACGTCGAGCAGGTCCATGTCGGCCAGTGCCTTGACGATGAAACGGCTGTAGAGCAGGTGCAGGATGGCGTGCTCCACCCCGCCGATGTAGCGGTCCACCGGCATCCACGACGCCAGCACCCTCCGATCCCACGGCGCGGTGTCGTTGCGCGCGTCGCAGTAGCGCAGGTAGTACCAGCTCGAATCCACGAACGTGTCCATCGTGTCGGTCTCGCGGCGCGCTGAACCGCCGCAGCGCGGGCAGGTGGTGTTCACCCAATCCTCGGCCGCCGCCAGCGGGGACTTGCCGCGTGGCTGGTAGTCCTCGATCTCGGGCAGCTTCACCGGCAGATCCTGTTCAGGCACGGGCACCATTCCACAGTCGTCGCAGTAGACGATCGGGATCGGGCAGCCCCAGTAGCGCTGGCGGGAGATGAGCCAGTCGCGCAGGCGGTAGTTGACCGAGGCGCGGCCCCGGCCGTCCTGGGCGAGGCCAGCCACGATGGCGTCGCGCCCCGCGACAGCGTCCATCCCGCTGAACTCGCCGGAGTTGATGAGCCGCTCGTCGGCGGTGTGGGCGGTGAAGGCCTGCTCGGAGATGTCGGGGTCCTCGGCGCCGGCAGGCGCCACCACGGGGCGAATCGGCAGATCGAACACCGTGGCGAACTCGTAGTCGCGCTGGTCGTGGGCGGGGACCCCCATCACGGCGCCGGTCCCGTACTCCATGAGGACGTAGTCGGCGACGAACATGGGGATCTGCTCGCCGTTGACCGGGTTGGTGACCGTTCGGCCCAGCGGCATTCCGGTCTTGGGCTTGTCGGCGGCGCCGCGCGTCTCGGCCGACTCGTTGAGGGCACGGTTGACGTACTCGTGGACCCCGGCCTCGTTCTCGGTGCCCGCCACCAGCCTGAAGACGTCGGGGTGCTCGGGTGCCATGACGAAGAACGTCGCGCCGAACAGGGTGTCGGGACGCGTGGTGAACACGGTGTAGTCGGTGTCCAATGCGTCGCAGTGAAACGTGACCTCGGCCCCCTCCGAGCGCCCGATCCAGTTGCGCTGCATCGTCTTGACATTCTCGGGCCAGTCGATCGTGTCGAGGTCGGCCAGCAGCCGGTCGGCGTAATCGGTGATCCGGAAGAACCACTGCTCGAGCTGGCGCAGCTCCACCTCGTGACCGCAGCGCTCGCAGCGGCCGTCGATCACCTGCTCGTTGGCCAGCACCGTCTGGTCAAACGGGCACCACTTGACCGCGGCCTCCTTGCGGTAGGCCAGGCCGCGCTCATAGAGCTTGAGGAAGATCCACTGGGTCCACCGGTAGTAGCTGGGCTCGTGGGTCCCGAGCTCCCGAGACCAGTCGATCGAGATGCCCCATCGGTGAAACCAGTGCCGGTAGGCGGCGATCGACTTGTCGGTGGCCACCCGGGGATGCACCCCGGTCTTGATCGCGTTGTTCTCGGCCGGGAGGCCGAACGCGTCATAGCCCATGGGGTGCAGGACGCGGTGGCCCGTGCGACGGCTGTAGTGGGCGATGGCGTCGCCCAGAGCGTAGTTCTTGAGGTGGCCGACATGGGGCTCGCCGCTGGGGTACGGGAGCATCTCCAGCACGTACGCGGTGCCCCCGGGGTGGTCGGGGTCGTTGGCGACCTCCCACGTGTGCTCGCCCTCCCATAGCTGCTGCCACTTGGGTTCGATCTCGGCGGGGGTGTAGCGTCGCTCGGCCATATCGAGTGGTGCGCAGGTTACTTCGCGCACCCGCCTCGACGTTCAGTCGCGGGCGAGCAGGAGAGCCAGGACGGCGGCCGCGATCATGTCGACCACAGCCCACGCCGTCGAGGCCCCGTGCGCCGCGGACGTCTCGCCGAGCGGCAGCGCGACCAGCACGGCGGCCGCGGCCGGCCACATCAGTAGCCAGCCCAGGAGCAGCGCCCCGCCACCGGAGGGATCAGACCCCATGGCGGTCATCAGCATCTCCTGCGAGATGCGCCCGCCCCGTCGTGCCGACAGCGCCGCACACCCGACGATGGCCGGCCCGGCGAGCACGAGATTGATCACCGCCGCGGCACTGTGCGCCGCCAGCGCACCGGAGAGCACGAGCACGACCGCGGTCAGCGCGAGGACCGCCGGGACGAACACGGCCGGAAGGATGGCGTGCGCCACATACACCCGCCCCAGACGCGCCCCCAGGAACACCCGGCTGCGTCCCGGGGCGTCGTTCTCGATGCGCAGCGGGTCGAGCAGGCGCGCGGCCGCCACGTAGAGCAGGATCCCTCCCGCGGCCGCGCCGAGGAAGCGACCGGCGTCCAGCAGGGCGAGGGCCGTTCCCGCCGCGCCGGCGACGAGCGCTTGGACCAGGACCTCGGGCCGCTGAGCGGCGAAGACGGCGTCGCGCCACAGCACCGCGGCCACGGCGCCGCCCACGGACGCCGTGCGGGTTGCGCCGTCCGCGGGCTCCGCGCGGCGGCGGATTCGGCTGAGCCGGTCGCGCCACCCTCGCAGCTGCGCGGACCGGCGGCGCCGGGGCCTGCCCGCAACCTCGGCGAGGTTCCGCACCGCGGTCCGGGCGTTGAGGTCCATCACCGATGCCTGCAAACGGGCGTGGCCCTCCGAGCGGCGCAGGTAGCGCTCCGACTCGCCGCTCCCGCGCCGGCGCCAGACGAGCACCGTGGCCAGCCCCACCACGGCCGCGAGGCCGGCGGTGGCCGCGACCCACCACGCGGTGGGCAAGCCGGCGGCGGCCTGCAGCGCCCACCCCCACGGCCCGGACCACAGGCCGACCTCACGTCCGATCCGCCCGGCCAACGCGCCGGCGAGAGCCAGTCCGGCGATGGCGATGAGCGCGGGGACGGTGGTCAGCCGCAGGATTCGCTCGCAGCGGCGGTCGATCGCCACCGCGAACGACGTCAGGGCAGCAAGGATGCCGACGAGCGCGAGGGCGCCGACCAGATCGGTCGCCTGGCCGGCGCCGACCGTGTGCCCGGGGCCACTGAGACCGACTACGGCGACACCTGCCACCGCAGCGCCGGCCACGCCGGCGGCGGCCAGCCCCCGCAGCAGCGGCCCGGCGACGAGCGTGCGGCGCGGAAGCGGTGACCCCAGGATCAGGTGGCCGAGATCGGCCACGGAGAAGACGACGGGGCCCTGCACCGTGCCCCAGTACCCCGCCGCCAGGAGAGCCAGGAGCACCAGAGCCGGCCCCCCGCGCGCCACGTCGACGGGGTTGACGACCTGGACGAGCGCCGAATGCGCGGTTTTGTAGACGAGGGCGAGCGCGATCAGCATCACCACGACCGCGATGTAGATCCCCTCCAGGCGCTCGCCCGTGCCGCGCCCGCGCCGGGCCGCGGCCTGGAAGCGCCGGACCCCGGCCACCGTCGGCGCCGGGTGCACGACCTCGTTCAGTGCGTCCGCCATCCTCGCTCCCCGGCGCGGCGGGCCAGCTCTACCCACGGGCCTTCGTCGAGCACCTTCCCCTCCTCCAGCACCACCCCGCGGTCGGCGATCCCGTCGGCGAAGGCCAGCTGATGTGTCGTGAACAGGACGGCCACCCCCTGGCCCTTGGCCGCGACGAGCAGCTCGGCCAGAAGCGTCTGCGACGGCGGATCGAGCCCCACCACCGGCTCGTCGAGGACCAGCAGCGACATCGGCCGGATGAGCGCGCAGGCGAGCTGCGTCTTCTGGCGCATGCCGCGCGACAGCTCGTGTGGGAGATAGTCGGCGCGCGCCGACAGGCCCAGCTCCCCCAGCATCTGCTCGATGCGCGCGTCGAGTTCGTCATCGACGCAGTCGTGGGCCAGCGCCACCAGCTCGAGATGCTGGCGCACCGACAGGTCGTCATAGAGCAGCGGCGTGTCGGGCACGACCGCCACCGACGCCCGGGCGCGCTGGGCGTCGGGCTCGCGGTGCGGATCGGCTCCGCAGATCCGCACCGAGCCCTCGGTGGGCGTCAGGCTCCCCGTGATCATGCCGACCGCCGTCGACTTGCCGCTGCCGTTGGCACCGATGAGCGCGACGCACTCCCCCGGGGCCAGCATCAGGGTCAGGCCATCCACGGCGGTCAGGCGTCCGTAGGTGCGCACCAGACCCCGCACGTCCAGAGGCGGCTCCGTCGGCGAGGGCGACTCCATCGGCGAGATGAAAGCAGCCGTCCCTGCCGTCCATGTACTAACCTCTGGATCAGACCCAACGGGGCTATAGCTCAGCTGGGAGAGCGCTTGCATGGCATGCAAGAGGTCGTCGGTTCGAGCCCGACTAGCTCCATCGGTTTTGCGCTTCGACGCCGCCCGCTGTGGCGGCGTTCGGCGTTTCTAGGCCGTTTCTAGGCCGCCGCGGCGTCGGGCTCGGCCGCGGGCCGCGCCTGCAGCCACGAGGTGAGCTCCTCGGCCGAGACGGGCTTGGAGAGGAAGTAGCCCTGGGCGGTGTTGCAGCCCAGCTCACGCAGGGTGTTCCAGGCGTCCATCGTCTCGACGCCTTCGGCGACGACCTCAAGGCCGAGGTTGCGGCCCAGGTCGACGGTGGAGCGCACGATGACCGCGTCGCCGGCCTGCTCCCCCATCCCCATCACGAAGGAGCGGTCGATCTTGATCTCGTCCACCGGCAGCTGGCGCAGGTAGCTCAGCGACGAGTAGCCGGTGCCGAAGTCGTCGATGGAGAGGCGCAGGCCCAGCCCCGAGAGCTCGTTGAGCACCGCCTTGGCCCGCGTCGGGTTGGCCAGCATGGAGGACTCGGTGACCTCCAGCTCCAGCCACTCGGGCCCCATCCCCCACCGCTTGAGCAGCCCCGCCACGTGATTGGGAAAGTCACGGTCGAGCAGGTTGCGCGTGGACAGGTTGACGCTGATCGACAGGCCCAAGCCGGCGTCGCGCCACTGGCGGCCCTGGCGCAGGGCCTCCTCGATCACGTACAGGGTGAGCGGGCCGATGAGCCCGGTCTCCTGGGCGATCGGGATGAACGCGTCAGGGAAGACCATGCCGCGCTCGGGATGAACCCACCGCAGCAGCGCCTCCACACTGCGGACCGCGCCGCTCTCCAACGCCGCCTTGGGCTGGTAGTGGAGGATGAGCTCGCGGGCGGCGATGGCGCGGCGCAGTTCGGCAACAAGGGTCAGACGCGTGACGTCGTACTCGTGGGAGCCCTCGTCGTAGAAGGTATGGGACGCGTTGTCGCGCTTGGAGTCGTACATCGCCACGTCGGCCTTCTGCATCAGCGCCTGCGCGTCGGTCCCGTGGTCGGGGTACACGGCGATCCCGATCGAGGCCTCCACAGCGAGCGGCAGGGAGTGCACGTAGACCGGGCGCTCCAGCGCGGCGCGGATGCGGGTGATCACCGGAACCGCGCCCTCGCCATCATGCAGATCAGGCAACAGCAGCCCGAACTCGTCGCCGCCGAGACGGGCAACGGTGTCTGAGCCGCGGATGGCATCGCGCATGCGCTCGCCGACCTTGGCCAGCAGGTGGTCGCCGGCGGAGTGCCCGAGCGAGTCGTTGACCTCCTTGAACCGGTCGAGGTCCATGAGCACGACGGCGAGCTTGCTGTGGTTGCGCTCGGCGTGACGGATGGCGTGGTCGATGCGCTCGCCGAACAGCAGCCGGTTGGGCAGCCCCGTGAGCGGGTCGTGCAGCGCCTGGTGCTCGTTGAGCTGGGACTGACGGATCAGCTCCTCCTCGGCACGCTTGCGCTCGGTGATGTTCTCGATCATGGCCACCACCCGCAGCGGCGCGTCCGTGTCGCGCTGCTCGGCGACCGCGCGCACGTGCGCCCACAGCGAGCCGCCGGACTTGGTGGTGCAGCTCGCCTCCAGGGCGAAGGATTCCCGCGTGCCGGCCACCGTCTCGGCCAGCAGCATGTCGACGGTCTCGCGATGCTCGGCGATCAGGTGGGCGCTGAAGCGCGAGCCGATCAGCTCCTCGGCGCCGGCGCCCAGCATCTGCTCGAGCGCGGGGTTGACCTCGACGGCCACGCCGTCGGCGTCAAGCCGCAGGATGCCCAGCGAGGCGCCGTCAAACAACGTCCGGAAGCGGGCGATGGCCTGGGCCTGGGCGCGGCGGGCGTCAAACTCGGCGACGCGGCTCACGCCGGCAGAGAGGACCACGGACAACATCTCGAGGGTCTGGCGGTCGTCTTCGTTGAGGCGCTCGCTCTCCGAGCAGGTCATCACGTTCAGGGTCCCGATCACCTCGGCTCCCGTGAACAGGGGGACGCAGATCAGCGACGTGTCGCCGACCTTGGCGCGCAGTTCCTGGTTGATGCGGGAGTCCGACTGTGTGTCCTCCACCAGCAGCGGCTGGCCGCTCTCGATGGCAAACCTTGCGATCGATGCCGAGATGGGGCGGCGGGCACCGTAGACCTGCATGGCGGTGCCGCTCGCCGCCCGCGTGTGGAGCATGTCGCCCTCGACGAGGTTGACCATCGCCCCGTCGGCGCCGATGATCGCCGTCGAGCGCTCGGCGACGATCTGCATCACGCCCTCCAGGTCATCGCCGGCGGCGGCGATCGCCTGCTGGGTCTCGAGGATCAGCGACAGGCGCTGATCGCTGTCGAAGTGAGTGCCGGGCACGGTTGTCGGTGAGATCAGCGCGCGGCGCGGCGCGGGGCGGCGACGACATCAGTGGACATGTCGCCACTATCGGCCGGAATCTGGTCGTCTTTAGCCGATTCGGCGAAATGCCTATAGGTTTTTGGCCGCTTCCAGCGCGGCTGGCGGGTCCAGAGCGGCGTTCCCACGCCTGAGCTCGAGTGCGCGATCGGCCAGCTCTGCCGCCTCGGCCCCCGAGACGCTCTCGTCGCGCAGGGCCAGTGCCAGTAGCACCTGGCGCAGGAGCTCCGGGTTCTGCAGGTCCGGCGGCGCTCCCGCCGGCGGCAGCGAGCGCACGCCGGCGAGGAGCTTGGCGGCGGTGTTGCCACCCCCGAAGAGTCCGCCGGAGTGCTTGTCGGGGATGGTGGCGACGATGGCGCCGGTGGCCGGGTTGAGCACGCCGACCTTGCTGCGCAACCCGTGGCGCTCGAGCGTGAGCCGGTATCCCGACAGTCTCAGGTACCCGAGTTGGGCGGCCAGCTGCGTGTAGGCGGCGACGTCGGCCTCGTCCTTGAGGCGCGCCTGGTGCAGCGCGATCTGCGTGCCCGCGTCAGGCACCCCGGGATCGGGGTCCGGCGCGACGAGCAGGAAGATCTGCGACCCGATCCGCCCCGCCCCCACCCCGGCGACGTCGACGAGCAGCTGGTAGCCGCCGATGCCCAGCGCGCCGACGATCCCGGGTGGCAGTGGGTGGGCCTGAAGGTGGCCGGGCTCGTGGGGCATGGTGACGGGCTCCGCTCTCCGTGGGGTGTTCTAGTTGTCCAGCAGCCCGCCGACGATGCCGCCGAGGATGCCGCCGGCGCCCTCACGCTGGGCGTTGCCGCCAGCGCCCTCGGCCACCGGCGGGTGGAAGTAGGCGCTCTGCAGCCCGACGCGCCCCGGACCGGTGAAGCGGTTGAAGATGAGGTTGCCGGCGCCTCCGCCCAAGAAGCCCGTCTTGAAGCCGTAGACCTCCTGGGACATCGCCACCGAGTGGTCGCGGTACACCCAGCCACCCGGCTCGATGTCGATCGTCTCGCCGGGATCGAGCTGCTTCTCGAACACATTGCCGTACCCGTGCACCCAGACCACGCCCTCCTGATCGCCGGCGTAGAACTCATCGACGAAGAACCCGCCGCCGTAGAGCATGTTGGCGAAGCCCTTGATCCGGCTGTAGTCGTACTCGACGTGGCCGGTGGCGGCCAGGAACTGGTGCTCGCGTACGACGATGCCATGACCGGGCTGGAGGTGCAGCGCGGCGATGTGGCCGGGGGCATCGCGGCTGAAGGCCAGCTCGCCGGCCGACTGAGCCTCGATCAACAGCAGGGGCATGCCGCCGAACACCCGCCGCTTGAGGCCCTTCTTGAGCGGGTGCAGCCCGATCTGCAGGCTGGGGTACTTCCACAGCAGCACGTGGTGCTCAAAGTACACGGGCACCTCGCCGTTGAGCGACATGTGCAGCACCGGGACGAGCTCGCCCTCCAGGCGGTAGTTGAGACCCGGAGCGCTGCCCTGGGTGATCTGCGTCGGAAGGATGGTTGGTGCGGTCGGCATCGCCTCTCCTGGTGTCCGTGGCAGCTGGGGGACGGGCGGGGGGCTCGGTGGGTCCGTTTCCGACGGGACGGTATCGCGCCCGCGATAATCGCCGTGTGCGGCCCATCTACATCACCGGCCATCGCAACCCCGACACCGACTCCATCGCCTCGGCGATCGGCTACGCGGAGCTCAAGGGGCGGCTGGATCCCAATAGCGACTACGTCGCCGCGCGGCTCGGCGACCTCAACTCGCAGACGCGGTGGCTGCTGCAGCGCAGCGGCGCCCGCGAGCCGCGCTACCTCGCCCATGTGATGCTGCGTGCCGCCGACGTGATGCAGGAGAACTTCCCCGTCAGCCGTCACGACGAGCCGGTGCGCGAGGCCGGCCGAGCGATGGCCAAGGCCGATCTGGAGCTGGTGCCGATCGTCGATGACTCGGGCGCCCTGGCCGGCGTGCTCACCGAGCGGGCCCTGGCCCGCCGCTATGTCCGCGAGTCACTGCGCACCTCCACCCTGGAGGAGGCGCCGACGTTCCTCAGCGCGGTCGTGGCGGCGCTGGAGGGCGAGGTCGTCTGCGGCGAGGAGCGCCGGCTGTCGGGGCGGGTGTGGGTGTACGCGATGGATCCGGGGTCGCGGAGCGGGATCTCCGACGGGGACGTCGTCGTGGTCGGTAACCGGCCCGACGCGCAGATGCGCGTCATCGAGCTCGGGGCCGCCCTGGTCGTGCTCTCCAACTCGGCGCAGCCGGCGCCCGAGGCGCTGGCGGCCGCCCGCGAGCGGGGCACCGCCATCGTGATCTCGCCCCTGGACAGCTACGTCGCCGGGCGCATGATCACGCTCGCCGCACCGTGCAGCGCGCTCATGGAGTCAGACCCTCTCACCGTCAACACCGACTTCCTCGTCAACGACATCTCCGAGCAGATCAAGGAGAGCCACTACGGCGCGGCGGTGGCGGTCGACGCCGACGACCGGCCGGTGGGCCTGGTCACCCGCTCAGACCTGGTGGCGCCGGCCCGCCGGCGCGTGGTGCTGGTCGACCACGCCGAGCAGGCCCAGAGCGCGCTTGGGATCGACGAGGCCGAGATCCTGGAGATCCTCGATCACCATCACATCGGCTCGATCGAGACGCGGATCCCGGTGACCGCCACCTTCGACCCGGTGGGGTCGACGGCCACGCTCGTCATCGAGCGCTTCCGCAATGCCGGCATGGAGCCGAGCCGCTCGACGGCAATGATGCTGCTGGGCGCGGTCCTCTCCGACACGGTCATCCTGAACTCGGCCACCACCACGCGGCGCGACCACGCCGTCGTCGAGTACCTGGAGCGCGTGCTGGCGGTCGACGCCGACACACTGGGCCGCGAGATGTTCGAGGCGACCTCCGACGTCTCGGGTCTCAGCGCCGAGGAGATCGTCACCCGAGACGCCAAGCGCTACCAGGTGCGCGGCGGCCAGGAGATCTGCATCGCCCAGGTCGAGGTCGTCGGCGACGCGCTGATGGAGCGCGCCGACGAACTGCTGGAGGCGCTGCAGCGTGAGCGCGAGGATCGCGAGCTCGCCCTGTACGCGCTGATGGTCACCGACGTCATGGACAAGGGCACCGAGATGCTCGTGGCCGGCGATGTCGGCGCGGTGGCGCGCAGCTTCGGCGTCGAGCCGTCCGACAGCGTGATCGACCTGCCGGGCGTGATGAGCCGCAAGAAGGAAGTGGCGCCGAAGCTGATGACGGCGCTATAGGTCAGGCCGCTCCGACTGCCAGCGACGGCGCCTCGCCCCATAGCTGCTCGAGCCGGTAGTACTCGCGCGTGTCGGGCGTGAACACGTGCACGACCACGTCGAGGTAGTCCAGCAGGATCCACCGCGCCTCGCTGACGCCCTCGACGCGCCGCGGCAGGATCCCACGTGCCTTCATGCCCTCGTGGATGCCGTCGTGGATCGCCCGCGTCTGGCGGTCGGTCCGGCCGGTGCAGATGACGAAGTAGTCGGCGTAGCCGATCATGCCCCGCAGATCGAGCTGGACGATGTCCAGCGCCTTGCGATCGGCGGCAAGGTCCGCCACCGCGGCGACCATCTCCTCGGGAGTGAGCCCGAGAGGGGCGTCCTGCGTGAGGTTGGCTTGGGTCATTTCCCTCCTGGTGGGTTGTAGAGGCCGTGGGTCTCGATGTAGTGCATCACGTCGTCGGGGACGAAGTAGCGGATGGGCTGCCCGGCGCGGACCCGGCGGCGGACCATCGTCGAGGAGATCCCGATCCGCGGCATCTGGAAGAACCGCGCCCGCTCGCCACCCTTGAGTTGCGCCAGGGCGTCCTGGACCGCCGTTTTCGCCGTCCCACGGCGCTTCGCGATCGCCACTGTCGCCAGCTCCAGCACCCGCTCGGGCTCATGCCATTTCGGGAGCCCCGCGGCGATGTCAGCGCCAAGGATGAGGAACAGTTCGTCTGAGGGCGATTGCGATCTCAGTACACCTAGGGTATCGACCGTGTAGGACGGGCCGTCGCGACGAAGCTCCAGGTCAGACACGGCGAAGCGCTCGTCGTCACCGACGGCCAGCCGGCAGAGCTCGAGCCGGTGCTCGGGCCCGGGCTCGTGCTCGACGGGCTTGTGCGGGGGAATGCCCGCGGGGATGAGTACCACCTGATCCAAGGCAAGCTCGCGGTAGGCCTCCTGTGCGGCCACGAGGTGACCGAGATGTGGCGGGTTGAAGGTTCCGCCCAGGATCCCTATGCGCATCGTGACTGGTGGTGGCCGCGAGTGAGGGAGGCGGGCCAGGTCAGGCGCGGACGTGCCCGGCGCCGTCGACCAGGTACTTGAAGGTGCACAGCTCGCGCAGCCCGATCGGCCCGCGGGCATGGAGCTTCTGCGTGGAGTTACCGATCTCCGCCCCCATCCCGAACTCGCCGCCGTCGGTGAAGCGCGTCGACGCGTTGACGTAGACGCATGCGGCGTCAACGCCGAGCTGGAAGGCGCGCGCGGCGGCGGTGGACGGCGTGACGATGGCCTCGGAGTGGCCACTGCCGTGGGCGTTGACGTGCGCGATGGCATCCTCGACGGAGTCGACCACGCCCACCGCCATCTCGAGCGCGAGGTACTCCGTGTCCCAGTCTGAGTCGGTGGCCGCGTCGACGGGGAGCGCGGTGACGGCGGCGCGCACTCGCTCGTCGCCGTGCAGGACGACCCCGGCCTCGTTGAGGGCGCCCAGGACGTCCGGGAGGAACTGGTCGGCCTCGGCGCTGTGCACCAGCAGCGTCTCGGCGGCGTTGCAGGTCCCGGGTCGTTGCAGTTTGGCGTTGAGGACGATCGCGCGGGCCGCGTCGAGATCGGCGCCGGCATCGACGTACACGTGGTTGTTGCCCGAGGCGGCGTAGATGACCGGGACCGTCGCCACGCCCTTCAGCGCCGCCTTCAGGCCCTCACCGCCGCGCGGGATGATGAGGTCCACGACGCCGGTCTGGGTGGCGAGCTCGGCCAGCTCCTCGCGACCGCCGCCCGCGATCAGCGACATCGCGCCCTCCGGCAGCCCCGCTGCGGTGGCGGCCTCGGAGGCCACCGCGGCGAGCACGGCGTTGGAGTGTGCGGCGGAGCTCGAGCCGCGCAGTACGACCGCGTTACCCGACTTCAGGCATAGCGCGGCGGCATCGATGGTGACGTTGGGACGGGCCTCGTACACCACCGCGATCACGCCCAAGGGGACGCGGACGCGCCGCATCTGCAGCCCGTTGGGCAGCGTCGAGCCGTCGATGACCTCGCCCACAGGGTCGGGCAGCGCGGCGATCTTGCGCACGCCCGCGGCCATGGCGGCGACGCGGCTGGGGTTCAGCGCGAGCCGGTCCAGCAGCGCCACCGACAGGCCGTTCTCCTCGCCGGCCTCGAGATCGCGCGCGTTGGCGTCGAGGATCTGGTCGGTGGACCGCTCCAGCGCGGCGGCCATCGCGTACAGCGCCTCGTCCTTGATGCCCGAGCCCAGCGTTGCCAGCGCGCGAGAGGCGCGCTTGGCGGAGTGGCAGGTCTCGGCGATGGAGAGTGCGGTGCTGGCCATGCCGGGAAAGGTTATCGAGTGCCCGGGCCCGTCTCGGCCCGGACACCGAGGGCTCGCCGGCGGGACTCCACCGGCGGGCCGCTATGCCAACACCAGATAGTCGCGGTGGATCGCCTCTTCGCTCGCGCGCGGAAGGACGGCGCGCACCGCCCCGGACTGCAGGCCCCGGACCTGGCGCAACTCGGCGGCCGAGTAGTTGCTGATCCCCTTACCCACGGTCGCGTTCTCATGGGCGATCTCCACCGCGTCGCCGGCCTCGAACATGCCTGACACCTCGACGACGCCCACCGGCAAGAGGCTCGCCCCCCCACCGCGCAGCGCCCGGGCGGCACCGGCGTCGACCAGCACCCGTCCCCGTACCGGCTTGGCGTACTTGAGCCACAGCTTGAAACTCGAGTAGCGGCCCTCGCGCGCGGGGAACCCCGTCCCCGTCGCCTCTCCGCCGGCGGCGGCGGCGATCGTGCCGGGGGTGAGGCCGCTGGCGATGACCGTGGGGATGCCGGCCGCGGTGGCCATCTCGGCCGCCACCACCTTGGAGCGCATGCCGCCCGAGCCCAGCGGGGAGGCGGTCTGCCCGATGTCCAGCGGGTCGAGCGTGCTGAAGTCCGTGACCTCGGCCACGAGCCGGGCCGCCGGATTCAGATGCGGGTCGGCGGTGAACACGCCGTCGGCGTCGGTGAGCAGCAGCAACCGCTCGGCGCCGAGCAGGATCGCGACCTGGGCGGCGAGGAAGTCGTTGTTGCCGAACGAGATCTCGTCGGTGGTGGTCGTGTCGTTCTCATTGATCACGGGGACCACCCGCCACTCGAGCAGCTTGCGCAGCGTCTGGCGCGCGTTGAGGTAGTGCGTCCGCGCGCTCATGTCAAAGAACGTGAGCAGCACCTGCGCGGTCGGCACCCCCCGCGCGCGCAGCAGCTCGTCATACACCTGGTACAGCTTGCCCTGGCCCACAGCGCTGGCCGCCTGCAGCTCGTCGATCGTCCGCGGGCGCACCGGCAGCTCCATCACGCCCATCCCGCGCGCGATCGCTCCGCTGGTGACGATGATCGGCCCGCGGCCATTCTGGTGCAGCGCTGCGACCTCGTCGCAGATCCGGCCCAGGACATCGGTGCGCACCTCGCCTTTCTCGTTGGCGACGATGCTGGAGCCGAGCTTGACGACAAGAGGTCCCATGGGCGGTTTCAAGGGTACGGCGGCCACAACCCCCACGACGGTCAGACGTCGGGATCGAGATCGAACGCGATCCCCGCGATCTCCACCTCGTCACCGGCCTCGAACCCCTGGGCCTGCAGCGCGCCCAATACGCCGATTCCACGCAGCCGCCGCTCCAGGTGGGCCAGCGCCTCCTCGTTGTCGAGGTCGTAGCGGGCCAGCAGCCGCTCCACTCCGGCCCCGGTGACGCTGAAGCTCCCATCGCCGAGCCGTCGCACCTGATAGGCGCGCGGCGCCGCCGGGCGAAACACCTGGTGCTCGGCGAGGTCGGCGCCGCCGAGGTCCGACGCCACGCCCGCATCGCCGTCATCGGGGACAGCGGGGGCGGTCTCGGGCACGCGGCGCACCAGCTCGGCCGCCAACTCATCCAGGCCCACCCGGCTCACCGCGGAGGTGACGATCACAGGCACGTCGGGGCCCAGCCGCTGTTGCCACTCCGACCGCGCCGCCGCGGCGGTATCCGCGTCCACCAGGTCGGCCTTGGAGAGGGCGAGGAGCCGGGGCAGGGCGGCGAGCCGCGGGTCGTGG
Source organism: Solirubrobacteraceae bacterium (assembly GCA_036490435.1). GTDB lineage: Bacteria > Actinomycetota > Thermoleophilia > Solirubrobacterales > Solirubrobacteraceae > Palsa-465. The sequence goes on from DASXDW010000031.1 coordinate 20,161, forward strand.
CTGGCCAGTTCGTGCTCCACGGTGGCGTGGTTGGCCACCGGGTCAGAGCCGTCGAGCGGGTTGAGGTCGAGCACGTGCACCAGCAGCCGGGTCCGCTCGACATGGGCGAGGAACTCGTGGCCGAGGCCGGCGCCGTCGCTGGCACCCTCGATGAGCCCCGGGATGTCGGCGATCACGAGCTGGCGGGTGTCGGTCTGCAGCGTGCCCAGCACCGGCGAGAGGGTGGTGAACGGGTAGCCGGCGACCTTGGGATGGGCGCGGGTGAGGCGGGCCAGCAGCGAGGATTTGCCGGCATTGGGCAGGCCGATGAGCCCGACGTCGGCCAGCAGCTTGAGCCGCAGCTCCAGCCAGGTCTCCTCGCCGGGCAGGCCCCGCTCGGCGAAGCGCGGCGTCTGATGGGTGGGGCCGGCGAAGCGCTTGTTGCCGCGCCCGCCCGAGCCGCCGCGGGCGACCACGGCGCGCTGTCCGGCTGCCACGAGGTCGTAGCGGGTGCCATCGGCCTCGACGAGCACTTCGGTCCCGGGCGGGACCATCATCTCCAGGGCGGCCCCGTCGGCGCCGTGGCGAAGAGAGCCCTCGCCGTGTCCGGCGCGCCGGGCCTTGAAGTGCGACCGACGCCGGAAGGACTCCAGATCACGCAGCGAGTCCGAGCACACCAGGACGACATCGCCGCCACGACCGCCGTCGCCGCCGTCGGGGCCGCCCTTGGGCACGTGAGCCTCGCGGCGGAAGCTGAGGGCCCCGTCCCCCCCACCGCCAGCCTGAACGTGGATTCGCGCGCGATCGTGCATGCTGTGAGCTTATGGCCGATCCCGTGTTCCTCATCACCGGCGCGTCGTCGGGAATCGGCGCCGCCACGGCGCGCGCCGCTGCCGAAGCCGGCTACCGGCTCGCCCTGGCCGCTCGCTCGGCCGACAAGCTCGAGGCCCTGGCCGGCGAGTTGGGTGGCGATGAGCGCGCCCTGGCCATCACCTGCGACGTGACCGAGTGGTCAGACCAGGAGGCGATGGTGGCTCAGGTCCTCGATCGCTTCGGGCAGCTGGACGTCGCCTTCGCCAACGCGGGCTTCGGCGCCAAGCGCGGCTTCCTCTCAGAGACCCCCGAGTTCTGGCGTGAGATGGTGCTCACCAACGTCTACGGCGCGGCGCTCACCATCCGGGCCACGGTGGGGGCGCTCACGGCCTCCCAGGGCCATCTCCTGCTCACCGGCTCGGTGGCGGGGCGCAGAGCGCTACCCGGCTCGCTGTACTCGGCCACCAAGTGGGCGGTCACCGCGATGGGCGAGGGCGCCCGCCAGGAGCTCAACGGAAGCGGCGTGCGGGTCACGCTGATCGAGCCCGGCGCCGTCGACACCCCGTTCTTCGAGAACCAGCCCAAGACCGCGCTCGTCGCGGAGGACGTCGCCCGCGCCGTCATGTACGCGGTCTCCCAGCCGCCGTCGGTCGACGTCAACGAGATCCTCATCCGGGCCACCTCCCAGGAGGGATAACGGCTCCGGGGTCAAACACCCCTTCGACGTGAGCCTGCTGCAAGACTTCAAGACGTTCCTGATGCGGGGGAACCTCGTCGACCTGGCGGTGGCCTTCGTCATGGGGGCGGTGTTCGCTGCCCTGCTGAAGTCGTTCATCGGGGACCTGATCACTCCGATCATCGCCCTGGTCTTCGGCCAGCCCGACTTCTCCGCGCTGTCGTTCACGATCAACGGAAGTCATTTCCTCTACGGCGACTTCCTCAACGCGCTCTTCACGTTCCTGACGACGGCGGCCGTCATCTTCTTCTTCGTCGTGCGGCCCTACAACGCGCTGATGGCTCGGCGCAGCAAGGAAGACCCCACGACCAAGCCGTGCCCGGAATGCACGAGCGCCGTTCCGCTGGCGGCACGGCGCTGTCCGTTCTGCACGGCGCAGATCGGCGAAGCGGCGACCGCGTAGGACGCGCACGCCGCTTTTTAGAAGCTACTCGCCGCCGTCGGCCTGGGCGACCGAGATGACCCGGCCGCGGCGGCCGGTGGTGAACTGCACGGTGCCGGCCGACCGGGCGTAGATCGTGTCGTCCTTGCCGATCCCGACGCCCTCACCGGGCTTGAAGCGGGTACCGCGCTGGCGGACGATGATCTCCCCGCCGGTGACGGTCTGCCCGGCGAACACCTTGACGCCGAGCATGTTGGGGTTGGAGTCGCGGCCGTTGCGGCTGGATCCCAGACCTTTCTTATGCGCCATCGGTTCCCTCCACAGTCGCTGGCTCCTCAGATGGGGCGGACGCGGCCTTCGCCTTGGACCGGCTGCGGCCCGAGCCCAGCTTCATCGAGGTGATCTGGATCCGGGTGAGGTTCTGGCGATGGCCGTTGCGGCGGCGGTAGCCCCGCTTGGGCTTGAACTTCACCACGCGCAGCTTGGGACCGCGCTCGTGCGCCAGCACCTTGGCCTCCACCGTGACCTTGGACAGGTCGTCACCGTCGACCACGTTGTCGCCGTCGACGTAGAGGAGCGTGTCCATCGTGATGGTCGCCCCATCGTCCACGGGCAGCCGCTCCACGAGGAGCCACTCGCCCTCCTGGACGCGGTACTGCTTGCCGCCTGTCTTGATGATCGCGTACATGGTCAGTCTTTTTTTTGGGGGGGGGTTCTGGGGGGGGTCTCCCCCCAGATGTGTGGTCACTCCGAACCGGACGAGCCCGCCGCCGAACCGGCCTTGGCGCCCGAACGGCGTCGCCCGCCCCTGCGGCCGCGACGCCGAGGCTTCGAGTCTAGTTCATCGTCGGAAGCATCGTTCTCCGCGGGCGCCACGTCGAGCAGCGAGGCCACCGCGGCGGTCCTCCCCACCTCGTCGATCCGCACCAGGTGCTTCTCACCTACGTACTTGGTCCCCCCGGTAATCGAGATGATGTAGCCGTCGATCTTGGCCACGGCGTCGCCGGGGCTGTACATGTGGGGCTCCACGATCTCGACGTGGACCTCCTCGCCCTCGCGGAAGGGCAGCGCACGCTCCAGCACCTGCTCGCGGTCGCCTTCGAGCAGCACCCGGAAATGGCCCAGCGGGAGACCCTCGGAGCCCTCGAAGTGAAACCACTTGCCGGTCTCCTCCTCGACGGCGTGCAGCGCGCGGGCGTCGTTGCCGGTGAACTCGGCGCTCACCCGGGGGTTCATCTGGATGAGGATCGCCTCGGCCTCGGTCTCCTTGGCCAGGTCGCGCATGCGGCGCTCGAACTCGATCGCGATCGTCTCCTCGGACTTGATCACGCCCTCGCCGTCGCACGTGGGGCAGGGCCGGGTCATGATCTCCCGCACGCCCTCGGTGACGTTCTGACGGGTCATCTCGACCAGTCCGAGCGGAGAGATCTCGACCACGAACGTCTTCGTGCGGTCCTCGTCAAGCGCCTTACGCAGTGTCTTGAGCACCGCGTCGCGGTTGCGGGCGCGCGCCATGTCGATGAAGTCGATGACGATGATCCCGCCGATGTCGCGCAGCCGCAGCTGACTCACGACTGCGTCGGCGGCCTCGAGGTTCGTCTTGGTGATCGTGTCCTCGAGGCGGGCGCTCTTGCCGCGCCCGATGAACGAGCCCGAGTTGACGTCGATGACGGTGAGCGCCTCGGCGTAGTCGATCACCAGGTAGCCGCCACTCGGCAGGTCGACTCGGCGAGAGAGCGTGGAGGCGAGCACGTCGTCCACCCCGTAGGCGGACAGCAGCGGCTCCGGCTCCTTCCACAGCTCGACCTGCTCGACGAGGTCGGGCGCGGTCCGGCTGAAGAACGAGGTGAGCCGACGATGCTGCTTCTCGTCGTCGACGACGGCGCGTTCGAAGTCGGCGGAGAAGATGTCACGCACGACGCGGACCGACAGATCGGCCTCCTGGAAGACGAGCGACGGCGCGTTGGTCTCCTCCACGCGCTTCTCGAGCACCTCGCCGAGCTTGAACAGGTAGAGCATCTCCCGTTCGAGGTCGGCGCGCTGCGCGCCCTGCGCGGCGGTGCGGATGATCGCGCCCCCACCCCTGAGGTCGAGCTTGGCGGCCTGCTTGCGCAGGCGCTCACGCTCCTTGTCGTCGAGACGACGGCTGACGCCGATCCCCTCGCCGTACGGCGCGTACACCATGTAGCGCCCCGCGATCGTGAGGTCCATCGAGAGGCGGGCGCCCTTGGTCTTCAGCGGGTCCTTGACGACCTGGACCACGACCTCCTGACCTGGTTTGAGCAGATCGGTGATGTTGCGGCCGTCCTTGCCCTGGCCGCGACCGCGACGGGGCGCCTCGACGCCCGGCAGCACGATCTCGTCGACATGTAGAAAGCCGTTCTTCTCAAGGCCGATGTCGACGAACGCCGCCTCTAGCCCTGCGAGGACGTTGTCGACGCGGCCCTTGTAGATGTTGCCGACGATCGAGCGCGCGCCGCGACGCTCGAGATACAGCTCGGCGACGCGGTACTCGTCAGTCGGTTTGGCGCTTCGACGGCGCCGTGGGGCCTGTCCGGCCGCGGTCTTGCGAGGCGACGGGGTTCCGGTCGCCTCCAGCAGCGCAACTCGTGTCTCGCCACGGTCGACGCTGACCAACACCTGTTTCTTCAATTTTGGTCATTCCTTTGAAAGTCTCTTCGAGCAGCCTCTTCGTAACGGGCGCTCGGTTCCTAAGAAAGTAGCGTGCGGCCCTTCGACGCGATAGCGGCGCGGCCCTGCACGTAGATGGATTGCAGCAGACCGATCCCGATAAAGCTCGTGATCACTGACGATCCGCCGTAGCTGACAAGCGGCAACGGGACGCCCGTGATCGGCGCGATCCCGATCGTGACCCCGACGTTGACGAAGACCTGGAACATGAACATCGCGAGCACTCCCGCCCCGATCAGCGAGCCGAACAGGTTCTTGGAGATCGTGATGATGCGTAATGCGCGCCACATCAGCAGCGCGTACAGCCCGAGCACGATCGCACAGCCGACGAAGCCGTAGATCTCGCCCAACGAGGCGAACACGAAGTCCGAGGTGTTGACCGGAAGGAAGCCCTCCTTGGTCTGGGTGGCGTGGATCCCCTGGCCGGTCTTCTGACCGGATCCGAGCGCGGTGAGAGACTGCTTGATCTGGTAGGAGGGGTCAGGAGCGCCCGGGCAGGACCGTGTCGAGTTCGGATGCAGGAAGGCCGTGATCCGCTGCACCTGGTAGCACTTGAGGACGTGCACGCCGAGCGCGGGCGCAACGACCAGCGCGATCGTGATCGACACCGCGAACAGCGCGACGAGCCCGCCGATCTGGCGGAACGACGTGCCGGCGAAGAACAGCACGGCGAAGCCGATCGCCACATAGACCAGGCCGGTGCCGAGGTCGGGCTGCGGGATCACGATGATCGCCCCCACGAGCGCGAGCAGCATGATCCGCGCCGTCGTGCGCCGCTCGTGCATCTGGCGCGCCCGGTCGACCATGAAGCCCGACAGCGCGATCACCAGCAGCAGCTTGCCGAACTCCGAGGACTGGAAGTTGACGAGCGGGACCGGGATCCAGCGGTGAGCCCCAGCCTGCGCGGGCATCCCGTAGACGACGAGGTTGAGCGCGATCATCAGCACGTAGGCGCCGTACTTGAACTCGCGCAGGCGCGTGTAGTCGACGCGGCTGACCAGTAGGCAGAGCACGAGCCCGATCCCGGCATAGATCATCTGATGCTCGGCCACCGATCGCCCGGCGGCGCCGCGCAGCGTGAGCGCCGACGCGGCGACGAGTCCGAGCGCCGCCAGCAGCAGCAGCGGGTCGAGGAACGGAACCCGCGGGCGGTTGGCCGCGGCGGTCTCCTCGGCGGGGGTGAGGGCGGAGATGCTCACCGGTCCGTGGACACCCCGGCCGTGTAGGTACCGGGCTTGCTCAGGAACCACTGGTTGAGCATCTGCCGCGCGACCGGAGCGGCGGCGACGTCGCCGAATCCACCGCCCTCGACCCAAACCACGATCACGATCGGCTTCGAGGTCACGCTCGACGGCACGTAGCAGACGTACCAGGAGTAGTCCTTCTCCTGGCCGGTGTCCGGCCCGCTCGTCGGGATGTACTGGGCGGTACCCGTCTTGCCGTACACCGCCTTGGGGAAGTCGCCCATCACGTCGTCGGAGGTGCCCCCGGGCGTCTGCGCGGCCTCGTGCAGGCCGGTCTGGATGGCGGCGAGGTTCCCGCCGGCGATGTGCAGGTGGCGAAGCGCCGGAAACGAGAGCTTCTGGAGCACCGTGCCATCCGTGCCCTGAATGTCCTGACCGAGGTGCGGGTTGACGATCGTGCCGCCGTTCTCGATCGCCGAGTAGACCATCGCCAGCTGCAGCGGCGAGACCTCGTCATCGCCCTGACCGACGCCGGTGTTGATGTTGTCGCCGACCGTCCACGTCACGTTGGGTGTCCCGAGCTCGCAGCCCCCGGAGCTCAACGGATGCTTGGGGGAGCGGTGGTAGCCCTTCTTCATGTGCGCGCTGGTCGTCTTGCCGTTGGTGTAGCGGAACGGCCCAGTCGCGGCCTCGCACTCCGCCTCCTCGCGGCTGCGATGGTCGAACCACGCCGGGGTCGGAAGGTTGCCGTTGCTGACCTGGCCCGGGGGCAGGTCGATGTGCGGGTTGCGACCGATCCCGAATCGCCGCGCCCAGGTCTGCAGCGGCCCGCCCTGGGGCTTGTCGACGTTGAGGATGTCACCGAGGTGGTAGAAGAACACGTCGTCGGAGACCCTGATCGCGCTTGTGATGTCCAGGGGACCGTACGCGGCGTGGCCGGCGTTGTTCAGGCAGGACGAGGGGTCGTTGGGGGTCGGGCAGAACTCTCCGGTGTCGTCGAACGTCTCGCTCGGCGTCCAGGCCCCACTCTCGAGCGCAGCGGTCGCGGTGATGACCTTGAACGTCGACCCGGTCGGAGCGACCGACTGGCTCGCCCTGTTGTAGAGCGGCGCGTTGGCGCCCGGCGACTGGAGGTACTTGATCTCCTTCTCGGAGATCTGGTGGGTGAACATCGTCGGATCGAACGACGGGTTCGATCCCATCGCGTAGATCGAACCGTTCTGAGGATTCATCGCCACGAACGCGCCGCCAAGCCCCTGGTTCAGGCCGATCGAGTGTGCCAGCCCCTGATCGCCGACCTGCTCGAGCCGCAGATCCAGCGTCGTCTTCAGATCGTCGCCGGAGACGGGCTCCTTCTTGCGGCCCTGACCGACCGCGATCCCATCGGCGTTCACCTTGACGTTCTGATGGCCGTAGCTGCCGCGCAGGTACTTGTCGTACTCGTACTCCAGCCCCGACTGGCCCACGATCGCGTTGGGGTTGGCGCCCTTGAAGTTCGCCTCCTTCTCCTCGGCCTGCGACAGACGGCCGACCGTCCCCAGCGTCTGTGCAGCGAGGTCCTGATAGGGGTAGCCGCTCGTCGTCGCCTGCTGGACCTGAACGCCGCGAAACTGTTCGGCGCGCTCGGCGACGTAGTACTGCAGGTCAGTGCCGACCGGCTCGGCGACCGTCACGTCGGCGTAGGTGTTGAG